>CAJJAJ010000001.1 GCA_905182225.1 uncultured Aquiluna sp.
AGAACGGAACCGGTAACCAAATTGCCGCTCCGATCGCTAAGGCAGTTATGAAGGCGGCTTTGAGCCGATGAAGCCAGCAGTGGGGCAACTTTACGGAGACCGATACCGACTCCAACTGCGCATTGCCATTGGTGGCATGGGCGAGGTTTGGCAAGCCGAAGACGAGCTGATTTTGCGCCAGGTAGCAATCAAAATTCTGAAGGAAGAGTATCTTTCGGATCCGGCGTTTTTAGAAAGATTCAGAACCGAGGCCCGCTCGGCAGCCCTTGTTGAGCACGAGGGAATTGCAAACATCTACGACTACGGCGAAGACACTGGTTCCGCATACCTCGTCATGGAATTAGTTCCCGGCGAATCGATGTCCCGGTTGTTGGAGCGAGAAAAACGGCTGCCTGAAGCCCAAGTTCTAGACATTGTGGCTCAAACTTCTAGGGCTCTAGCTGCTGCTCACGCGAGAGGCTTGGTTCACCGAGACATCAAGCCGGGCAATCTGCTAATCACGCCGGATGGCAAAGTGAAGATAACCGACTTTGGCATTGCAAGAGTGGGAGACCAGGTTCCGCTCACCAAAACCGGACAGGTTATGGGAACTGTTCAGTACTTGGCCCCAGAACAGGCAACCGGGAAAACTTCAACCGGTGCAACGGATCTATATTCACTCGGGGTTGTGGCATACGAAGCGCTGGCAGGAATGCGACCCTTCCGCGGCGAGAACCAGATGGCAATCGCCATGGCTCACATAAACGAGATGCCGCCCGCTCTTTCCGACTCGATTGACCCAAGAGTTCAAAACTTAGTTCTTAGCTGCCTGGCCAAAAAGCCAAACCAGCGTCCAGAGTCCGGAACCTCGCTCGCAATTAGAGCGGAGGCTCTGCTTAGGGAAAAACGTAAGGGTCGACCCGTTGCCTCGGAAACTCCAATCGACGAGCCTGTCACCGAGCTAATCTCAACCGACACAGCACCATTACCAAGGGCACCAATTGTGTGGCCTTGGCTTGCAACTCTTGGGCTATTGGGTCTCACCACGATTGTGGTAATTGTCGCGATTCTCTCTGAGCCCAACGCTTCCGACGTCTCCCCAATGAGCACCCCGAACTCGACGCCCGGTAACACTCAAACGGTAGAAGCGGAACCCGAGCCTGTAGCCACTGAGCCCGCAACTTACCTGGTCTTGGTTTCTGATGTGGTGGGCAAAAACTTGAGTGAAGTGACAGCTTGGTTGACTGAGCGCGGTTTCGTCGTAAACGCAATACCCGGCGAACTCATCCCTGGCGGCTCTCCCGAGGTTCGAGTGGTTTATGCAGCCGCTCCAACCGGAAACGTAACGGTAGGCAGCACCGTGAACGTTACCTATTACGTGGGTGATTACGAAGACATTCCGATTGAGATTCCGGAGAGCGAGGCTACGGCTGAACCAACTCCGGAGGCTACAAGCCCAGTCGACGGTGAACCTGCCCCATCGGAAACACCGGTGGCTGACGTACCCTCGGTCGTTCCAGGTGACACCGTTGAAGATGTGGTCACGGTAGATCCGGGCCCAACGGGGTAATAAGACTGTAACCGAGTCATGCGAGCAATAACCAAAACAAAAACTAGACTTCAAGAGGCGGAAAAGAGCGAGTTTGAGTAATAACGAAAGACTGATTGCTGGTCGATATCGACTAGGCGAGCTTGTCGGCCGCGGCGGAATGGCCGAGGTCTTCGAGGGTTACGACACCAGACTTGGTCGAACGGTCGCGATCAAGCTTCTAAAATCGGACCTCGCCAACGACGCTAATTTCGAAGCAAGGTTTCGCCAAGAGGCTCAAGCCAGTGCTCGCATGGCTCACCCAACTATCGTTCGGGTCTACGACGCCGGCGAAGAAGAGGCTGCCGATGCAAACGGGCAGATCGTAAAAACTCCATTCATAATCATGGAGCTAGTCCGCGGTAAGTTGCTCCGCGAAGTGGTTGCCGAAAAAAACGTTGCCATCGAACGAACAGTTGGCTACATCGCTGGGATCCTCACCGCTCTTGAGGTGTCCCACCGTGCCGGTGTGGTTCACCGAGACATAAAACCAGCAAACGTAATGGTCGGAGAGGGCGATTCGATCAAAGTCATGGACTTTGGCATAGCCAGAGCGGTAAATGATAACTCGGCAACTCAGGCTGCGACGGTTGGCATAGTTGGCACCGCTCAGTACTTCTCTCCCGAGCAAGCTCGCGGAGATGCGGTTGATGCCAGAACAGATTTGTACTCGACCGGCGTGATTCTCTATGAGTTACTGGCCGGGAGGCCTCCATTCAAGGGAGAGAGTGCGGTTTCAGTTGCATACCAACACGTTTCTGAACTAGCTACACCACCCTCGGCCTTCAACAAGGATGTTTCACCGGAGTTAGACGCCGTGGTACTTCGATCGATGACCAAAGATCGCGACGAGCGCTTCCAGACAGCCGAAGAATTCCGGGAGAACTTGCTTGCGGCTCAGGCCGGACAAACCCTGCCGACAACCAAAAAAACCCCAGTTTCAAAAATGACCCCGGTAAACCTGGACGCCACCGAAGTAATCTCGACAACAGGCGAGGACGGGTTTCCAACCTCCTTAATTGAAGGCTTCGAAACAGCTCCAAGCAGACAAATAACTACAACGACTAACAAGGTGGGGGCCGGTGTTCTATGGGGCCTCGGAACCGGAGTTGTCGTGATTTTGGTTGGCTTGTTGTTCTGGGTCATGAACCTAGGTTCTTCTGGACCAGGAATAGCACCATCAAGCGGCGTTGAAGTGGCAAGCGTTCAAGGTTCTTTATACGAGGACGCATACAGCACACTGAACTCGCAGGATCTTGTAGTGCTCCGGGTTTACGAGAAAAGCGAGTTGGTGCCAGAGGGTGTCGTCATAAGACAAGTCCCGGAAGCCGGAACACTGGTTCTTTCCAGCACTGCCGTCACGCTCTATGTCTCTAGTGGTGCCACTGAAGTGACAGTTCCAAACATGGTTGGCAAAAACGAAACGGATGCCGTTGCGCTAATTGAGGGGCAGGGGTTGACGGTAGGAAGCATCACGGTTGTCGGATCTCCGATTATTCCGGGTGGAACAGTAATAGCCTCCGATCCAGTAACTAACTCGAAGCTGCCCCTTGGCTCAATAGTGAACATCATTTTGTCCGACGGCACGGTCCAGGTTCCCGACATCAGAAACCTTGAGGTGCTGGAGGCAAGAAGCATCTTGACTAACCCATCAATTGGTTACACGGTTTCGGTTGAAGTTCTTGACGCAGAAACCTGTACGGGCACTCCTGGAACCATTGTTCTGGAGCAATCAGTACTTCCAGGAGAAGCGCCTCAGCTGCAGAACATAATTCTGTATGTCGAGTGCGTGGGGGGCGAAACTCCGGAGCCAACCCCGACACCTACACCTACACCTACACCGACACCGACACCTTAAGGAACTTAGGTTCGGTCTAGGACTTTTCGATTCTCGGACTCAAGCTTTTAGACTTTTCTAAAGCGCCCTCAACCCCGAGAGTTTCAAGCCAATTAGCTATCATCTGATAGCCGCCCTCGGTCATGACTGATTCCGGGTGGAACTGCACGCCGAAGATCGGCTTAGTCTTGTGCTGAAGGCTCATTATGATTCCACTTTCAGTCTGGCCAGTAACCAGAAGTTGTTCTGGAACACTTTCCGGAACTACTGCCAGTGAGTGATACCTAGTTGCCATAAAACCTTGCGGTAGACCGTTGAGAATCAGGCTGTCCTGGTGGTTCACCTTTGAAGTTTTGCCGTGCATTAGCTCTGGCGCACTTTCAACTTTGCCCCCCATTGCCTCTGCAATTGCCTGGTGCCCCAGGCAAACTCCAAAAACTGGGTAATCGGTATCGAGGGCATATTTCACCGTGGGTATCGACAATCCTGCACTCGCTGGAGTGCCTGGACCCGGAGAAATTAGAACTGCATCAAATTTTTGCAAGAGGGCTGGAAGCTCCGCTTCGGTGATCGCGTCGTTGCGCATAACGGTAGTTTCGGCGCCTAATTGCTGCAAATAGCCGTTCAAAGTGTAGACAAAGCTGTCGTAGTTATCTAAAACGAGGATGTTTACCATGGTGCTAATAGCCTAATCGGATGGCGGGTCCTTGGGTTCAGGCATTAAGCTACTAAGCATGTCTGATTCAAAGAGAAGTAAGAAAAACGAGACCAAGCCACTGACTCCAAAGGTTGTCGGCGAAGAAGAGCAAGACAACCCAACCTGGTACAAGGTGGTCATGTTTGGCTTCATGCTCTTCGGCCTAGCCTGGATATTGGTTTTCTACATCTCAAGCGCCCGCTACCCGCTCGGTGCAGCGACGCCAATTGATCTGTCCAACTGGAACATCCTGGTTGGCTTCGGTATCGCCATGATTGGCTTTGCGATGACAACTAAGTGGAAATAACTACATCCAGCTAGATATTTTCAGCATGGTTAGTCCGTAAAGGACCCCCCAAACCAATAACACTCCAAATATTTGCTGCACGCGCTTATCGCGCTGCCTAGTCTGCGAGTAGATTCCTGCGATTGCCAAGCCGGTGACAAGGCCGCCTAGGTGGCCCTCCCAAGAGATCCCGGAAACAAAAAAGCCAAGGCCAAAATTTATGGCTATCAAGGTAAAGATTTGAGTGGAATTGCCCCCGGTGGAGCGCACCACAATAAAGTAGGCACCCATCAGGCCAAACAGTGCTCCAGATGCCCCCACAACCGGAACCTGAGGGTCTGACAGCCACATCACCGCTACCGAGCCACCGATGATTGCGGTCAGATACATCACCAAGAATCGAACCGGGCCCAAGAGTGGTTCAAGAATGCGGCCGAAGATCCAGATTGCGTAGGAGTTTAGAAGAATGTGAAACGGTCCAGTCCAGTCGTGGACGAAGCCGGCCGTGAGCATTCGCCAAGGTTCAAAGGGCGCAAATAGTGGGGCAAAGAACATCTGGTTTGTAAAAAGATAACCAACTGGGCTTATCTGTCCGAGCCAAATAACTACGTTAAGCGCCAACAGGCCCGAAGTTATCGGAACCTGTTGGAAGCTTTGAAGTCTTAAACGAGCCACTTAGGCTTTTTCGATTGTGATGCTCTCAATAATTACATCGTCCACTGGCTTGTCGTTTGCACCGGTTGCAACCTGGCCAATTTGGTCAACAACCTTGCGGCTAACTTCATCTGCGACTTCGCCGAAGATGGTGTGGCGACCCTGCAACCATGTGGTTGGGGCGATGGTAATAAAAAATTGCGAGCCGTTGGTTCCAGGACCAGCGTTCGCCATCGCGAACATGTATGGCTCGGTGAAGGTTAGCTCCGAGTGGATTTCGTCACCGAACTGGTAGCCCGGGCCACCCATTCCGGTTCCAGTCGGGTCTCCACCCTGGATCATGAAATCAGGGATGATTCGGTGGAAGATTACGCCGCTATATAGCGGGGTGTTGGTCTGAGTCGAGTTGGTCTTAGGGTCTCGCCATTCGATGGCGCCAGTCGCTAGGCCCTCGAAGTTCTCGACAGTCTTCGGGGCGTGCAGACCGAACAGGTTTACCTTGATCGCGCCATGGTTGGTGTGAAGGGTTGCTATTGAAGTAGGTGAAGTCATCCCTACATTCTGCCATGAGTTCTAGACTCGTGGTTATCTGAACAATCTAAAAGTCAACATGACCAACCAAAAGACGGAGTGAAATGACTGCAGCAATAACCTTCACCAACCTCGTGAAGACCTACGGCAAACAAAAGGCCGTATCCGATCTCAGCATCGAAATTCAAAAGGGCCGGATTACTGGGTTTTTAGGACCAAACGGTGCCGGTAAATCGACGACCCTAAGGTGCCTTGTTGGACTCGCCAAACCGACAAGCGGCTCGGCTGCCATTCTTGGAGCCGGTTACCGCGACCTCAGAGACCCAATCAGACAGGTTGGCTGCGTCTTAGATTCTCAAGGTTTTCATAAAGCTCTAACTGGAAAACAAAACCTAAAGGTCATGGCCGCTGCCGGTGGCATTCCCGACTCAAGAGTCGATGAGGTTTTAGAACTAGTTGAACTAACCGAAGCTGCAAATAAGCGAACCAAGAACTACTCGCTGGGCATGAAGCAACGCCTGGCACTCGCGGGAGCCATCCTGGGAGATCCAGAGGTTCTTATTTTGGATGAGCCGGCAAACGGACTGGATCCGCTTGGAATTGCTTGGCTCAGAAAGTTTTTACGATCACTGGCCGGTTCCGGAAGAACTATTTTGGTCTCTTCTCACCAGCTGGCTGAGATGCAGAACACGGTTGATGATGTCATCATCATGCACAAGGGCAAACTAATAACCTCCGGCAGCATGAAGGAAATCATCAAGGACGGAACCCTCGAAGAGGCCTTCCTGAAGCTAACCGAAGGAGTGAACTAATGTCGCTTATCAAATCTGAACTTCGCAAAGTTTTATATGTAAGGGCTAACTGGGGCATCCTGCTCGCGTCCGTGGTCATCTCGATAATTTCGGTTGTAATTACACCGTTTATTTTTGAGGCGGGCAACGTCGGTGCTGGTCTGACACTTGATTCACCTCAAGCAATTGATGGAGTTTATGCAAATGCGATCTCGGGATATATCTTCGTGATCATCCTGGGAATCATGCTGATGGCCGGCGAATACCGTCACGGCACAGCCGTCGCCACCTTCCTCGCTCGTCCAAAGCGTGAAATCGTATTGGCCGC
>CAJJAJ010000002.1 GCA_905182225.1 uncultured Aquiluna sp.
ACGCGTGCCGATGTCACAACCAGAAATAAGCGCAAGGCCGATCGATTGGCTCACGCCTACGATGATTTGGAAAAACGGATTGCTGTTTTGGGCGAACAAGAACAGCTCGATGCAATTCGCCCGGAATTAGACGGGGCCCAAATCATGAAAATCCTAGAAATAAAACCCGGTCGCGAGGTTGGGCTTGCCTACGATTACTTGCTGGAGTTGCGCCTAGATCAGGGAGAGGTTGGCCCAGAGCAAGCAAAGAAGCTCTTGCTCGAGTGGTGGTCCAACCGCTAAGGTTGAAAGGTTGCCTAGGCAATACCAAAGTTAAAAAAATGCTAATACCCTCCTGTCACGGAAATACCGTGGCCGCTTTAGACCGAAGGAGGTGGGTTATAGATGCATAACTACGAGCTAATGGTCATTATGGACCCCTCAATAGATGAGCGCACTGTCGCTCCAACACTCGACAAGTTCCTAACGGTAATCACCGCAGCTGGTGGCACCTTGGACAAGATCGACATTTGGGGCCGACGTCGCATGACATATCAGATCCAGAAGCACTCCGAAGGGCTCTACGCAGTGGTTAACATGAACACCACTTCTCAAGCCGTGCAAGAGCTTGACCGTCAGCTAAACCTGAACGAGTCAGTTCTTCGGACCAAGGTGCTCCGTCTGGAAGAAGCAATTTTCAGCATCAACCCAATCGAATTCGTTCCCGAAGAGAAGCCTCCTCGCGCAGGCCGTGGTGGCCCTCGTGGCGGCGGCGCTCGCGGCGGCAAGCGTCCAACAGGCGCTAAGGCCGACTAATGGCTGGCGAAGTAGTCATAACGATCATTGGCAACCTAGCTGACGATCCGGAACTGCGCTACACGCAGGGTGGAATCGCCGTGGCCTCAGTCCGCGTTGGCTCAACCCCGAGAACCTTCAACCGTCAGACAAACGAGTTTGTTGACGGCGAAACCGTATGGATTCGCTGCACCGCTTGGCGTGAGGTTGCCGAGAATGTTGCTCAGTCACTAACCAAGGGAGCACGAGTTGTAGTTACCGGTCGAATGAAGCCGGCTTCTGCTTACCAAACCGCTCAGGGTGAAGCCAGGGCTTCACTTGAGTTAGAGATTGATGAAATTGGACCATCACTTCGCTATGCAACAGCAACTGTTACAAAGCGTGCCCGTGAAGGCTCTGCACAGGTTGAATCCCCATGGGGTGGAGCTCAGGCAGAAAAGAAGCAGGCCAATTCTGGAGCGGATGCTTGGGCTAACCCAGCAGAAGCCCCATCCGACGAAGCACCTTTTTAGAAAAGACCTAGGAGAAAAACAATGGCAGGAAAGTCAGCGGACCGCCGCAAGCAGATGAACAGTAAGTTCGACAAGCTTGCTCCGGCAAAAACAATCAAGATCGAATTCATTGATTACAAGGACGTCGCAACATTGCGCAAGTTCGTAACCGAACGAGGCAAGATCCGTGCTCGTCGCATCACTGGTGCGACTCCGCAGGACCAGCGCAAAATTGCTAAGGCCATCAAGAACGCTCGCGAGATGGCGATAATGCCATACTCCGGTGCTGGACGCTAGAGGAGAATCACATGTCGAAATTAATTTTGACCAACGAGGTCCAAGGTCTCGGCTCAGCCGGTGACATTGTTGAGGTAAAGAACGGTTACGCACGTAACTTCTTGATCCCAACCGGACTTGCAGTTATCTGGAGCCGCGGTGGCGAGAAGCAGGTCACCCAGATCCGCGATGCACGCGATGCTCGCGCCATTGCATCTGAAGAAGAGGCACTAGCGATTAAGAGCAAGCTCGAGGGTGCTCTAATCACCATCAAGTCAAAAGCGGGCACTAACGGCCGCTTGTTCGGCGCAATCAAGACTTCTGACCTGGCTGATGCCATTCAGGCCCTTGGTTTCGGCGAGGTTGACAAGCGTAAGATCCAGTTCGCATCTTCAATCCGCACCACCGGTAACTATGAGGCAAGCGTTCGTTTGAACTCTGACCTTGTGGCACGGGTAAAGCTGCAGGTTGTTTCTGCCAACTAGCACAATTTTGTGAAGGACAACCCACACTTTTTTGTGTGGGTTGTCCTCTTTTAAGGGGGGTGTTTTCCACAACCCTAAGCTTGAGCTTTAGGCTTTTCATAGATTTAATTATTCACAGGCACAACTCAGTAAAACATTGGGCAAAAGACAGATACGGTTTTATTTATCCACAGGTTGTCCACAGGCGAAGACGCAAATCATCGGCGTGTTTCCACAGGGTTATCCACAGTTATCCACAGACTCATTTGTATGCAAGGTGTCACTGCTCCAAGCTATACATGTCTTATCTAGTTCTGGAGGAATATTATGTCGATGTTGTCAACCGTCACAGCATCTGACCCTCGAGTAGCACCTCACAACCTTGAGGCAGAACAGTCCGCTCTCGGTGGCATGCTGCTGAGCCAAGAAGCAGTCGCTGAAGTTGTTGAAGAAATAGCCGGTGTTGATTTTTACGCTGGCAAACACGAACTTATTTACAACGCAATCTTGAACCTGTTCGGTCGCGGTGAGCCAACCGACGTAATCGCGGTTACCGATGAACTGAATAAGCAGGGAAACCTGCTAAAAGCCGGAGGCTCCGACTACCTGCACTCCCTAGCCAGCTATGTGCCAACCGCTGCTAATGCCGGCTACTACGCGAAAATTGTTGGTGACAAGGCTATTTTGCGCAGACTGATTGATGCTGGAACCAGAATTGCTCAATCCGGTTATGACAGCCAGGGTGAGGTCGAGGACCTAGTGAACCAGGCTCAGGCCGAAGTCTACAAAGTCTCAAGTCAGTCCTCGAAAGAGGATTACGTCGGCTTGAGCGATTCCCTAGAAGCTGCAATCCACGACATCGAATTGGCGCAAAACCGTGGCGGAGAAATGACCGGAACACCAACCGGCTTCACTGATCTTGATGCCTATACTCACGGGCTGCACGCCGGACAGTTAATCATTGTCGCCGCCCGACCGGCGGTTGGTAAGTCGACCTTCGCTCTGGACATCGCAAGGAACGCAGCGGTCAGACACAATCAGGCAACAATCTTCTTTTCTTTGGAAATGGGTCGTTCCGAGATCGCAATGCGCATGCTGAGCGCAGAAAGCTCGATCTATCTCCAAAGCATGCGTAAGGGAACAATTTCTGAGGGCGACTGGACCAGGCTTGCAGCCGTCCGCGGTCGAATCAATGATGCCCCGCTCTACATTGATGACAGCCCAAACATGTCCCTGGTTGAAATTAGGGCCAAGTGCAGACGTTTGGCTCAGCAGGTCGATTTGAAGCTTGTGGTTATTGACTATATCCAGCTGATGTCGAGCGGCAAGAAGGTTGAATCTCGCCAGCAAGAGGTTTCCGAGTTCTCAAGGGCGCTCAAGCTCTTGGCTAAGGAGCTGGGTCTTCCAGTTGTCGCGCTATCGCAGCTAAACCGTCAGGCGGAGCAGTCCAAGGACAAGCGTCCAGAGCTCTCCCACCTTCGAGAGTCTGGATCACTGGAGCAAGATGCTGATGTTGTGGTGCTGTTGCACCGCGAAGGAATTTACGAGCGGGATCACCCAAGAGCTGGCGAAGCGGACCTGATTCTTGCAAAACAGCGAAACGGCCCCACCGGTACCGTCACGGTTGCTTTCCATGGTCAGTACTCGCGTTTTGTAAATATGCCAAGCTAGCCCCGTGCAGATACTGTTTGGCCTAAGGGCCGCTTTCGCTTTCGGTCTCGGTGTATTTATTACCTTTAGTCAAGCCCACACTTTTGCCGTCGGCACGGCAGTCATGGTGGGTTTCGGGCTGGCAGTCGGCCTTAGTTCTTTGGCCTACATTCTTCGCACCAAAAATCACACCCAATTAGCCCCGTTGATGCTTATAGCAACGCTCATCGGCTTACTGAGCGCCGGCACCTTTTTGTATTCAGACATCCAACCCCTGGTGTTTCTGCCCCTGGTTGCATTGTTCGGCCTTTCTTTCGCCGCGCTCGAGGGCTATCTGGCGAAGCGGGAAGGCTTTCGGGTTGGAATTGGTCGAGATTTCGCGTTGAGTGCTGGCTTCAGCCTCGTTCTTGGGCTGCTGTTTTTATTCGCCCCACTCGATGAGGTCAGTGCCGTAGGTTTTTTGGGTGCATATCTCGCGATTAGCGGCGTTTTCTGGGGTATAGCCGCCGCAACACCTCAACCGAAGTAGGCTTGAGGCGTGAAGCGATTTGGAAACCTCAAAAGTTATATGGTTATGTCAACCATTGCCGCCCTGTTTGTTGGACTCATTGTTCTTTTCGGAACCAGATTTGTTGAGCAGGCCTTTATTTGGGGCCTAGTGACCTTTATAGTCTCGCTTGTGATTATTGCCACGCTTGATCTGAGCTTCAAGCCAGATGACCCAGACCCCAACAAGCCGCGTCTTCGCTAACTTTCGAGTTAGTAAGTCAGTCCTCTAGATGATTTGTGAGGGCCTCGGCGAGACCGACGTAAGTGTGTGGCTTTAGCTTTAGCAGTCGGGCTTTTGTTGCATCAGAAACCTCTAGTTTGTCAATAAATGCCAAAAGCTCGTCTTCGCCAACACTCTTGCCTCGCGTCAGCTCTTTCAAAAGCGCGTAAGGGTCTGAAATCTTGGACGCTCCGCGCGCGACATCAGCCCTTATCGCGGTTTGAATTGCTTCTCCAAGAACTTCCCAGTTTTCAAGCAGATCAGCCATAAGCACACCTTCACTGATGGCTATTTCGTCAAGACCGCGGTTCACGTTGTCGATTGCAAGCACTGAGTGGCCAAAGCCAACTCCGATGTTTCGCTGGGCACTGGAATCGGTCAGGTCACGCTGCATTCTTGAGGTGACAAGGGTTTGAGCCAGTGAATCAAGCACTGCGCAGGAAAGCTCTAGGTTCGCTTCGGCATTTTCGAAGCGAATAGGGTTTATTTTGTGAGGCATGGTTGATGATCCAGTTGCTCCTGCAACCGGAATCTGCTTGAAGTAACCAATTGAGATGTATGCCCAAACATCGGTGGCAAGGTTGTGAAGGATTCTGTTGAAATGGCTGATGGTGGAGTAAAGCTCAGCCTGCCAATCATGGGATTCGATTTGGGTTGTGAGTGGATTCCAGTCAAAACCTAGGTGCTCAACAAATTCTTTAGACTCCTTGGCCCAGTCGACATTCGGCGCTGCGGCTAAATGAGCAGCGAAAGTTCCAGTTGCTCCGGAAAATTTGCCCAGAATCTGCTGATTGGCGGCCTTTGTGGTTTGTCGTTTCAGTCGGTGTGCGAATACCGCCAGCTCTTTACCCATCGTTGTCGGAGTTGCAGGTTGGCCGTGGGTTCTTGAAAGCATCGGTATGGCCGCCATTTCCTTGGCCATTCTCGAGATCTTCACGATTGTGTCCGTGGCTCGCGGTAACCAAACGCGCTCCAGGGCATCGTGAACAGTTATTGCGTAGCTGAGGTTATTTATGTCCTCCGAGGTGCAGGCAAAGTGAACCAGTTCGGCCAGATCTTCACGCTTCATGGCTGACAAAGCATTCCTCAAGAAATACTCCACTGCCTTGACGTCGTGGCGAGTGGTTGCCTCTATTTCGGCGAGTTCTGTCACTGAAGCGTCCGAAAAATCTTTTACCAAATCACGCAGTTTGGTCTTTTCTTCGAGCGACAACTCTTTACTGGTTCCGAGAAGATCTCTCTCAACCAGCCAAATTAGCCACTCAACTTCGACTAATACCCTCGCTCTGTTGAGACCCGCCTCACTGAGGTGCTCGCCGAGCTCCCTAACTTGAGATAGGTAGCGGCCATCTAGAGGGCTTAGGGGTTGCGAAGAAAGAGTCACGACTCTATTTTGCCGTACTTGGGGCCTGAGCACACTGCGAGTATCCAAGTGTTCGTTATTTATAAGCTCAATTGGCTAACGAATCTTCAATGCTTTTAGGGCCGCTCTGGTGAAGAAGCTCGCAATGCTCATGACTACGGCGGCCAAAATTGCCCAACCGAGTGACTCAATTTCGAGGCCCTCAGAGGTGAAGCCCTCGATGCTGAAGACATCAACCCCAATTACAGTGCTGAGCCATGCCACGAGCAACAGCAGCGCCCCGTTGATAACAAATGCGATAAGGCCAAAGGTGATTATGTAAAGCGGGAAGGCAATGATCTTTATTACCGGAGCAATGATTGCGTTCACCAGCCCAAAGACTGCACCAACCACCAAGAACGAACCTGCTACGTTCCAGAAACCACTCCCTCCGTATGGGTTCAGTTGAACCTGAGGGACCACCGAAGTGGCAACCCATAGACCGACGGCATTAACAATTGTGCTAACCAGAAATCGCAACATTGGGCAATTCTTTCAGTAAACGGGCTAAATTAGGGGGCGTGAACCCCGAAAATCAGCCACCGATGTTGCAGCTTCTAGCGCCCGACGGAACCTACGGTGTGCCCAAAGGCTATGAGGCCTACGGAAAGATAATTGAGGGGCTCGATCAAGATTTCCTCAAACTTCTTTATACCGACATGGCTCGGATTCGCAGGTTTGACATTGAGGCAACCGCTTTGCAGCGTCAGGGTCAGCTGGGCCTTTGGGTTCCGGCAATCGGCCAAGAGGGTGCTCAAATTGGCTCAGGCCATGCCGTCGGTAAAAACGATCACATCTTCCCAAGCTATCGAGAGCACGGAGTTGCTCTGACTCATGGAGTCGAATTGATCTCTATTCTGAAAATGATGCGCGGTGTCAACCACGGAGGTTGGGACCCAGAAGAAACTCGTTTTCACCATTACGCGATTGTTCTTGCGACTCAGGTTCTGCATGCTGTCGGCTATGCCATGGGCGTCAAGCTGGACGGCAAAGTTGGAACCGGAGACCGGGAAAAAGATCTGGCCGTCATCTCTTATTTTGGAGACGGTGCAACCGCAGAGGGTGATGTTTCCGAAGGCTTGCTGTTTGCAGCCGTAAACGAGTCACCCATTGTCTTTTTTATCCAAAACAATCAGTGGGCCATTTCTTCTCACATTGACAGTCAAACCAAGGCGCCTCTTTACACCCGAGGCGAGGGCTTTGGCGTTCCAGGAATGCGCATAGATGGCAATGATGTGTTGGCTTGCTATGCGGCAACCAGGCTTCACATGGACAACGCCAGATCTGGAGAAGGTCCGTTTTTGCTGGAGGCACTCACCTATCGAATTGGCGCCCACACAACATCCGATGACCCGAGCAAATATCGGGAAGATGCAGAAGTTGATGAGTGGAAAGCCAAAGACCCGATCAAGCGGTTCGAAATCTTCTTGCGCAGGCAAGGCATCGGCGATGATTTCTTCGAAGAGGTAAAGGTTGCCGGAGACGACCTAGCAAAGAAAATTCGCGCAGAGACTTTTGCCCTAGAGGATCCTCCGCTGGGAAACATCTTCAACCACGTCTACACCGAGCAGCACCCCGAAATTGACAAGCAGAGAGCCTGGCTCGAAGCTTACGAAGCACGCATGGGTGATCATGAGTAGCTACAAGGACATGGCAATCTCAAAGGCGCTAAACGCAGGCCTGCAGCAAGCGATGCTTAAGAACGAAAAAGTTCTAATGTTTGGTGAAGACGTTGCGGAACTAGGTGGAGTGTTCCGCGTAACCGAGGGGCTCTATAAAGAGTTTGGCCAAAGCAGAATATTTAATACCCCAATTGCAGAGTCTGGAATTGTTGGAACCGCAATCGGACTGGCCATGCGTGGCTATCGCCCAGTGGTAGAGATTCAGTTCGACGGTTTTGTTTTTCCAGCCTTCAACCAGATCACCAGCCAGCTTGCAAAACTCACCTACCGGTCCGAGGGTGCAATGCAGATGCCCGTGGTTATCAGAATTCCTTACGGCGGCGGAATCGGCGCTGTCGAGCACCACTCTGAGAGCCCAGAAGC
>CAJJAJ010000003.1 GCA_905182225.1 uncultured Aquiluna sp.
GGTGCAGCACGCGGCTACAAGACAATCATTGTCATGCCCGACTCCATGAGTATGGAGCGCAAAATCCTGATTCGTGCCTACGGAGCAGAACTAGTGCTGACCCCTGCAGCAGAGGGCATGAAAGGTTCAGTTGCCAAAGCCGATGAATTAGGCAAGACAATTGAAAACTCTGTGATGATGCGCCAGTTTGATAATGAAGCCGGTCCTGACATTCACCGAAGGACCACCGCCGAAGAGATTTGGGCTGATACCGACGGCCAAGTCGCTGCCCTGGTTGCAGGAAGCGGCACCGGCGGAACGATCACTGGAACATCACAGCGTCTAAAAGAACTGAACCCAAAGATAAAGAGCTTCGTTGTTCAACCCGCCGCCTCTCCGCTGCTATCCGGAGGCGATGCAGCCGGACACCCCCTTGCCGGAATCGGGCCAAACTTTATCCCATCAATTCTCGATACCGACAGCTATGACGAAGTCATAAGCGTCGAAAACGCCACCGCCTTTGACTTCGCGAGGCGAACCTCCGCCGAAGAGGGTATTTTGGCGGGTATCTCCTCGGGAGCTGCCCTTTGGGCAGCCTGCCAAGTTGCAACTCGTCCAGAGTTTGCCGGCAAGCAGATAGTGGTGATAGTTCCCTCATTTGGTGAGCGCTATGTGTCTTCAACCCTTTACCGCGACCTGCAAGATGAATACCAGAGCAAGAATTGAGTATTAGAGAGGACATTAGCGCCGGACTCGAGCGCGATCCTGCGACTCTAAGCGCATGGGAACTGTGGTTCACATCCGCTGGCCTTCACGCAGTTTGGCTTTATCGTCTAGCTCACAGATTGTGGAAGCTCCGGTTTCGCACGCTCTCAAGAATGGTTTCAAACCACGCGAAATTTTTTACCGCCATTGAGATTCACCCCGGCGCAACAATAGGTAAGCGGTTCGTGATTGATCACGGCGTGGGAGTTGTAATAGGTGAAACAGCAGTAATCGGAGACGATGTGCTGATTTACCACGGCGTAACCTTGGGCGGTAAAACCTTAGACCCAGTAAAGCGTCATCCCACGGTTGGAGATCGAGTAATTATTGGTGCGGGGGCAAAGCTGATTGGCAATATCAACATTGGTAATGATTGCGCCGTTGGGGCTAACGCCGTAGTTACCAAAGACATGCCGGCTGGGACTGTTGCGGTCGGCGTGAATGCAAGACTGCTAAATATTACCGGGGACGATCTCTACCTGATCTAGCTCCTGATTCGTTGCCGAAAGAGAATTCGCTTCGGTGTTTAGGCCGGAGTCTCCGGAATCTCTCTTTTTTTCTCAGTGCCCCCAGCCAAGTAAAGCCCGATTGCAATAAGAGGCAATCCAACCGCCAGACCGATGGTGATCGGCTCGTTCAAAAATACGATACCCAAAGAAAGCGCCACGGCGGTGTTGACGTAGGTAATCAGAGTGGCTCTGACTGGACCAACTTCTTGAATCAACATGAAGAACACAACAAATGCCAGCGCCGAACAAACAAGGCCCAGAACTATGATCGCCCAGATGCTCGAGGTGGTCGCCAGGGCAAGCTCATCCCCCAAGCCTGGCAAAGAAAAAGGCGCGTAGATGATGGAAACCATCGCCATGCTGACACCGATTACCCCTGCGCTCGGAACCTGGTTCAGCTTTCTGTTCGCGATAATCGGTGCGATCGAGTAGCCGACTGCGGCCAGTATGACCATCATCACAAAAAGTGGATTCACTGCCCCTAAGAATGAGTCAATTCCAACCAACACGACGACACCGAAGAAGCCGATCAGCATTCCAGCCAACGAGCGCGGACGAAGAGCCTTACGGTCTTTCAGGAAAATAGCCAACACCGCGACGGCAAAGAATGGCACGGTAGCAATCAGTAGGCCTGCAAGACCGGAAGATATGTTTTTCTCGGCCTCGGTAATCAAGAACCAAGGGCCCACCATCTCGATGAGTCCAAACATCACCACATAAGGCCATGCTTTTAGCGCCGGCTTTAGCCCCCCGGTCAAAGCAGCATATGGAATCAGAACCACTGCGCCAAGAAACGTCCTGGCAAACACAATTGTTGGCGTTGAGAAACTTTCTAGGGCAAGTGCGATAAAGAAGTAAGGAAGGCCCCAAAATAGGCCAGCCATTGAAAAAAGAACCAAGCCTCTTGTCGACACCTGCCAATAGTAGCGCCTAGGACTAATAGTCCGTGAACTAGAGTTGTGGTAATCATGACTAACGACTTACTAAATAAACCTGCCGAAACCACCGCTAAATTACACCCCTTGATCCGTGACCGGTGGAGTCCGAGAATCTTTGATCCGAGCTACGTTCTATCTGACGGCGAAGCTGTGAGCCTTGGCGAAGCCTTCCGTTGGAGCCCGTCGAGTAGCAACCACCAAAATTGGCACGTGGTAATTCTGAGATCTGGAACCGATCTCTTTGAGGAAATGTCAGGATCAGGACTAAAGGGATATAACCAGGCGTGGGCGCCACAAGGCTCTGCCTATGCGGTGTTACTGGCTGATGCAAAATTCGATGGTGAACCAAGAAGCCAAGCTGCAACCCACTTTGATGTTGGCCTTGCCGCCAGCCAGCTCGTTACCCAAACCGAAGCCATGGGCCTCAAAGCGCACTACATGGGAGGAATCAATCACGATATCGTCTCGGACATAGTTAGTGCCAAGGACCGAGAAGTTATCTGCGTGATTGCAATTGGCAAGCAAGGAAAAATCGACAACCAGAGCCCGGAGTTGGTTCAGCGTGAAGTAGCTACGCGAACTCGCAGAGACCCGTCCGAAATCTATTCAATAGATTCCAAAATCGTTTAGTTCTCTGAAGCGCGCTTTCTAGCAGAGGCATGGCGTGCCCGAACGTTTGCATCCAGCTCCAGCTTTCGGATTCTGGTGGCTTCAGGCGTAACCTCAACACATTCGTCTTCGCGAGCAAATTCAAGGCACTCTTCCAAGGAAAGCTTCTTTGGAGGCGTTAGGCCAACAAAGTTGTCAGCTGAAGCAGCTCGCATGTTGGTTAGCTGCTTCTCCTTGGTTATGTTGATGTCCATGTCATCAGCCCTGGAGTTTTCTCCGACGACCATTCCTGCATAAACCTCACTGGTTGGCTCCACGAAGAATGCTCCGCGCTCTTGCAGGGCGATCATCGCAAATGGTGTGGCGACACCGGCTCGGTCCGAAACCAGCGATCCATTCTGACGAGTGATAATCGGCCCGAACCATGGCTCATAGCCGGCAGCCAGTGCGTTGGCAATACCAGCGCCCTTGGTTATAGTCAAGAACTCAGTTCTAAATCCGATAAGCCCTCGTGATGGAACCATAAACTCAATGCGCACCCAGCCAGTGCCGTTGTTGGTCATGTTGACCATGCGACCCTTGCGGGCGGCCAGAAGCTGCGTGACAGCACCCAAGAACTCCTCTGGAGTGTCAATGGTCAGGTCTTCAACCGGCTCGTGAACCTTGCCTTCGACCTTACGGGTAACTACCTGCGGCTTGCCGACTGTTAGTTCATAGCCCTCGCGTCGCATCTGCTCTACAAGTATGGCTAGCGCAAGCTCACCTCTACCCTGAACCTCCCAAGCATCTGGACGCTCGGTTGGGAGAACTTGAATTGAAACGTTACCGATCAACTCGCGGTCTAGGCGATCTTTCACCAAACGAGCGGTTACTTTGGCGCCCTTGACGCGGCCAGCCATAGGCGAGGTATTAATACCGACGGTCATGGAGATCGCAGGATCGTCAACTGAAATTAGCGGGAGCGGGCGAACATCATCGGGATCACAAAGTGATTCACCGATGGTGATGTCTTCGATGCCTGCAACAGCGACGATGTCCCCAGGGCCGGCACTATCGATTGGCATTCTTTCAAGAGCCTTTGTTCCAAGCAGCTCGGTAATTTTCACGTTCTGAGTGGTTCCATCCTGACGAGCCCAGGCAACTGTCTGACCCTTCTTTATTTCACCGTTGAAGATCCTAAGCAACGCTAGGCGACCAAGGAATGGGGAGGAGTCAAGGTTGGTGACGTGAGCTTGCAGTGGCGCACCCTCTTCGTAAGAAGGAGCCGGAATGTACTTCAAGATTGCCTCAAAAAGTGGTTCCAGGTCTTCCGAGTCTGGAAACTCACCATCGGCTGGCTTGTTTAGCGATGCTCGACCAGCACGGCCTGATGCGTAAATAACAGGTAGGTCCAAGATCGCATCGACATCCAAATCTGGAACAGTGTCGTTCAAATCAGAAGCAAGTCCTAGAAGTAGGTCGTGACTTTCCTCAACTACCTCGTCGATTCTGGCGTCCGGACGGTCTGTCTTGTTTACAAGTAACACGACAGGCAGTCTTGCTTCCAGAGCCTTACGAAGAACGAACCGGGTCTGCGGCAATGGGCCCTCTGATGCGTCAACTAGCAGTAGCACCCCGTCGACCATGGACAATCCACGCTCAACTTCTCCACCGAAATCAGCGTGACCCGGGGTGTCAATAACGTTTAGGACGATCGACTCACCCTTGGCTGCAGGTCCTTCATAGCGGACCGCAGTGTTCTTGGCCAGGATGGTAATTCCCTTTTCACGCTCAAGATCACCGGAGTCCATGACGCGCTCGTCCTGTGTTCCGTGGGAGGCAAAAGAGCCAGTCTGGCGCAACATGGCGTCCACCAAAGTTGTCTTACCGTGGTCCACGTGGGCCACGATGGCTAGGTTCCTGAGCGCGTTGTTTTTCATTTTTATATAAACCTTGGGTTGGTAAAATTCTGAGGAGGCTGGAATAGCCTTTCTAAGCTTACGGGTATTCCGCCTAAACTCGCCATATGCCGCGAAATTTGCTTAGCTACGAAGAAGCCTTGATATCGGTTCATTCCCAGCTCGACGTCCTTATAAATGTAAAGAACACGGCAATAGTTCTGATTGACGGCAGAGCCGGATCCGGAAAGTCGCGTTTTGCCGGTCAGCTCGCGGACCTAATCTTTCAATCCGAGAAGCAACTCCCCAAGCTAATTCACATGGACGATTTATATCCTGGCTGGAATGGCCTCAGGGCAGGGTCGTCTTATCTAAACCGAAGCATCCTTAGGCCCATTGCTGCTGGAAAGCAGGCCGATTGGCAGGTCTGGGATTGGCAACTTGGCTCCCGAGGAATGGCAAACGAGCCAGCGAATGGTTGGCGTAGTTTTGAAGGTGGCAATCTAGTCATCGTGGAGGGCTGCGGCTCTGTGTCTTCGGCATCCAGCGAACTAGCCGACCTGACCATCTGGATGGAAAGTGATTCAAGTCAAAGAAAGTCAAGGTTCTCGGCGAGAGATCATGGGCAGTTTGATTCTTATTGGGGCACTTGGTCTATTCAAGAGAATGAGTTTTACGAGGAAGAGCAATCAGGCAAGTTGTGCGAGATTTGGGTTCAAAACTAGACCCGGTTTGCGCGCCAAGTTCGTACTCCAGCGATAACGCTGAGCGTTATTACAACAAGGGCAATGATGTAGACCGCAGATCTGACTCCAGGGATCGAATAGGTAAAGTAACCGGCGGTAGTTAGTCCTGATCCCCAGACAACGGCACCAACTGCATTTGCACTAAAAAATTTGTAATAGTTCATCTTGCTGATGCCGGCTAGGGCAGGCATTATTACCCTGCCCCAGGGCACAAATCTCGCAACAACAATTGACCACCAGCCGTAGCGCTCGTAAAACTGATCCGACCTCGCGATAGCTTTTTGCAACCATTTGCCCTGACGTTTATCGAGGTAAGGACGCCCATAGTGCCGGCCAAGAGTGTAGCCAACCTGATCGCCGAGCCAGGCTGCTACTCCAACCCCGACAACCATGACAAAAATGTTGATTGAATCAGTGTTGGCTGCTGCAACCAAACCGGCAGCAAATACCAAGGAGTCCCCAGTTATAAAGGGGATAAACGCGCCTATGAACAGGCCTGTGCCGGCGAATACAAGACCAAAAACAGCCGTATAGAAAAGAAATGGGCCGATTGCGTCGAACCAGCTGACGATATCGTCAGAGACTGATAGGCGAATTATGGTGGAAGGCACGTGCCTAATTCTATCTCGGTAATTTTGCGAAAAAGCTTGAGTGCTAAAGCCAGACGCCTCTAGCCGAATTCCAAGAAGCGACACGATGCCAGCAAGGCCTGTGGCAATCCTGCTTGCTAAGAGGGAACTTGGAGGAGACGATAGAGCCATGAATCTTAATTCGGTGAGTACCGAAACTAGAGAGTTAATCGCTTCGGCAGCAAACCGATTGTTGGCTGCTGGTGCGAACCCTGCCCAGATTGCAGTATCGACCCCTGCGCGCAGACTTCTTGGACTCTTCACTCTCTCCAGCTCGTTCAAGAAGGCCGGCGAAGGCTTTTTGCTTGGCGCGCTCGTGGTCACTACCCAAGGGGATGTGTTTGAACCAGGCCTGATCATCAGAGCGAGCCTCAAGGTTTTGCCGGGACATCAGGCTCAGAGTGCTCAAGAGCGCCTAGAGCTTAGGAGAAAGCTTCTGGCAGCTAAATTCCCGGAGGACAGCGCGGTATTGATTGACCCTCGTCCACTGCCGATAGATGACCTAGATCAACTGGCAGAGGAAAATGGGCCGCTGGTGCTACAAGAGATAGATGTCGACGGGTTTCGTACCCAGCAACTCCTAGTCCGCTGGATGTCAACTGCGTCAGACTCGGACCTTCGACCGCTCAAAGATTATCTGAATGAGCGGGTTGAGCTGGCAATAACCGGAATCGCCGAAGCGTAAGCTACAAACGTGAATATTTCCGATATTTTGATGGTGATTGCCGGCCTGATACTTCTAATAGCGGGAGGCGAAGCACTGGTTCGTGGTGCATCAACAGTTGCTTCCAAGGTGGGACTATCTCCACTGGTAATTGGTTTGGTAGTTGTCTCCGCTGCAACATCTGCTCCTGAACTTGCCGTGACGGTTGGGGCTGTCCTAGATGGCGAACCCGACCTAGCTGTGGGAAATGTCGTCGGTAGCAATATTGTAAATATTCTTGTAATTCTTGGAATATCGGCGATCATCAGCCCGCTGGTCATTAAACGTCAGTTGGTTAGGTTCGATATTCCGGTAATGGTGGGGCTATCGCTGTTGCTTGTGCTGGTGAGCCTGGATGGCAGGATAAGCATCTTCGATGGGATGTTGTTACTTGCCGTTCTTATTTTCCACATAATCATGAGCATTTTGATCGGCCGGCGCACGGCTGCCGAGCCAGATGACAGGCCAATTGAGCTGCCTCTGAATAGCAAGCCTGCATCATTGTGGTGGGCTGCAACTGTACTGGCAGCCGGGGTTGGGCTCTTGGTGCTTGGATCTCAATTGCTGGTATCGGGGGCGGTAAATATTGCTACCGGGCTCGGAGTGAGCAGCCTGATTATTGGCCTGACTGTTGTCGCCCTTGGCACCTCGCTACCAGAACTTGCAACCTCGATCGTTGCTCTCAGGCGCGGCGAGCGAGACATAGCGGTTGGAAACATCGTCGGGAGCAATCTTTTCAACATCGGTTTAGTGCTTGGTCTACCAGCAATTATTTTCGGAGATGGCATTCCAGTGCCTTCGGCAGCGATCGCACTTGACCTTCCACTAATGCTCGCGGCTGCAGTTGCACTGCTGCCAATTGCATTCACCGGCTTCATGATTGCTCGTTGGGAAGGAGCGATGTTCGTGGCGCTCTACGCCTCCTACGCTCTGTATCTCGTGCTGGCATCAACCGAGCACGATGCGGCCCGAGGGTTCACCATTATCATGCTCTGGTTCGTTTTGCCGTTACTGGCGGTCACAATCATTGCTTTCACTTCTTACGAGGTTGGATTAGTAAGGGGCCGAAAAGAAAGCAGCAGGCCCAAACGCGAATCGTCAAGCTAGCTAGATGTCAATTGCGTGCTAAACGTTGAAGCGAAACTCCACAACATCGCCATCCTGCATTGTGTAGTCCTTACCTTCGATTCTGGCCTTGCCGAGCGATTTAGCCTGAGCCATCGAACCAGCGCTGTCTAGATCAATGAAGGAAACAACCTCGGCCTTGATGAAGCCTTTTTCAAAATCAGTGTGAATAACACCGGCAGCCTGAGGAGCTTTGGCGCCCTTAGGTATTGTCCAGGCTCTGGATTCTTTTGGCCCAGCAGTTAGATAAGTCTGAAGACCTAAGGTTTCAAACCCAATTCGCGCAAGCTGATCAAGACCTGACTCGTTTTGCCCAAGAGACGCAAGCAGCTCGTTAGCCTCTTCCGGAGACAAATCGATAAGTTCGGATTCGACCTTGGCATCCAAGAACACAGCCTCTGCCGGCTTGACTAAGTTCGCGAGTTCTTGAAGTCTCCCTGGGTCTCCAAGGACTTCCTCGTCCACATTGAACACAAACAAAATTGGCTTCGCCGTCAGCAGGCCAAGCTCTCGAATCGGCTCTAAGTCGACGCTCGAAAGCGAAAGTGGCGTCCCCGCGTTCAGGCAAGCCAGTGCTTCATCGATTACTACTAGCACCAGCGGATCGGCTTTTTTGCCCTTGACTTCTTTTTCAAGTCTCGGCCTTGCCTTCTCGAGAGTTTGCATGTCGGCAAGAATCAATTCGGTGTTGATTGTTTCAATGTCACCACCGGCATCAACCTTGCCCTCGACGTGAATGACGTCGCTATCGGCGAATCCACGAACTACTTGAGCAATTGCATCCGCCTCGCGAATGTTTGCCAGAAACTTATTTCCAAGCCCCTCGCCCTCTGATGCACCCTTTACGATTCCAGCGATGTCAACAAAAGAGACTGCTGCCGGAAGAATTCGCTCCGAGCTAAATATCTCTGCCAGCCTCTTGAGACGCGCGTCCGGAAGGTTCACGACTCCAATGTTGGGCTCGATAGTGGCAAATGGGTAATTCGCCGCCAAAACGTTGTTCTTAGTAAGCGCGTTGAACAGGGTGGACTTGCCAACATTGGGCAAGCCGACGATTCCGATAGTTAGGGCCACCGGCAAAGCTTATTGCCTCATACTTAATGTGTGGCCATGGAATTCATAAGCATTGACTTTGAAACAGCCAATTCCTCGCCTGCGTCCCCTTGCGCAGTTGGCCTCGTGAGGGTTTCGGATGGTCAAATAACCGAGACGCTGTCGATGTTATTTCGACCACCTTTTCCAAATAACTGGTTCCACGAAGGAAACATCCGGGTCCACGGAATCAAGCCCGAGGATGTCCTGGATGCCCCTGAGTGGCAGGAAGTACTCCCAGAATTATTGCTTTTCACAGATGGTTTACCACTTTTGGCTCATAATGCCGCATTCGACATGGGGGTGCTTCGTGCTTCAGCGGCGGCCGTGTCATTTGATTTACCGAACTTGAGCTATGGCTGCACGCTGCTCATGTCCAGGAAGACCTACAACCTTGACAGTTACCGCCTAAACGCAGTCGCTTATGCAATAGGTCACGAGGAATTTGCTCACCACGATGCGCTGGCGGATGCGGACGCCTGCGCCAGGATTGCGCTGGATATGGCCAACCGTCACGAAGTGGAATCTCTGGATGAGTTGCTAATCAAAACCAAGCAGCGTTTTAAGCCCTTATTAGTCTGACCCCACTGCGATACTTGGGACCATGGATACTGGACTTATTGCAAGCAGCACAGCCATTTGGGCAGGCGTCAGCGCCCTGCTATTGGGCCTAATAATTGGAGCCGGATTCGGTATCAGATACCAGAAGCGAAAATTAGTTGGATCTGACCCAGAACTTGGAAGCAAGCTGGCCGGGCTAGAGGCAACAGAAAAAGAGCTGCGCGCTCAGCTTCTAAAGGCCGATCAGGCATCTGCAATTCAGGCTAATCAGCAAGACCAAGAAAATAAAGTTTTGGTTCAGCTTGGTCCTGTAAAGCAGCAGCTCCAACAGATGCAAGATGTTGTCCAGCGCCTGGAGAAGGAGCGCACCGAGCAATTCAGCTCAATCTCCGAGCAGTTGAGAACCGCGGTCGAAACCGATGAGAATCTGAGAAAGCAAACCCAGCAGCTTTCTCAGGCACTTAGCTCAAACAGCCTTCGGGGCGTTTGGGGTGAGACCCAGCTTCGAAAACTGGTCGAGCTTGCGGGTCTAATTAAGCATGCAGACTTTTCCGAGCAGGCAACCATCACCACCGATACCGGCATGGGTCGGGCCGACATGGTTATCAACCTTCCCGGAGGCAAGTCACTAGCCATTGACTCCAAAGTTCCATTTAGCGCCTATCAGGAAGCCAGCGCCATCTCGGAGCTTGCAACCGGCGAAGAAGCCAGCAGGCGAGACCGCCTCATCAAGGATCACGTGGCCGCAGTGAGAAAACACATCGACGACTTGGGCAGCAAGGCCTATTGGACCGGCCTGGATTCTTCTCCGGATTTTGTTATCTGCTTTCTACCAAGCGAGTCGCTGCTTTCTGCCGCCCTGGATTCTGACCCTGCACTGATGGAGTACGCATTCAAGAAAAACGTGGCGCTCTCATCTCCGGTTTCACTGTTTTCCGTTCTGAAAACAATCAACTACATTTGGCGCCAAAACGCAGATGAGTCTCAAGTTCGCTCAATGATCAAACTGGGCAGGGAGCTATATGAACGAGTTGGAAAACTTGCCACTCTCACCTCAGACCTTGGCAACAAACTCACCTCAACGGTCAAGTCCTACAACGCCTTCGTGTCCAGCCTGGAGTCCAGAATGTTGGTGACCGCCCGCAAGCTAAATGATCTTGACGAGAACGAGCTCGGAATCGATTCGATAGGCGAACCCAAGCAAATCGAAGAATCTCCGACTGCGATGACCTCCAAGGAGCTTTCCGAAGATTGAGCGCTTTTCGCTATAGTGTTGTGGACGCGCCTACAAAGATGTGAGTGGAATTTCATTTTTTACTACCCACCTTCAAGGAGTAACCATGGCAGGCAATACCTCCATAGTCACGCTCACCCCTGCCCCAACTCTTGACAGAACCTATTTCGTAAACAACCTAGAGGCCGGCGGCGTAAATCGTGCGACTCGCGTGGGCGAAGAGTTAGCCGGCAAGGGCATCAACGTTTCTAGAGCCCTACGACTTGCGAACATAGAAGCCCCTGGAATCGTTCCAATAGGTGACGCCGACACGGGTGTTCTAGAGCGAACCGGTTCAGAATTTCTCACGCCTCTTTGGGTTGAGGGAACACTTCGTGTCTCAACAACTATCGTCGAAGAAAACGGACCGACCACAAAAATTAATGAAAACCCAAGACCTCTGAAGCAAACCGACTGGGATCACGTACTGAGGCTCACTGAGGAGACTCTGGTGGCTAGCGGAGCCAGGTGGCTGGTTGTTGCAGGTGCTCACCCGGAGATATTGGAAACAGGCAAGGCAATAGACCTTCAGCCGCTATTTGATCTAACAAAAAAACTTGGTGTTCGCGTTGTGCTTGACACCTCCGGCCCCGCTCTTAGATTCTGGGCTCAGAATGGAAGCGCCACAATCATGAAGCCCAACGCCCACGAACTGGCTGAGTGTGTCGGTAGAGAGCTTGCAACTTTTGGCGATGTTGTCGATGCCGCTCGCCAGCTAAACGGTTGGGGCGTCGACTGCGTGATGGCTTCGCTGGGCGTAGACGGAATCCTGGCAGTCACAAGCTCGCACGCAATCCATGCCCGCACGGCTCCAGTGAAGGTCATCAATACCGTTGGAGCTGGGGACTCGACCATTGCCGGCTTCCTCGCCGCCCTAGCAGCCCATCCGGTAGACGAAACCGCCTACGGCGTCGGGTTCGATATCGCCGAGGGTATTTCCTCAGCGGTTCAATGGGGAGCGGCTAAAGTCCAACAGCCAACCAGTGGACTCCAAAGTATTGAAAACCTTGTGTCGGCTACCGTTGACCAAAACCCAAATCGAGATCACCTTCTTGGTGAGCCAGCAAAGCCCTAAGGAGCAACCATCATGGCAGTTGTAACTTCCAACGAATATTCTGAGATGCTGAACCGTGCCAAAGCCGGTGGCTTTGCCTATCCAGCCCTGAACGTCTCAAGCTCCCAGACACTAAATGCAGCTCTTGCTGGCTTGCAAGAAGCAGGCTCCGATGGCATCCTGCAGGTCTCCACGGGCGGAGCCGACTATTGGTCGGGATCGACAATAAAGCATCGAGTCTCCGGCGCATTGGCCTTTGCCGCGTTTGCTAAAGAGGTCGCGAAAAACTACGACATTAAGGTCGCCCTCCACACCGATCACTGCGCGGAAGATCAGCTTGATGGATTCGTGCGGCCGCTATTGGAGCTCTCGGCCGAGCAGGTCAGATCCGGCGGCGAGTCAATTTTCAACTCCCACATGTGGGATGGATCGGCAATCGCCCTAGATAAGAACTTGGTTATTGCAAAAGAGCTACTTGCAAAAACCCATAACGTGGGAGCGATTCTTGAAATTGAAGTGGGCGCGGTTGGCGGCGAAGAAGATGGCGTTGAGGGTGCAATCGATGAGCACCTCTACACAACTGTCGAAGACGGAATCAAGACAATCGAAGCGCTGGGTGTGGGCGAAAAAGGACGATACCTTTCGGCACTAACCTTTGGCAACGTTCACGGTGTTTACAAGCCAGGCAACGTCCACTTGCGACCTGAGCTACTCGAGGAGATTCAGCGCGAAGTTGGCGCGAAATACGGCCAGGAGAACCCCTTTGACTTGGTGTTCCATGGCGGATCTGGCTCAACAGACAAAGAGATTTCCGATGCCGTTTCATTTGGTGTAATCAAGATGAACATTGACACCGACACCCAATATGCATTTACTAGGCCAGTGGTAAACCACATGCTAAAAAACTACGATGCCGTTTTGCGCATCGATGGCGAAGTTGGAAACAAGAAGCTCTATGACCCCAGGAACTGGGGAGCTGCCGCAGAGGCAGGAATGGCGTCTCGCGTGATTCAGGCCGCCACGCAACTAGGTTCCGCCGGCAAGTCCACCTGGTAATTTTCTAAAAAAACTTCTTTAGAGGTAATTAGCGCTTTTTGTTGGACGTGTCCTGGCCTGCGCTTTTTAGCTCCTTGCGAAGCTCTTTTGGAAGCGAGAACTGAATGTCCTCTTCGGCAGTGGTAACCGTCGAAACGTTGCCAAAACCCTTCTCATCGAGGTAGTCAAGTACGTCCGAAACTAGCTCTTCCGGTACTGATGCGCCCGAACTCACTCCAACTGTTGCAACGCCCTCAAACCATGAGTCTTCAATTTCTGATGCGAAGTCGACTCGATAGGCTGCTTTTGCTCCAGCCTCAAGAGCAACTTCAACTAGCCTGACGGTGTTTGAGGAGTTTGCTGATCCAACGACAATCACAAGGTCCGAGTCCGCACCGATTTTCTTGATGGATACCTGACGGTTTTGGGTGGCGTAACAAATGTCATCACTGGGTGGATTCTCCAAGAGAGGGAATCGCTCTCGAATCTTCAGAACGGTTTCCATCGTTTCATCGACCGACAATGTTGTTTGAGAAAGCCAAATGACCTTGCTCGGGTCCTTCACTTTGGCCCTGGCTATGTCTTCATTACCGTCAATTAGCTGGACAATGCCCGGAGCCTGCCCGGCAGTTCCCTCGACCTCTTCGTGGCCTTCGTGGCCCACCAAAAGAATGTCGTAACCCTCTTTTTCAAACCGTTGTACTTCACGGTGGACCTTGGTTACCAAGGGACAGGTCGCGTCGATGGTCTGTTGGTTTCTGGATTCGGCCATCTCAACTACCGCCGGAGATACCCCATGGGCGCTAAAGATCATGACACAACCCTCGGGCGCCTCGTCGACTTCCTCCACAAAGATCGCTCCTCGACGCTCTAGTGAGCGCACAACATGTTTGTTGTGAACGATTTGCTTACGCACGTAAACCGGTGCTCCGTAGTGGTCAAGAGCTTTTTCGACCGCGATTACCGCTCGGTCGACTCCTGCGCAGTAGCCTCTAGGAGCCGCTAGGAGAACTTTCTTGTTCAAGCCAGTGTCTTTTAGGTCGGTATTGTTGATAACAGTCACCATTCAATTCTACAACCCCAGCAAGGAGGTCAGTTTGGAGCAAGCAGTCGGTAATGAATTGCAATCCAAAGTTAGCACTGAGCATTCCCCTTGGCAGGTTTCCACGCTATCCAAATCACTAAAGGACTGGATAGAGAAGCTGGGGAGAGTTTGGATTGAAGGAGAACTGCAGTCGTTCTCCGAGCGTGGCACCAACATGTTTGGGTCCATCCGCGATTTAGACGTTGAAAATTCAATTGAAATACACGCCTTTGCCAACTCCGGCGCCGAGATAGCACCCGGACTCAGTCAGGGTGACCGAGTAGTAGCACTTGTGCAACCGGTTTTCTGGCCGAAAAACGGCAAGCTCACGATGCGCGTTATACAAATGCACAAGGTTGGGCTCGGAGAGCTTCTTGAGCGAATCGAGAAACTGAAGCTTCAGCTAATTTCCGAAGGCCTCACTGATGCAAGCCTAAAAAAGGCTCTCCCTTTTTTGCCAAACAAAATTGGTCTCATTACCGGAGCAAAATCTGACGCCGAGAAAGACGTTCTTCAAAATTCCAAGCTGCGCTGGCCCGAGGTCGAATTCGAAGTCATAAACACTCTGGTTCAGGGAGATCGCGCGGTGGCAGAGATCATTTTGGCGCTTGAGCAACTGGACCTGATGAGTGATGTTGACGTGATAATAATTGCCCGTGGTGGTGGAAGCTTCCAAGATCTTTTGCCCTTCAGCGACGAGCGGCTCGTGCGGGCTGCTGCTGCTGCCAAAACGCCGATAGTCAGCGCCATCGGCCACGAAAATGACCAGCCACTTTTAGATTTAGTTGCGGACCTGCGAGCATCAACCCCCACCGATGCCGCCAAGAGAGTGGTCCCAGATATCGCAGAAGAATTTTCTAAGCTCTCGAATGCGGCAGAGCGAATTTGGTTTCGAATGTCATCATTGGTTGAGAACCAGCAGCAGAGCATCGCCTCGCTGAGATCAAGGCCGGTTCTGGCATCCCCCTTCGGTTTCGTTGATAACCAACAGGAGATTTTGACCCAAGCAGCCAGAAGACTGGGCGAAATTCTTGCCTTCCGGATTGAACGGAGCACTTCCGAGGTTGAACAGTTGCACGCGCGCGCAAAATCCCTTTCACCCCAATTGACTTTGGAGCGCGGCTACGCGGTGATAACTTCCGTCGATGGCAAAGTGCTCAACAAAACTAAAAAAGGCCAAGAATTTAGTGTGATTTCAGCCAGACAGGAAATTTCGGCAACAGTAAATGACGTTAAGGAGAGAGATGTCAAAAGAAATTAGCTCACTGAGCTATGAGCAGGCCAGGGACGAGCTTCAGGAAGTAGTTCAGCAACTGGAGCAGCAGAATGTGAGCCTAGAGTCCTCAATGGCCCTCTGGGAGCGCGGTGAGGCTCTTGCTAAGCACTGCGAAGAGTGGCTAAGTGGCGCTCGCAAGAAACTAGATAAGGCTTCCAAGGAGCGTCAGGCCAAGTGAGCCTCACTCCAGCGCAGCGCAGAGCAAAGCAAACCATAAGAAACTTGGTCCTTTCGCTAATAGTCACCATGGGTCTAGTGGCAGCAATCTATCTGGGCGTTCCAAGAGACGACAGCAATCGAATCGCCGCCGTGGATTACCAGACGATTTCCATTGACGCATCGGCGTCACTCGGGCAGCAAGCTCTGAGCCCGGAGGTCCCTTCGGGCTGGTGGGCTAACGCCGCGCGCTTGGAGACGACTCTCGGAGTTGTGAGTTGGTACGTCGGATTCGTAACCGAGGAAAACCAGTACATTGGTCTATCTCAAGCCTTTGATTCAAATCCCTCCTGGGAGAGCTCTTTGCTAAGCAGTAATTTCCAAGACGGACAAATTGAACTATCTGGACTGACTTGGGAAATTTGGCCAACGATAAACCCTTCTTCTCCGCCCGGGACCACTGAATATGCGCTTTTGCACCGACTGGATAATTCTGTGGTTGTAATCTATGGAACAGCCGTTACTTCCGATTTTGAAAAGTTGGCGAAGGCTGTTTCATCTGAAATCAACTAGGAGACACATGGCTGAAGTTGTGACCTCAGAGCAGGCGTGGAGCAAGCTTGTGCGAGGCAATAAGAACTTCGTTTCTGGCGTCCCCGAGCACAAGCATCAAGACGCTGAGAAACGGCGTGAACTAGCGGTGGAGCAGACCCCATTTGCAGCAGTATTTGGTTGTTCAGACTCGAGGCTTGCAGCAGAGCTGATCTTTGATGTCGGGCTTGGAGATCTATTTGTTATTCGAAATGCCGGTCAAGTGTTGGCAGAGACAATTCTGGGTTCTCTGGAGTTCGCAGTTGAAGTGATTGGCGTTCCTTTGATTCTCATACTCGGCCACGATCAATGTGGCGCCATCAAGGCTGGCATTGCCGCTCAAGAGGGGACACTTGCTGCAAAAGGAGAGTTCATTCACAATATTGTGAATCGAATAACTCCGACCATTGATCGTGGCATTGCACTCGGAGAGACTTCAATCGACGAATTGACCAACCGTCACATCAAAGACACCGTTCAAGAAATCACCGAAAAATCCTCGGTCATTCGTGAGGCAATTCAGGCAGGTCGAGTTGCTATCGTCGGAGCACAGTACAAACTAGAGCTTGGTGAAGTCCACGTAGTCGAGCATCGTGGAAAAATCTAATAGACAGGTAGCGAGAGATTGATGGAATACCGCATAGAGCAAGACACGATGGGCGAAGTAAAAGTTCCTAAACACGCTCTCTACCGCGCTCAGACTCAACGTGCGGTTGAGAACTTTCCAATCTCCGGGACCAGACTAGAAAAAGAACAGATAATCGCCCTGGCCAGAATCAAGAAAGCGGCGGCTCTAGCAAATGCCCAGCTGGGCATTCTTGAAGAGGCCATCTCCGCATCAATTCAGTTCGCTGCGGACCAGATTATTGCCGGCGAGCATCATGAGCACTTCCCCGTAGATGTATTTCAAACCGGCAGCGGTACCAGCTCCAACATGAACATGAACGAAGTCTTGGCGACCTTAGCTACTTCTCACCTGGGTTCCGAGGTCCACCCGAACGATCACGTAAACATGTCGCAATCATCGAATGATGTATTTCCAACCTCGGTTCACGTTGCAATCACTAGCGCGCTAATCAAGGACCTATTTCCATCACTGGATTACCTGGCCGGGCATCTCGAGAAGAAGGCAGTGGCTTGGACTGATTTTGTGAAGCCTGGCCGCACCCACCTGATGGACGCCACTCCGGTTACTTTTGGACAAGAGTTTGCTGGCTACGCTGCTCAAATCCGATACGCAATCGAGCGCGTCGAAGCCACCCTGCCAAGAGTTAGTGAGGTCCCCCAGGGAGGAACCGCTACCGGCACCGGAATAAACACGCCAAAGGGCTTTCCCCAGGCCATAATTAGCCACCTAGCAAAGGAAACCGGACTCCCAATCACTGAGGCCCGTGACCACTTTGAGGCGCAGGGAGCGAGAGACGCATTAGTAGAAGCTTCTGGTGCGCTGAAGGTTTTGGCGGTGAGCCTAACTAAGATCAATAACGATATTCGCTGGATGGGATCTGGCCCAAACACTGGCCTCGGCGAACTGCAGATTCCAGATCTTCAGCCCGGTAGCTCGATCATGCCAGGCAAAGTAAATCCGGTTGTCACGGAGGCGGTGCTGATGGTCTGCGCGAAAGTTATTGGAAACGATGCGACCGTGACTTGGGCCGGTGCAAGTGGAAATTTTGAGTTGAACGTTGCTATCCCAGTAATGGGAAATGCTCTTCTCGAATCAATCAGGCTGCTTTCCAACTCAATGCGGGTTCTTGCCGACAAAACAATCGATGGACTACTTGTAAATCAGGACAGAGCCAAGGAACTCGCAGAATCATCGCCCGCGATAGTCACGCCCTTAAATAAGGTCATTGGCTATGAGGCGGCGGCAAAGATTGCTAAGCACGCGGTGGCGAACAGTGTCACGGTGAAGCAGGCTGCGCTTGATCTGGGCTATGTCGACGGCGATACTCTGAGCCTCGAGCAACTCGACCAGCTGTTGGCGGTACTTCCTATGACAAGGCCTCCCCAGTAATAACCGCCGACACAGGCGAATAGGAAACAACCAAAAACCCAATCAGCAGATATGGGCCTAACGGTATAAGCGTGCGGGGATTTAGTTTTCCAATTACTAAACCAATAAGACCGATTGCGCTTGCCAGAGCCAAGCCAAGACTTAGCGAAAATAAAACCAAAACCGGCGAATGCCAGCCCAGGCAGATGTGCATCGCAATCAAAAGTTTCACATCGCCCATTCCAATGGCGCCGAATCTAGCTAGCAAGTATCCGACAAAAGCAGTGACAATTCCCATGGCAATACCGGACGCGAAATCCAGCCAGAGAGCCCCAAGGAGGCTGGCAAGCAGCGTTCCAGCAATGGCAGAGGCGATCAGGAAATAGGTGTGCCTATTTGGAAGTCGATGTTCTCTAATGTCAATAACCGACAGCGGAATGGCAAGGGCAGCAATTAGTGCCATCGGGACCAGAGATAGGTAGCCTGCGGACATGACCACAAGCTAGAACCAAACCGATGAAGCTGCTCTGGGTTATCCCCAGTTACTAATCAAGCAGCTCGGTTACAAGAGCTGCAATTTCGCTTCGTTCGGATCTAGTCAGAGTGATATGGCTGAAGATTGATTGGCCCTTGAGTTTTTCTACAACCGATGCAACTCCATCGTGCCGTCCAACCCTTAGGTTGTCTCGCTGCGCCACATCGTGAGTTAAGACAACGCGAGATTTTTGACCAACTCGAGAAAGCATTGTCAAAAGAACGTTCCTCTCAAGCGACTGTGCTTCATCGACTATCACAAAGGTGTCGTGAAGCGAACGACCGCGAATATGAGTTAGCGGCAACACTTCTAAGATTCCACGATTCATGATTTCTTCGATTACCTCTTTAGAGACCAGCGCCCCGAGGGTATCAAAAACTGCCTGTGCCCAAGGGTTCATTTTCTCGGCTTCGGTGCCGGGCAGGTAGCCCATTTCCTGACCGCCAACAGCGTAAAGCGGGCGGAAAACCATTATCTTCTTGTGTTGGCGTCTTTCCAAAACTGCTTCGAGGCCCGCGCAGAGGGCTAGAGCACTCTTTCCTGTTCCCGCGCGTCCACCTAGTGAGACGATTCCCATTGCCGGGTCAAGCAGTGAATCAATAGCGAGTCTTTGCTCTGCCGAGCGGCCATGAAGACCAAAAAGCTCTCGATCACCCTTGACCAGGCGGATAGTGCGGTTCTCACTTACTCGACCCAGCGCACTTCCTCTCTCGGAAACCAGAACCAGGCCGGTGTTCATCGGGAACTCCCTGGCCGACTCATGAACTAATTCCTCGTTGTCATAAAGGTTTGCCATGTCATCGCCAGAAAGCGATACCTCAGCAACGCCACTCCACTCATCGGTTGCCAGCTCGTGGAGATATTCTTCAGCGTTTAGTCCGATGGATGACGCCTTTACTCTCATCGGAAGATCCTTGGAAATCAGAGTTACTTGGAAACCTTCGTTTTGAAGGTTCGCCGCTACCGCCAAAATACGAGAATCGTTATCTCCCAGCTGAAACCCAGTTGGCAAAATGCTTTGCTCAATGTGGTTTAGCTCTACCCTCAGAGTTCCGCCATCGCCCACTTCTACGGGGAAATCAAGTCGCTCGTGTTTTTTTCGAAGATCATCCAGAAGGCGCAGGGCCTTTCTTGCGAAAAATCCAATCTCCAAATCGTTGCGCTTTTTCTCAAGCTCATTGATAACCACGATTGGCAAAACAACTTCGTGTTCGGCGAACCGGAACATTGCTTTTGGGTCGGATAACAGGACAGAAGTGTCGAGGACGAATGTCCTCAAAGCGGTTGGTGCTTTTTCCTTTGTTTTTTTGGCTCTTGGGCTCACCGCCTCAGGCTCAATTCCGGCTTTGTTTTTCGAATTGGTCCTGGGGCTAGAGGTATTTGCCAATTTGGCTCCTGTCGGTGTGAACCCTTTTTCTAAATCTAGACCTGCGTTTTTCGCAAGGGGAACAAAGACACGCCGTATGTCAAATCGTTCACGTAACTAATTACTAACTTCCGTAGCGGCGATGCCTGCCTTGAAAGTCTCGAAGCGCCCGCAAAAAATCGACTCTGCGGAAATCTGGCCAAAGGGCCTCTGCGAAGTAAAACTCGCTATTGGCGCTTTGCCAAAGCAAGAAACCGCTTAGGCGCTGCTCACCGCTGGTTCTAATTAGCAAATCTGGGTCTGGCTGGCCGCCAGTGTAAAGGTGCTCGGCAATCAGTTCCGGGGTCATTACCTCGGCAAGCTGGTCAACGGTACTGCCGTCTTTGGAATGCTTCCGCAATATATCCCGCATTGCATCGGCTATTTCCTTGCGCCCCCCATAGGCAATTGCAAGATTCACATGAGTTCCCGAATTTTTACTTGTCGCTTTTTCGACCGCTGCCATGCGACCAAGTGATGGGGCAGGGAGTGCCTCTTTGTCCCCTACCATTTGCAGTTTCCAACGCCCAATGTCAGCAAGCTCTTCGCTCATTGAGACAATAATGTCCACTAGTTCGGTGAGCTCTTGACTAGTTCTTCCCTTGAGGTTGTCGGTGGAAAGTAGATAGAGAGTCACGTGCTTTACGCCCAGATCAGAGCACCACGATAAAAATTCGATTATCTTTTTTGCCCCGGCAGCATGACCCTGGCCTGCGGCCTCGAAACCTTGCACCTTTGCCCAACGGCGATTTCCATCCACCATCACACCAATGTGTTTGGGCATGTCCTCTTTGCTGAGGTTCCGCTCAAGAACTTTGGAATAAAGGCCGTATAGCAAATTCTGCACCTCTGAATGCTACCTGAAACAAGTCGATGCCTTAGCCTTGGAACCATGGCCAAGTCAGATTCCCCGGATCCGCTTCACATGCCACTCAACGAGCTCAAGGGCTCCGTCACACAGGATGACTTTCGACCAAGTTGGAGAGGTTGGATTCATACTGGAGTATTGCCGTTCGTAATCGCAGCCGGTGTTTTACTCATCGTTTTCTCTGATGGCTGGCAGGCCAAAACTGCTGCGGCGATCTACTTCGCAAGCTCTATTTTGCTTTTTGGAAATTCTGCGCTCTATCACCGCTTTAACTGGGGGCCAGTTACAAAAGTCATACTGAAGCGCATTGATCACTCAAACATTTTTTTGCTGATTGCTGGAACTTATACTCCGATGGCCGTCACCGCTTTGGTCGCTGATAAAGGCGTCTTGCTGTTGTCAGCAGTCTGGGCAATAGCGCTTCTAGGAATTGGCTTTAGGATTTTCTGGATCAATGCTCCCAGGTGGTTATACGTTCCGATTTATCTAGGAATGGGTTGGATAGCGGTTCTATTCGTTCCGGATTTCCTTGAAACAAACTGGGTCATGATGACGCTGGTAATTGTTGGTGGGCTGTTCTATTCATTGGGAGCCGTGTTCTACGGACTAAAGCGTCCGAACCCATCTCCGAAGCACTTCGGCTTTCACGAGATTTTCCATGCACTGACGGTTGCGGCATTCTTCTGCCACTGGACCGCATGTCTACTTATTGGGCTGGATCCTCTTCTGGGTTCGATCGCTTGGGCTTCATAGGAGGCTCGGGCCGATTCGGCTTGGTAATTTCGATGTTTCCGAGCTCTTCTGCTGCGAGCCTTGCCCTTATTTCAGTGCGATAGCGAGTGGCTCTCACTCTGCGATTCATGTCAAAAATGAGTGCGATGGCAATGCCGGCCACCGAAAAAGTTACTATGAAGCCAATGAGTCCGGGTGAGTTATAAGTGTCATCCGGCACCGGGATTGGCGTGGCGGTAACTTCAATCAGTATCGCTAGCAAGAAATCCATTACTCAAGTATTCCACCTGTGCCTTAAACTTTTCTCACTATGAGTGCAAATGAAGATCTGCTAGCTGAGCGTTACGGGGCCAAGAGGCCCAGTAACCCCGCCAGAAATCGAGTGCTTTCGATACTGGGTGTTACCGGACTTGTCGCAATGGCTGGATATTTCGCGTGGGCAAACTACTCACCAGTCGTAAGTACCGACGTGGGGTTTCGAGTAATTTCAGAATGGCGTACCGAAGTTGACTTTGAGTTGAGTAAACCGGTCGATGCGGTTGTTGTCTGCTCTTTCGAAGCACTGGATAACAGCTTCGGTGTTGTTGGCTGGGCAGAGTATGAATTTGGACCCTCCGATACCGAAACCAACCGGTACACCATAAAACTCAACACATATTCGATGGCTGTAACCGGCTTGGTCGACGAGTGCAGGCTGCGATAGAGTGTTTACGGCTCGCTAGGCGAGCTGTTTTAATACCCGAAAGAGATTTTTATGAGCGACGACCTACTGCTTACCCAAGCGGCCTTTGACAGGCTCATGGCTGAACTCACTCAACTAATGACAGTCGAGCGAGGGCTTATTAGCCGCAAAATCCAAGAGGCCCGCGAAGAAGGCGACCTGAAAGAAAACGGCGGCTACCACGCCGCTAAAGAAGAGCAAGGCAAACTGGAATCCAGAATCAACCGACTGCAAAACATGCTCGGCAATGCTCAGATCGGCGAAGCGGATCCTTCTGATGGGGTCGTCAAACAGGGGCTTGTTGTTAGCTGCAAACTAAATGGTTCTCCAATGGAATTTTACCTAGGTAGCAATGAAGTTTTCGACGGCACTGAATTTCAGGCAAAAATCGACGAGGGAGACTTGGACGTTTACAGCCCAGATTCACCTATTGGCAAAGCGGTGATGGGACAGAAAGTTGGGAGCTCCGTTAGCTTCAGCGCTCCAAACGGCAAGGAAATTTCAGTAGAAATTTCCGGAATAAAAAACTTTAATTTTTAGTCTTCAGTCATCCTCGGGCTGAGGCCCGCTGCCTTCAGAGACTCGAAAACCTCGTCGCGGTGAGACTTCCCGCGAGTCTCAATACTCAAATCTAATTCAACCTCGCTTATTTGAAGACCGTTGCCGTGCCTCGTGTGAAGAACCTCTACGACGTTGGCTCCGGCGGCGGCCACGGCCTGTGCGGTAAGCACAAGCTGCCCGGGACGGTCTGGAAGCATCACAGCGATGTTTGTGTAGCGATCGGATGCAGCTAGCCCGTGACGAATAACCCGCTGCAACAGCAGTGGGTCGATGTTTCCGCCGGAAAGTATTACGGCAGTTGTTCCGGAAAGTTTTACCTTGTTCGCCAAAATTGCCGCAACTCCAACCGCTCCACCGGCTTCGACTACAAGCTTTGACTTCTCCATGACAATGACCATGGCCTTAGCCATCTCGTCTTCGGTGACGGTAACTATTTCGTCGACATGCTGACTTATAAGATCGAATGGTATCTGACCGGGTTTAGCCACGGCGATTCCGTCTGCGATCGTGGGTGACATTTTTATTGCAACCGGCTTTCCGGCTGCAATGGACCCTGGATAAGCCGCTGCCGCCTCAGCCTGAATTGCAATCACCTTGATCTTCTTGCCTCGCTTTTCAGCAGCCAGTTTTGCGACGGTTGCAACTCCTGCAGCTAAGCCGCCGCCGCCCAAGCAAACCAAGATGTTATCGACATCGGGTAAGTCTTCAAGAATTTCAAGGCCCACGGTGCCCTGTCCAATAACTACGTCGCGATCGTCAAAAGGTGGAATAAAAACCGCGCCTGATTTCTCGGTGTATTCCCGAGCAGCCTTCATCGTCTCGTCGACAATCCCACCAGCCAGTATTACCTCGGCTCCAAAGTCTAAGGTTGCCTGATATTTGGGAAGCGATGCTCCTATCGGCATGTAAATAGTTGCACTAATTCCAAGTTCCTTGGCCGCGTAAGCAACTCCCTGCGCGTGATTTCCTGCCGATGCAGCAACTACTCCACGCGATCGTTGCTCCGGTGAAAGTTTAGAGATGATGTTGAAGGCACCGCGGAGCTTAAAGGAACCGGTGCGCTGAAGATTTTCACACTTGAAAAACACCGGGCTGCCGGTGTACTCGCTTAGCCAATCACTTTGAATTAGCGGCGTTCTTACCGCAACATCAATGATTGTCTGCTGAGCCTCTTCGAATTGCTCTAGCCCGATTGGTTCAATTGCTGCCATTAGAAAACCTCAAAATCTAAGAATGGATAAGAGTCTAGTGATTCAGAAGCTCTTGCCAATCTGCTTAAGTCTTTCGACTCGCTTGGGAATCGGAGGGTGGGTTGAAAATGCCCTCTCGACTAGTCCCGGTTTCAACGGGTCATTTATGTACATGTGAGCCATCGCAGAGTTTGCACGCTTCATAGGCTTTCCAAATTCTCCGAGCTTAACAAGTGCCGACGCCAGTCCGTCTGGGTAGCGAGTCATCTGCACTCCGGAGGCATCGGCCAGATATTCACGCTGCCTGGAGACAGCAGCCGAAACCATCGGTCCGATTAGCCAAGCGATTATCATTCCGACAACCCCTGCTAAGACAAGAATCAGACCGAGCTGACCGCTATTGCGATTGTTTCCCATTCTGGAATAGAAGGACATCCGAATCGCTATGTCTGCCAGAATCCCGACCGCAGAAATAAGCCCAAAAACAATCATGGAGACCCGGATGTCATAGTTTTTTACGTGAGACATCTCATGAGCCATGACTCCCTCCAGCTCGTTGTCATCCATGATCTCTAGCAAGCCGGTTGTAACACCAACAACTGCGTTTTCAGGATCTCTTCCAGTAGCAAAGGCGTTTGGTGCGGCCTCCTCAATCAGGTAGACCTTAGGCATAGGCATACCCTGCGAGATGCTCAGATTCTCTACTATGTTCCACAGTCTTGGATTATCTTTTTTCTCAATTTGCTTAGCTCCACTGACGGCAATCGCTATTCGCGATCCTGCGTAGTACTGGGTCAACGCGTAAACAACCGCAAATGCGACGATAAATATCGCACTGGACCCATTTCCGCTGTAGACACCCCAAAGCCATGCAATACCACCGAGAAGCACAATGAAACCGGTGATTATAAATACGGTATTTCTTTTATTTCTGGCAATCGCCGAGTACATGTAGGGCGCTTAGAACTTAACGGTAGGCGGCTCTGCAATGGCATCTGGGTCTTCAACCTCGAAGAACTCGCGCTCAGAGAAACCTAGGTTTGAGGCAAAAATATTATTTGGGAACTGCAAGATCTTGGTATTCAATTCGCGAACTCCGCCATTGAAAAAGCGTCTGGCCGCCATTACTTTGTCCTCGGTGTCTGTAAGCTCGCGCTGCAGCTCTAGAAAGTTAGTTGATGCCACCAATACCGGATAAGCCTCAGATACCGCAAAAAGGCTCTTCAGGGCCCCCTGAAGGGCTCCCTCGGCCTTTCCAGCTTGCGCTGGGTGCTCGAGCGCCTCAGGCGAAATTGTGGCAGCACGTGCCTTGGTTACATTTTCAAAAACTTCTTTTTCGTGTGAGGCATAGCCTCGAACGGTTTCAATCAGATTGGGGATTAAGTCTGCTCTGCGCTTGAGCTGAACGGTGATGTCGCTCCAGGCCTCATCCACCCGGACCTTTAGGGCCACAAGAGCGTTGTATGTCACCCACAGGTAAAGCCCCAGGAGCACTACTAATCCGATTACGACCCAAATTGCGATATCCACATTATTCCTTAGCGTCTAGACCCAAAGACTATGCCCTTTTGCTGTGATGTGTCTGACAGACCTGGTGCCCCGAGTGGGACTCGAACCCACACTGTGACGATTTTAAGTCGTCTGCCTCTGCCATTGGGCTATCGGGGCAAAGAACAAAATTCCAAGGAATCCTCCAAGGTTTTTTGTCCTAGAACTTACTTTCCAGTTTTGGCAGCCCATGTTTCAAAGAATAATCGTGGGTTACGCATTGCCTCGACACTTGAAAGGTCGCGGCCTAGGAAGATGTTCCAGAACCAGCCCGAAACCACACGAATTTTGCGTTCCCAGGTTGGCATTGCAAGCCCATGATAACCACGGTGGGCTATCCATGCGACAAAACCAGTTAGGCCAATTTTCCCGGACTGAAAAACTCCAACTCCAATACCGAGTCCAGCAACTGCCCCGAGGTTCTTGTGGTGATACTCGTGAGGAGCTTCTCCTCGAATATCTCCGACAATGTTCTTGGCCAAAAGCTTTGCCTGACGAACTGCATGCTGAGCGTTTGGCACGCAGTAGCCTCCGACACCACCACCCGAGGTATCTGGAACAGCGGCTACGTCACCTGCGGTCCAGGCACCCTTGATAACTTTTTTGCCGTCGACAATTTGTAATTTGGTGTTAGCCGAAATGCGGAGCCTGTCATCCAGCGGGAAGTCGCAGTTCTTCACAACCGGTGCCGCGGCAACGCCCGCAGTCCAAATAATCAGACCTGACTCCATCGACTGTCCGGTGGACAAGGTGACCAGACCCTTGTCGGCTGAAGATAGCTGAGTGTTTAGGTGCACTCTCGCATTACGTTTCTCTAGGTTGGCTATCACCCAGAGCGAAGTTTTCAGGGAAACCTCAGGCATAATTCGCCCGGCTGCCTCAACCAAGTGAAATTCAATTTCCTCGAAATCAATCTGAGGGTAATAGCGAACCAAGGCGGTTGCTGCACTTAGAAGTTCAGCAAAAGCCTCCACTCCGGCAAAACCACCACCGACAACCACGGTGGTCAACAATCGTCTTCGTGTCTTGCTGTTTTTGGGAAGTGCCGCCGCTCGTTCAAAGTTGCCGACCATGCGGTTGCGGATCTCAACGGCCTCCTCGACCGTCTTGATTCCAATTGCCTCTTCGGCGACTCCCTTAATCGGAAAGGTTCTGGTTACGGCTCCGGCCGTCATGATTATTTGGTCATATTCCAAAACTCTGTTTTTGCCACCGGGAACCTTAACCGTTGCCTTTTTTAGCTTGTGGTTCACCTTGGTCATGCTTCCGGCAATAAGCGTGGTCTTCCTCAAATGCTGACGGTGCGAGACGATAACGTGGCGGGGCTCGATTGAGCCGGCCGCAACTTCAGGCAAAAATGGCTGGTAAGTCATGTAGGGAAGCGGATCAACGAGCGTTATTTCAGCTTCGTTCTTGCCCAAGACTTTCTCGAGCTTCCAGGCAGTGTAAAAGCCGGCATAGCCTCCGCCAATGATGAGTATCTGCTGCTTAGGCTTTGGGTCAAATATTTTTTCTGCCACAGCTTTAGGGGTCTTGGAGTTCAGTTTCGCAATAGTCATGATGTTTGCGCTGGTTACTTTCGTATTTTTCTACCCTGGCCCTCATTGCGCCTTTTGCGCAGTGCCAACCAGAGCAACGGTGCCGCGGGCGTTATCAGTAAATAGAGTAGCGGGTTTAAGTACCAAGGCGCTTGGGTAGCTTGCGATTTAGGAGAGTTTTGCGCGTCCGGTGCACCCAAAAAACTTTCGGGTGCAATTGGAGTTATAAGATTTGAGCCTTCGGACTCAGCTGTTTCGGATGCTCGATAAAGATCCACCCAGTAACTAAGCGAGCCAAGCGGGTTTGTCGTTGCTCTCAATGCCGATGCGATGGCAGAAGTTGGATCAACCATGCCAAACCCATAAACCTCGTCGAACCCCGGCTCTCCCAGATCCCTGGTGGTATTAATCAGTCGGAACACTATGTCGTTCGCACTGGCTTCATGGTCCTGAGCTCTCATAAGGGCAACAACGCCACTAACTATCGGAGTCGCAGCCGAAGACCCTGACCAACCGGCAATTTGATCCCCGGGGTAGCTTCCAAACACTCCAGCTCCGGGGGCACTTAAGGTCACATCAACACCGGTTGTTCCAGATCGGAAAGTGGCCTCAAGATCCTTGTTCAGTCCAGTTACTGAGATCACTCCCGGGATGGTTGCTGGAGAAGCTGGCCGGTAGTTTCCATCGGAGTCATTACCACTTGCGGCAACGATTACAACATCGTTTTCAAAGGCGTATAAAAACGCTTTGTCCCAGCTGATTGGCCAAGAGCTGGAGTTGCGACTAAGCGACAGGTTTATTACATCCGCACCGGCGTCAACCGACCAGATAATTGCGGCCGCTATTTGAGCATCAGTGTCGCTCGACTCAACACCAAGGCCGACAGAAACCGAGAGCAACTTTGCACCCGGTGCCACTCCGATGATTCCTCCGCTTTCAAGTCCCTGGCCGGCAATTATTGAGGCGACCATCGTGCCGTGATAACCACTGGAGCCAACCGGTGTTGTTCCTTCGGGCGTCCCTACCTTGGAAAAGTCAGCTCCCCCAATAACCGTGGATGACAGATCGGGGTGAGTGACATCAATGCCAGTATCAATTACCGCTACCACCACTCCTTCACCACCCAGAGGCTGGCCAACCTTCTCCCCTAGCTCCACAAGCCACCAGTGGTCAGAGGGCGCGAGGGTTGCGCCAAGTATCGCGATGGCGGCTAGACCGGCAGCTAACTGCACTGGCAAGCCTTAGGGGACCAATCAAGGGCCTCGAGGGCAGTGTCTCCCATCGGGTTCACACCCGGGCCTTTTGCCAGCGAGTGCGCAACCAGAGCGTGAAGGCACTTAACTCGCTCTGGCATGCCGCCAGCTGAAAAATTATCGAGTTCTTCGACTACTTCCAGCTGATCACGTTCGGCTAAATAAGATTTGTGTGCTGCAAGATAGGCGGCTTGCAGCTCCTGACTATTCGCCATTTCCAATTGCAATTCAGCCATGAACCCCGAAGCTTCGAGGGTCGAAATTGCGGCAGTGGCTGCGGGTTGCGTCAAATAGTAGAGAGTTGGAAACGGTGTGCCGTCATCGAGTCTGGGTGAAGTCTTGACAACGAGCGGCCGCTGACAAACACAGCGGCAAGCTATATCAACTATTCCCCTTGCCGGTCTACCTAGCTGTCGGGAAACCTCATCAACGTCTTTTGCGAGCACCAAACTTATTACTCCTCGACCGGGGTTTCCAGAGCCGAACGAAGTAAAGTCTCCATAAGTGAATCCACCCAGTTAGCCTTCGCCGCTGAAACCTCGAGGCTTATTTCATCGGCGTTCCGCTGCTGAGCAAGCAAGGCCCCTACGGTGTTGGAAGTATCGGAAAAATCCAGACCCTCCGAGTCCATCACCAGGTAAGAGACTTCACCTGGAAGCACGTAATAGAGCCTGTCTCTGGCTTGAGAGCGAATATAAACCGGATCCTGCCAGCGGTCTCGTTCTGCTTGCATGTCCACCACAGCATCCTTAGCCAGCTGGATACTCTGCTCCATCTCCACGATTTCTCGGCGCTGGTTTAGGTAACTCTGGACATCTGGAGAAATTAGGTAAGTGCCAAGAATAATTACAACAATCACGCTAACTGACACGCTATTCAGTCTCAGCATTCGCTGAAGAATTCTCCCCTGGCTCAATGCCACCGGGACCTTTGACTCGCGTGAATTTGTCGGCATAACTATTTGATAATACGAGCTAGAGCGCCGGAAACCACTTTGCCCCGAGGCTAGTCGCGGTATCTAGGAAAAGCTGAGCGACCAGCATATTTGGCCGACTCGTCTAATTCTTCTTCGATCCTCAGAAGCTGGTTGTACTTAGCCACTCTTTCGGACCTTGCCGGCGCACCAGTCTTGATCTGGCCTGCGTTGGTCGCGACAGCAAGATCTGCAATATAAGTGTCTTCGGTCTCTCCGGAACGATGAGAAATAATTGCGTTCATTCCGTGAGTCTGAGCGAGCCAGACGGCGTCCATGGTCTCGGTAAGGGTGCCGATCTGGTTGACCTTCACTAAAATCGCATTGCCAGCAGCCATGTCAATTCCCTTTTGCAGGCGCACTGGATTCGTCACATACAAATCGTCCCCCACCAGCTGAACTTTTTCACCGAGTTCCTTGGTGATGCTCGCCCAGCCAGACCAATCGTCTTCGGCAAGCGGGTCTTCGATGGACACCAAAGGGTAGTTCTCCAAAAGCTCTGCATAGTAAGCAACCATTTCGCTGGCTGTCTTCTTAGCCCCCTCGAAGTTGTAGCTGGAGGTTGCTTCTTCGTAAAACTCTGTAGATGCAACATCAAGAGCAAGTGCGATCTCTGTACCGAGCTTGTAGCCGGCCAACTTGATAGCCTCTGAAATAAGATCGAGAGCCGCCCTATTGGTCGGAAGGTCTGGAGCAAAACCGCCTTCGTCGCCCAAACCGGTTGCCAAACCCTTCTCGGTTAGCAGCTTCTTGAGTGTGTGGTAAACCTCAGCACCCCATCGCAGTGCCTCGGAAAATGACTCAGCACCCAGGGGCACGATCATGAATTCCTGAATGTCAACGCCGTTGTCAGCGTGCGCACCACCGTTGATAATGTTCATCAGTGGAACCGGCAAGACGTGGGCGTTTGAGCCACCCAAGTAACGATAGAGCGGCATGTCAACTGACTCAGCTGCCGCTCGTGAAGTCGCCAGTGAAACACCCAAAATAGCGTTTGCGCCTAGCTTGGCTTTGTTTGAGGTCCCATCAATCCGCATCAACTCCATGTCAACTGCTCGTTGATCAGTCGCGTCGAAATCTAAAAGTGCCTCATCGAGCGTCTCAACAACCGCCCTAACGGCATTCTGGACACCTTTACCAAGGTAACGATCCTTGTCGCCATCACGAGATTCGTGTGCCTCAAAGGCGCCGGTAGATGCTCCAGAGGGAACGGCGGCCCTGCCGAATGAATTGTCCGAAAGAAGTACTTCAACCTCAACCGTTGGGTTGCCTCGAGAGTCCAGTATTTCGCGGGCACCGATCGCAGTGATGATTGACAAGTTGTCTCCTTAGTTATGCACGAATAAATAATGTTCAAGTTACGAAAACGGCACTGGTTTCAAAAAAGAGTTTAGTCAGTTAGTCAATCATCCGAATATCAAGGTCACTTGCTCGAACAGTGCCGGAGTCGAGTTGAGCAAACTTTTCAAAGCCCTGCTTAGTCAGGGAAGCCATTTGAGCCTTGAAGTTTTTTTGGCGAAGCTCGATGCGACATCTAAAACCTTGAGCGATCAGTTCACTCTGGATGCTCAACGCCTGCCCGGTTAGATCCTCAGAGTCGATCATCAACGCCAAACTAGAAGCTTTCTCTTTTGGCACACTCGCAAGTTCGATAATGCGCTCAATTCCCAGTGAAATGCCGACCGCTGGGGCATCGGTGCCCGACCATTTTCCGACCATGGAGTCATACCTGCCGCCTCCGCCAATCGACGATGATGCAAGCGGGTGCTCTATTTCAAAAATTGCTCCGGTGTAGTAACCCATGCCCCTTACAAGACTCGCGTCGTAGCGAATCTTTGAGGCCAAGGGCCCCATGGCTTCAATCACTGGCTGCAGGATTGCAGGGAACCTGCTCTGATCTAGGTTTGATAGCCACTCAAAACTAGCGTCAGCAACCGACTGCCCAAATTTTTCGCCTAGCTCAGCGGTCACGCCATCCATGCCTAATTTGTCCAACTTATCTATGGTGACCATTGCAGACAGCTGCTCTGATTCGGGAACGCCTATCTTTGAAATGCTCTGAATTAGAACTTCTCGGTGGTTGATTCTGATTATCGCATCATCCAGACCAAGGTCCGTAAGCGCTGCTAGGGAAGCCGAGAGAAGTTCGGCTTCCGCCAATACGCTCCCGTCCCCAATAATATCGATGTCGCATTGGAGGAATTGTCGGTATCGGCCCCTTTGAGGTCTTTCCGCGCGCCAGACCGGTCCAATTTGTATTGCCTTAAAAACTCTAGGCAAGACAGCCTGATTTGTTGCAAAATACCTCGTCAACGGGACCGTGAGGTCAAACCGCAAGCCCAAATTAGCTAGGGCGGAGCCCGATTTGATTGCGGCATCCAGCTCGTCTCCCCGCTTCAAAACCTGGAAAACTAGCTTTTCATTGTCCCCGCCCTGGCCCGAAGTGAGCCTTGACAGATCCTCTAGTGCAGGCGTCTCAACCTCTTGAAAGCCTCGTGCCAGGTATCCCTGACGGACGCTTGCAATAAGCCGTTCGCGCAAGACCTTGTCTTCCGGAAGTATGTCGCGCATTCCACGCGGAGGATTCACTTGATTAGCCACGTTCAAAGTCTGGCACAGACTGGTAATTATCTACTTACCCAAGCCGAGACTATCTTGAAAACCAGTCTGGTTCAAAGCATTGTCCTGATCATCTTGGGGCCATGCCACAAGAAACAAAAAACTAGGACGAGGCCGTCCGGTCACCACCGACCCCAAAAGAAGCGGGGCTCACAGCCCTTCGGCTGTTCAGCGAACACGGAATCGATCAGATCACAATGGATCAGGTTGCCGAAGCTGCGGGAATATCCCGTTCAAATCTTTTTAGGGTCTTTCCATCTAAGGCCGTAGTGGTTTGGGGGGGATGCATCTATTTAGGGCTGAGCTAGAGAAAAACCTATTGGTTCATCGCCAGAGGTTTGCGGCTGGGGCAAGAACAGCTCGAGATGGCAAGGCAGGTTTTAGAGGATGCCGTTTGCCGATTAGCTGGAGGGAAGCTTCAGGCGAAGGCTGTTTCCGCCGCGATGCTATCGGCATCAATGGCGATACTAATTTGGTGGGCTCAAACTGACGACCCAAGAACCCCATCCGAAGTTTTTGATGCCGGATTCAGCGACTTCGAAGCACTTTTTAGCTAGTCGAAAGTCCAACCACACCTGCGTCAAAGTCTCCCTGTAATTCCGATGCTCGAATTTCGGCTTGCAGCTCGCGATTCGCTTCTCGGAGAGCTCGCTCGGGGTCCAGTCCCACTGATCTGGCGCTGGCAACTATTGCGAGCAAGAGCTTGCCCAGCTGCTCCTCTGTTTCCATCGGGATTGTCGGTACTTCACTTGTTTCTAAAATTCCGGCCTTTTCAGCCTTGCCCATAACCTTGCTGGCCAGAGCTAAGGCTGGCATTGCCTGAGGAACACCATCCAAAATGCTTGTTCGACCTGGCTTCTCAAGCTTTTTGTGAGATTCCCAGTTTTTGACCACATCCTCGCCAGTTTCGGCGAGGAACTTCTCCTTGTCATCAGCCGTGCCAAAAACGTGAGGGTGACGCGAGATCATTTTATTTTCCATTTTTTCAGCGACGTCCTCTAGGTCAAACGGTTCCCCAAGGCTCCCCTGACTTGCAAGGTCGGCGTGAAATAGGACCTGGTAGAGCACGTCCCCTAATTCCTCAAGGACCTCATCTCTATTGCCAGACTCGATCGCTTCGATAAGTTCGTGAGTTTCCTCAAGTAGGTATTGCACCAGCGAACCGTGGGTTTGCTCGGCATCCCAAGGGCAACCACCTGGAGCACGAAGCTGATGGGCGGTCTTAATTAGGCTCTGTAGCTTTTCCAAGGGACTCCTCAAACACAATCGCGAATAATTGCCACAACCAGTCAATCACTTCTGAGCTGCTAATTGGTTCCATACCTTGAGAAATCGGCATTGGAACGCTCAGGAGCTTAGAACTTTGGAGATAACGAAGCTGAGACAACTTGTGGCTCAGTGCCACCACCTTGGAGTCGGAAAGGTCGACAGGAGAAAGTTTCGCCTGGACGCCAAGCAGGTTTACGTCTTTCAGGCCCAGCCGGTTTGCCTGTTGCCTCAGCTCGGTCACTTGCAATAGCTGGAGAACGGGTTCCGGCGCCTTACCGAATCGATCTTCGAGCTCAGCCAAAATTGCGTCAAGATCCTTGCGGCTGCTTTTACTGGAGCTTGCGGCAGAGAGCTTGTGATAGGCCTCGAGTCGCAATCGCTCACTATCCAAATACTCTGGCGGAATGCGAGCGTCAACTGGAATCTCTAGCTTCAGTTCGGCAGGAGAGCTGACTGGCTCACCCCGGAATTCACTTACGGCTTCCGAAATCATTCGGAGATAAAGATCGAATCCAACCCCGGCGATGTGGCCGGACTGCTCTCCACCAAGCATGTTCCCCGCCCCACGAATCTCTAGATCCTTCATGGCAATCTGCATCCCACTACCGAGCTCATTGTTAGTAGCGATTGTTGCAAGTCGATCGTGTGCCGTTTCACTCAAGGTTTTAGAGGGATCGTAGAAAAAATACGCGTAGGCACGCTCCTTGGAGCGACCGACTCGCCCCCTAATTTGATGCAGCTGGCTCAAGCCAAAATTCTCTGCCCGATCGACAATTAGGGTGTTGGCATTTGGGATGTCAATTCCGGTTTCAATAATTGTTGTTGAAACCAGCACGTCGTATTTTCCCTCCCAAAAATCAATGACCACTTGTTCGAGTGCCGCTTCAGGCATTTTGCCGTGAGCCATCGCGACCCTGGCCTCTGGGACGAGTTTCCGGATGTCCGCAGCGACCTTTTCGATGGTTGCGACACGATTGTGGACGAAGAAGACTTGGCCCTCACGGATCATCTCTCTTCTGATCGCGGCTGCAACTTGTTGCTCTGAATATCCGCCAACGAAGGTGAGAATGGGGTGCCTCTCCTCTGGAGCGGTAGCCAGAGTGGACATCTCTCGGATTCCCGTCACGGCCATCTCGAGGGTTCTTGGAATAGGAGTCGCGCTCATAGCCAGGACATCGACATTGTGCTTCAGCTCCTTGAGCTTTTCCTTGTGCTCGACCCCGAAGCGTTGTTCCTCATCGATGATTATTAGCCCTAGGTTTCGGAACTCGACCCCGCTAGACAAGAGCCGGTGAGTTCCGATAATTAGGTCTGCTGCGCCGGAAGCTGTCTCAGCAAGAGTGGCCTTTATCTCCTTGGCACTTTGGAACCTAGAAAGAGCTCTGATATTGACCGGAAATCCGCCATAGCGCTCATTGAAAGTTTGCATGTGTTGACGGACCAGCAGTGTGGTGGGCACGAGCATGGCGACTTGCTTGCCATCTTGAATTGCCTTGAAGGCGGCCCGAATAGCCACTTCAGTTTTGCCGTAACCGACATCACCGGCCAAAAGACGATCCATTGGAATATCTTTCTCCATGTCCCGTTTGACCTCATCGATTGTGGTGAGCTGGTCAGGAGTTTCTTGAAATGGAAACGCCTCTTCTAGTTCTCGTTGCCACTCGGTATCAGGACCAAACGCATATCCCTTCGATTTCATACGCGCCGAATAGAGCTTCACCAGGTCTATAGCTATCTTTCGAACAGCCTTTCTGGCATTGCCCTTGGCTCTGGCCCAATCGGTGCCGCCCATTTTCGATAACACCGGCGCTTCGCCGCCAGCATATCGAGATAGAAAATCCAACTGGTCGGTTGGTACGAACAAAGTGTCTTGCGGATAGCCTCGCTTGGGCGAGGCATATTCGATAACTAAGTATTCCCGGACCTGAGAGCGATTATCACGCTGAACCAGCTCCTTGAATCTACCAATGCCGTGTATTTCATGAACGACGTAATCACCCTGCTTCAAGGTCAAAGGGTCAACCTGAGGACCGCGGCGTTTGGCAAGCTTGCGTGAATTAGGAGACTGGTAATTCGATGCGACACCAAAAAACTCTGTCTCAGTAATGACAATGAGGTCCTGATCGGCAACGAAGAATCCGTGAGGCAAATCTGCCACAACGACCATGACCGAACCGCTGGTCGGTTCTCTTACTATTTCGCTCAGCGACACTGGAATAGACAGAGCTGAAAGAACTTCCACTATCCGCTCGGCCGTTCCATGCCCCTTGGCGGTCACCACGAGTTTCTGCTCCTGAGCCAACTGGTCGATAATCCAATCGGTAGCAGCGCCCCCGGCTTGAAAAGTTGGGATTTCCCTTAGGCCAAGGTCTAGGAAGTGGTCTTGCGGCAGCGAGTTAATTTCAACCAGTCGGTTAGTTTCACGAATTGCATCTAGCAGTTCAGTCAGCTCAAGAAAGCCGCCGGTAGATAGATCAATCGGGGCACTACCGCCGGCAATTGCGGTGTCCCAAGCAGCATGCAAAAACTCCTCGTTGGTGTCTGCTAAAGCTTTAGCTCTCGAGCCGATCAACTCCGGATCCAGTAAGACGAAGGTCGCTGTTGGCAAGTACTGTGTCAGCGGTCCCAGCCTTTTGGCGAGTACCGGAGCCAAAGACTCCATGCCCGCAGCCGGAATCCCCTCAGATATTTTCGTGAGCATTTCGCTGAGCCCTGGAAATTCTGAAGCCATTTCCCTGGCCCTAGAGGCAACCGATGGGGTAATCAACATCTCTCTGGCCGGATACAGCTCGATGGTTGATACAGAAGTTGCTATCGACCGCTGGTCAGCAACCTGAAACTCCCGTATGTCTTCAAGTTCGTCTCCAAAAAATTCGAGGCGAACAGCGTGCTCCGCGGTGGTTGGAAAAACATCCAAAATTCCACCCCTGATTGCAAACTCTCCGCGTCTTGTCACCATGTCTACGCGCTCGTAGGCAATCCCAATAAGCTTCAGGGCCAGTTCTGGAAGCAGGTAGTCCTTGCCTCGTGTCATTTCAAATGGTGGGTGGTCTTCTAAACCGCCGATAACCGGCTGCAGGGCAGCCCGAATAGAGACCATGACAACGATCTTGTGCTTCGGGTTGTCGCTAGAAAACTGATTCATTCGATGAAGAGCTTGGAGCCTCTTGCCGACGGTCTCGGCGGAAGGAGATAGCCGCTCATGAGGCAAAGTCTCCCAGGATGGAAAGTCAATAATTTCAATTTGATCCACCAGCTGTGCAAGTGCGCCGGCTATCTCTTGAGACTGCCTGGAGCTTGAAGTAATGATTGCAATCGGATTACTCGAAGACTGCACTAAAGCCGCCAACGCCAAAAAATTGGACTTAGACGGTGAGTAAAAATGGTTGGTTTTTGACTTGAAAATCTGAGCCAGAGAGCGCGACAAAGCCGCGGCTTGCATTAAAGGGCCCAGGGTCACGGGCATAAGTCTATTTGGAATCTGGTTGCAGAATCTCGAAAACCCGATCTGCTGCCAGCTCGAGCAGCACAGGAAGCTCTTTTTTCTGGGTGGTTGAGAAATCCTGCAATACGAAACTGGCTACTGGCATAGATCCTGGTGGTCGTCCGATGCCGAATCGAACCCTGTGATAACCAGAACCACATTTGGCGCTTATATCCCTCAAGCCATTGTGGCCGGCATGACCGCCGTCAAATTTCATACGGATGTCGCCGAACTCAATGTCCAGCTCATCATGAAGGACAATTATTTTGTCGGTCGGTACCGAATAAAATTTTGCAACGGCGGCAACTGGGCCACCGGACAGGTTCATGAATCCCGTGCTTTTCACAAGCAGCAGGCTACCGCCAGTAGTGGTTTTGGCTTGGGCAACTGAAGCTACGGCCTTGTGGGTCTTGAATACAGCTCCGAGCCGAGATGCCATGACATCGAGAGTCTGCTGACCAACGTTATGACGGTTTGCTTTGTAGTCGGACCCGGGGTTACCGAGTCCGACTATCAACCAGGTATTACTCTGCTGCGTCGTCGGCTGCGTCGTCGGCTGCGGCCTCAGTGGCCTCGCCTTCAGCTGTAGCTTCTGTATCAGATTCTTCATCAGCCGCTCCGGCTCTAGTCTCGATTACGGATGCCACTAGCTCATCGTTTTCAAGTTCCATGATCACACCATCCGGCACGATTAAGTCGCTTACTAAGTAGTGGTGACCTGTGAGGTTGTCTTTGGAAATATGCAGTTCGATGAAAGAAGGAATGTGAGTTGCCTCAGCCTCCACCTTCACAGTCTTGTGCTCGAGCTCTAGGACAGTACCGCTCATTGGCTCACCAACAATGTGCACTGGAACCTCGACGTGAACCTTCTCGCCTTTTTTGACCTCTACGAGGTCGACGTGCTCGATGACTTGAGTGAAAGGATCCTTTGAAGCGCTCTTCACCAAAACCAGCTCCGGCTTGCCTGCAATTGTCAACTCCAATAGAGCGTTCTTAATACGCAATGCAAGAGCCACCTCGTGGGCAGGCAGGTGAATGTGGCGGGTGTCATGGCCGTGACCATAAATAACAGCTGGGGTGCGGCCAGCAGCACGAAGCTTGCGTGCTGCGCCTTTGCCGAATGATTCGCGGGTTTCCGCAACTAGCTTTACTTCAGACATCGTTTCCTCTTCAAATTACAGGCGAGGAAAGGGACCCCGTCGATTACGGGTACTTTGTTGTACCCCTCGCCGCTGAACTTCCAAAAGCTTAGCCGAGTTAGCGAAGCTTTACCAAGCCCTACCTCAGAAACAGCGGCATGGTCAAAACAAACATGCCAGAGCACGCTCAAGGTTTAGAAGCTTCGGTTTTCGGACTTCATCCTTAGGCTGCCGAAAAGACGCCAAATTGGCTGTCGCTCTAAGGCTCGGCACGGAAAAGGTGTCCCGAGGTGTCACAGACTAAATTTAGGAGTGGCCAGGAAACAGTGAGTTAACGGAATCATCATAGAAAACTGCAGCTATTGCCTTGGCAATCAGCGGAGCAATAGACAACACGGTTAAGGACTTGAATTCCTTGTCCGGCGTTACCGGAAGTGTGTTGGTCACTACGACTGAATCAATGACTTCATCGCTAAGCCGCTCAACTGCCGGCGTTGAGAAGACTGCGTGAGTGGCGGCCACAATAACCCGCGCCGCGCCCTTTGCTTTCAAGGCCTTGGCAGCTGCAAGAATAGTGCCGCCAGTATCAATCATGTCGTCAACCAGCAGGCAATCGCGGCCCGCAACATCTCCAACTATTTCGTTAACTTCGACTTGATTTGGCTTGTCTGGATCACGACGTTTGTGGACAATCGCCAGAGGGGTCCCCAGACGATCTGCCCAGATGTCAGCAACCCTCACGCGACCAGAGTCTGGCGAGACTACCGTCAAATTATCAGTACCAAAAGTTTCGGCGATGTGGTCAGCAAGAAGCGGAAGAGCCCAAAGGTGATCCACCGGGCCATCGAAGAACCCTTGAATTTGCGGAGCGTGCAAGTCGACCGACATTAGGCGATCCGCGCCGGCTGCCGCGTAAAGGTCAGTAACGAGTCTTGCCGAAATCGGCTCACGACCCTTGTGCTTCTTGTCCTGGCGAGCGTATGGGAAAAATGGTGCCACTACGGTTATGCGCTTGGCTGATGCACGCTTCATCGCATCAACCATTAGCAACTGCTCCATGAGCCAGTGGTTAATCGGTGCGGGGTGGGCCTGAATTATGAAAGCATCGACGCCCCGAACGCTTCTTTCGTAACGCACAAAGGTCTCACCGTTTGCAAAATCATAGGCAGTAACAGGAACTAGCTCGGTTTCTAGAATGGCTGCGACCTCTTGCGCCAGAGCCTGATGGGCCCTTCCCGATGCAATTACTAATTGCTTTCTGGCGGCTTTCTCGATTGCCATTTTTACTCCGTATCTAGATTTATTGCCTCTGCTGATTTTGTCCCCGGTCGATTGGCCAACACCCAACCGGAAAGATTTTTCTGTGCCACTGGGTTCAATGCTAACGCTCCAGACTCGACGTTCCGACGAATAGTCGAACCTGCTGCCGTGTATGCGCCGTCTCCAATGGTTACGGGCGCAACAAAGGTGTTACTGCTGCCAGTTTTGGCAAAAGAACCGATTGTTGTCCGGTGCTTTGTAACCCCGTCGTAGTTGGCAAAAATAGTTCCGGCGCCAATGTTTGTTCCCTCGCCTATTGAGGCATCACCCACGTAGCTCAGGTGAGGGACCTTGGCACCTGGCCCAATAACGGAATTCTTGACCTCGACGAATGCGCCGATTTTTCCATCGGCTCCTAAGACGGTTCCCGGTCGGATAAATGCATATGGCCCAACGGTTGCGTTGTCTAAAATCTCAGCTGAAGAAACCTGCGATCTGGAAATAGTTACGCCCTGGCCAATCAAGCTGTGAGTGATTGTTGTGTCAGGTCCGATAGTCGCCGAGGTTCCCACTTGAGTAAGCCCATGCAATCGTGTGCTTGGAAGCAACGTGGAGTCTTTGCCCAGCTGACATGTCACATCTATCCAGGTTGTCTCAGGCTCAGTAATGGTCACTCCAGCAAGCTGCCAAGCCTTAACAATTCTCGAGTTCAATTCAGCAGCAACCTGAGACAGTTGCTGACGATCGTTGATACCGGCAACCAGCCAGTGATCGTTTATTGGATGTGCGGACGCAGATTGACCCTGCTCGAGCATGATCGAAGCCACGTCGGTCAAATATTTTTCACCCTGAGAATTTTTTGTGGTGACCTTCAAAAGGGCGTGATCTAAATGCTCGCGGTCAAAAACATAAACTCCAGCGTTCACCTCATTCAACAACAACTCAGCCTCGCTGGCATCTTTTTGCTCGACGATGCCCATGAGGCTTTCTTTCGACCGCAGAATTCGACCGTAACCGTTCGGGTTGTCCAGAATCGTGCTTATCAGCGTGGCAGCGTTTGAGGAGCTGCGGTGCATGTCCACCAAATCGGAGATGCTCGTTACATCCAGCAGCGGCACATCGCCGGACAAAACCAATACCTCACCCTTGAAGGCTTCAGGAAGAGCGGCAAGTCCCGCCTCAACCGCGGCACCGGTTCCTGGGGTAAGACCCTGTTCAGTCACGATGGTCGAAGGAAAATGCTCAGTGACATAACCTGCCACAAGGTCTTTTTGATGACCCAGAACAGTCACGACATAATCAGCCGATAAAGCAAAGGCGGTTGAGAGCACGTGTCCGATTAACGGTAACCCGGCGATTGGGTGGAGAACCTTGGGCAAGCTGGAGTGCATCCTGGTGCCCTCACCAGCCGCGAGCACGATAACTGCTAACTGCACTTAGGTCCTCCTCAACTCCGATAGCTCCGCCCCTAGGATTCGAACCTAGACCGGACGCCTCCAAAGAGCGCCGTGCTGCCGTTACACTAGGGCGGAATGAGACCTAAGTCTCGGGCCTAAGTCTGCCAGAAGTTCAGCTCAGTTGCAGTTTTTGAGCCACATCCAACCAAAGCTCTTCAGATTTCGCAATTTTAGTTTCGAGTTCTTTTTGCCTTGATCCAAGAGCCACTAGACCCTCGTAATCGGCTGGATCGTGGTCGCCAAGGGTTTTATTTAGCTCATCTAGCTCCAGGTGAGACTTCGCAATTGCACGCTCTAGACGCGCTAATTCTTTTTCGAGATTGCGCTTTTCCGCTCCAGTAACTTGAGGAGTCGCAGAGGCAACCCCCCTTGATTTAGATTCCACTCCGGCACTTTTTCTCAGCTCTAAATACTGCTCGACACCTCGGGTTAGATGCCGAAGCTTGCCGTCTCCGAGCATCGCATACTGATTGTCGGTTGTGCGCTCAAGCAAATATCTGTCGTGGCTAACCACGATCAAAGTGCCCGGCCAGCTATCTAGAACATCCTCGATGGCCGCAAGCATGTCTGTGTCCAAATCGTTTGTTGGCTCGTCCAATATCAAAACATTAGGCTCGCTGAAAAGCAGTCTGAGCAATTGCAGCCTTCTTCGCTGCCCGCCCGATAGATCCTTGATTGGTGTTTGCAGCTGCTGCTGGTCGAAACCCAGCTGCTCGAGGAGTTGCCCGGTGCCAACCTCTTTTTTGCCGACCATAAATGTCGTCTTTTCACGACGAATTAGGTCAAAGATTCGCTCTTCCGAGTGCTTATTTAGCTCGTGAACATCCTGCGATAGTTTTGCAAATTTCACAGTCTTGCCAATTTTTATGCGACCGGATTCAGGCCTTAACTCGCCCGTAATCAACCTCATAAGGGTCGTTTTGCCCGCACCGTTTGCCCCGACCAAGCCAATTCGATCGCCTGGACCAAGCCGAAGCGTCAAGTCATCTACGATTACCAAGCCATCCGGGGTGCTGTAGCTCACGTCCTCCATGTCAAGCACGTCCTTGCCAAGGCGAGTGGTTGCAAGCTTTGCTAACTCAACGCTGTTTCTCGGAGGCGGCTCGTTACCAATAAGCGCAAGTGCCGCATCAATCCTGAACTTTGGTTTGGCCGTTCTGGCCGGGGCGCCACGACCAAGCCAGGCAAGTTCTTTGCGAAGCAGGTTTTGCCTTCTGGACTCAATCGCATCTGCCTGCCTGGATCTTTCGGCACGCTGCTGCACGTAAGCCGCGTAGCCACCTTCGAATGGCTCAATGCGGCCTCCGTAGACCTCCCAGGTCAGGTTGCATACCGCGTCCAAAAACCAACGGTCGTGAGTGATCACAGCTAAGCCGCCGACGTTTTTCGGCCAGCGGGTTTGAAGATGATTTGCAAGCCATGCCACCCCATCAACATCGAGGTGGTTTGTTGGCTCGTCAAGAAAAACAACGTCGTACTCGCCTGCCAAAAGAGCAGCCAAAGCGACCCTTCGGCGCTGGCCGCCAGATAGCGTGCCGACCTTTTGGTGCCAATCAAGATCCGCAACCAGACCAGACAATACGTCCCTGATCTTTGGGTCCGATGCCCATTCAAACTCCGGACGGTCCCCCACTACGGCCTCGGCAATGGAAATCTCGTCATCGATGACATCCACCTGGGTCAAGAACCCTATCCGCAAACCGCCCCGCCAGGTCACGCGCCCAGAATCGGGAGCAAACTGCTTGGTGAGAATTTTTACAAGCGTCGATTTTCCGTCGCCGTTTCGACCAACAATGCCAATTCGATCGCCATCGTTTATCCCGACCGTTACACCGGAAAAGACTTCCTTGGTTGGAAACTCATGGGTGATTACTTCAGCGCCCATTAGGTGTGCCATTAGTTCACAAGCTCCGCACTGCCGTTAGATGTTTTACAGACCATCGCACTAAATCCACTGGCAATAAATGCCCGATGCCAAGAAGCAACCTCTTGGGAGTCCTTGGACAGCATAAACAAGGTTGGACCGGAACCAGACACGAAGGCCTTTTTACCTGGAATCATCTGGGCCATGCCAAACAAATCTGGTCGAAGCGAATAGGCCGCCACTTCAAGCGAGTTATCTCCAAGAATTTTGCCTACTCCTGACTCATATTGAGACACGACCTGATCGGGTGTCTTGGTTAGATCTCCATCCGGACAAAGTCGATCGAACTCCTTGAAAACATCGGCGGTCGACAGCCCCGGCGTGCTGAAGATCAGAAGCGCAAACTGCAGACCCAAGGGCGGAAGCGGACGCAACTCAATCCCGGTATCTAAACCGAGCGCAGTTCCCCCGAGAAGTGCGAATGGAACATCCGCCCCAATTTTTGCAGCGACCTTAGTGAGCTCTGCGGAACTTAGATCAAGACCCCAGGCCCGGTTTAGCGCCACTAGGCTGGCGGCGGCATCCGCCGACCCGCCCGCCATTCCGGCCGCTGGAGGCACGTGCTTTTCAATAACGAACCGCATTGGCTGATGCTTCTCAATTCCAACATGCTTGGCCAATTCAAGCGCGGCCTTAATGACGAGGTTTGAGCTATCTATTGGAACGCGTTCAGCTTCAGCGAGCTCGGCTCCGATGAGCTCCACCTCCCAGTCATCAGCACTTTCGACGCTGACCTTTTCAAAAAGGTCAAGGGCTTGGTAGATGCTGATTACGCTGTGGTACCCATCCGGGCGAGCTGGTCCCGATAGAAACGCGAGATTTATTTTTGCCGGTGCTACCGCGCTAATCATTTGGCCTCCGAGATAGAAATGAATTGATCTATAAGCAACTGCTCGCCTCTGAACTTAGGGTCTATGCCCGCTCTAATAAGTATCTCTTCGGCGGCAGTTGGTGATCCTGCCCAGCTAGATAGAGACTGCCTCAGGGTTTTTCGTCGTTGGCCAAAAGCAGCATCAATGACCGCAAAGACGGCTTTTCTGTCTGCCGTCCTAGTCACAGAATGCTCGAAATACACCAAGGCTGAATCAACATTGGGCGCTGGCCAAAACACATTTCTGCCGATGTTCCCGGCCAGCCTTGCCGGTCCATACCAAGACATCTTGAGGCTTGGGGAGCCGTAATCCTTCGTTCCAGGAGTGGCTGCTAATCGATGGGCAACTTCGGCCTGAACCATCACCAAACCTTTTTCTAGGCTCGGGAACGTGGCCAGAAAGTGCAGCAGCACTGGAACAGAAATGTTGTAAGGAAGGTTCGCGACCAACGCAGTTGGAGCTTGCGGCAATTCTCGGATCTGCAAGGCATCTGCAAGCACTAGCTCCACGGTTTTTCCGGGCGCATGCTGGGCAATTGTCAGAGGTAGTTGCTTGGCAAGCTTCGGGTCGATCTCAACCGCTATGACGCTTTCGACCTTTTCTAATAACCCCAGGGTTAGCGAGCCCAAGCCTGGCCCAATTTCCACAACGATGTCGCTAGGAACCAGACCGGCTGCTGAAACTATCCGGTTGATAGTGTTTGGGTCAATCACGAAGTTTTGTCCAAGTTTTTTTGTGGGTTTTATTTCCAGCGTCCCGGCTAACTGGCGAATCTCCTTAGCCCCGAGCACTAGTTCAACCCTTCCGACCAAGAACCGTAGACATTCTGGGTATTCCTGTTCAACTGAAGGGCAAGGTCGTTGTCACTCCAATGCATAAGTGATGCGATAAACCTCAGGGTGTGCGGGACTAGATAGGGAGCATTTGGTCTTCCCCGAAGAGGCTCGGGGGTCAAAAATGGCGCATCCGTTTCTATTAGAAGCTGGCTTGGATCAACTGCCAGAAGGGAGTCTCGAAGGTGCTGGTTCTTCTTAAAGGTCACGTTGCCGGCAAAAGATAAGAACCAGCCGTTTTCCTTGCAGATTTGTGCCAGCTCCAGGTTCCCGGAATAACAGTGAAAAACAGTTCGCTCTGGTGCGCCGACTTTTAGCAAGGTTGCAACAACATCGGCGTGGGCATCGCGGTCATGAATCTGAAGCGCCAAATCGAATTCCTTGGCAATTGCAATGTGCTGCTCAAACGAGTGCTGCTGCATCGATAAAGCTTCGTCGCCCTGAGTGCGGAAATAATCAAGTCCCGTCTCTCCAACAGCCCTGACTCTAGGAAGTTTTGCTAATTCGGCAATTTCCAAAATTGCATCGTCAAGTTCATTGAGTGACTCATAAAGCGGTGCCTCATTGGGGTGTATTGCTACCGCTGCAAGTAGCATCGGCTCGCGGGCTGCGATTTCGGCAGAATACTTTGAGCTCTCGAGAGTCACCCCCACCTGGACCGCACCCAACATGTTGACTTGCCGCATCATCTCAATATGCTGAGCCACACTCAGCGGCTCATCGCCATCGGCTATTTCTAGGTGAGTGTGGTTGTCGTAGGTGCCGACTTCCAGTGGATCAGGTAGCGCCGGGTAAAGACGCTTCGATTTCTCGGCGCCGTCGTAACTATTGCGAGTTCTCGCAAACTCGCTCATGCGCTCTCTTCTACCCTTGGGAAGAGGGCCTCCAGTTCACCCAGCTTCACACCGGGCTGCAATAGCCCCCATGTTTCGCAGGACGATAAAGGCTGATCCGCAAGCTCACCAAGTGAGCTACCAATCGAATCCCAGAGCCTGCCGGTGGCTTTCGGCATCACTGGAGCCAGCAATACCGATAGACAGCGAAGTCCCTCAACAGCGGTGTATAAGACAGTAGACAGACGCTCTTTATTTGCCGGGTCCTTGGCAAGCACCCAAGGTTCTTGGGTGGTGATGTAGCTATTGAGCTCATCGACAAGTGTCCAAATTTTCGCTATCGCCTCGTGTGGGGCAATCTGTGCAATTGCAAGATCGGCTTCACGGGTGGCGGCTGCTGCAATGTTCGAAACATTCTTGTCAGCATCGATGAATTCTCCGGGGGCTTGGATAACTCCGTCAAAGTAGCGATTCACCATTGCCACAGTTCTGGAGGCTAAGTTTCCAAAGCCGTTTGCCAATTCAGAGTGATATCTTGCTGAGAGATCCTCCCAGCTAAACGAGCCATCAGAGCCGAAACCAATTGCCTTCATGAAGTAATACCTGAAAGCATCAGAACCGAAAATATCGGTTATCTGATTCGGGGAGATTCCAGTCAATTTGGACTTGGACATCTTTTCGCCGCCAACTAGCAACCAGCCGTGACCAAAGACTTGACGAGGTGGCTCCAGTCCTGCCGCCATGAGCATCGCCGGCCAAATCACGGCATGAAAGCGCAGGATGTCCTTGCCTACAACCTGAACATCGGCTGGCCAAAGCGAATTGAGCTTCTCTTCGTCGCTGCCATAGCCGATTGCGGTGATGTAGTTCAGTAGCGCGTCAAACCAGACATATGTGATGTGATCGGAGTCCCAGGGAATGTCAATTCCCCAGTCAAATCGCTCCTTGGACCTAGAAATTGACAGGTCGCTTAGCCCCGATTTCACAAACGAAACAACTTCATTTTTGGCAGATGCCGGTTGAATGAAAGTTGGGTTTTGCTCGTAGTGGTTCAAAAGTTTTTCTTGGAACTGGCTCAGCTTGAAAAAGTAATTTGTTTCATTGAGCTGCTCCACCGGCTTCGAATGGATCGCACAAACTTGCTGCCCCGCGAATGAGTCAGTTCCGTCAATCAGGTCGCCATCATTTTTGTACTCTTCACAGCCGACGCAGTAATTTCCCTCAAACGAACCCTGGTAAATGTAGCCGTCGTCGTAAAGCTTTTGTAGGAACTGCTGAACCGCGACCTCGTGCCGTGGCTCGGTGGTTCTGATGAAATCTTGATTGTCAATATCAATGGTCTTCAAAAGCGGAAGCCAAGATTCGGTAACCAGCTTGTCGGTCCAGCTCTTCGGGTCGGTGTGGTTTCCAAGGGCCGTTCTCAATACCTTTTCACCGTGCTCATCGGTTCCAGTAAGCAAAAAAGTGTCTTCTCCGCGCTGACGGTGCCACCTGGCAATAACATCACAGGCCACCTCGGTGTAGGCATGGCCGATGTGCGGGGCATCGTTGACGTAGAAGATCGGCGTAGTTACGTAAAATGACTTGGACACTTGAGATATCTTAGGCTTTAGCTTGCAGTGCGTGCTGATAGATGGCAGTCTTCGAGGCGCCAAATTTATCAGCCAGTTCGGTGCTGGCCTGTTTTAGACCCATCCCTGTCTCAGCCAGTAGCAACGCTTTCTGGCCCAATTGCTCATAATCAAGCTGTTCTTCGCCAGCTCCTGAAACAACCAAAACCATCTCACCTTTTGGAATTTTTTCTGCCCACTCGACAAGCTCCTGAAGCCTTCCGCGCTTTGTTTCCTCAAATTTCTTCGTGAGTTCTCTTGAAACACTGGCTAAGCGATCAGCGCCGAATACTTTGCTTGCATCTTTGAGGCTCTCCATAATGCGATGAGGTGCCTCAAAAAACACCATGGTTCGCTTCTCCGTTATGAGCGACTCAAACACTCGAACTCTCTCACCGGACTTTCTAGGCAGAAAGCCTTCGAAGCTGAACCGGTCAGTGGGTAAACCTGAAACCGCGAGCGCCGACACTACGGCCGATGGTCCCGGCACAATTTGAATCTCCACGCCTGCATCCGCGCAGGCCCTGACCAATAAGAAACCAGGATCGGAGATTGTTGGCATGCCAGCATCGCTTACCAAGACAACTGTTTCGTCTTTGGCTAGCTCGACAAGCTCAACGATACGATCCCGTTCATTGTGTTCGTGCAGACTGAAGAGCTTGGCGTTTAGGGTGATGCCCAGACCCCGACACAGTCGCTTTAGCTCTCTGGTGTCCTCAGCTGCAATAAAACTTGCTTCAGCAAGTGTTGTTTCCAAGCGCTTGGATGCATCGGAAAGATTTCCGATTGGAGTGGCCGCGAGTATCAACACGCTAAGCAAACTAGCATCTAAGCGTGATATCAGCAGCAATTCGCGTTTCGACCAAGCTGGCCAGCCATCGCCGATTTGGCCTCCTTTCCACGCTTGTCATAACTCTTGTCGGCCTGATAATTCGGTTCGGAAATCTTGCTAATCCAAGGCTTTTGATATTCGACGAGACTTACTACGTCAAGGACGCTTATACCCTTGGCCTATTCGGATCTGAGCGCAATTGGCAAGCAGGTGCGAATGCCGAATTTGAAATGGGTAACCTCTCTGGCTTTCTGGACACTGCCGCTTATGTAGTCCACCCGCCATTGGGCAAGTGGGTGATATGGCTTGGCATGCAACTATTTGGTGCCGACTCAGCGTTTGGCTGGCGCTTCGCGACAGCACTACTGGGCACGCTGATGATCCCGTTGGTCATCCTTATTGCCAGAAGGTTGATTGGATCAAATTTCTTTGCGGCGGTTGCTGGCCTAATGATGGCCCTAGAGGGCCTATCAATAACTCTTTCGCGCACCGCAATCCTCGATGGGATTCTTGCGTTTTTCGCTCTGCTGGCTTTTTACTTTGTGATCCGAGACCAAGAAGCCTGGGAGCGCAGACTCCGGCATGCTCGGTCAAACGGACTAGTCATACGCGGATGGCTCTTATTGGCAGGTATCGCACTTGGGTTAGCCATCGGAGTCAAGTGGTCGGGGTTGTATTTCTTGGCAGCGTTTGGCATTTACACGTTTATTGTGGATCTGAACCTTCGGGGTCGGCTAGGCATGCCGCGTGTTCTGGCAATTGGCCAAGGGGCACTGAATGCGATTGTGCTTTTAGTTCCAGCCTTCGGAATTTACCTACTTGGCTGGCTTGGCTGGATAACCGGGAGCGATGGATGGGGTAGAAACGCCAAGCCAAGTTGGTACGCGTCTCTTTGGGACTATCACCTCAACGCCTACGCCTTCCACACTGGGCTCACAAGCCCCCATGCCTATCAGGCAAACGCTTTCGAGTGGCTTTTGAGCCTCAGACCAACCGCCCTGTTTTTCGAGCGCTACGAGGCCTCCAGTGCCTGCGGGGTGCTCACCGATTGCACCGTTGCACTGACCGCAATACCTAATCTTGTAATTTGGCTGGGCGGATTGTTGGCAATTATTTGGTTGGGCCTTAGAAATATTCGGAAGTTCGATGCCGGTAGCTTCGGGCTGGTCACAGGCTTTTTGGCCGGCTGGCTTCCCTGGGTGTTCTACCTCGAGCGCACTACTTTTCAGTTCTACGCGGTTGCCTATGCCCCCTATTTAGTGCTCGCTCTAGCTTTTGGTATTCACGCTTACTGGCGCAAAGGCGTTGCCCGAAGGCTCAAGGGTAGGCCTGGCGCGCTGTTAGTTCTCATGGTGGCAGTGGTGTTATTTGCTCTTTACTTCGTGACTATCTGGATGGCTCTACCAGTCCCACATTTTGTCTGGCGAATGCAAATGCTCTTTCCATTCTGGGTCTAGTTATCTTTTTGACCGGTAACCCTGGTTGCAAGAAGGGACCAGACAGTGGTGACGGTCAGCGTTATCAAAATCACGATTAGCGATGAGCCCGTTGAGATTTCCGGGATGACCTTTATGGCCTCTCCACCATTGATGAACGGGATTTCATTTTTATGTAGGGCGTGAATTACCAGCTTGATTCCAATCCAAGCCAAGATCAAACTCAGCCCAAAGCCAAGATATCTGAGTCGCTGCATTAGACCGCTGAGCAAGAAATAGAGCTGCCTGAGGCCCAAAAGTGCAAAAGCGTTTGCAACGAAAACTATGTAGGGCTCATTGGTTAGACCGTAAACCGCCGGAATGCTATCGAGTGCGAAGAGTAAATCCGTAAATCCAATTGCCACCATGACTAGCAGCAGCGGTGTGATTACGCGCTTGCCGTTTTCTATAATCACTAACTTTGTCCCGTGGTACTGGTTGGTTGAAGGAATACGCCGTTGAATAAAATTGACCATCCTTCCGCCTTCGAACTCATCGATTTCTTCGTCCGGCTTTAGGTCCTTGGCCGTGTCTTTGATGAGCTTTATGGCGGTAAGAAGCAGGAACGCACCGAAGGCATAAAAAGCCCAGCTGAAGTTCTCGATGAACGCGGCGCCTGCGGCAATGAAGATACCCCTAAGCACAAGCGCTATCACGATGCCGATTAGGAGGGCCTCGGACCGAAGCTTTCTTGGCACCTTGAACTGGGTGAAGATAACCAAAAAGACAAACAGGTTGTCCACCGACAGGGCATATTCGGTGATAAAGCCGCCCAAGTATTCGCCTGCGTACTGACCTGGCCAGACAGCGCCGATAACAAGAGTGAACAACAAAGCCAGTGAAATGTAGACAGCGATTTGAATTGCAGATTCTCGGAAGCCGGGCTCATGGGGATTTCGCACCTGGTAAAACAGGTCACCAAGGATCACCACCGAGAAGGCTCCGATGGTAATTAACCACACCCAAATATCTACGTTCATGACCTTCTGTTTTCCAGACCGTTGGAATAAACAGTCTTCGCCAATTGTAGGTAATCTTTCCAGTGGCGAAAGGCTTTGAATGCGCGTATTGATTTCTGGAGCATCGGGACTAGTTGGAACTGAGCTTTCTAGACAGCTACTAGCTCTCGGGCACGAGCCAGTTGTGCTGGTTCGACGCGAAGCCAAAGCGAGCAACGAAGTCAGTTGGAAACCCGGACTAGAAGCTCTTGACCCGAGCTTGATGGAATCCATCGATGCGGTCGTAAACATGGGCGGAGCCACAACCGGACGCATTCCCTGGACAAAGAAATACATGAAATTGCTTATCTCATCAAGGCTTGATTCAACTAAAACTTTGGTGGAAGCAATAAACAACTCAAAGAACCAGCCAAAAGTTTTAGTGAGTGGGTCCGCCTCAGGAATTTATGGCGATCGCGGAGATGAGCTGCTAACAGAGGAATCAGGTCGGGGAGAAGGTTTTCTTGCCGACTTGGCCGACTCTTGGGAAACCGAAGCTCTCAAAGCCAACACTCGAGTCGTACTTGCCAGAACGACCCTGGTCATGAGCAAAAAGCTGGGTGCTCTCGGTCGACTCTTGCCTTTCATTCGCGCCGGTGTTGGCTTCTCGATTGGGCGAGGCAGCCAATGGTGGGCGTGGATTAGCCTCGAGGACGAAGCTAGGGCAATTATTCATTTGATAGACAACGAGGAAGCAACAGGGGCATTCAATCTCACTGCCCCAGAACCCGCCACCTGCAAACAGCTGGTTACTGCTCTTGGCAAAGAACTTGGCAGGCCAACTTTTCTCAAGGTTCCAGCCTGGGCAATGAATCTTTTCATAGGCGTGGCTGCAAAAGAATTACTGCTTTGCTCTCAAAAAATGAGTGCTAAAAGACTCAGCGACTCAGGATTCGAGTTCACGCACCCGACCTTGAAACAGTCGGCTGCATACGTAGTCAGCTAACTATTTTTTAGCTATTGGCTTTTTTGCAGCATGTCGTCAAAACGCACCGGAACAGTGACTACCTTGCCAGCGCGCCGCTTGGGTCCAACAAGCCGCCTAACAGTTGCATTAGTAGGTCATTGCCTCGGAGTTAGCTTTCGATGAGGTGGGAAGGCTCGCGGTGCGGCCCATCACGTGAGCCAGGCCGAGACCAACAAGCACGCCGAGAGCGATAGCTCCGGCCCACAGCTCTGGTGTCCACCTAATTGTGCCGAAAATGGCGAAGGTGGCGAAATGCGTGCTCCACATCACCAAAGGAATGACAGCACCTAGGGCCAGCCATGTTTTGGCGGATCCCGGGTGTGGCCGGAAGAGACGAATAAAGAGATCTGCTGCTAAGCCGGCTGATAGCAGCGTAAGCATTGCCCCATAGTTCTCAAATCCGTCAAGCATTCCAGACATGGTGATCCCTAAGAATCCTAGGATCGCTGTGAAGGTCCAGAAGGGCGTGTCCCATCGGGCGGCGAGATAGAGGACCGAGCCTGTCACGATCACGGCGGTGATCAGTATTTGCATAATGCCGTACTCTGCCTCGAATGAACCGGTGCCGTCGTGCGAGTTAAACAGGATCTCCGGAACATCACTGGCGGGGGCGTAGGCGTACATGAAGAAAAAGTTGATGAGCAATGTCGTCAATAGCATAGAAAGGCCGACCGGTAGAAAATCTCCCTTGGGTAGCTGACGGCCCGAATGGGCGAGTTCGGCGCTTCGCATTGGAGCACTGAGAATCAGCAAGCCGCCGATAAACAGAATGATGTGCGTCGGGCTGATCAATGCGTCCACCCCCGTCTCAATTCCTAGCAAGGTGTGCCAGAAGCCATCACCTATTCCACCGATTGCGAATATTCCGAGCCCCAGCGCGGCCAATCGATAGCCAGGCGGGATCGACTGGCTGAGAGAGCTTCCTGAAATACGCCTGCGTCGGATTATCCATGCGATCCAAAGGGCAGTGGCCATAAAGCCCGAATAAAAGAGGCCGTGCCATGGCGTGAAGAACGTTTCGAGTTCCGCTAGGTTTTGGTGGGCCCAGCCGTCGACGAAGAGTCCAGTAATTAGCCAGAGGCCGAAAACGCCTGTGAGCAGGTTTTCCTTTTTGGTTGCGGTTGCATTTGTCATGCTCTGAGTTTAAAGCAAACCTAACAATTCAACCTGTAAGTTTTCCTGCAGCAACCTAGGAAAACCCTGAGGGCCACCAGTGCACCATTGGCAAACCGGCCACCTGGCTCTGGAAGTAGGGGATGCACGTGTCCCATGTATCCGAACCTAAGCACCAGGGCGCCTTCAGAAATGATTACTGAAAGACGCTTTACTCAATCAAGAGTTTGAGCGCGGGTTGCACTTAGGTTGAACGATAGCTATAAAAGAGCCTGGGCCCCGTGTTTACTTGGCCGTAGGCCTCTTAGCTATTGGCTTCTTCGCAACAGTGGTCTTAGCTACTGGCTTCTTCGCAACAGTGGTCTTAGCTACTGGCTTCTTCGCAGCAGTGGTCTTAGCTACTGGCTTCTTCGCAGCAGTGGCCTTAGCTACTGGCTTCTTCGCAGTTGCGGCTGTCTTTGCGACCCTTGTGGCTACTTTTTCAACCTCGGCCAACGCCTCCGCAGCTACTTCTTTGGCGGCGTCGCGAGCTTCGTGTGCGACGGTTACGGCGGAGCTAGAAGCAGCTTTGCCGGTGCGTGTGAAAAGATTTTTGATTGAGTCAAGCAGGCTCATGTGGGTCTCCGTTTTGGTTGGGATGGACGATTGAAATCTTAGAGGTCTTTGGCTAGATTGCCCTACGACGAGCCAGAATCTCGTCTATTTCTTTGGACGCCAAAGATTTTTTTGGTGCAGAAATTTCGATGACTTCCGCCAAAGGCAGGAGAAGCTCACCCTTCCTTGCCTCTGCCATTGGTTTGGGCAGGGGGTTAGGACTCCACTGCCGGTCCTTGGCTATTTTTGTCTGGCTCTTGGATGCATTAGCTCGGACTCGCTGTCTAGCTCTGTGAATGTTGCCAGCCAGCTTTGCGGCTTGATTGGCCGCGGCTCGTTGAATGAACAGTGAGGCGAAACTCAGCGGGAGTGCGATAGCGAAACCAAACCACCATGAGTTTTGAGCAGTCGCCGCGACCACGGAGGCGATTGAGGCAAGCGCTGTCAAAATAAAGATGATCGAGAAACCCCGCTGGGTAGTCAGGAGCCGTCTGAGTCGATCATCGTCGGTCGGCACTCTGGATTTTTCCTCTGTCCGCCGAGCGGCTTGAATGAGTTTTGTCGTCTCATTAATCTGAGAGCGCTTGGTGTACCCGGGCACAAAAATAAAGAGCCATACCACGGCTGCGAGCACAAGAGCTATGCCACCTAGTCCCGCAGAGTTCTCCATGGGTACCAAGATATGTCCCGCCTGATAAAACCAGGCTATTGACCACGCGTGTTTTGAACTCTAGACAGCAAAGACCCTGTTATTTCTTCCGACGTGATGGCAAAAATATTGTGGTCGCGCCATTGGCCATCGATGTGGATAAATCGCTCTTTGGTGCCCTCTTGACGAAGACCCAGCTTCTCAACGACCCTAAGCGACGCCGTATTTTCGGGGCGAATATCTATCTCGACCCGATGGAGACCAACTTCGGTGAAGAGGTGATCTATTGCTATGGCCACAGAAATCGGAACAATTGACTTACCGGCAGAGTTTTTGGCTATCCAGTAGCCAACGGTCGCCGACGAGACCGACCCGAAAAGAATGTTTGCCACATTCAATTGCCCGACGACCTTCCCCTCGTACTCCATGACCAGAGCCAAGCCAGTTCCTTTTTTGGTTTGCGATAGCAAGGAGCGAATCATCCAGCGAACATCTAAAGGGTAACGAATCCCGGGTGTCGTGGCTTCCCAGGGAATTAGCCACTCTCTGTCGGCTATCAGTAGCTTTCGAAGCACCCTAAAGTCTCGCTTGGCTAGAATCCGAAGCGTGATATCACCGTGAGTCAATGGAGGAAATCTCTGCACGCTGGCAAGATTACCGCTATGGATACTTCGAGCGCCAAGTTGGAACTCCGAAAGAGCATTAAGTTACAGCGCCCGCAGTCGTCTTTGGGGTTGCTTGAGCAACTTCAAAATCTTGCCAAAAAGACAAACGCCACAAACATTGCCAGCTATAGCCCTCTTGACAGCGAGCCCGATCTGAGGTCTTTCAATGATTGGGCCACCGAAAGCGCAAATCTTTACTTTCCAAGAGTGGTCCGTGACAAGATCGAATTTGCTCAAGGACCACTTCGGATTGGCAGGTTCGACATTATGGAACCAACAGGGTCAGCAATACTTTCTAGCGACCTTGATCTAATTCTTGTTCCAGCGCTCGCGGTTGACGTTCTTGGTAACAGGCTCGGCAAAGGCAAGGGCTTCTATGACCGATGGCTCGAGGATGTCGCCAGTAAAAATATTTTCGCCGTTGTTTTTGACTCAGAAGTGTTGGGGCTTGTTCCCAACGAGCCGCATGACAAGAAAATCAACGGGATTGTAACCCCAACCAGGTTGATTGCAATTTAGTCTGGTTAGAATCTATGCGGAGGACAAATGCCGACTTACACCTACGTATGCAAGGCATGCGAGCATACCTTCGAGATGCACCAGGCTTTTGCTGAAGAGGCGCTTGAGAGCTGCCCAAAGTGCTCAGGGGAACTAAGAAAACAATTTGGAAACCTGGGGGTCAGCTTCAAGGGCTCAGGGTTTTATAAGAACGACTCTGCACCCGCACGACCAAGCTCCACCGACAGCTGAGCAGTCGAACTAACCCCAGTGCGGAGGCTTATCGTCTCTGAGTCTGTCATCATTCGAGTCGTTTTCGTGACCCCATGCACCGCTGGTGTCCTCAAAGGCTCGATCCTCAAACAGCGGTTGAGCCCGACTAATCAGGTCGACCCCCAGTGACATTGCAATTCGGTTTGCCACATCCTGGGGCTTAGCGAATATCTCAAGAGCGTGAACACGCTGGTAGTCCCAGCCCATGGCTCTCAGTAACCCGGGTCTTACTCGAAGCTTTTCGTCCCAGTTTTCTCCCACGAGCGCCCAGTCCGGGTCGACAACCGCTGCTTTTTTGCCAAACGAAACAGCCAAACCAATGCGACCGCCAAAATTCAGTGCAACTTTTAGTCCCAGCTTCTCAAGCCTGCGAGCCAGGTCCCTGAGTAATGGGTCTGCCTGGCCCTCGGCAACATCACTCATAAAGCTTGGCGCGATTAGATCCTTGAGCCAGCGCTGATTCTCCGGCAGCCCCCCGGCGGCAAAGTCTTCAAAGTTGTAGCAAGAAACAACTGTCATGCGTTTTCTAGCTGAGACAATTTGGTTCACCATCCAGCCGCTGAAATTTTGGAAGTTGAAATCCCCAAGGGTTCCAGAGATTTTGCCCTCTGGTGTGCGGCCAAACCCGACCGAGAAGATCACTCGATCCGCCAGCCGGTGAGTCAGTTCGCTCATGCTGATGCACTCAAACTTTTCTCTCCCGTGTGCATCGAAAAACTCGGCTAGCTGAGGCTGCTTGTGGGTCTCTTGACGAACCAATTGGTCAATGCGTTCGGCATGAGTTCGAGATGCGGTCACGACCATGAGGGAATCTTCCGGAGTCCACCTGGCGTGGCTCATTACCAGCTCGGCGACCTTGCTAACTTCCGAATCCAAGGATTCAGTGGACCCCTCGATTGTGCTTGACGCGTTGGCATCCTCGGTAATTTCTATGTGCTCAAAATTATGGGAACCAAATAGTTGCCCCGCTGCAGGCTCTAGTACTAGACGCGAATCATAGAAATTATCGTTCAAGTACTTCCCGAGCACTTGGCCTTCGATTCGATAATTACGACTGATTGCCAAGGAACTGAACACTTCCGCAACCAAATCAAAGACCGATCCCCGGTCGGTTTCAACGTGAACCTGGTTTGCCCTTGCCACGGTGTCAAAGTTCTCAGGAGTGGCAATCACTGGGTCTCCAAAAGCAATCACCTGATTGGCTAAAGATATCGCCTGCTGAGACTCAGCCAGCCCAGTGGAAGATCCATCCAGAACAATAACCAGATCAAACTCTTCTGCCGGGTCCAGTTCGTGGATTTTGTAAGGAGAGACCAAAACGGCAGGGACAAGCGTCTTATATAAATCTCCACCTGCCTGAGAAGCGGCCTTGAGTTCTAGCTTTTTGGTTCTGAGTTGAGATCTCAAAGCATCGGCCTGCGCAGGTTGCTTAGCAATTGCTGCGCGCCAAGCCTCTGCCAATTGATGCCGCACGTCCAGAAGCCCCTGCGCGATGAGGTCTTCGTTGGCTTTCTCGAAGTCACTCTCCAGCGTCGCGATAGTCTCAGCGGTGTATTCCAAAATTCTGGAGTCAGACTGAATAATCGCCTCCAGCGCAGACTGCCACCACGTGAGCTCGAATTCCCTCTGCAGCAGCTCAACTTCAGGCCTTGACTTACTGACTTCCTTTGCGAACTGACCCAAACCTATTTCCACCAACTCGTTAGAAATTGGCAGACGCTGCATGTAATGATCTAGGCCCCCTGTCTTCGTCGCCAAATGTTCAAGCACGACAGCCAGTTGATCTAATTCCATTCGAGTCAACAGCGCTATGTCCGGGTCCGGATTCAAGTGTCGCTGCAGAATCTCAAGCACCCGATAGATTTGCTGGAACTTTGACTGGACATCCCCCAGTCCAAGCGGAACAGTTGGCGGAGCTTGAGTTAGATTAAGTTGAGACCAGGCCACTCGCTGCCTCTCGGCCTCAACCAGCGCCTGATGAAGATTCGCAACCGCTGCTCCTTGTCGAAGGTAACCCTTTGCCAGCTTTTTAAATCTCCTCCGCTGCGCTCCGGAAAGCTCACCTCGCTCTGACCTTGATGCAGTTGCACTGATCATCTCCTGTAGAGACCGATCAAATATTTCTGGCCTAAATTTGTCCAGCGTTTCTCGAATCCCCAATAGTAGATTCAGCCTGAGCGACCAGTCCTCGACCTTTTTGCTTGCCGAAAGATTCAGGTCGGACAGATAAAGGCTTATTTGATACCTGAGTATTCGAAACTCCTCACCGGCAATCGACCTGGCTGCCGCCAAGGCTTCACTAATTTGTGCTTCAGACTCGAATTTCGCCTGAAACCAAGGGCCGTCTTCGGGAGAAGTGGCAAAAAGTCCGGCCTCGTGGGCACGGCCAAGAAGGGCCGCAGCGTCATTGCGAATCGTCGGCAAAATGTCGGGTTTAATTCTGGCGTTGTTGACCGGGGCGGAAGGCAATGAAGCTAGGGTCGCCAAATTTTCCAGAGCTTCGATAACGCTCACGCCAAGGCTGTTCTCTTTGGATTGCACCACCGAAAAATACCGCTCGACATCCAGTTGGCTCCTGGCAACCAAGTCTCTGACCGATTTGAGATTACCCGGTGAAGCTTTTTCATTTCTGGAAATTGCCGAGACGGTGTCACTCCAGCTATCGCTCTGCCTAACCGCTAAGCCCGGCAGCTTCGAGGCGCTTAATCGCTCCGCGACTTCGTCAAGCGTCTGCTGGCGAGGGGCAATAATCAAGGCGCGCTTTTGAGATACGGCTAGGTTAGCAATCAGGTTTACAACGGTCTGAAGGTAGCCACAGCCCGGAAGCGTCTCTACCGCAAAGCTGTTCCCGGCCATTGCCCGCTCCAGCACGGCCTGCTGGCCTGCATCTGCATTCAGAACCAAGGTGGGGGGGCCAACGAGATTCTCAACTGCGGGCGCAGGTTCCTTGCCTGTAAGACGCAGAATCGAGGCCGATGAGTCTTTTAGTTCAAGCTGCTGCACCAAGGTTAGGTCGGGCACAAAGTTTCCAAGCACCAGAAGCTTTTCTATTTCAACGTCTGGGCTCTGAATTAATTCGGAAACCAAAGACAGCACACCGGTTGGAATCAGGTCTGTTTGACCTTGGCTCACGGCTATCAAGTCTGAGATTCTAAAGTCACTTCTATAAGTCTTGATCACGTTTACCAAGGCTGGATTTACCCTCGGCGTTGAGTCCACTCGCAATTCAAAATCTTCGCCCTTAGGTATTAGATGACTGCGCCACAACAAGATCGGCATCTTGGTTTGGCCGATAGAAACCATACCTCCGGCGATGAACAGAGCATCAATGCCAAAATTACGCTCGATTCGATGAGCCTTTTTTAGAACTCTGCGAGAAGTTGTGAGGGCCCTGGATTGAGCAACCCCATCTCGCACCAGATTGGAGATAGTTGAACTTCTGGCGGAAGCCAACTGAGCAAGTCCACCCGGGTGGGACCTGCTCAAATCCACTTGCCCGAAGCTAGATAATTCGAACTGAACAAGCGGATTAGTGCCGCCAATGCTCAGTCGCTGCTTCTGCCAAAGCTCTAATAACTCATTGCGTTCCACGTGGAAAATACTAGAAGCGAACCCAAGAAACATGGGGTTGCCTTGCCCGCTAAGCAGTAACTGCCAGGTGGCACAGTAATTTCGGAATTCGAAAACCAAGGCCTTCTAATTGCATCAAGTTTTTTGCTGCCATCGCGTAGCACTTCAAGATCAAGAAATTTGGGATTGCCCAATAGCTAGTAACCTATTACGGCTGCTGGCTCCGTAGCTCAGTGGATAGAGCAACGGTTTCCTAAACCGTGTGTCGGGTGTTCGATTCACCTCGGGGCCACTTCTTAAGAAAAACGCTAATCATGCAAAAGGGCGTGATAACCGCAAGGTCATCACGCCCCAAAGCTTTTTATTTTCTACTGGTTAGTAAATAGCCACTACAAACAAAATGATTGTTGCTGCAGCAAAAATTGCCATTGCTGCTTGAGTCAGGCTAACGAAGCGGGCCGAGGAGGCAATGGCGGTTTCGAGTGCGGAACCTGAAGCCTTCATGTCCTTGATCAACGCTGATCCCTCTCGAATGGCGGCGAACTGATTTATCAGAGACAGTGCGCCAGTCGTAACTAAGACTGTTACTGCGAAGAGCTTTACCTCGGCACTCGCGCCAATAAATTGTCCAGTTGCTAGCAAGTAAAGAGCGACGGCGAGCATTATGACTGACGACATTTGCGAGTTGATGATGGTTTTTCTCAAGGTGTTCCAGGTTCCTACAAGTGCAACTGAGTCCATTTTGAGTTCCTTTGTCTAAGCGATTGAATTTGGGTGTTGCGTGTCTCACCGTTAAAAAGCCTAGCTTCTTTGGAAATGATTAGCGGTTGCTAGCCAAACCGCGCTGGCCTTTATCTTGAAGCAGTGCTGTGCGTTGGCTAGATCAGGCGGCCTGCTTTTGCAGAGCCAGGAACTCACTCCACTGTGGCAGTGGCCTGTCAGATCCTCTGACGCTCCAAACTGTTCCAGTTGGCATCTTTGGTAGCACCTTCAAGTTCCAGCCGATCTCTGCCGGAGTGCGGTTTCCTTTTGAGTTATTGCACTCGAGACAACAAGCCACCAGATTTTCCCAGGTGTCCTTGCCTCCTCGAGATTTTGGCATGATGTGATCGATGGTGTTCGCGGGACCGGCGCAGTATCCACAACGCTGAGAGTCTCGCCTCAGCACTCCCCTTCTAGAAACTGGAACCCTTCTAGCGTTGGGAATTCGGACGTATCTCGAAAGCAGAATAACTGATGGCATCTCAAATTCTTGGCTGGCGCTTCGAACTACTTCGTTGTCTATTCCTGCCAAAACTGTGGCTTTATCGTTTAGAACTAAAACTAAAGCTCGCTTGAAAGAGACGACGGCCAGCGGCTCGTAGCCTGCATTTAGAACAAGGGTGCGCATATGGTTATCTCCGATCGAAATCGCCAGCACGGCCTGCTGGCATCCGAATTGACCCCGGGTAATAAAAAACGCGCCGCAATAATGCGACGCGCAGGTTCTCCCAGCTAGATGAACAGGGGTGCTGGCACAGATGTATCCAGTTGCCATACGTGGCTGGCATGCTTGCTGGCATCTGCACTCCTTCCCCGAAGATCAAGAATCAATACTCTCTAAAACAGTATGCGGGAAATCAGTATTTTTTGGTTAGAAACGCTTACGCAGAAAAGTGGAAATTAGTTGATTTCCTAGTTCTGAATTTCCGCGACGCGTATGAAGTGATAGCGATTAGTGAAAATTGGTGCCAATTTCACGCGGTCTCCAGGTTGAGGGGCGTGGTAGAAGTTGCCGTTGCCAGCGTAGATGCCGTTGTGAGAAAAATCATTGAAAATCACTAGGTCTCCCGGTAGAGCTTCCTCGGCTGAAATTTTTGTTCCCAACTTTGCTTGCTGATAAACGCTGTGCGGGAGTTCGACACCGAATTGAGAGTAAACAAAAAGAACATAACCAGAGCAGTCAATGCCACCTGGAGTCTGACCGCCAAATACGTAAGGTGTTCCTACTAGCTCAGCCGAGGACTTCATTAGGTTCGAGCTGGAGATGTCGGTAAATCGTGGACTAGCCAAGTAGTCGGCAGCCCTAGGGCCTTTGTAGTAATAAATCCTTGATTTTGATTCAACCTGGAATTCGGAGGCTTCTGCCAGGGCGTAGTCTCCACGAGTGAATTCAACAGCCCTTACTGTCGCGACCGAGAGGCCTTGGCTCGGAGCTGAGATCTGAAGCATCTCGGAGTCTCGAGCAAGACCAGAAGCAGCCGTGACCTCTGGTGCAAAACCGTAGGACGGCAGTGCTGCTGTTGCCATGAGCCCAGTGGAGGCAAGCATTGTCATAAACGTGCGCAGAGGGTGCCGCTGCACCTTCGCAGCTCTTTTTCGTTCGCTACGCCGCAGGTTCCTGCGACTGCCTAGCAAATCGTCAGCACTGGCTGAAATCAATAGGGGTCCTCTGAAAAACTTTCTTTGGTTCTACCGAACAAATCCTAGCTACAAAACCTTGGAAACACCTAAAAACAGATGCTGCGCAATTCCTGTGTCAACTAGTAACCCGTCGCTCAGACCAGTGGAGACTAAAAGCCATCCCTGCTCCTGGGTAGACAACGTGACCTTGGCCCCCGGCAAAAGTGACAACTCCGCCAGCTGATTCAAGAACGATCCGTCCAGCTGAAGCGGTTCTCCGATTCTCACAATCTCGTACTCGCCAGGCTCCAGAGACGACAGTGCCCAACACTCCTGGATGTCAGCTGGGGCCAGCCCCAGAAGTTCAAGGCCTGGAACCGGCATTCCAAATGGCGAGACGCTTGGGTTTTTTAGAAGAGCGATAAGTTTTCTTTCGACTGACTCGCTCATGACGTGTTCCCAGCGACAAGCCTCGTCGTGAATGTTTGACCACTCCAGCCCGATTACTTCAAGCAAGAGTTGCTCAGCTAGGCGGTGCTTGCGCATGACTTCGACAGCGGTCAGGCGGCCAACATCAGTGAACTGCAGTTGGCGGTCATCCAGCAAGCGAAGCAGGCCGTCCCGCTCCATCCGGGCAACAGTCTGTGAAACGGTTGGTCCGGAGTGGTCTAGGCGTTCGGCAATTCTTGCTCGCATTGGCGGAATATGTTCCTCCTCAAGCTCGTAAATCGCCTTGAGGTACATTTCGGTTGTGTCAATGAGGTCAGTCATTAATCCCTCTTCGCTCCTAAACCTGGTCGTTTACTTGCAATACTAAACTTGAGGCCATGTCAGACATAGTAATCCCAGATTCAATCAAACCCCTAGACGGCCGATTCGGCTGCGGACCGTCGCGAATGCGACCCGAGCAGCTTCGGGCTTTTGAAGATTTTGGCGTAAGCCACATGGGCACCAGTCACCGCCAAGCACCAATCAAAAACTTGGTTGGAGATTTCAAGCAAGGCCTGCTGAACATGTTCCACGCTCCAGCCGGTTACGAAATAATTATGGGCAACGGTGGCGCCTCCGCATTCTGGGATGCCGCGACCTTTTCACTTGTCGAACAAAAAGGTCAAGCCCTTGTTCATGGTGAGTTCGGCAATAAGTTTGCGAATATTCTCAACACTCCATGGCTTGAGGCCCCGACCGTGATCTCGGTTGACCCAGGATCTCGCGGCGACCTTATCGCCGAAGAGGGAGTCGATGTCTATGCCTACCCGCACAACGAAACTTCATCGGGGGTCGTTACCGATGTCAAGCGCGTAAAGGGTGCTGACGAAAACGCCCTGATGCTCACCGATGCCACAAGTGCTGCTGGCGGCATAGATTTTGACCCGAAGCAAACCGATGTCTATTACTTTTCACCGCAGAAGAACTTGGCTTCTGACGGAGGCCTTTGGATTGCTCTTGTTTCACCCAAGGCTATTGGTCGCATCGAAGCGGTTGCCTCGTCGGGACGATACATTCCAAACATCTTGAGCCTGGAGTTGGCACTTGAAAATTCAAGGCAAAATTTCACTCTGAATACCCCATCGCTCGCAACGATATTTTTTGCCAACAATCAAGTTCAATGGATAAATGACAACGGCGGTTTGGCTTGGGCGGATAGTAGAACTAGACAAAGCTCCGACCTGCTTTACAACTGGGCCGAAAAAACCGAAGTGACCAAGCCGTTTGTTGAAAACCCAGCACATCGTTCACAGGTCGTGGCAACTATAAACTTTGATGATTCGATCGATGCCCTCGGGATCGCTTCAATACTTCGAGATAATGGCATTGTCGATACCGAACCGTATCGAAAGCTTGGAAAGAATCAGCTACGGATAGCCACCTTTGTTTCCACGGAGCCGTCGGAAGTCGAACGTCTACTAGCATCAATTGAATACGTACTAGAAAGAATCTAAATGCGTTTTTATCTAAAACTGAGCGAGCGAGAAGCTGAGCCAACCCCTAAGGCTCTGGATTCGAAACCGATTATCAGGGTGGGCTTAATAATTTGGCTCTTAGTCTTCGTCGGGCTCGCTGTGTTTTATCCGGCGTTGGCGGACGCGGGTCTTCAGTGGTGGCTGCATACTTCCTTGGTCGGAATTTCCCTCGGAATCATCGGACTTTATATCATCCGTAACGACTAGAGCCTTAATTAGCTCGTCGGCCTCGGCGTCGGTCTTAGCCTTACCTTCTGCACGTAGTTGCTTCCTAAACTCGCTCAGCCGGTCTGCCCACGGCACCCATTCTGGCGCCAAAAGAGCGTCCTCCGACGCCACTAAATTGAGCTCTGAAAAAGTTGCGGCTTTTCGCTTATCGGTCTGAGTGAGGGTCAGAAGCCAGTTCCAACCGCTATACCCGCGCATGTTGCAGAGGTAGCGAAGTTCGATGACACCCTTCGTCGGCTCGGTCTCACTTATGAATTCGCCGTAGCTTGATTCTGGAAGCTCGGCCTTCAAAATTTGAATGGCCATCTCTTGGTTTTTAGCCTTCAAGCTCTTCCGCCACCCTGCGCAATAATTGCGCTACTTTTTTGCCGTGAGCAGCCTCCGGATACTTGCCTCGCTTGAGGTTTCCACCGACCTGATCCAAAAGACCAATTAGGTCCTCGGTAATGATTGCCAAGTCTTCGGCTGGCTTGCGATTTGGCGATGTTAGCGTCGGGACTTCTAAAACCCTGACGGATAAAGCTTGAGCACCCTTGCGACCGTCGGCTATGCCGAACTCAACGCGACTCCCGGGCTTTATTGTTTCGGTCCCCGCCGGAAGAGCACTCGCATGCAAAAAGACCTCGGTGCCGTCATCGCCCGCGATGAAGCCGAATCCTTTTTCGTCATCAAAAAATTTTACTTTGCCGGTCGGCATGCTTCCTACTTTCAACTGGTCGGCGTTTAGTGTATCTGAAAGGTTAGAGTTATCTGATGGCTAAAAATCAAAAGCGACCCCAAATCGAAACTACCTTGGCCTACATGGCCGTTGGTGTGACTGGTGTCTCCATTGTATTTATGCTACTTACTCTGGGCCTAAGCGCCCTTGGCTTCAACAGTTTCCCAGTGCTTTTCGCCCAATTGCCACTCATCGGACTGCCCGTCGGCTTTCTGATAATCGTAAGCATGCTGATTGTGTCAATCATTCGACGTACGAAAGAAAATAGGGATTAGTGTCTTCAATACTCGAACTTGCATCACAGCTAAGAGCGAAAAATGTTGCAGAACTTAGCCAGACCTTGGAAAACTCACTTGGCCATGGCCATGGATGCGATGACTACTTTGATCTGAGTCGGGTCTTGCTTTCTAGAAGAGAGCTGGAGCCGAAGATTCGCGCACTTGCGGCCTCGGAACTAGAGGCGCTCAGAAACGAAAAGAGCACCGCCCACTTAAGGTCTCAAAATTTAGCGACCAAGTCTTCACTTCCTGAAGCAGCAAGCCTGGGTCGGGAGCTTGAGATTGCGAAGTACAAGCCGGCAAATCGTCACGGTTCTTACCTAACTGCTTATGAGAGCCTCATCTGCATTACAGAGTTATTGTTCGCCTGCGAACGCCACTGGCTCGATGTCATTAGAGCAGGCATCCGCTCTCAAGACGCAAAAGAGATCGCACTCAAACTCAAGATTGCACCAAAAGACGTCCAGCGCATCTTTCAGCTCGCTCTCGAAGCCGGACTAATTGGTCAGAACGAGTCTCGCTGGGTGGCAACAACGCTTGGCATGGAGTGGTTGGAGCTGGAGAGGAGTCAGGCTTGGCTAATGCTTGCCAAGTCTTGCTGGGACTTGCCGGCACTCAAGGTGCATGAAGGGCAATTGACAGAGCAAATATCAGCGGCATATCCGCTGGCAAACCTCGCAAACTTAAAACTGCTCGAGTATGGAGCCGACCTGGGTTTGACTGATTTCGACAACGCTCTGCACCCGCTGACTCTTGGGACAGTCGAAAAGGCAGCCAAAGACATAGCCAAGAACTTGCCGGGAATACAGGACAAGTTATTGGTTCAAGCAGACCTAAGCATTGTTTCGCCTGGTCCAATTTCAACGAGTCTTCATCGAAAGCTGGATACCTTTGCGGATTCTGAGGACCTTGGGTTGGCGTCTAGATTTCGGATTTCAAGCCTAAGCATTTCGCACGCCATGGAAACTGGCATGAGCATTGCCGAGATTACAGAAGTGCTTCTGAAATCGGGAAGCAAGGGCTTGCCTCAGCCGGTCAAATACCTCCTTCAGCAGACCGGTGATCGGTTTGGACAACTCAAGGTGCTATCTAGAAAAGAGGGAACTATTGTCGAGGCCACCGACACCATTTTGCTCACGCAGATCTCAAACGAGCAATCACTCCGAGGGCTAATGCTTCAGCCGATCGCAAATGGGCAACTCGGCAGCAAGCTTGGAGTGGACCTTGTTTACTTCAACCTCAGGGATGCCGGATATGCGGCAGTGATGTTTGATGAAAAGGGAAAAGTTCAATCGCCCAGAGTGCCAGTTTCGGCGACGCCAGAAATCCCCAGGGAGGACGAGATTGCCTCAAGGGTTGCCTCGCTAATCTCCGGTGAGAAAAACCAAATGGGTGGTGATGACGTGATGCGTCAATTGCTGTTCGCCCAAAAGAACAAAATCATGGTTCAGATTTCGGTTGAGATGCAAGATGGCGACGCCAAACAGTTCACTCTTTCAGTATTGGGCGTGGCAGCTGGTCGACTTAGAGGTAAGGACCAGCTCAAAGATGCTGAGCGAACCCTGCCGATATCGCGGATCCAGTCAGTGCTTCTGGTTTAAGGTATAAGGATGTCTCAAGGACCCCTGATCGTTCAAAGTGACAGAACCGTGCTTTTGGAAACAGACCACGCGGATGCCACAACAGCTCGTCATGAGCTTGCAATTTTTGCCGAACTAGAGCGAGCGCCTGAGCACATTCACACATATCGAATAACCAAACTTGGCCTCTGGAACGCAAGGGCAGCCGGACACACCGCCGAGTACATTCTCAGCTCCTTGAGGAAATGGTCAAAGTTCGACATACCTCAGCTGGTGTCCTCAGAAATTGAGAACACCATTGCGCGATTTGGCAAACTCGAGATCGCAAGGGACGACCAAGGCCTAATCCTCACCTCGGATTCCAGGGCAGTTCTGGCTGAAGTAAGTTCTAATTCCAAAGTCGCTGAGCTCCTTGAGGGCGAAATCGAAAATGGCTACCGAGTGCGAGATTGGGCTAGAGGCGCACTAAAACAGCAGCTACTTAAGCTCGGCTGGCCCGCCAACGACAATGCCGGATACACCAAAGGCGCCCCTTATCCAATCGAACTTAACCAACAAAACTGGTCGCTGCGCGGATACCAACGAGAAGCAGCAGACAAGTTCGAACTCGGAGGTTCCGGTGTTGTGGTGCTGCCCTGCGGTGCCGGTAAGACCATGGTTGGCGCGGCAATTATGGCCGACGTGAAGGCCAACACCCTTATCTTGGTAACCAACACCGTCGCAGCCAGACAGTGGCGCGACGAGCTACTTGAAAAAACAAGCCTTACCGAAGAGGACATCGCCGAGTATTCAGGCAGTAGCAAGAATCTTGCCCCGGTAACAATAGCCACATACCAAATCTTGACAACCAAGCGCAAGAATGAATTCACCCACCTGGCGCTACTAAACGCTCGCGATTGGGGCCTGATTATTTACGACGAGGTGCACTTGTTGCCCGCGCCAATATTCAAAATGACCGCCGACCTTCAGGCAAGAAGAAGGCTTGGACTGACGGCCACATTGGTTAGAGAAGACGGTCGAGAGTCCGATGTGTTTTCCCTAATTGGCCCAAAGCGTTTCGACGCTCCTTGGAAAGACATTGAGGCGCAAGGCTACATTGCACCGGCGAACTGCTTTGAAGTGCGCGTTTCCTTGCCCGATGAAGCCCGCATGGAATATGCAATCTCCGACCAGGAAAGCCGCTTCCGCATTGCTTCGACGGCAACCGCCAAACTTGCGATAATGCAAAAGATTCTTAAGAAGCACGAGGGTGAGCCGACTCTAATAATCGGACAATATTTGAGCCAGATTGCCGAAGTTGCGGAGGGCTTACGTGTTCCAAAGCTCACCGGTGAAACACCAGTTGATGTTCGCGAGGAACTTTTCCGAAGCTTCAGGAGCGGTGAAATTAGCACGTTGGTAGTTTCAAAGGTCGCAAACTTCTCAGTGGATCTGCCGGAAGCATCCGTTGCAATTCAGATATCGGGAGCCTTCGGCTCAAGGCAAGAGGAGGCCCAAAGACTGGGCCGCCTGCTTCGCCCAAAACAAGATGGCAGGTCTGCTGCGTTTTACACAATCGTTGCGGCCGACACCGTCGAGCAAGACTTTGCGCAAAACCGCCAGCGCTTTTTGGCTGAGCAGGGTTACTCATACGAGATTGTTGACGCGGAAAACTTGTAAGAGGAAACTCCCAGAAAACTTCCAGCAAACTATCACACACTTAGGAGCATGGAAATACTAAAAGTTCTAGTTGTAGATGATGAACCAAATATTCGTGACTTGCTCTCGGCAAGTCTTCGTTTCGCCGGGCACCAAGTTGCCACTGCGGCTAACGGAACTGACGCGATCAACATGATCACCGACACCAAGCCCGACATAGTGTTGCTCGACGTGATGCTTCCAGATATTTCCGGGTTCGGTGTAACCAAGAAAATCAGAGGAATGGGCATTGAAGTCCCGATTCTGTTCTTGACCGCGCGCGATGACACCGAGGATAAGATCACGGGGCTCACTGTCGGCGGCGATGACTATGTGACTAAGCCATTTAGCTTGGATGAAATCATGGCGCGCATCTCGGCAATTATGCGAAGAACCAGCAAAGACGGACAAGACGGCTCGATGATTACGGTCGGAGAGCTTTCAATCAACGAAGACGCCCACGAGGTAACCGTTGGAGCGCAGGTGGTGGACCTGTCCCCCACCGAGTACCAATTGCTTCGCTATCTAGCCACCAACCCAAATCGCGTTCTAACCAAGGCGCAAATTCTTGACCATGTCTGGGAATACGACTTCAATGGTGAGATGGGAATCGTCGAAAGCTACGTTTCATACCTTCGCAAGAAGCTAGACCCTCTTAGCCAGGAGCCGTTGATCATGACCAAACGCGGTGTTGGCTACCTGCTCAAGGGGCCAAAGGGCTAATTCGTGAAACAGAAGTTTCTTGCAGGCTGGGCGCGAATCTCATTACGCGCCAAACTGACATCCTTATCGGTTGGTCTAATAGGCATGCTCTTGGCGGTCTCGAGTGCTGGGACTATCGCGCTTTTAGGCACCTACCTGCAACAAAGTACTGACACTCTTTTGATCACAACAGCCAACGAGCTCCGAACTCAGGACCCTCTCAAGCTTGAAGCAAAGGTCGCGTCAGGACAGCTTGCTCTTCCCTCGCTACCCAGCGACTACTACATCGCCATTTTGGATGCTGAGGGCAATCAATTTCTGGGGCTTATATCCTCGACCGGCGGTGGTCGAGCAATACCAAACTTTTCAAACCTGACGCTTGAAACCGTCATGGCAACCCAAGGCGCCCCGTTTGACATTGACGTCGAAAGCTCAAGGCGCATGGGAACCGAGTGGAGGATGATTGCTGTCCCTCTCCAGCTTGCAAGGGGCTCAGTAGTTATTGCATTGCCGACCAATTCAAACCGACAGATTTTGGCGGAGTACGCAGTGATCGGCGGCAGGTTCGGAATATTCTTAGTTGTACTTTCGGGCTTCAGTATTTGGCTAACTATCACCTCAGCGCTTCGGCCGCTAAAAGAAGTTGAGCGAACGGCTGAGGCGGTTCAGGCAGGAAAATTTTCGTCTCGTCTGCTCTCCAAACACGGAAAGACTGAGATTGGTAGATTGAATAACGCCCTAAACAGCATGCTTGACAGTATCGAGGGCGCGGTCACCGGCCGGGATAAAACACTTGAGCAAATGCGCAGATTCGTCTCAGACGCAAGCCATGAGCTTCGCACACCGCTAGTAACAGTTCGAGGATACGCGGAGCTTTATCGCATGGGTGCAATTACCAAAAAACAGGATGTTGCCGAAGCGATGCAGCGAATCGAGAGTGAAGCGGTGCGCATGACGGGTCTCGTCGAGAGCCTGCTTACTCTGACTCGCATGGATGAGAGTGGAAATCTAGATCTAGTGGAGACCGACATTGCCAAGCTTGCGAGCCTAGTGGTCAAAGATGCTTCGGTCGCAAACCAAGATGTCAACTTCCGTGTTGTCAGATTAGGCAAGGACTTTGTCGCCGAGGTGGATTCTGACCGCGTAAAGCAGGTGCTAACGAACCTTGTTGCCAACGCCTCGCGTTTTGCACCGGCCGGATCAGAGGTCAGCCTCGAGATTGACTCAGGCGGCAAGAACTTGAGCATCAAGGTAATTGACCACGGTGAGGGCATCCCGGAACCGCTGAGAGGCAAGGTGTTTGAGCGCTTTTATCGAGCTGATAATTCCAGAAACCGCAGCACCGGAGGGTCTGGACTCGGACTGGCAATCGCGAAATCAATCGTTACCGCTCACAACGGAGAAATTCGCGCAGAGGAGACTCCAGATGGTGGCTCCACTTTTGTAATTGAGCTTCCAACGAAGCAAACAACCAGCTAATCAACTTAAATAAGTAACGGGACGGCCTAGGCCATCCCGTTACTTTTAGTACTTGACTTTAGAAGTCCATGCCGCCACTCGGGTCAGCAGGCATTGCCGCTGCTGGTTCAGGCTTTTCTGCCACAACCGCCTCGGTGGTCAAGAACAATCCAGCGATTGATGCGGCGTTCTGCAGGGCAGAGCGAGTTACCTTGACTGGGTCGTTGATGCCGGCCTTTAGCATGTTGACGTATTCGCCAGTTGCAGCGTTTAGTCCTTCACCATCTGGCAAGTTAGCAACCTTCTCGGCAACAACACCAGGCTCTAGGCCAGCGTTGATGGCAATCTGCTTTAGAGGAGCAGAGATCGCAACGCGAACAATGTTTGCTCCGGTTGCCTCATCGCCCTTTAGCTTTAGCTTGTCAAGAGCAAGCTTTCCGGCCTGAAGTAGTGCTACTCCTCCACCGGCGACAATGCCCTCTTCGACTGCAGCCTTGGCATTGCGAACAGCATCCTCAATACGGTGCTTGCGCTCCTTGAGCTCTACCTCTGTGGCCGCTCCAGCCTTGATTACGGCTACACCGCCGGCAAGCTTCGCCAAGCGCTCCTGGAGCTTCTCACGGTCATAGTCAGAATCTGTCGTTGCGATTTCGCGCCTGATCTGCTCGACGCGACCCTTGATCTGGTCGCTGTCGCCAGCTCCTTCAACAATGGTGGTCTCGTCCTTGGTGATTACGACTTTGCGAGCGCGTCCCAACATGGAAAGCTCGGTGTTCTCAAGCTTTAGGCCTACTTCCTCGGCGATAACCTGGCCACCGGTCAAAATCGCGATGTCCTGCAACATAGCCTTGCGACGATCTCCGAAGCCCGGAGCCTTGACGGCCACTGACTTGAAGATTCCGCGGATCTTGTTTACTACCAAAGTTGCAAGGGCTTCGCCTTCAATGTCCTCGCTGATGATCAAAAGCGGCTTTGCAGCCTGCATGACCTTGTCAACGATTGGAAGCAAGTCCTTCATGTTGGAAATCTTGTTGTTTACGATTAATACGTAGGCGTCCTCCAGGATTGCCTCTTGGCGTTCCGGGTCAGTGACCATGTATGCAGAGACGTAACCCTTGTCAAAGCGCATTCCCTCGGTTAGCTCAAGGTGAATACCGAAGGTGTTTGACTCCTCAACGGTTACTACGCCCTCTTTACCAACCTTGTCGATTGCTTCGGCGATGATGTCACCAATTACTGAGTCGCCAGCGGAGATAGAGGCGGTTGCCGCAATCTGCTCCTTGGTCTCTACAGGGACGGCCATCTTGATCAAGGCTTCGATCACTGCGTCGGAGGCCTTTTCGATGCCGCGCTTGAGGCTGATTGGGTCAGCGCCTGCCGCAACGTTTCTTAGGCCCTCTTTCACAAGAGCCTGAGCTAGAACAGTCGCTGTGGTGGTTCCGTCTCCGGCCACGTCGTCTGTCTTCTTGGCAACTTCTTTTACTAGCTCAGCGCCAATTCTTTCGAACGGATCGCTTAGCTCAATTTCCTTGGCGATTGAAACGCCATCGTTGGTGATAGTAGGTGCGCCCCACTTTTTCTCCAACACAACATTGCGACCACGTGGTCCAAGGGTCACCTTGACGGTGTCGGCCAGAATGTTTAGGCCGCGCTCAAGACCGCGACGGGCCTCCTCATTGAAGTGAATAATTTTTGCCATTTGGGCTTCTCCGTTTGAATTCAAGACTGGGATTAGCACTCCCGGTTCGAGAGTGCTAATAAAGTTTTAGCACTCTAATGCTCTGAGTGCAAATAAATCGAGGAAAACAGTTACCTCAGGTTAAAGCAAACACCGGCAGCAAAAGCTACCGGTGTTCGAATTTTTTACTACTTACGCGACTGGAACTACGTTTTCAGCCTGAGGACCCTTGTCCCCATCTTTAACGTTGAACTCAACTCGCTGGTTCTCACGAAGTTCGCGGTATCCATCTGACTCGATTGCGGAGAAGTGAACGAATACGTCCGGTCCGCCATCCTGAGTGATGAATCCAAAGCCCTTTTCAGAGTTAAACCACTTTACGGTTCCTTGTGCCATTTTTGCTGCTCCTGTTGCTTGTTCCATTTGCGTAACTCACAAATGCATCAAGCTTAACCTCGGTCACAGCTCGACCTGTCCAACTCTAGGGGATTCCACAGGAAAAAGACAGCGATATTTCTCGGTATGGAATGTGTTACCCAACGGTTATAAAGTATGGAAGAGGTGATTTCTAGTGAAATACGAAATTTTCAAGACCGACGAGCAGTGGCGCGAAGAGCTTTCCGAGTTTGAATATCAGGTTTTGCGCTTGGCTGGAACCGAGCGCGCCTACACCGGAGAACTCCTTGAAGAAAAGCGAGTGGGTACCTACAGCTGCCGAGGATGTGGCGCTGACCTCTTCGAAGCAGAAGCAAAATTTGATTCACACTGCGGCTGGCCTTCTTTTTATAAGTCTCTCAAGAACGAAGCGATTGAGTACCTGGAGGATCGCGCTCACGGCATGGTGAGAACTGAAGTCAGATGTGCGAAGTGCGGTAGCCATCTAGGTCACCTTTTCGACGATGCGCCGCAGACCCCAACCGGGAACCGTTATTGCATAAACTCTGTGTCGATTAGCTTCCAAGAGAAAAAAGACTAGCCAACTATTAAGTAGTCTTTTGATTCTTACCGGAATCATAAGAAAAGGTGTCCTTGGGAACAATCATTAATGTCTTTTCCATCTTGATTGGCGCAGGCATCGGCGTAGCTCTTGGTCACAGACTTCCTGCAAACATTTCCCGCACGCTGACAGATGCCCTGGGTTTGGTCGTCCTGGTTATTGGTGGCCTCAACCTGATAGCCCTCACAGATATTTCTTTCGTAGCAGCAGTCAGTTCCGCGGGAACCCTGCTGGTGGTCTTGGCGTCATTGGTGCTGGGCAGCGTTCTTGGCTCGATGCTCAGGATTGAGCAACGACTTTCCCACTTCGGCACTTGGCTTCAACTAAAAGCCTCTCGGGGCGGAGATAAAGAAAAATTCATAGAGGGCTTTGTCAACGCCTCTTTGCTTTTCACAATTGGACCCATGGCTGTGCTCGGAGCCCTTCAGGATGGCTTAGGGCAAGGTTTTGATGTTCTAGCTCTGAAATCCACCCTGGACGGATTGACCTCGGTTGCCTTCGCGGCAGCACTGGGGTGGGGCGTTGCATTCGCAGCAATTCCAGTTGGTATCTGGCAGGGGCTGTTGACTCTCTTGGCCGCGAGCGCCGGCGCTCTCATGAGCGATGCGCTTGTGGCATCAATCACTGCCACTGGTGGAGTGCTATTGCTAGGAACCGGACTAAGAGTCTTGCAAATCAGAATGGTGTCGGTCGCAGACATGCTGCCCGCTCTAGTTCTTGCGCCCCTAATAACTTGGGCAGTGGCTAGTTTTATTTAGCCGGGGGCGAAATTAGTCCTGGCCGGTTAGCTTTCTAACGTCACCTAGGAGCGCATTGAATTCATCCTCGGTCATTAGACCTAGATCCATCACCGCTTCTCTGACCGACATGTTCATCTCGGCTGCGTGCTTGGCAATCAAAGATGTCTTTTCATAACCGAGCTTCGGTGCAAGTGCGGTGGCGAGGCCAATTGAGTTTTCAACAGTAAGCCTGAGGTGCTCAACATTGGCAGTAATTCCGCTGATGCAGAACTTGGCAAGAATGTGACAGCCTTGTCGAAGATATACAACACTCATCATCAGGGACCTTGCGATGATCGGCTCGAATGCGTTGAGTTGCAACTGACCAGCTTCGGCCGCCATCGTAACTATCAGGTCATTTCCGATCACCGTGAAGGCAATCTCGTTTACCGCCTCAGGAATTACAGGATTTACCTTGCCGGGCATAATCGAAGATCCAGCTTGCCTCGCAGGAAGGTTTATCTCGTTGATGCCAGCCCTAGGGCCTGATGAAAGCAATCTGAGGTCATTTGAGATCTTGGAAATCTTGGTAGCAAGGCGCTTGAAGGTGCTCGAGACCGAAACAAAGACTCCGGTGTCACTGGTTGCCTCGATTAGGTTCACAGCGGGAAAGAACTTGTGTTCGCAAATTTCACTAAGCCCGTCTGTTACCAGCTGCGAGTAACCGGTAGGGGTGTTTAGCTTTGTGCCGATAGCTGTGCCGCCAAGATTAATCTCACTCAATAAAGGAATCATTTCCTGCAGACGGCCCTGATCCTCACTAAGGGTCTGAGACCAAGCGGCGAACTCCTGACCCAAAGTCATCGGGACTGCATCTTGAAGCTGCGTTCTACCCATCTTCAGGACTTGGGAGAACTCCTCTGCCTTGCTATCGATGGTCGACCGAAGGTACGCGATCTCCTCCAGCAATGCCCTTATCTCAATGATCATCGAAACCCGGATGGCAGTTGGATAAACATCGTTGGTGGATTGCGACGCGTTCACGTGGTTCAGCGGGTGAATGTGCTGGTACTCGCCTTTTTCAAAGCCGGCAATTTCTAGAGCGCGATTGCAGATGACTTCATTGGCATTCATGTTTGTTGATGTTCCGGCACCGCCTTGAATAGCGTCAACTACAAACTGATCATCAAACTTGCCGTCTCTAACTTCAATGCAGGCCTTGATTATTGGCTCGGCGATTTCGGCAGTTATGACTCCGAGTTTTAGGTTGGCTGATGCCGAAGCTTCTTTTATAAAGCCAAGGCCTCTTATTAGTGATCGGTAGTGACCTATCGGTACTCCACTGATTGGAAAATTCTCTACTGCTCTGAGGGTATGGACACCCCAGTAGGCCTCATTTGGGATAT
>CAJJAJ010000004.1 GCA_905182225.1 uncultured Aquiluna sp.
GTTGTAGAGCCCGGAACATCAGGCCTGGCAGAAGTTGTGAAAGCTTTCGGAACTGAAGTGCTGAACAAAGATAAGTCCTTGAACCGCGGCCACCTGGCCAAGATTGTCTTTGGTTCTCCAGAAAATAGAGCGGCACTGCAAGGCATTTTGCATCCACTAATTCAGGCCAAGGCAAAAAAACTGATTTCTGAAACCGAAGGAGTGGTCATCTATACGATCCCTCTGCTCGTGGAGACAAATTCGCCACTGCTTTTTGACCGGATTGTCACCGTTAGTGCGCCGGAAGCCGTTCGCATTGAGCGCCTTGTGAAGGATCGAGGCATGGCAATGGACGACGCTCGGTCAAGGCTTGAAGCTCAGGCTAACGACCAGCAACGCGAGTCTTTGGCAGACACGGTTATTGACTCAGACTGTACTCTTGCTGATCTTCAATCAAGGGCGAATGCAGTGTTCGCGTCCTTCAAGATTTAGGCAGAAATGCAGGAAATAACCAAGCCATTCCGGGTGATAAGCCCCTATTCGCCCGCCGGAGATCAGCCAACCGCCATTGCCGAGCTTGCAGGCCGCCTAACCGCGGGTGAAAAAGACGTGGTTCTTTTGGGGGCCACTGGAACGGGAAAATCGGCGACCACCGCTTGGCTCATCGAGAAGCTACAGCGACCAACGTTAGTCATAGCCCACAATAAAACGCTCGCCGCCCAACTGGCCAGCGAACTCAAGGAGATGTTCCCTGAGAATGCTGTCGAGTATTTCGTTAGCTATTACGACTACTACCAACCCGAGGCGTATGTCCCACAAACAGACACTTTCATTGAGAAGGATTCGTCCATAAACGAAGAGGTTGAGCGGCTGCGCTATTCGGCGACTATGTCGTTGCTCTCGAGAAGAGATGTAATCGTGGTAGCAACGGTGTCATGCATCTACGGTTTGGGGGCTCCAAAGGAGTATCTTGCGCAATCTCTACCCCTCCAAGTGGGCCAACGCATTGATAGAGATGAGCTAATCAGGGGGCTTGTTGCAATTCAGTATCAGCGAAACGACATCGAGTTCACTCGAGGCAATTTCCGGGTCAAGGGAGACACCGTTGAAGTCATCGCGGTCTATGACGAAGAGGCAACTCGCATTGAGTTTTTCGGCGATGAGATTGAGAAAATCTACCGAATACACCCTCTGACTGGTGAGGTGCTTATGGAACGCGAAAGCGTTGCGATTTACCCCGCTTCTTACTACGTGGCGCCCGTGGAGCGAATGGGTAAGGCAATTGAGGACATTGAAAACGAACTTGAAGTTCGTTACAAGGAGCTGGACTCTCAGGGAAAGCTTCTAGAAGCGCAGCGAATCAAGATGCGCACCACTTTTGATTTAGAAATGATTCGTGAGCTCGGATTTTGCTCCGGAATCGAAAACTACTCAAGACACATCGATCAGCGAATGCCAGGTGAAGCCCCGTCATGCTTATTGGACTATTTCCCGGAAGATTTTCTGACAGTGATAGACGAATCACACGCAACCGTCTCACAGATCGGTGCAATGTACTTGGGGGACTCTTCCAGGAAGCGGACATTGGTTGAGCACGGTTTTCGACTGCCGTCAGCGCTTGACAACCGTCCACTTAAATTTGAGGAGTTTCTTGAGCGCACAGGCCAAACCGTTTATCTATCGGCAACTCCTGCAAAATACGAGCTCGCGCTATCTGACGGTGTGGTTGAGCAGATAATTAGGCCAACCGGCCTCGTAGATCCACAAATCATCGTTAAGCCTGCCAAGGGCCAAATTGACGACCTGCTAGAAGAAATAAGGACTAGAACCGAGCGCAACGAGAGAGTTCTTGTCACGACACTCACCAAGAGACTTGCCGAGGAAGTGACAGAGTACTACACGGAAATGGGCGTTCGCGTTCGCTATCTTCACTCCGATGTTGACACTCTTCGACGAGTCGAATTACTTAGAGAGCTTCGTCAAGGCGTATTTGATGTTCTGGTGGGCATCAACCTGCTTCGCGAAGGCCTTGACCTGCCCGAGGTTTCAATGGTCGCAATTTTGGACGCTGACAAAGAGGGTTTCCTTCGATCAACAACATCTCTCATCCAGACAATCGGGCGAGCAGCAAGAAACGTCAATGGAGAAGTTCACATGTATGCAGACGTGATGACGGCTTCAATGACCAGGGCCATCGAAGAGACAAATCGTCGTCGAGAAAAACAAGTCGCATATAACAAAAAAATGGGCGTCGACCCGCAACCTTTGCGCAAGAAAATCGCGGACATTACGGATTCCCTGCAGCGAGAAGAGGTGGACACGGAGCAGCTGATTCAACAGATGAGAGAAGTATCGAACAAGAAGACGGCCCGGCAAAAAACCAAAGGTCGCCCGGCAATTGGGGCCGACGGGCAGAAGCAGATTATGGGAACCATCATCGAGCTGGATGCGCAGATGAAATCAGCTGCGAGTGAGCTCAAGTTTGAACTAGCGGCAAGAATTCGCGACGAAATTTCGGAGTTGAAAAAGGAGCTACGAGCTTTCGAAGCTGCGGGTCACGCCTAAGCTTCTACAATGACGATTCAACATCCCAAGGGCCAAAAGCTCTCAATCAAGGGTGCAAGAGTGCACAACTTGAAAAACCTTGACCTAGAGCTGCCAAGGGATTCCATGATCGTTTTTACCGGCCTAAGTGGCTCCGGTAAATCATCCCTAGCATTTGACACGATTTTTGCCGAGGGACAGCGTCGCTATGTTGAGTCACTCAGCGCCTATGCGCGGCAATTCCTAGGGCAGGTTGACAGGCCCGACGTTGATTTCATTGAAGGTCTCAGTCCAGCTGTCTCAATTGACCAAAAGTCAACCAACCGAAACCCACGCTCTACGGTTGGAACAATCACGGAGATTCACGACTACCTGAGACTGCTTTGGGCCCGGATCGGCGTCCCTCACTGCCCGGTCTGCCAAGAGGTAATTTCAAGGCAAACACCACAGGCGATAGTTGACCAACTTGTAGCTATGAACGAGGGCACTAGATTTCAGCTGCTGTCACCGATAGTGGTGCAAAAAAAGGGTGAGTTTCAGGACCTATTTGCATCTCTTCAGGCTCAAGGCTACGCCAGGGCAGTCGTAGACGGGGAGCAGGTAATACTCGCCGAGGCCAAACCACTGAAGAAGAGCTTCAAGCATGACATTTCAGTTGTTGTCGACAGGCTCGTCGTCAAACCAGACGCCCAGTCGAGAATTACCGACTCGGTTGAAACTGCGCTGAAGCTATCTTCGGGCCGAATAGTCGTCGATTTCATAGACGATAAAACCCAGCGCGTGTTCTCAGAGCACCTGAGCTGCCCAAACGAGCACGACCTTGTGCTCACAGAGATAGAACCCCGAACCTTTTCCTTCAATGCGCCATTCGGAGCTTGTCCAGCCTGCAACGGACTCGGCACCAAAATGGCAGTGGATGCCGAATTAGTCATTGGAGACCCAGCCGCAAGCATCAAGGACGGAGTAATTATGCCTTGGTCCACCCAAGGTAAGGGTCTCTACTCGTACTTCGTTAGGTTACTGCAAGGCCTAGCTGACGAATTGGACTTCGACCTGAAAACGCCTTGGAAGAAACTGACCGCGGCGACCCAGCAGGCAATCCTAAACGGCAACGATTTTGAAGTTGAAGTCAAGTGGCGCTCGCGCTACGGACGAGAAATGCGATACACCTCTGGATTTGAAGGCGTGCTGCCCTACATTGAGCGTAAATACCTGGAATCAGACAGCGATTGGGCCAGAAGCAAGTGGTCCGACTACCTGCGAGAAGTACCGTGTCCTAGCTGCGACGGGGCAAGATTGCGCCCTGAAGTTCTGGCCGTTAAGGTCCACGGTAAATCAATTCACGACGTTGCTCTAATTTCGCTAGGAGACTCCCACGATTTTTTTGACTCCTTGAAACTAACGGAGCGAGAAGCCATCATCGCGGCTCAAGTGCTCAGGGAGATCAGAGCGAGACTGGATTTTCTCCTGGCAGTCGGGCTGGATTATTTGTCCTTGGAGCGTGCCGCTGGTTCACTGTCCGGAGGAGAGGCGCAGCGAATAAGGCTGGCGACCCAAATTGGCGCCGGCCTTACCGGAGTTCTCTATGTTTTGGACGAGCCATCCATTGGCCTTCATCAGCGTGACAACCTGCGCCTGATTGAGACTCTTGAAAAACTTAGAGATCTGGGAAACACATTGATCGTCGTCGAGCACGACGAGGACACAATAAGGGCAGCCGACTGGATTGTTGACATCGGTCCAGGTGCCGGAGTAAACGGTGGCGAAGTTGTCCACTCTGGTAGCTACCAAAATCTGCTGAAAAATGCCAACTCAATTACCGGTGACTACTTATCCGGCAGGAGATCAATAGGCACCCCGACCAAGAGACGGAAGCCCAAAACTGAGGGCAAGCTTAAAGTAGTTGGCGCGAGGGAAAATAACCTACAGAACGTGACCGTTAAATTTCCACTCGGAGTCATGACTGCGGTCACCGGGGTCAGCGGTTCGGGGAAGTCCTCCCTGGTAAACGATGTGCTTTACGAGGTTCTTGCCCAGCGACTGAACCGAGCAAAATCAGTGGCCGGAAAGCACACGCGCATCGAGGGCGTGGATCTTTTGGACAAGGTTGTCCACGTTGACCAAGCCCCGATTGGACGAACCCCAAGATCAAACCCAGCGACCTACACCGGCGTATTTGACAACATACGAAAGTTATTTGCCGACACCCAAGAGGCCAAGGTAAGGGGTTACCTTCAGGGCCGGTTCTCGTTCAACGTGAAGGGTGGTAGGTGCGATAACTGCTCCGGAGACGGCACAATCAAAATTGAGATGAACTTCCTACCCGACGTCTATGTGACCTGTGAGGATTGCAAAGGGGCAAGGTACAACAGAGAGACTCTGCAAGTTCTATATAAGGGCAACTCAATTGGGGATGTCCTGAACATGCCAATCAGTGATGCGGCCGAATTCTTCGCGCCAATCAATTCGATAGCCAGATACCTAACGACACTCGTTGATGTTGGTTTGGGTTATGTTCGACTCGGACAAAGCGCAACCACACTGTCCGGAGGAGAAGCTCAGCGGGTAAAGCTCGCGACTGAACTTCAGAAGCGTTCGACAGGCAGGACAATTTACGTTCTGGATGAGCCCACTACTGGGTTGCACTTTGAAGATGTGAGCAAACTGCTGATGGTTCTAAATAACTTGGTCGACAAGGGCAACACTGCCATCGTCATCGAGCACAACCTAGACGTAATTAGGTCCGCGGATTGGATCATCGACATGGGACCAGAGGGTGGTTCCGGTGGTGGCATGGTTGTGGCAGAGGGCACCCCAGAACAGGTCGCGAAAAATCCCGCCAGCCACACCGGCAAGTTTTTAGCCGAAATCTTGTAAACATGGCGAACGAGTTGAGCTTCCGGCCCAAAACATCAGAAATCCCGAAAATGCCCGGGGTTTACAGGTTCTTGGATGCTGATGAACGGGTTCTATACGTAGGCAAGGCCAAAAATCTAAGGTCTAGGCTCTCGAATTACTTCGGTCCTCTGGACAGCCTGCACGAGAGAACCAGAAGGATGCTGCTGAGCGCGAGCGACGTCAAATGGACAATAGTCGCAACCGAATATGAGGCCCTGCAACTCGAATTTACTTGGATCAAAGAATTTCAACCCCCGTTCAACGTTCGCTTTCGAGACGACAAGTCTTACCCATACCTCGCGATTTCCATGGCGGAAGCAGTCCCTAGGGCATTCATAACACGAAATAGGAACCTCAAGGGCGTCAAGTACTTCGGGCCCTATACACAAAGCTGGGCAATCAGGGACACTCTGGATTCACTGCTAAAGGTCTATCCGGTCCGCAGCTGCTCCGCGGGGATATTTAGTAAAGCCAAGCGTTCAGGCCGGCCATGTCTTTTGGCAGAACTTGGGAAATGCTCGGCGCCATGCGTTGATCGAATAACGCAGCCAGACCACAAGGCTTTAGCCAAAAACCTGGGTGACTTCATAGGTTCGGGAAACGATTCTCATGTGTCCAACCTGACCCTCAAAATGCAGAACGCTAGCCAGCTAGAAAATTACGAACTGGCTGCTCGATATAGAGATGACATCGGTGCGCTCGAAAGAGTCTTAGAGAAGTCGACGGTGGTACTTGATGATCAGGTTGATGCCGACTTAATTGGCCTAAGCCGCGATGAGCTGTCGGCCGCTGTTTCAATATTTATGGTGCGAGGAGGGCGCATCCGAGGAAATCGATCACTGGTTGTCGACCTAGAGTTGGATCGGACCAACGCGGAGTTGTTGGAGTATTTGCTGCAGGAGCTTTATGCCGCCGGTAGCAAATCTGAGCCACCAGAGGTGCCCAGACAAATTATGGTGACTGAGCTTCCAACCGACAAAGATGCCCTTGAGCTCTGGCTCTCCGAAATGCGCGGCAAAGGCTGTTCAATCTCCGCACCCAAGCGAGGAGACAAATCGGCTCTGCTTGCAACCGCCAGCCAAAATGCAGCTCACGCCCTACAGAACTACAAGCTGAAGCGTGTTTCAGATTTTAGTGCCAGGGCCGAGGCATTGGCCGGTTTGCAGAAAGCTCTTGCGATGGAGAATGCCCCGCTAAGGATTGAGTGCTACGACATTTCCCACTTGTCCGGAACAAACACGGTTGGATCGATGGTGGTCTTTGAAGACGGCCTTTCCCGTAAAGATCAATATCGAAAATTCAATTTAGAGACAGCCGACGATACCGAGTCGGTGTATCAAGTTCTAATGCGACGTCTCAAATACCTGAAAACCGAGGAACCTAACGAACGCTTCAGCTACAGGCCTGGGCTTCTAATTATTGACGGAGGCTTACCTCAGCTACACGCCGCCGAACGAGCTCTGAAGGATTCTGGAATCCAAGGACTGACGGTGGCATCGCTGGCAAAGCGGCTTGAGGAAGTATTCGTGTCTGGGCTTGATTACCCCCTCATCCTCCCAAGGACATCGGAGGAGTTATTTTTGCTGCAGCGAATTCGAGACGAGGCGCACCGCTTCGCCATAACAGCGCAGCGCGCTGCAAGAAGTAAATCCATATCATCGGTGCTGGTCGAGATCCCGGGCCTCGGGGAGCAGAAGGCAAGACTGCTCCTTAGAAAGTTTGGATCCGTAAAGAGACTTAAGCTAGCGAGCGAGGCTGAAATCGCCCAACTTCCCGGATTTGGCCAAAGATTGGCGCAAATAGTTCTAGAACACCTGGCAGATTAAGGAAAACCCCCTATTCGCGACACGCCGAAGCGGTAATCTTGTGTCCAAGCGGATGGAGGGGTGAATGGACGCTTCAAACAAGCCAGAGCTGCTAATCGTGACCGGCATGTCAGGAGCTGGACGTTCAACGACCGGCAATGCTCTAGAGGATCAAGGCTGGCATGTCATAGACAACCTACCTCCGCAGTTGCTATTTCCCATCAGCGATTTATTCTCCACGAGCACTGAAGCCCTCACCAAAGTTGCGGTCGTAACGGACGTGCGGGGTGGTCAGTTCTTTGCAGATTTGGAAAAGAACATTCAGAAGCTAAAGTCTCACGACATCAGCGTGAGAGTTTTGTTTCTAGAGGCGAATGATGCGGCACTCGTAAAAAGGTTTGAGTCAGTTAGAAGACCACACCCCCTCCAAGGCGAGGGAACAGTTCTGGATGGAATCGCGGCTGAGAGGGCTCAGCTTTTGACACTGCGCGAGACAGCGGACATTGTTTTTGACACCTCAGAGTCGAATGTTCACGAGCTTTCAAATCGCGTCGCCGAAGCGTTTGCCGGTCAGTCGAAGGGTTTCAAGGTGAACCTCATGAGCTTTGGTTACAAATATGGCATCCCCGCGGATGCCGACATGGTCGCAGATGCCAGGTTCATCGCAAACCCGCACTGGCAAGAGTCGCTCAGGGCAAAAACAGGGAATGACATCGAAGTGTCCGACTATGTTCTTAGTCAACCTGGCGTCAAAGACTTCGAAGAAAGCTACCTTGAAACCTTGAAGATTGTGCTAGCTGGCTACCAAAGAGAAAATAAGAGATTTGCAACCATTGCAATCGGCTGCACGGGCGGTAAGCATCGGTCGGTTGCTCTAACTAACGAGATAGCAGCGCGCCTAGCGGAGGACGCAGACATAAGAGTCGCCATTTCTCACCGCGACTTGGGCAGGGAGTGATGATGGCACTAACGCAACACATTAAAGAAGAGTTAGCAAGAGTTCCAGTTAGAACAGGCTTGGAGCGCGCCGCAGAGCTAGCCACAGTTCTTCGTTTTTGCGGAGGATTGCAATTGATCTCCGGAAGAATCGCAATTGAAGTAGAGCTCGATTCGGCCGCCTTGGCTCGCAGGCTTGCCCGAGCAATAGCAGAGCTTTATGGCATTCAATCGGAACTAACCGTCGTCCAAGCCGGAGGGCTTAGAAAGACAAGTGGCTACCAAATTAGAGTGCTGAAAGATGGGGAGCTTCTGGCTAGGCAGACCGGACTGATTGACAATCGCGGCCGCCCAGTTCGTGGGCTTCCAGCTACTCTAATCAGCTCGACATTGGATGAGGCCAAGGCGGTTTGGCGGGGGGCCTTCATGGCTCACGGGATATTGACCGACCCGGGACGATCAACATCTCTTGAAGTAACTGCTCCTGGCAACGAGTCTGCAATGGCCCTGGTCGGCGTCGCCAGAAGATTAGGCGTGAGTGCAAAAGCGAGAGAAGTCAGGAATGTTTATCGGGTCGTTGTCAGGGACGGAGAAGGAATTTCCGAACTGCTGAGACAAATGGGTTGCATCGAGCAAGTTGAAAAATGGGATGAGCTTAGAAGTAGACGCGAAATCAGGGGAGTTGCTAACAGACTGGCAAACTTTGACGATGCCAACCTTAGAAGAAGCGCTCAGGCGGCGATAGCAGCCGGGGCAAGGGTTCAGCGTGCTCTAGAGATACTTGGCGATCAGGCTCCTGCTCACCTTCAATACGCAGGAGAACTTCGATTGCAGCACAAGGATGCATCCCTAGATGAGTTGGGGCATCTTGCGGTTCCTCCCATGACTAAAGATGCAGTCGCAGGGCGAATTCGCAGATTACTGGCAACCGCAGACAAGCGTGCACAAGAGCTGGGAATTCCCGATACTGAATCGGTCATTGCAGATCTGATTTAGGAATGAAGCTACGATAAATTCAATCACGTCAACAACAGAAAGTAAGAAATCATGACCTACACACTTCCGGATCTTTCCTATGACTATTCGGCCCTTGAGCCGCACATCTCCGCAAGAATTATGGAATTGCACCACTCCAAGCATCACCAGGCCTACGTCACCGGTGCAAACGCAGCGCTGGATGCAATGGCAGAAGCCCGTGCAAACGACAACTTTGCAACCCTTCCAAAACTGCAGAAGGATCTTGCTTTCAACTTAGGTGGTCACGTAAACCACAGCATCTTCTGGAAGAACCTATCGGCCGAAGGTGGGGAAGCCTCCGGCGAGCTACTGGCAGCCATATCCGAATACTTCGGTTCGTACGAGGCGTTCACAAGGCACTTCACCGCAGCCGCCATGGGCATCCAGGGATCGGGTTGGGCATACCTAGCTTGGGACATAATGAGCAACCGACTTATTATTGGCCAGCTTTATGACCAGCAGGGCAACCTTCCGATGGGCAGCATCCCGCTACTAATGCTTGACATGTGGGAACACGCGTTCTACCTGGACTATGTCAACGTGAAGGCAGATTACATAAAGGCGTTCTGGAACATCGTCAACTGGACCGACGTGGCGACTCGCTTCTCCTCCGTTAAAGCGAACACTTCCTCGCTGCTGCTAGGCTGACAAAGTCCGCCCAAAGGTGCTCGGGCTAAATTAATTTATTCGCTGACAAGTTTTGGAGTAGCCCCGTGACTCGTATTGGTATTAATGGTTTTGGACGAATTGGCCGCAACTATCTGCGCGCAGCACTCGCGCAAAATTCAGATTTGGAAATAATCGCTGTAAACGATCTTTCGGATCCTAAATCGCTTGCGCACCTTCTGAAGTATGACTCTGTTGGAGGAAGACTCGACGCCGCGGTCTCCGTTGATGGAGACAGCATCGTTGTGAACGGTAAGTCAATAAAAGTTCTGGCCGAGCGCGATCCAGCCAAAATTGATTGGGCAGAACTGGGTGTAGAGGTTGTTATCGAGTCGACTGGCTTTTTCACAAATGCCGACGACGCTCGTAAGCACATTCAGGCCGGCGCCAAGAAGGTAATAATCTCGGCCCCCGCGACCGGGGAAGATGCAACCTTCGTAATTGGCGTAAACGAACACCTCTACGAGCCGGAAAACCACCACGTGATTTCCAATGCCTCTTGCACCACGAACTGTCTTGCGCCCCTGGCCAAGGTATTCATGGATAACTTTGGAATCAAAAACGGTCTGATGACAACAATTCATGCCTACACCGCAGACCAAAACCTGCAGGATGGCCCCCACCAGGACCTGAGACGGGCCCGGGCGGCGGCAATCAACATTGTGCCTTCTTCTACCGGTGCAGCGAAGGCCATAGGAATCGTCATCCCGGAGCTAAAAGGCAAGCTGGATGGCTTTGCTCTTCGTGTGCCAATCCCGACCGGTTCGATAACTGATCTGACTCTAGTTTCTGAAAAGACAGTCACCGTCGAAGAGATCAACGCCGCTTACAAAAAGGCAGCCGAGGGTGAGCTTAAGGGGATCCTGATGTACACCGAGGATCCTATTGTTTCCAGCGACATCGTTGGTGACCCTCACAGCTCTATTTACGATAGCGGTTTGGTGCGAGTTATCGACAACACCGTGAAGCTATCAAGCTGGTACGACAACGAGTGGGGTTACTCAAACCGTCTGGTTGAGCTGACTGCCCTGGTTGCGTCCAAGCTCTAATGCTTAGAACTCTCGACCACGCCGGAGATCTTCGATCCAAGGTCGTGGTACTCCGCTGTGACCTCAATGTGCCACTGTCCAATTCAGACATCACTGATGACGGCCGAATTAGAGCGTCACTGGCAACCATAAATCGGCTCACTGCGGCTGGTGCGAGGGTTATAGTGGCATCGCACCTAGGTCGTCCAAAGGCTCAGGAGGTCGAGCTTTCACTTGCCCCAGTTGCAAAGCGACTTCAGGAGCTATTGGGTCAGGATGTAACGTTCTCTCCGGCAAGCACGGGTAGCGAAGCAGAAGCCCTGACTTCCTCCCTAAGAGACGGCGAGGTAGCACTGCTTGAGAACCTCCGCTTCAACGCTGCGGAGACCTCCAACGACCCACAGCATCGCGCTGCGTTCGCCAGAGAGCTTGCCGCGATGGCTGACATCATGGTTTCTGACGGTTTTGGTGTTGTTCACCGAAAGCAAGCCAGCGTTTATGAGCTCGCAGAACTTATACCTAGTTACGCGGGATTACTAATTGAGGCGGAGCTAAAAGTACTGAACCAACTAACAACAACTCCGTCCCGCCCCTACACTGTTGTCCTCGGCGGTTCTAAAGTCTCAGACAAGCTTGCTGTTATCGGTCATCTGCTGCCAAAAGTCGACAGACTGGCTATCGGTGGAGGCATGGTATTCACCGTGCTGAAGGCGATGGGTCATAACGTTGGGAAAAGTTTGCTGGAAGAAGACCAAGTGGAAACCACCAGGGACCTCCTAAAGCAGGCTGCCGACTTAGGCGTCCAAATTATCCTGCCGACCGATATAGAAATTGCAGCCAGTTTTTCAGCTGATGCCGTTCATAAAACCGTTCAGGCAGATGCGATTGAAGACTCTGAACTTGGCGCAGGCGTCTTGGGGCTAGACATTGGCCCAGACAGCGCCAAAATCTTCGCCGAGGCAGTTTCGAGCTCCACAACAGTCTTCTGGAACGGTCCAATGGGAGTATTCGAGTTCCCGAACTTTGCCCACGGAACGAAAGCGGTTGCAGAAGCACTGACCAACGTGAACGGACTGTCGGTTGTTGGTGGCGGGGACTCAGCCGCTGCGGTCAGAGCGTTTGGATTTGACGAGGCCAGCTTTGGCCACATCTCAACAGGTGGTGGTGCAAGCCTTGAGTACCTTGAAGGTAAATCCCTGCCAGGACTGGAGGTCCTTAATGACTAATCGAACACCGCTGATTGCCGGCAATTGGAAAATGAACCTGGATCACCTTCAGGCGATTGCCCTGGTGCAGAAGCTCTCATGGACTCTAAATGATGCCGACCATGACTTTGGTGAGGTGGAAGTGGCAGTTTTCCCACCATTTACCGACCTGAGGAGTGCTCAGACCCTTATTGATGCCGAGAAATTCGAAATAAAGCTTGGCGCCCAAGACATATCCCAGCATGAGTCGGGAGCCTACACAGGAGAGATCTCTGGGCAAATGCTTTCCAAGCTAAACGTCGAATACGTACTTGTCGGGCACTCCGAGCGTCGCACTTACCATGCCGAAGATGACTCAGTAGTTCAGCAAAAGGTTGCTGCTGCGTGGACAAACGACCTTGTTCCCATTATTTGCGTGGGGGAGACCCTCGAGGAGCTTGAGACCCAGGGGCAGTCCGCCGTCCCGATAATTCAGACCATACATGCTCTCAGTGGTCACAAGGAACTGGGTGAATTTGTTATCGCCTACGAACCAGTTTGGGCGATAGGAACTGGCAAAGTTGCAACCGCTCAAGAGGCCAGTGAAGTCGCTACAGCAATCAGACAAGCACTTCAGGCTAACTTTGGAGACGATGCAGCGAACTCGAGAATCCTCTACGGTGGCTCGGTCAAGGCAAATAATGTCGCGGGTTTCTTGCAATCTGACCAGGTTGATGGTGTGCTAGTGGGCGGTGCGTCCCTGGATGCAGAAGAGTTTTCTGGAATATCGCGCTTCAAAAAGCACATAGTCCTATAATTTAGAAGGTTTGAAAAGAGAATGAGGAACTAGATGGCCGCCCTACAAACAGCGCTTTTGGTATTGCTTGCAATAACCAGCGTGCTTCTAATCTTGATGATTTTGCTCCACAAGGGCCGTGGTGGTGGTGTCGCAGAGATGTTCGGAGGCGGAGTAACAAGCTCAATGAACTCATCCGGCGTTGCTGAGCGTAACCTCAACAGAATCACAGTCGTACTTAGCTTGGTCTGGGTAACGGTCATCATCATATTGGGTCTCTTCACAAGATTTGGATGGGCATAATGTCGAGCTCTCCTTCAATTCGCGGAGCACGTGTCGGAGCTGGCCCAATGGGCGAGCAGGATCGCGGACATCAAGTAGAGAAGATCGCGCTTAGCTTTTTCTGTTCGAATGGCCACGAGATCAACCCGCTCTTCGCAGCCAGCGTCAACGAGGAAGACTTACCTCAAGAGATTGACTGCCCCCACTGTGGGCTTCCGGCGGGAATGGACAAAGAAAACCCACCCCTAGTTGCAAAAATTGAGCCATACAAGACTCATCTTGCCTACGTAAAAGAGCGTAGAACTGACGACGAGGCCGAGCAGATTTTAGCCGAGGCCTTGAATTCAATTCGAAACCGCAGACAGCGTGCAGCAGACGCTGCTAAAGCGCGTCGCTAAGCTCTCTATCCAAGTACCAGCTGGTTGACTGCAAACCTTTGACCTTGGCTAACGGCAGCTCACAATCTTCGTCATTCAAAGCCGAACTAACTACCAGAGCTTTTTGAGCACCCGAGGCTAGAAACCAAACCTGATTCGCTCGATTTAGTGCGGCGTAGCTGAGACTTAGGCGCTCGGATGGCGGCTTGGGTGAGGCCTGCTCCGCCGTAATCCATTCTCCATTGCTCTGGTGTCCCGGAAACAAGGACGCCACATGCCCATCTGGCCCGAGGCCTAAAATCACGAGATCAAAAACCTCCGAGGCTTCCTCGGCACTACCGTAAGACATGGTCATGGCCTTGTTCATCAGTGACTGGCCGGTCAATAGATCAGAGTTGGCCGCGGGGTAGCGAAGCAGAGAATTATTTGCCAACTCTCGGAAGACGGAAATCCCCTGAAATTCGTTTCTGTCCTCGTGATCCAAAGCTACGAAGCGCTCGTCACCAAACATAAATCTCAGCTTTGTAAGGTCAAGGTTCAGCTTGGCAAGTTCACCAATCAATGCGATGCCGAGACTCCCACCCGTCAACACAATATTCGCTACAGGCTTCGCCTCTAAAACTTCAGACACCAAGGCCAAAAAATCCTCGGCAACCCGGCTTACAAGGTCCTCAGCCGTATCGGCAACAACGGTACTTGGCTCACTCACCTCGCAAGCTCATTTCGTAGTACAGCCCCATAAACTTCATCTTCGCCTAAGAACCGCATGTCTTCCATCAGGCAATCCTGATCTGAGCGCTTGGGCAACAAGGCGGAGCTGTCTGGCGAACCGGTTTGGCCGATACTCGCAACATCTCCAGTTCGAATGATTGCCAGCGCTCCGTGATCGAATGAAATCTCAACCCCCGCGATGCCCTCTATGGCAATGCCTGACAGCTCGTGAATTATCTTCGTATCAACGCCAAGCTGCATCGACAGCCAGCCGGCCAGTAACCTTACGCTTGGAGAATTTTTGGAGCCTAGCACTCGGATTTCGGTTACTGCGCGGTCTTTTTCATTATCGAATAAAGCCGCAAGTTGAGAGCGCCATAGCGTAATTCTTGTCCAAGACATGTCGCTGTCGCCTGGAGAATAATTCTTGGCGAGCTCCTTTAGAAATCCCAATTCATCCTTTTGAGATGCGGCGTCCGTGATTCTTCTGGTTGCGATTTCGCCAATCGGGTTCTTCGAAGGATTGGTTTTGCAGTCTGCAGGCCACCATGCAACTACCGGAGCATCGGGTAGCAATAGCCCCGTCACTGTTGACTCGGTATTGGAATTTGCGTCTCCAAACGCCCTGATCACAACGACTTCAGATGCACCAGCATCGCCGCCAATTCTTATTTCAGCGTCCAACCTAGATGCCTTGTCCCCCTGCTCTAAGTTGCTGACCAACACGATGATCCTGCTCGGGTGCAATCTAGATGCGCCGTTTGCTGCCTCGATTGCGCGCTCTAGGTGCTCGGAGTTTGTTTCGATTATGAGCGTGAGCACGCGACCCAACGCTACGACTCCACCATCCTCGCGGAGTTCCTGAAGAGTTTTTTCAATCTTTGAGGTAGTCGTACTCTCCAAGTTGACGATCATGGCCTTCTCCAAACGCGGCCATCTTCGGCAAGCATGTCGTGAGCCGATTCCGGACCCCATGATCCAGGAGCGTATGACTCGGGCCTGCCGTTAGCCTTCCAGTGCGCAACAATAGGGTCCAGAATCTTCCAAGACAGCTCAACCTCTCGTTGTCTAGGGAATAGCGGTGGTTCGCCCAACAGGACATCGAGAATCAGGCGTTCGTAGGCCTCGGGGGAGTCCTCGGTAAAGGCATGACCATAACCGAAGTCCATCGTTACGTCCCGGACCTGCATGCTAGGACCTGGAACTTTAGAGCCAAAGCGAATAGTGACGCCCTCGTTTGGCTGAACCCTGATCACCAGCGCGTTTTCTCCCAAAAGTGCAGTCTGGCTCTCTCCAAATAATTGCTGAGGCGCTCTTTTGAAAACCACCGCAATTTCGGTTACGCGCCGCCCGAGACGTTTGCCAGCTCGAAGGTAAAAAGGGACAGACTGCCAGCGTCGATTGTCGATGTTGAGCCTCATGGCGGCAAACGTCTCCGAGTTGTTCTCGGAATCCATGCCGTCCTCGTCTAGATACGCCCTTACGAACTCTCCGCCCTGCCAGCCACCCGCATATTGACCCCTAGCGGTGTGCTTGGAAAGATCCTGAGGCAGTGCAATGGAAGCTAATACTTTTTCCTTCTCTGCCCGTAAGTCAGCTGCGTCGAAGCTCAGGGGCTGCTCCATAGCGGTCAGCGCAAGAAGCTGAAGGAGATGGTTCTGAATCACGTCCCTTGCCGCACCAACTTCAGCGTAGGAACCGGCACGGCTACCAATGCCAATGTCCTCGGCCATCGAAATCTGAACATGGTCAATGTAGTTGCTGTTCCAAATTGGCTCAAACAACTGGTTTGCAAAGCGAAGGGCCAATATATTCTGAACAGTTTCCTTGCCCAAGTAGTGATCAATCCTGAAAACCGAGTCCGGTGGGAAAACGCTCTCGACGATGTCGTTTAGCTCAATGGCAGTTTCAAGGTTTGAACCGAAAGGTTTTTCGATAACAACTCGTCTAAATTGCCCATCGACTGCTTCCGCAAGACCCGACGCCGATAGCTGCTGGATAACAAGAGGGAAGTCGCGCGGTGGTATGGATAGGTAAAAAGTGTGATTTCCGGCTGTTCCACGTTCCTTATCAAGCTCGTCAACCGTCTCTTTGAGCCGGAGAAACGCCTCTGGATCGTCGTGTCGTCCGGATACAAATCGGATGCCCTTAGCTAACTGGCGCCAAACCTCTTCCGACCAAGCTGTTCTGGCATGAGCCTTCACAGAATCGTGAACCACAGTCTCAAAGTCCGCCTGACTCCAGTCTCTTCTTGCGAATCCAACTAAAGAAAACGCTGGCGGCAAGAGGCCGCGATTAGCAAGATCGTAAATAGCGGGCAGAAGCTTCTTACCCGCAAGGTCGCCAGTCACACCGAACATTATTAGGCCGCTTGGTCCAGCGATCTTTTGCATTCGACGATCGCGGGCATCTCTGAGTGGATTATTGGTCACGAAGCAATTACCTTTTCCAAAAACGCTAGGTCCCGAAGTGGCTCTGACATGTGTAAGGACAAAACCGGAAGGCCGTTATCAGACAAAACCTTGGCATCTCCGGCTGCTTGGGCGCGGATAAGTTCTCCAAAGCTAAACGGGCGATCTTTTATCTCAAGATCGATACCGTGCTCACCGGTAATTTGGACAAAAAGCCCCTGCTTGGGGCCACCCTTGTGATATTGGCCGGTCGAATGCAGAAACCGGGGTCCCCAACCGAAAGTCACCGGTCTGCCAGTTCGCTTCGCGATGATGTCTCGCAATTTCTCAAACTGAGGATACTCAGGCCTGCTCAGATAAACCTGAACGGCGATATAGCTGTGGTCGGTTACTTGACTGAGCAGTTCTTCAACTGCAGCCTCCACCGTGCTGCCAACCAGATTTAGTCCGTAACTAGAAACAGTAATTCCACGATCGACATGGCCCGCGGCCACTTCAACACCGGGGGAGTCAAGGAGTGCTCGGGCAGCAATCTTGGCTGACTCAACATCGGGCTGGTCGAATGGGTTTATGTTCATTAGGTATCCGGCAATTGCTGTGGCGTACTCCCAAAGTAAAAACAACTCACCCAGGCTGCCGCTGAATGTCATGTGCTCGACACCCGGTATCGAATCTGAAAACCTAATAAAAATAGTGTCGCTCGGGACGTCTTGAATTTCTGGTGCACTGCCGGTGACGACAACCGGAAGAATGCCACGCTCCTGCTTTCCGGTGCTTTCAGCAACGAGCTGTTCAACCCAATCACCGAAGCCTGGAAGGCCATCAGTTTCAATCAGAAACTTATCGCGAGACTGACCGATTCCTGGAGTTGCTGCCAAAGCGACTCCTAGCCAAATTGCTGGGTTATCGGTGGAGTCTTCGCTGAGCCCGAAGCTAACCATGGAAGCACTGGCTAACAATGAGGCGATGTCAGCACCGGCTAAGCCAGCTGGAACCAATCCGAATGCGGTTAGCGCTGAATATCTGCCACCGACATCGGGATCTGCATTGAATACCCTGTAGCCGTCGGCTCTTGATGCGGTATCGAGCGGTGAACCAGGATCGGTCACCACAACAATTCGCTTTGTAGGGTCGAGGCCCGCCGCCACAAAACTGGACTCGAAAGCCCTTTTTTGACTATCAGTCTCAACGGTCGCTCCAGATTTCGAGGAGACAACCACTGCGGTCCGTTCAAGCTCCCTGACGGCAGACAGCACCTGATCAGGCGCTGTCGAGTCAAGAATCACTATCTCGTGCCCAGTATTTTTGGCAATTACCTCTGGCGCAAGCGATGAGCCGCCCATTCCACAAAGCACAATACGATCGACACCGAGGTCTCGAAAATGATCCCTCAGCTTTAGAATTTCGGGAATCAAGTCAACCGAAGTTTTGGGAGAATCTATCCAGCCCAGTCGCTTTGCAGCCTCGACCTTCGCGTCTTGCCCCCAGATCGAATCGTCTTTGGCGCCAAGCCTCGAGGCAATTTGAGCATCTACGACTTTTGCAACTTCGGCTTCTAAGTCCGTTCTGAGGCTTTCGTGTATCCGAAGCTGCATGATCTAGCTTCCAGCTAGCGCATGTTCGACAGTTTCAACTAATTCATCCCACGAGACTATGAACTTGTCAACGCCCTCTTGCTCTAGTTGAGCTGTCACATCGGCAAGGTCAACGCCGGCGGCAGCAATTTGAGCTAGCACTGCCTTGGCTGATTCGAAGGAAGCAATTACTGACTCGGTTGGAATCACGCCGTGGTCGGCGGTTGCCATCATGGTTTTTTCCGGCATGGTGTTAACGATATTTTTAGAAACCAGTTCGGTGACATACAGAGTGTCCGGTAGAGCTGGATCCTTTACTCCCGTCGAAGCCATTAGCGGTCGCTGCAGATTTGCACCTGCTGCTTCAAGACTTTGCCACTCTGGGGTTGCGAAACGGTTCTGGAACAGTTCGTATGCCAGTTGAGCATTTGCAAGAGCAGCCTTGCTTTTCAGCTCTGGCTTGCCAAGCGCCTCGAGCCTTGAGTCCACCTCAGTGTCAACACGAGAGACAAAAAACGAAGCAACTGAATGAATCTTGCTCAAGTCCTTGCCTGCCTGCTTGGCCTTTGTCAGCCCTTCCATGTAGGCATCGATGACCTTGTCGTAGCGCTCTAGCGAGAAAATCAAAGTCACATTCACAGAAATCCCTGCAGCCGTGACGGCCGTGATAGCTGCCAAGCCATTGAGGGTTGCCGGAATCTTTATCATGACGTTGTCACGACCCACGAGCTCATAAAGCGAGAGCGCCTGAGCTATGGTGCGCTCGGTGTCATTTGCCAGCCCCGGTTCGACCTCAATTGACACTCGACCGTCAACACCTTGGGATTCGTTGTAGATCGGCAGGAACAAGTCGCAGGCGGCTGCTACATCATCTGAGGTGATGTTTGCAATTGCTCGCGCAGGACTGCTGCCGGCGTTTTTCTCTGCAGCAATTGCATCCTGATAAGAGGATCCCTTTAGTGCAGCGGCAAAAATAGTCGGGTTGGTGGTAACACCTCGCACCGAGAAATTATCAATTAGGTGTTTGAGGTTTCCAGATTCGATTCGCTCTCTGGAAAGATCGTCTAGCCAAATTGAAACTCCGGCCTCAGTAAGTGATTTTAGATTTTCATTCATTAGTTACCTCCAAGCGCTTTCTTTGCTGCCTCAACCACCTTGTTGGTGGTAATCCCAAACTCTGTGTACAGAGTCTTGTAATCGGCCGATGCTCCGAAATGGTCAATACCAATGGACTGGCCACTGTCCCCAACATACTTGCGCCATCCATCGGTAACTCCAGCCTCAATCGAAACCCTGGCCGTCACTTGCTTTGGCAGCACTGACTCTTGGTAGTCCTTGGACTGAGCATCAAACCACTCAAGGCAAGGAGCCGACACGACTCGAACTGAAACACCCTCTGCTTCTAGAATCAGCCTTGCTTCAACCGCAAATTGGACTTCGCTTCCGGTGGCGATCAAGATCAAATCAGGCTTGTCGCTATGGCCCGCGTAAACATAGGCACCCTTACTGACCTGATCGGCTTGGCCGAAGCCCTCGCCACGATCAAGAACCGGCAGGCCCTGCCTCGTGAGCACAATTCCAGCGGGGCTATTTTTGTTTTCCAGAACCTGAAGCCAAGCCTGAGAAGTCTCGTTGGCATCGGCTGGGCGCACGATGTCTAGATTTGGAATCAGCCTCAGAGCGTTCAGGTGCTCGATTGGCTGGTGGGTTGGTCCATCTTCGCCGAGTGCAACCGAATCGTGTGTCCAAACATAGATGGGGGCAATACCCATTAGTGCGGCCAAGCGGACCGAGGGCCTCATGTAATCAGAGAAGACTAGGAACGTTCCGCCAAACACCCTCGAGTGGCCGGAGAGGCTGATGCCATTCAGGATTGCACCCATAGCGTGTTCACGAATGCCGAAGTGAAGTATCCTGCCGGCAGACTTAGGAGTCCATGCCTTGGTTTGCCACTTGGCAGGCACAAATGATCCACCACCTTCAATGGTGGTGTTATTCGACTCTGCGAGGTCAGCTGACCCACCCCATAGTTCGGGCATCTTTGAAGCTATGGCATTTATAACCTTGCCGGATGCTGCTCGGGTTGCGATTTCCTCGCCCAATGAGAATTGTGGAAGTGAGGATTCGAGGTCTGCCGGCAGCGCTCCGGATGCAAGACGCTCGAACAACTTTGCCGAATCGGGATTCGCCTGCTGCCACTTGCTAAAAGTAGCCTGCCAAGCCGCACGCTCCTCCTTGCCACGCTGAGCCAGTTGCCTAGTGTGAGAAAGCACTTCCTCAGCCACGGCAAAGTGCTCTTCCGGATCGAAACCCAAAGCTTGCTTTAGGCCAGCAAGTTCTTCAGCACCCAGCTTTGATCCGTGAATCTTGCCGGTGTCCTGCTTTGTTGGACTCGGCCAACCGATGATGGTTCTTAGTGTGATTAGCGTTGGCTGATCTGTGTTTTCCTTGGCTGCCAGAACGGCCTCGTAAAGAGCTTCTACATCCTCGACATATCCGGTTTCTTTTCGCCAGTTGACCTCGATGGTCTGCCAACCATAGGCCTGGTAGCGCTTTGCAACATCTTCAGAAAAGCTGATGTCGGTGTCGTCTTCGATAGAAATCTGGTTTGCGTCATAGATCACAATCAGGTTACCCAGTCCGTGATGACCGGCTAAGGAAGCTGCTTCAGCACTAACCCCTTCTTGCATGTCACCGTCACCGGCGATTACGTAAACAAAGTGGTCAAACGGTGAGGTTCCATCGGTTGTGGCAGGATCAAATAATTCACGTTCAAATCTTGTTGACATAGCAAATCCTGTTGCCGATGCAAGACCTTGACCTAATGGGCCGGTCGTGATTTCAACACCCTTGGTGTGAGCATATTCAGGATGACCAGGGGTCAAAGATCCCCAAGTCCTCAATGATTGAATGTCCTTGAGTTCGAGGCCAAAGCCACCTAGAAATAATTGGTTGTACAAAGTTAGTGAGGAGTGGCCCACAGAAAGGATAAATCGGTCTCTACCAACCCAGCGATCATCTTGCGGGTCATGCTTCATGACCTTTTGAAACAATAGATACGCAGCGGGGGCCAGGCTTATTGCGGTTCCAGGGTGGCCATTGCCAACCTTCTCCACTGCATCCGCGGCAAGGACCTTGGCAGTTCTGACTGCCAAATCGTCAATTTCATTCCATTCCAACAAAGAATCATTCCTAACAAATTTCGTGTTTTACCACTTAGGGATTTGCGCCGGCGGCGGTGCCTGACATTTATGCTTGAGTCTATACCGAGTGGGCTGCAGCACCGCTCGGACTGGATTAGACTTGAGCAAATGTCTACGGTGGAAAAAACTTCTGGTGCGCGGTTTTCGCGCAAGATCCGTGGCTATTTTTTGCTAACTAAGCCGCGTGTTATAGAGCTATTGCTCATCGCGACCGTGCCGGCCATGATTCTGGCCGCTAGAGGCTTCCCTTCAATTTGGCTGATCCTCGCCACCGTATTCGGCGGTGCTCTCAGCGCTGGAAGTGCCAACGCATTCAATTGCTACATAGATCGCGACATTGACAAGATTATGGGCCGCACTAAGAATCGGCCACTTGTCACGGGTGAAATAACCCACAAAGAAGCTTTGATTTTTGCCTGGTCAATCGGGACCCTGTCCGTCATTTGGTTTGCGCTTCTAATAAATGTTCTTGCGGCCGTTCTATCGCTTGTTGCAATTTTGTTTTATGTCTTTGTCTACACTCTTGGGCTCAAGAGACGCACGCCGCAAAACATTGTTTGGGGAGGTGCAGCCGGAGCAATGCCAGCGCTAATTGGTTGGGCCGCCGTAACCAATGAGCTGTCACTAGCTGCCGGAGTGCTGTTCTTGATTATATTCCTTTGGACGCCACCGCACTATTGGCCGTTGTCAATGCGCTACTTAGAGGAATATAAAGCTGCCGGAGTTCCAATGCTTCCTGTCGTAGCCAAAAACGAACATGTTGGCAGGCAGATAATCCTTTACGCCTACGCATATTTTGCTTCGACACTCCTCTTGATTCCAGTTGCAAATATGGGCACGGTGTATACCGTTGCAGCGGTATTGGCCGGAATCTGGTTCACCTGGGAAGCACACCGGCTTTACAAGGAAGCGAAGGTTCAGATTCCTCAGAACCCAATGCGATTGTTCCACGCATCAATTACTCACCTGACGATTTTATTTTTGGCAATCGCAATTGATCCGCTTATTTATCTTTAGAGACCTTTAGCGTTTTATTTCCTCAAGGCGCCGCAACGCCTCATCTCGCTCTTGAGAGTGATTCAGAATTGGGGGAGTGTAACCAAACTGATAACCGGCGATGTCGTTCCAAGGTTCATGAACGCTTGCGGCTGGCAAATGAGCTAACTCCGGCACCCACTTCCTCACGTAGTCGCCATTCGGGTCAAATTTTGCACCCTGGAGAATTGGATTAAACACTCTGTAAAAAGGGCTGGCATCGGTGCCGCAGCCGGCGGTCCATTGCCAGCCGTGGGAGTTTGAGGCGGGGTCAAAATCGGTCAAGTGCTCCTCGAAAAACTTGGCTCCAATTTGCCACTCGAAGTGAAGGTCCTTCACCAAAAAACTTGCAACGATCATGCGGGCACGATTGTGCATCCACCCGGACTGAACAAGCTGTCGCATCGCCGCATCGACAATCGGATATCCAGTAGCACCAGTCTCCCAAGCCTCTAGTTTCTCCGGGAACTTTTCTGGGTCATCGTAGGAAAGTTCTGCAAAGTGAGGCTCGTAGTATTCGTCGTAGGTGCGAGGGTGGTGGTGCATTACGTCCGCGTAAAACTCTCGCCAAGCAATCTCCTTGCGAAAAACCTCTTCGCCCTCGGTGTTCCCAAGGCCGGCAAGCAATGTGCGCGGATGAACTTCGCCGTGTGCTAGCGCATGAGAAAGCTTCGAGGTGCCGTTTATGTCCGGTCGATTTCGATGATCCGAGTAATCAAAAATCCGAGACGCTCGAAACTTGTCCCATGTTTCAAGGGCTAAGTCTTCACCAGCACTCACGTTCGAGGCTAGGGAAATATTCTTGCTAGCCGGCGCCCATGGGGCGCTTTCAACATCAAGAACAAAAGGCTCGGGCACGGATACTTGAAGCCATCTTTTATAAAAGGGCGTATAAACGCGCACGGCTGTTTGATCATCTTTTACCACTGTTCCGGGCTCAACTGCGTAATAGCTGCCCAGCAAGACAAGCTCTACATCTATGGCCGCAAGTACCTGTCGAACTGCCTCTTGCTCGGCAACCCCATTGGTATCGAATGCCCTAGTGGCCAAAACACGCTTGCCAGAAAACTCCTGACAAATTTTTCCAAGCTCCACGCTTGCTTCGCCGTGGCGAAGCTCAAGTCCTCTGGGGAGGCTTTTGTCCAAAGCTAGGATCGAGGCCACAACCGAACTTGCACGCAACTGAGACATTCCAGCACTTGAGGTCGGAAGAACAAAGACCGGAAGTAGCTCCTGAGAGGTGCCGGCCGCAAAGCTGAGGGCCTGATTATCCTGAAGCCTGCGATCCCTTCGAAACCAGAAGATGGTCTTCATCTGTTTATTTTTCTTGCGCTCAACACCTGAAAAGTAATCAGGGAGGTAAGTACGCCGGAACCAAGCATGTGAATGCCAACCAACAGCGGTGGAACTCCCATTCGCGCCTGAATCACTCCAACAACGGCCTGCAAAACAGTGGCGGCAAACAAAAGCAACAGAATCCGAGACTCAAGTTGCTTCAATACGGACCTGGATCGGACAACCTGAGCTATCAGCTGCAAAGTTATTAGAGCCAGCAGCGTGTAGCCGGGGTAGGAGTGGTAATGCTGCCAGACCTCAAGATCGAAACCATTTCGCGGCGTGAGAGCGTCTCCCGCATGCGGACCGGCACCGGTGACGATAACTCCCATGCAGATAGCTATAAATCCAACTACTGCAGTTGGCCACGCCAGATTTGAATTCCAAATCGCGACGTCATTTCCCGACTTGGGCAAGGCTCGCCATACCAAAAGTGAAGCCAGAGCAATAAGGCCCGTGGAAATCACGAAGTGGAGCCCCACAATCCAAGAGTTCAAGCCCGTGAGGACCGTAATGCCACCGATTACGGCCTGGATTATTATGCCAACCCCCAAACCAAAAGCCGGAACCACTAAACCAAACCGGTTTGTCGAGCGGGCCGTTCTAATAATGATGGCGCCAAACACCAGCATCATTGCCAACGCCAGCGCAAACGTGGCAAGGGTGACCAAAACAAGTCCGAACACGGTGTTGAAAGCTAGGCCCACAACCAGCAAGACCGCGCCGCTGAAAAAACCAATCGAAAGTAGCCCAATGCGACGCGTGGATTCACTGATTCTTACAACAACAATGAAGGTTAAGAGTGCAATCACAAGCAGCACGATTGTCAGCAACCGATTTCCAAATTCAATAACGCCGTGGAAACCCATCTCAGGGGTGCTAATCAGAGAGTCTTCGGTGCACTTGGGCCAAGTTGGGCAACCCAAACCGCTTCCAGTAAGGCGGACAGCGCCTCCAGTGACAACAATCAAAATTTGGGTTACAAGTGACAGCCAAACAAATAGCCGCAATCGAAGCGGCGACACTATGCCATTGAACCAGAGGCCCTTTAGGGTCTTCATAAACGCCTTAACTTAGGTATGCCTTACTGTTTTATTTTCATAGAACTGCGTAGGCTTACTACAACATCACCAGCCAAGTTTCTCACGATTGGCCTTGATGGAATACGTTTAACCAAAATCAGTTGTACTGATTAAGCAAGGAGGCCACAATGGCAGAGAAAATTATTGATCGCCCAGAACTGGACGACCTAGGGACCTACGAATTCGGTTGGTCCGACAAGTCCAAAGCGGGCGATGACGCCAAGCGTGGTATCTCGGACGAGGTTGTACGCGACATCTCGGGCAAAAAAGACGAGTCCGACTGGATGCTCCAGCGGAGACTCAAGGGTTACGAGCTATTTCTAAAAAAGCCAATGCCTACATTCGGAGCAGACCTGTCAGGTATTGACTTCGACAACATCAAGTATTTCGTTCGCTCCACGGAGCGCCAGGCACAAACCTGGGAAGATCTTCCAGAAGACATTCGCAACACCTACGACAAGCTCGGAATTCCAGATGCGGAGCGCCAGCGACTAGTTTCGGGCGTTGCCGCTCAATATGAGTCGGAAGTCGTATACCACTCGATTCGAGAAGACCTCGAGAAGCAGGGAGTCTTGTTCCTAGACACCGATACTGCTCTCAGAGAGCACCCTGAGATCTTCGAAGAGTATTTCGGGACTGTAATCCCAGCCGGAGACAATAAATTTGCCGCCCTCAACACAGCTGTTTGGTCCGGAGGGTCTTTCGTCTACATCCCCAAGGGCGTAAAGGTAGATATCCCTCTTCAGGCATATTTCCGAATAAACACCGAAAACATGGGTCAGTTCGAAAGAACTCTGATCATTGCTGATGAGGACTCCTACGTTCACTACATCGAGGGTTGCACCGCTCCTATTTACCAGTCTGATTCGCTGCACTCTGCAGTAGTTGAAATTATTGTCAAGAAGAATGCTCGCGTTCGTTACACGACAATCCAGAACTGGTCTAACAATGTGTACAACCTGGTAACCAAGCGAGCCATCGCTCACGAGGGTGCCACCATGGAGTGGATCGATGGAAACATCGGGTCAAAGGTCACCATGAAGTACCCAAGCGTCATACTTGCGGGAGAGCGCGCTCGTGGCGAGACGCTGTCGGTTGCTTTTGCCGGAGAAGGTCAGCATCAGGATGCCGGAGCTAAGATGATTCACCTTGCTCCCTACACAACAAGCTCTATTGTGTCCAAGTCGATTGCTCGAGGTGGAGGAAGAACTTCCTATCGGGGTGAAATCCGTGTAAACCCTGGAGCTCATCACTCGGCGAACACGGTTCGCTGCGACGCTCTGCTTGTCGACACAATCTCGAGATCAGACACTTACCCCGCAAACGACATCCGCGAGGACGATGTTTCAATGGGTCACGAGGCTACCGTTTCGGCGATCAGTGCAGAGCAGCTGTTCTACTTGCAGTCTCGTGGAATGGCTGAAGATGAGGCGATGGCGATGATCGTCCGTGGCTTCATCGAGCCGATTGCCAAGGAGTTGCCGATGGAGTACGCACTGGAGCTCAACAAGCTAATTGAGATGCAGATGGAAGGGGCTGTTGGCTAGATGGCGCAGCACGGAATAAAGGCTCACGAGCACAAACTCGTGCCGCTTCAGACAAGGTCTGAGCGCCCTAGATCAACCTCAATAAGCGATTTCGCAGAGCTTTCAAACAGGCAGGAGATCTGGCGTTATTTGCCAATGGATCGCCTTCAGGGCCTTGATGCAGAGGTTATCGGCGAAGTTTCCCAGAGTGAGCTTTCAATAAGCCTAGCCGGGACAGTGACTGCTAGCTGGATTGATTCCAGCGAGCCAATTGTCGGGACGGCCGGATTGCCAGAAGACAGAATTTCGGCAATCGCGTGGACGAATGCCTCCAAAACTCTTCTGGTTGAGGTTCCAGCCGATCAGGAAATAGCTGAACCTGTATTTCTAACCTTGAAACTAGAAGAGCTTGCAGCTAAGGCCCTACATATCTTTGTTAAGGTAGGCGCAAATGCGAAGGCGACAATCGTTCTGGACCACATCGGTCAAGGCTTACTTGCGGAGAACGTTGAAATTCTGCTGGAGCCTGGAGCAAAGCTTGACTTTGTGTCGATTCAGGACTGGGATAACGGTTCTTCCCACGTGTCAAATCAACTAACCAGACTTGGTAAAGACTCAGTTCTGAAGCACGTCGTGGTGTCACTTGGGGGAGACCTCGTTAGAGTCACACCCTCTGTTGCCCTTGACTCTCCGGGTGCTGAAATACAGATGTACGGGGTCTACCTAGCTGACTCCAAGAACTACTTTGAGCACCGACCATACGTGGACCACATTGCCGAAAACTGCGTTTCCAATGTTGCTTACAAGGGCGCCCTCCAGGGTGCCGGAGCTCACACAGTCTGGGTCGGAGACGTTCTGATTAGGGAAACCGCCATTGGAACCAATAGTTATGAACTAAACCGAAACCTATTACTGACCGACGGCGCACGAGCCGACTCTGTTCCAAACCTAGAGATAGAAACCGGCAAAATTGAAGGAGCTGGACACGCTAGTGCGTCCGGGCGATTCGATGACGAGCAACTGTTTTATTTAATGGCCAGAGGAATTGGCGACACCGAAGCCAAGCGCCTTGTTGTTAGAGGATTCCTAAATGAGGTAGTTCAGAAGGTTGGAATTTCTCAGGTCGAAGACCGTCTGATCGCGTCGATCGAACAAGGGCTTGAGAAGGCAGGAGTCTAAATTGGCGATAAGAGTTTGTGCCATTGAGGATATGGGGCCAGGTAATGCTCTCAGAGTAACCATTGAGGGTCATCCAATCGCTCTTGTCAGGCTAAATGACGGCAATTTCAGAGCGATTGACGACAAGTGTTCGCACGGTGAGATTTCACTGAGCGAAGGCTTTGTTGAGGACGAAACCTTGGAGTGCTGGGCCCACGGAGCAAAGTTTGACCTAAATACCGGAGTCCCTTTGAGTCTTCCGGCGTATGAGGCAGTTAGTACTTACGAGGTGCTAGTAGAAAATGACGAAGTTTTTATAGAGTACGAAGCGTAAAGGAAATCAAATAATGGCAACCCTAGAAATTAAGAACCTACACGTATCAGTTGATACGGACCAGGGCAAGAAGCAGATCCTGCGCGGAGTCGACCTAGTGGTCAAGTCAGGTGAAACTCACGCAATCATGGGACCAAACGGTTCCGGCAAGTCAACCCTTGCTTACTCCATCGCCGGGCACCCAAAGTACGAGGTCACTGAGGGAGAGATCCTGCTAGATGGTCAGAACGTTCTTGAGATGGCTGTCGACGAGCGAGCAAAGGCGGGCCTATTTCTTGCCATGCAATACCCAGTTGAAGTTCCTGGAGTATCGGTGTCTAACTTCCTAAGAACCGCCAAGACCGCTCTCGACGGCGAAGCCCCAAAGCTCCGCGAGTGGATCGGCGACCTAAAGGGCGCGATGAAGAACCTCCGCATGGATCCAGACTTCACGGAGCGAAACGTTAACGAAGGATTCTCAGGTGGTGAAAAGAAGCGCCACGAGATTCTTCAGCTGGAGCTCTTGAAGCCCAAGATTGCAATCCTAGACGAAACCGATTCCGGACTCGACGTAGATGCATTGAAAGTCGTTTCCGAGGGCGTCAACCGAGCCAAAGAGGAAACCGGCCTCGGAGTTCTTCTAATTACTCACTACACGAGAATCTTGCGCTACATCGAACCAGATTTTGTTCACGTTTTCGTGGCTGGAAAAGTTGCCGAGCAGGGTGGCCCAGAACTAGCTGAACGCCTAGAGGCCGAAGGTTACGATCGCTACTTGAAGACGGAAGCATGAGCGAGCCAAAGGAATTAGAGCCCGCTCAGTATGACCGAGTAATAGAGGCGATGAAGGACATCATTGACCCTGAAATTGGCGTCAACATTATTGACCTTGGATTGGTCTATGGGCTCCAAGAGTCCGATGATGGGGCACTTCTAATCAACATGACTCTGACCTCAGCTGGTTGCCCGCTTCAGGATGTTATTGAAGAGCAGACTGCCGCTTCATTAGATGGAGTGGTTGACGCATTCAGAATCAACTGGGTTTGGATGCCGCCATGGGGTCCAGAGCAAATTACGGACGACGGAAAAGAAATGATGCGAGCCATCGGTTTTTCTATCTAACAAAAGACTAAAAAAAATAGGACCCAAACGGGTCCTATTTTTTTTAGGTCATTATTTACTTATTCACAATTTTCCAAGCCAGTGGCAGCATTGCTGCTGCTGCAACTGCCTTAGCGACGTCTCCTATCAGAAACGGAATAACTCCGGCGGCAATCGCCTGTGACATGCTCAGGCCTAATGTGATCATCAAACCAGCGACTCCAAAACCGTAAATTATCGCTGATCCGGCGGCAAAGCTGAAGGCCACTTTTAGTGGGGTCTTAGAAAAGCCCTTCGAGGCCAGGAAGCCGACTAGGGCTGCAGCGGCAACAAAGCCAACTATGTAACCCACCGTTGGCAAAGCGCCAGTAAGAGTCTTGGCGGAGGCGAATACGGGCAGTCCAGCAGCGCCCATTGCTAGGTATACAGACAGTGACGCGGCACCGCGTCCTGCACCGAGAGTTGCTCCAACCAAAAGAACCGCGAAGGTTTGCAAGGTGAGCGGAACTGGCCACATTGGGATCTGAATCTGAGCGGCAAGTGCAGTAATTAGAGCACCGCCCAGAACAAGAGAAATGTTATTGACGATCGTCCTCGGGACAAATCGGTCCGCAATGGTTGCTTGTGCAATGCTCATTTACTAAGCCTTTCTAGCTTGTTCTGGACATTCTATTGGTTAGCGTCTTCAAACTCAGCGTCTTCCAGCGCCTGGTTCTCTTTTGGCTTTCTTGGGGCTATCTGTCCCGAAGCCTCCAAGGCAATGCGTCGCTCGTTTCTGAACGCCCAGCCAAAAGCAACAAAGGCCATGATTCCGAAGATTATCCATTGAAAAGCGTAGGAAAGATGGTTTCCCTCATTCAAAGACGGCATGGGCATCGGGAACGGTGCTTTTTCATAAGCGGGGGACTCTTTTGCTAACCGACCGTATCGATTGGACACCACGGAACCATGATCACTTAGTTGATCGACAAGTTCGGCGGGGTTTACTGTTGCAAGCTGCCCTGATACTGGTGCTCGATTTAGGTCAGGCTCCGCAGCCCTGAGACGAACGGTGAGTGTGTGGACGACCGAATCCGGCAACGGATTAGACGAGGGCTCGGTTACTCGAACCCCAGTTGCGAGCCAGCCGCGATCAATAATTAAGATCTGCCCGTCATCCATAAGCAGAGGAACCAGCTGCAGGAAGCCCCCCTGTCCATTCAGAGGTCGGTTCCGCACTAAAACGGCCTCTTCAGTTAGATACGTTCCAGTCACTGTCGCGGGTCGCCACTCATTGATTGGTTCACCATTTTCAAAGAATTCCCAGTCAAGGTCAGCGAATGGCACGGCGGACTTATCGTAATTCTCAATCACGGTATTGATTTTCTGAACTCTTTCTTCCCGCCTGGAAAACTGCCACCAGCTCAAAAGTGAAGTTGCTATAGAAAAAAGCACAACTAAGGCCAACCAGGGGCCCCAGCGTCTAAGAGTGCTTTGGGTCAAACTTTTCATCCTTCAGGTAAAAATCTCTCGCTGATAGATAGTCAACCAGATATGACCGGTGCTCATCGCAGGCAGCCCAAGACTTGACCCTGTCAGGGGAGTGGACTTTGGGATTTCGCCAACTTATCAACCAGGTTGCTTCAAGAGTGCAACCTGCCCGAGAGCACTTAGCGTTAGTCATCAAACTTGAATTGGTCCGACTTGATGGTGATTTTCGGAGCAATTGCCTTGCTGGTTGTTTCCTTTGGTGCCCCCTGTTGGTTGGCAAGTACGACCGCAAAATATGGAAGAAAAATGGCCAACCCAAAGAAAATCCACATAAATATTCCTTGGGTGAACACTCCCAGGACAATGCAAACCATTCTTATGGACATAGCCACCGAATATTTGACCATGCGAGATCTACGCTCATCCTCAGGACTGAGGTTTATGGAAGTGGCGCTCTGGCGCTTGCTCAAGTGTTGCCGTTCTTTCAGGATAGGAAATTACTAGACTGTGATATTCATAACGCTCAATGCTCAATGGTATTCCCGCTAGGAGAAAGAAAATGGAAACTGTGCGAACTGTTTTGGTCACCGGCGGCAATCGCGGCATTGGATTCGCCATCGCAAAAGAGTTTGTCGCAAGCGGATATCGGGTGGCAGTAACGGCAAGATCCGGACAAGGACCAGAAGGTTCGATGACCGTGACGGCCGACGTTACCGATGCAGCATCGCTGGACGCGGCGATAGCCGAAGTAGAAGCGGCACTAGGGCCAATTCAGGTTTTGGTAGCAAACGCTGGCATCACAAAGGACACTCTTTTGATGCGAATGAGTGATGAGGAATTCGAAAGCGTTGTTGACACAAATCTAAATGGTGTCTTTCGCGTGGTGAAGCGCGTGACTAAATCCATGCTTCGCCAGAAGTTTGGCAGGGTCATTCTCATTGGCAGCGTTGTGGGTCTACTTGGCAGCGCCGGGCAGGTCAACTACTCCGCCACAAAGAGTGCACTAGTCGGAATTGCGCGTTCTATCACTCGCGAGATCGGCGCCAAGAACATCACCGCCAATGTTGTGGCCCCAGGGTTCATCGACACCGATATGACAGCCGCCCTCAGTGAAGAACTTGCAGCCACGTATCGATCACGAATTCCAGCTGGCCGATTCGCCTCCCCGGAGGAAGTTGCAAAAGTTGTCCGATGGATTGCTTCTGACGAGGCGTCTTACATCTCCGGAGCAGTCATCCCAGTTGACGGTGGCCTCGGAATGGGCCACTAGGTAGTACCGTTTGTTTAGAAAATCAAAGGAGCAGTTTTGGGAATATTAGAGGGCAAGAAAATACTGATCACAGGCGTGTTGACCGAAGCGTCGATTGCCTACTCGGCAGCTCGCTTGGCCCAAGAACAGGGTGCGGAGGTGATATTGAGCTCATTCGGCAGAATGCTTCCAATCACAACGAAGATTGCTGGGCGTCTTCCAAAGCCAGTGAAGGTAATTGAATTAGATGCCACAAACAAAGAGCACCTGGACGGCCTTGCCGAGAAGATCAAGGCTGAGATCGGAATGATTGACGGCATCGTTCATGCCATCGCGTTCGCCCCCCAAACGGCCCTGGGCGGAAACTTTCTAGAGACAGAGTGGTCTGATGTTTCGACTGCGGTCGAAGTGTCTGCCTACTCACTAAAGTCCATCACCACCGCATGCCTGCCCGTCCTAAATAACCCGAGCTCGGTTGTGGGCCTCACCTTCGACGCCACTGTTTCTTGGCCGGTCTACGACTGGATGGGAGTTGCTAAGGCGGCCTTTGAGTCCACTTCCCGTTATCTAGCAAAATATCTAGGACCGAAGGGAATCAGAGTGAATCTAATTTCAGCCGGGCCCCTTAGAACCACTGCGGCCAAGGGAATCCCAGGATTTGCAACTATGGAAGAAGTTTGGGCGGACCGCGCACCTCTTGGTTGGGACCTTACCGACACCAACGCTGCGGCCAAGGGATTAGTCGCTTT
>CAJJAJ010000005.1 GCA_905182225.1 uncultured Aquiluna sp.
GGCCAGGTGGCCGCGGTTCAAGGACTTATCTTTGTTCAGCACTTCAGTTCCGAAAGCTTTCACAACTTCTGCCAGGCCTGATGTTCCGGGCTCTACAACTTGTCTGGCTAACACGTCTGCATCAATTTCGGTTGCCCCGAGGTCAACCCAAAGCCTAGCTACGGTAGATTTTCCCGAGCCAATTCCACCAGTCAAAGCAATAAGCATTGGTATAAGGATAAAGAAAAAGCGGGAACACCGTTGGTGTTCCCGCTTATCTAAAAGACTGAGTCTTACTTGTCTCCCGTTAGCTTGTCTCTCAAGGCAGCCAGTGACTCGTCGTCTGCTAGCGTGCCCTGGTCGGCAGAGTCACCGCTTGATGCTTTGGCCTCCTGTGCAGGTGCGACATCTGGAATGGACGCAAGGTGCTCGAAAGCGGCCTTGGCCTGCACCTTGTGCAGCTCCCAACGCCCGTTAGCCTCGGCGTACTCCGTCTCCCACTTCCCACGGGCCTCTTCGAAGCCTTCGCGCCACTCGCTGGTGGCCGGGTCGAAACCTTCTGGGTAACGGTACTGACCCTTTTCGTCGTAGTCGGCGCTCATGCCATAAAGCACTGGGTTAAAGTCCGTGCCGGCGTTCTCAACTTCTTCAAGCGCCTGTTTGAGCGACAGTGAGATCCTGCGACGCTCTAGGTCGATGTCGATTAGCTTGACGAAGACTTCTTGGTTCACGGTCACTACCTGATCGGCGTGCTCTACGTGCTTGGAGGAAAGCTCTGAGATGTGTACTAGGCCCTCGATGCCATCCGCAACTCGAACAAAGGCACCGAATGGAACAATCTTGGTTACCTTGCCTGGGATGTACTGGCCGATGGCGTGAGTTCTTGCGAACAGCTGCCATGGGTCTTCCTGGGTTGCCTTTAGTGACAAGGAAACGCGCTCGCGCTCCTGGTCTACTTCTAGAACCTCAACCGTGACTTCCTGACCCACTTCTACTACCTCGCTGGCGTGCTCAATGTGCTTCCAGCTCAATTCGGATACGTGAACAAGTCCGTCCACTCCACCAAGGTCAATGAATGCACCGAAGTTTACGATCGATGAAACAACACCGGTACGAACCTGACCCTTTACAAGGTCGTTCAGGAAGGTGCTGCGGTTCTCGCTTTGGCTCTGCTCAAGAAGAGCTCGTCTTGACAACACAACGTTGTTGCGGTTCTTGTCTAGTTCCAAGATCTTTGCCTCGACCTCGGTACCAAGGTATGGAGCTAGATCGCGTACACGGCGTAGTTCGATAAGCGAAGCAGGCAAGAAACCACGAAGGCCGATGTCAACAATGACTCCACCCTTCACAACTTCGATGACGGTTCCAGTAACGACCCCATCAGCTTCCTTGATGCGCTCCACATCGCCCCATGCTCGCTCGTACTGAGCGCGCTTCTTAGAAAGAATTAGACGGCCTTCTTTGTCTTCCTTCTGAAGAACAAGTGCCTCAATGGCGTCGCCGACTTTTACAATGTCATTTGGATCCGCGTCTTGACGGATTGATAGCTCTCTGGAGGGAATAACACCCTCGGTTTTGTAACCAACGTCCAGGAGAACTTCATCGCGGTCAATCTTGACCACGGTTCCGGAGATTAGGTCTCCATCGTTGAAGAATTTAAGTGTTGCCTCGACTGCGGCGAGGAAATCTGCCTCTGAACCGATGTCGTTTACTGCGATTTGTACTGGTTTTGCGGTTGCTTTGGTTGCCATATTTGTGGTAACTCCACTTTGTTTACTCGGGTCGTGCCAAAGATAATGCTTCCATTATCTGTTTATTTGGCCCAACGAACGGACGGGAAAAGTGCCCGAAGGCACCCGCGCAATACTACCGCCTTTTCTAGTGCCCCGCCAGCTCCCAGTTGACCCCAATGCCAACATGCACCTCGAGTGGAACTGTAAGGATGACTACTTCTTGCATAGCGCTGACCGCAAGTTCTCTGAGCGTTTCAAGCTCGCCTGGAGCAACTGCAAATACCAGTTCGTCATGTACTTGAAGTAGTAGCTGTGAAGTTAGATTTTGAGCATCCATTTTTTGTTTAACGGCGATCATTGCAAGCTTCATGATATCGGCGGCTGTCCCTTGAATTGGAGCGTTGAGGGCAGCGCGTCTCGCGTTTTCCCGCACTTGAAAAATCTTTGAGTTGAGATCAGGAAATGGCCGACGGCGTCCATATACGGTTGTGGTGTAACCAAGCGCTTTAGCGCGTTGGACTACCGTGTCCAAATAGCGCTTGACACCTCCAAAGCGATCAAAATAATCGGACATCAGCTGCTTAGCTTCTTTTCCTGTAATCCTTAGCTGCCTGCCAAGCCCAAACTCGCTGAGTCCGTAGACAAGGCCATAGCTCATGGCTTTGACCTTCGAACGCATTTGACCGGTGACATCAGAAGGTTCGACTCCGTAGAGCCTTGCACCTACAAAATTGTGTAGATCTTCACCGAGTCGAAAGGCTTCAATCAAACCATCATCCTCCGACAAGTGAGCCATGATCCGCATTTCAATCTGCGAGTAATCGGCTGTCAGTAATGTCTCATAACCGGGTCCGGCGATAAAGGCACTGCGCAGTCGCTGACCACGGTCAGTCTTGATCGGTATGTTTTGGAGATTCGGGCTCTCGCTACTGAGGCGTCCTGTGGAGGTCCCAACCTGCGAATAGCTTGTGTGGATACGTCCGTCGTCCCCAATTGCCTTCAGCAGGGTCTCAGTCATCTGTCTCAACTTTGTACTATCCCGGTGCGCAAGAAGTCGTTCCAAAAATGGGTGCTCAGTTTGTTCGAACAAGGTACTGAGAGCCTCGGCGTTTGTGGAGTAGCCAGTCTTCAGCGCTTTTGTCCCCTGCATCCCAAGTTCTTCAAATAGAACTACCTGTAATTGCTTGGGGCTGGCTAGGTTGACTTCATGGCCAATGATCTCATAGGCCTCGATGGCGATTTGCTCCACCTCGAGCGTCAATTCATCGAACTGCGTCTGAAGCGCAAAGGAATCCATCGCGATTCCGGTTATTTCCATCCTCGATAGAACCTCGCTCGCGGGCAGCTCTATGTCTCGGTAAATACTGAGCTGACCGGTGTCCTCCAGTTGCGGAATCAGCACTGCACAGATAACGGCGTATACCCAGGCATCCAGCGAAGGGTCCGACTCGCTCAGTAATTCATTAGGGTCTTGTCGAACTACGTCTATGCCGGCGTACTGCCGGATGATTGAGTCCGGGTACAAATCCTTGCTAATTGGATCGACCAGGTAGCTGACCAACAAAGCATCGTCGGTAATCACATCGGGCCAAATCCCAAGTGAGTGAAGCTTCTTCCTCATGGCTTTGGTATCCCAACCGCCGAAGCCCCCATGCTTTAGAAGCTCTAATGCTGAATCCTTATCTTCTCCATTCCAGTTCAGTCTCTCTTTCATTGTGGCAATGCCGAGCCCAACAAGGCGACCATCATTGATCTCAACATGCACAAAAGATTTGCCTGCACTGGCAAGCTCTTGAATCTCCGCAACCGACGCAACCCTGGAATCTACGGCGCTGGAAGGAAGATCATCGATGATCTTGTTTGATACTAGGGACAATGCCTCTGGGGCCTCCTGGCCGTCTGGAGCGGACTTTTCATCAAGCACCGCCGCCTGCGCTATATGTTGAGTTCCATTGCCGCCTCGAAGCTTTAGAACCCGGGTTAGCAGTGTCCGGAATGATAGGACTGCGAAGATTTCCCTCAAGTCATCTTCATTTACCGGACCCAACGCCAGGTCCTCCATCGAGAAATCAAAAGTGAGGTCAGTAAGCAGGTGATTCAGTCTTCGGTTTCTAACCGCGAGGTGCTGGTTCTCTCTCAGGCTCTCGCCAACTTTCCCGGGAATCTCGTCAGATCGCTTGAGTATTTCGTCTAAAGATCCGAACTGTTGTATCCACTTAGCGGCCGTTTTCGGGCCTACTCCAGGCACTCCGATTAGATTATCCGAGCTCTCCCCCACGAGAGCCGCGAGTTCCGGATACTGCATTGCGTGAATGCCATATTTTGCCAGAACTGCCTCATCATCCATGCGAGCAAGATTCATGACTCCCTTGACTGGGTAGAGAACTGTTGTGTCCGCACGAATTAGCTGGAAGGTGTCACGGTCTCCGGAGACAACAAGCACACGCATACCCGCCTGCTCACCGAGGTTAGCAAGCGACGCGAGTAGGTCATCGGCTTCATAGTTTTCACGAGAGACGCTCGTGATGTTCATCGCGGTTAGCGCCTTTACAAGAAGCTCGGTTTGGCCCAGAAACTCAACCGGTGTCTCTCCGCGGGTGCCCTTGTATTCGGGCAGCTCATCGGTTCTGAAGCTGTGCCTAGAAACGTCGAACGCAACGCACATGTGCGTTGGCTTTTCGCCCTCCAGAATGTTCAACATCATTGAGATAAATCCGTGGACGGCGTTTGTGTGTTGCCCCTCAGCATTTTTAAAATTATCTACGTTGAGCGCGTAGAAAGCTCGGAATGCAAGCGAGTGCCCATCGATCAGGAGCAGAGTAGGCTTTTCGTTGGCGCTCATAACGTTTAGCCTACTTTGAAGAAGGTGGTACCACAGTGACCGAAGACGATGTCGCAAAATCAGCTCATGCCCTTGAAATTATGCAGCGACGGGGCTTGGGTGACCTTGCTGACCGCATGGGCATAGAGCTAAAGGAGCTAAGCGCTGAAAAAGCCGTCGCCACCATGCCGGTTTCGGGAAACACCCAGCCATTGGGTGTCCTTCACGGTGGTGCACACGCAGTGCTCGGTGAAAGCCTTGGTAGCTTTGCCGCGAACGTCCACGCACACCCTTGGGGTTATGCGGTCGGTATTGAGATAAACGCCACTCACCACAGCTCCGCCACAGAGGGTGTCGTGACGGGAACCTGCACGGCAGTCAAGCTTGGAAGATCCCTGACGAGTCACGAGATTAAAGTTACCGACGAGGCCGGAAAATTGCTCTCAACAATTCGGATAACAAACTTCCTAAGAGCAAACAAGAGCTAAGTTATTTTTCGCCCAGTTGCTCAAGGACCGCTTTGGCGACCTGCGACATCGAAAGTCTGCGATCCATGGAGGCTTTTTGTATCCAGCGGAAGGCCTCCGGCTCGCTGAGTTTCATCTTCGACTGCAGCAGGCCCTTGGCCCGGTCCATAAGCTTTCTGGTTTCTAATCTCTCGTTGAGATCAGATATTTCTGTTTCGAGGGCGACGAGCTCCTCGGATCTAGAAAGTGCAATTTGTATTGCTGGCAGCAAGTCAGAAGGCTTGAATGGCTTGGTCACGTAGGCCATAGCCCCAGCGTCTGCAGCTCTTTTCACCAAGTCTGCCTGGGAGAAGGCTGTCAGTAAGACGACGGGAATTTTGTGCTCTGAAATCTTCTCAGCAGCTGATATGCCGTCAAGTTTAGGCATCTTGATGTCCATGATCATCAGGTCTGGCATCAATTCGATAGCGAGCTTAACCGCCTCTTCGCCGTCTCCCGCCTCGCCAACTACTTCGAAGCCTGCCTCTTGTAAAGTGGCGACAACATCCATTCGGATAAGGGCTTCGTCCTCTGCGACGATAACGCGAAGTGCTTCTTGCATGATTACAACTTTAGCGGCAACTTGAATAATCAAATCCGCTAGAGTGATACAGCTAGCCGGAATGGCGGAACGGCAGACGCGAAGCACTCAAAATGCTTTGTCCTATGGGCGTGTGGGTTCAAATCCCACTTCCGGCACAAAAAAAAGAGCGGTGGCTATCCACCGCTCTTTTTTTATGTAAGTAAATTCCCGCTTAGTTCGCGTACCCAGGCACAGTCTCATTGACGGCATCGCCCACGCGGTGCACGCGAAGCGAGTTTGTTGATCCAGGAATCCCAGGTGGGGAGCCGGCGACCACTACTACCTCATCACCAACGCGGCATTTGCCACTGGCCAACACAATTTCGTCAACCTGCTTGATCATTTGATCGGTGTGCGTTGCTTTTCCAGCTAAAAATGTAGTTGCTCCCCAGATCAGAGAAAGACGGCGTCGAATTTCTTCGTTTGGAGTGAAAGCAAGCACCGGAACTCGGGATCGGAGTCTTGCGACTCGCAGCAACGTGTCGCCGGATTCTGTAAATACGCAAACAAACTTTGAGCCCAATAGCTCAGCGATTTGAAGAGCGGACTTCACCACGGCGCCAGAATGAGTGTGCGGCTGGGTGCCAAGTGCTGGAATACGCTCGAGGCCGTTCTCCTCGGTTGATTCGATTATCTTCGCCATGGTCTCGATGGTCTCAATTGGAAATTGACCGACGGAGGTTTCTCCGGAGAGCATAAGCGCGTCAGCACCATCCAGTACTGCGTTCGCAACATCCGAAGTTTCAGCCCTGGTAGGTCTGCTTGCAGTAATCATGCTTTCTAGCATCTGAGTAGCTACGATGACTGGCTTCGCCCAACGTCTGGCAAGCTCTACGGCCCGCTTCTGGACGATTGGGACCTGCTCTAGGGGTAGCTCCACTCCTAGGTCGCCACGAGCGACCATGACACCGTCGAAAGCGTCAATGATTTCCTCTAAGTTTGCGACTGCCTGAGGTTTTTCAATCTTGGCAATGACCGGTAGAAATTTGCCCTCTTCGCGCATGATCTCGTGGACTCGAAGGATGTCTTTGGCGTTTCTTACAAAGCTCAATGCAATCATGTCCGCGCCTAGCTTTAGGGCCCAGCGAAGGTCTTCTTCATCCTTTTTGCTCAGTGCCGGAACATCGACTGCAACGCCTGGGAGGTTTATGCCCTTGTTGTTTGACACTGGACCGCCGATGACAACCTCTGTTGTTACCGTCGTGGCGTCTACTGCGGTGGCTCGAAGTGATAGCCGACCATCGTCAATTAGCAGCATGTCCCCCACTGATACGTCGTTTGGAAGGCCTTTGTGAGTCGTTGAGCAAATGTCAACGTCACCGGGAACTTCGGCGACGGTGATTTTGAAAGTCGCACCCACGACTAAATCAACGCTGCCCTCTGCAAACTTTCCAAGTCGAATCTTTGGTCCTTGAAGGTCAACCAGAATTCCAACAGCCTTTTCGGCTTCCTCACTGGCTTGACGAATATTCTTGTATACCTGCTCGTGAACCTCGTATGAGCCATGGCTAAGGTTCATCCTGGCCACGTCAACTCCAGCGGTTATGACCTTGCGGGTCATCTCTAAATCGCCTATTGCAGGCCCGAATGTTGCAACAATTTTTGCGCGTCTCATTGGCTTCAGTGTCCTAGTTTCTTATTGACCTAGCTATAAACCGAAATTGGCTTATCAGTTGGCTTTACGGGGAATGGCAGCTGAGTCTCGCCTTCGAGGTGTTCGTCAATCGCCGCGGCAGCTGCCCGTCCTTCGGCTATTGCCCAAACTATCAGGCTTTGGCCTCTGCCCGCATCTCCTGCCACAAACAAAGTATCTTTGCTCCGGTATTTACCATCACGAGAAATGTTGGATTGGCCATCCAGTTCAGCGTTTAGCTGACTGGTAATTGTTTCAGATTCGGGCCCAGTGAACCCGAGTGCGAGGAGAACCAGGTCGGCCTTCATTACTCTTTCTGTGCCAGGCTTCGGCAGTCGTCTTCCATTAGCAAATTCGGTATCTGCCACTTTAATTCCGGTCACCTGACCGTCTTTGCCAATGAGCTCAACGGTTGAGTGCAAGTATTTACGATCGCCGAATTCCTCGTGGGCGCTTGAAATTTCAAAGACTCTGGGGTCCATTGGCCAAGGCTGGTCTGCGGTTCGTTGCTCTTCGGGCTTTTGACCAATGGCGATTGTGGTCACCGAAGCCGCCATTTGCCTGGTCGCCGTGCCGAGGCAATCTGCTCCAGTATCTCCGCCGCCAAGAATCACAACGTGCTTACCCTCGGCACTTAGTTGCTCCTCGACTGTGTCGCCAGCCACAACTCGGTTTGCCTGTGTGAGATATTCCATTGCGAAATGGACTCCAGCTAGGTCCGAGCCTGGCACATCCAAAGCTCTTGGAGTGATTGCCCCAGTTGCCACCAATACGGCATCGTAGCTGAGCTTTAGCTCTTCCCAAGTAATGTCAACGCCGATATTTACTCCAGTGCGAAACCTGGTGCCCTCGGCTGTCATCTGAGCGAGGCGCTTGTCAATGTGTCGCTTCTCCATCTTAAAGTCTGGAATACCGTATCTAAGCAAGCCACCGATGCGGTCGTCTCGTTCAAATACAGCAACGGTATGTCCAGCTCTAGTCAGCTGCTGAGCAGCTGCTAACCCTGCTGGGCCGGAGCCCACCACGGCTATCGTCTTGCCGGTGAGTCGGTCTGGAACGCTCGGGGTAACGAAACCTGAGTCAAAAGCATCATCGATGATCGAAATTTCGATCTCCTTGATTGTTACAGCTGGCTGATTGATGCCAAGCACGCATGCACTTTCGCAGGGTGCCGGGCAGAGCCTACCGGTGAACTCTGGAAAATTATTTGTTGAGTGCAGGCGATCTATCGCCTCTTTATTCTTGCCAAGGTGAGTCAGGTCATTCCATTCCGGAATAAGGTTTCCAAGCGGGCACCCGGCGTGGCAAAAGGGGATGCCACAGTCCATGCAGCGCCCGGCCTGCTCCTTGATTACTCCAGAGTTCCGTTCTTCATAAACCTCTTTCCAGTCCTTTATGCGAACTGGAACTGGCCTGCGTTTCGCTGTCTCGCGATCAGTTACTTTTAGAAATCCCCTTGGGTCAGCCATTAGTTACCTCCAAGATTTGCGTCCAAACTTCTTCGCCGTCCAGGTCTATGCCTGTTGCCTGGGCGTCCTGTTGTATCTCAACTATGCGTGCGTAGTCTCTAGGCATAACTCTCACGAACTCTTTCGCGTAGGTCGAAAAATCGTCGAGGACAATCTTTGCTAGCGGAGAGCCAGTTAGTTCTAGGTGCTGCTCAAGTATTGCCTGGAGTTCGTCCTTTCCGGTCTGATCAAGAACGCTCAAGGTGATTTCGCCCAGCTGAAGAGCCTCGCGATTCACTCTTGACTCTGACAGCCTGTGAACATAAGCGATACCTCCGGACATTCCGGCACCCAGGTTGATACCCGTTTTTCCGAGGATCACTACTCGTCCACCGGTCATGTATTCAAGAGCGTGATCCCCAACGCCTTCCGCGACCGCAACGGCGCCAGAGTTTCGAACCATGAATCGTTCACCGACGACTCCGTTTAGGAAGATTTTTCCTGAGGTGGCTCCATAGCCAATAACGTTTCCAGCGATTACGTTCTCAGACGCTAGGAAGCCGGCCGTCTCGGGGGGTCTGACGCTTATGATTCCACCGGAAAGCCCCTTTCCAACATAGTCATTGCAATCGCCTTCGACATCGATTTGGAGACCCCTAGGTATGAATGCTCCCAAGGACTGGCCGGCGCTGCCGGTTAGGGTGAGCTTCAGGGTTCCAGGCTCTAGCCCCTGTTCACCCCATTTCTTTGTGAGCTCATTGCCAAGCATCGTTCCGATTGCTTGCATTGTGTTGTTTATCCGGCTCTTGATTTCCACGGCCTTGCCGTCTTTGAGTGCGAGCTCTGCGGTCTGAATGAGTGGGAAGTCAAAGTGTTGATCCAGCTCGTGATCCTGTGAACTCGAGCAGTATTGGGTCTGATTGGTAACTATGTCCTTAGCCGCAAAAATCGGAGACAGGTCTAGGCCGTCAGCCTTCCAGTGACGAATCGCCCTATTCACATCTAGCACTTCTACTTGACCAATGGCCTCTTGCAGAGTTCTGAAGCCAAGTTCAGCCAGGTACTCGCGAACCTCCTGAGCCAAAAACTCAAAGAAGTTCACAACGTGATCGGCTTGACCGTGGAATCGCTTCCTGAGTTCTGGGTTCTGGGTGGCAACTCCAACGGGACAGGTGTCTAGGTGGCAAACTCGCATCAATATGCAGCCCTCAACCACCAGCGGAGCGGTTGCGAATCCGAATTCTTCAGCTCCGAGAAGAGCCGCAATAATCACGTCTCGACCGGTCTTCATGGACCCGTCTACCTGCACTACCACTCGGTCCCGAAGTCCATTGAGCAGCAGGGTCTGCTGGGTCTCGGCCAGGCCAAGCTCCCATGGGGTTCCAGCGTGCTTTAGAGAATTAAGCGGGCTGGCGCCCGTGCCACCGTCGTGGCCAGAAATGAGTACTACGTCTGCCTTGGCTTTTGCTACGCCGGCTGCGACAGTTCCAACACCGAACTGAGATACCAACTTCACGTGAACTCTGGCGGCGCGGTTGGCCCGCTTGAGATCAAAGATCAATTGCTTCAGGTCTTCGATGGAGTAAATGTCGTGATGAGGAGGCGGAGAAATAAGCCCTACACCCGGGGTCGAGTGTCTTAGTTCCGCAATCCATGGGTAGACCTTGTTTGGAGGTAGCTGCCCGCCCTCGCCAGGTTTTGCTCCCTGTGCCATCTTGATTTGAATGTCGTCGGCATGAGTCAAATACATCGAAGTCACACCGAATCGTCCGGACGCAACCTGCTTCACAGCACTGCGTCTTTCACGATCTAGTAGTCGGTCTACTGATTCTCCTCCTTCTCCGGTGTTACTCTTTCCGCCAAGTCGGTTCATTGCAATTGCAAGAGTTTCGTGGGCTTCGGGACTAATCGATCCCATGCTCATTGCCCCGGTTGCGAATCGCTTCACAATTGAATGCACCGGCTCAACCTCGGCGATTGGCACTGGCGTGCGTAGCTCCTTATTCAGACTAAACAGTCCTCGAATAGTCATCAAACGCTCAGCCTGATCATCGACTGCGTTGGTGTAGGACTTGAAGATTTCGTAGTTCTTTTGAGAGGTTGAGTGCTGAAGCTTAAAGATGGTCTCGGGATTAAACAAGTGAGGAGGGCCGTCACGACGCCATTTCATTTCGCCACCAACGTCCAAAGGAGTGCTTTCTTGATTGGCACTTTCCATTGGGTACGCGGCTGCGTGACGCTGAGCAATTTCAGAGTGCAAAATCGGCAGCGCTACCCCACCAAGCTTCGTGATAGTTCCGGTGAAGTATTTATCCACTAGCTCCTGGGAGAGTCCAATTGCCTCGAAGCACTGGGCGCCGCCATAGGACGAGACTGTTGAGATACCCATTTTCGACATGACCTTCAAGACACCTTTTCCAAGTGCCTTGATCATGTTTTTGCTACTTCGTTCCATCGTTATGCCGGTGATTGTTCCATTGAAAACAAGGTCCTCGGCTGTTTCAAGTGCTAAGTATGGATTTATTGCAGATGCACCAAATCCAATTAGGGTTGCAACGTGGTGGACATCCCTAGCGTCGCCCGCTTCAATGACGAGCCCGGCCATCATTCTGGTTCCGTTGCGAATCAGGTGGTGGTGCACAGCGGAACAAGACAGCAGCGAAGGAATAGGAGCAAGCTCTCTGTTTGAATTTCGATCAGACAGCACTATAAAAGTCGCTCCAACTAAGAGAGCTTGGTCAACTTCTGCACAGATTGACTCAAGTCGAGCCTCGAGAGCCTCAGGGCCGTCGTCGACGCGATACAGGCAGGAGATGGTGACTGCCTTACCAATGTTGTTAGCTCGGTCTATGTGCTTAATCTTCGCCAACTCATCGTTGCCAATGATTGGGTAATCCAGGACCATTTGCTTCGCGTGCTCAGCGTTGGCTTCCAAGAGGTTTCTCACCGGACCAATGCTGGTAGTCATTGATGTCACAACTTCTTCACGAATTGCGTCTAGCGGTGGGTTTGTCACCTGCGCGAATTGCTGTGTGAAATAGTCAAAGAGAAGCTTTGGTCGCTCTGAAATGGCAGCGATTGGAGTGTCGGTTCCCATCGCTCCGATTGGTTCTTGCCCGATTTTTGCCATCGGCGCGATGAATATCTTCAGATCTTCTTCGGTGTACCCAAAAGCTCGTTGCCTTCGCTTAACGGACTTGCTCGAATAGCGAACGTGCTCGCGGTCGGGCAGATCGCGAAGGTTAATCCGGCTTGCGTCCAGCCACTCTCCCCACGGCTCTAGGGACGAAACTTCGGACTTGATTTGCTCGTCCTCAACAATTTGCCCAGCCACAGTGTCAATCAGGAACATCTTTCCTGGCTGCAACCTGCCTTTTCGAACAATTTTGTCTGGAGAAATATCAGCGACGCCGATTTCAGAGGCAAGGATAATAAAACCGTCCTCTGTAACTACGAATCGACCGGGTCGAAGTCCATTTCGATCAAGAGTTGCGCCGACCAGGTCACCGTCCGTGAACACTACTGCCGCCGGCCCATCCCACGGTTCCATAATCATCGAGTGGTATTCGTAGAAATCTCTCAGCTGTGGATCAATATCCATTTGCTTTTCCCAAGCGCCCGGAATCATCATCATCATGGCGTGCGGAAGCGAACGGCCCGACAGAACTAGTAGCTCCAAAACCTCATCAAAAGTTGCTGAATCCGATGCGCCCTTCGAGACGATTGGTTTTAGCTGATCGATGTCACCAAGTAGCTCAGAGGAAAGCTGTGATTCTCTTGCCGCCATCCAGTTGGCATTGCCTTTGACTGTGTTTATCTCGCCGTTGTGGGCAATGTAGCGGAACGGGTGAGCCAATGGCCATGAAGGGAAGGTGTTTGTCGAGAATCGACTGTGTACAAGTGCTAGCAGGGACTCGTAGCGCTCGTCACTGAGGTCTGGATAAAAAGGCTCGAGCTGCAAGGTAGTAACCATGCCCTTGTAGACGATTGTTTTGGATGAAAGAGAACAAAGGTACAGACCAATGTCCCGTTCACTTCTGTTTCTAGCCCGGAATAATCTTCGCTCTAGGTCCATGCCTGTGATTAGGTCACTGGATGATACAAATACCTGTTCAATCAGGGGCATCGCCTTTTTCGCAAGGTCTCCAAGAACTGAGCTGTCGGTTGGCGGGGTTCGCCAGCCCAAAACCGTCAGCGACTCTTCGCCACAAATTTCCTCAAATCTAGCCTTGTCTTTCAACGCGGTTTCAGCATCCATGAAAACAAGACCGACACCGTAAGTGCCGCTTGCTGGCAACGCAAAATCGACGACTGCGCGGAAAAAACTGTCTGGCATTTGCGTCAGTATTCCAGCACCGTCGCCTGTCCCGGCGTCGGAACCGACGGCTCCACGGTGCTCTAGGTTTCTGAGGGAAGACAGCGCCATGTCCACAACGTCGTGACCGGCATAACCTCGAAGTGTCGCCACCATTGCTAAACCACAGGCGTCACGCTCTTGGTCAGCATCGTATAGCCCCTGGTTCTTGGGCGTGGTGGCAAACTTGTGGAAGGGTCCGTTGTTGACCATGGTAACTCCAATCGAATTCTTTTCGGAGCTTCGTTGGCCCGACCTTTATGTCTTATGAATGAGCTATTGGATTATTTAGCAGCGTCCTTGCTGGTGTCGGATTGCTGATCGACAGGTTCTCTGCCATCGAGCCAAACCGAAGGTTCCTTGCCGGGGTGACGGCGGGTCTGAACCAAATAGATAACTACTCCGATTGCAATACCGGTCAGCGCCGACCAGATATTTATTCTAAGTCCAAGGATAATCTCACTGGGGTCAATTCTGATAGCTTCTATCCAAACTCGTCCAGTCGAATAAACAATCAAATAAAGTGCGAAAATCTTCCCCCATTGAAGTTCCAGCTTTCGTCCAAGCCAGATCAAAGCTACGACGCCTGTCAGATTCCAAATCATTTCGTAGGCGAACGTGGGGTGAAAAGTCAGTCCATCTGGTAAGCCGAGCGGATACGCAGGGTTGGAACTTGGAATCTCGAGACCCCAAGGAAGAGTTGTCGGTAGACCAAATAGTTCTTGATTGAAGTAGTTTCCAAGCCTCCCGATGCCTTGAGCGAGAAGCATTCCTGGTGCTACGGCGTCTAATACCGATAAGAATCTAATCCCAGCCTGCCTCGAACCGATAAACACTCCAACTGCTCCGAGAATTAGAGCTCCATAGATCGCAAGACCACCCTCCCAGATCTTGAATACATCAAGAAGATCGGCTCCCTGATAAAAGTAGTCATTTGGATGGGTAAGAACGTGAAAGAACCTGCCTCCAAGAATCCCGAAAGGAACAGCCCATAACGCAATGTCCAGGAACAAGCCCGCGGGAGTCCCCTGTGCTTTGAGCCTGGCATCAGTAAGTATTGTGGCGATAACTATTCCGCTAAGGATAAACAGCGCGTAAAAATGAATACGAAATGGCCCCAAGTCGATAAAGCTGATTTCGGGTGATGGTATACCTGTGATTATCTCCATCGCATCATCCTAGGCCCGCAGCCAGCTCTTTGGTTTTGGCGACTAGGCCCGACAACCCGTTATCGCGGTATGCCTTAACAAAGGCGGTTCCAACAATCGCGCCGTCCGCATAGCCGTTTACTTCACGAACTTGCTCAGCTGTGGAAATCCCTACCCCTACACAGGTTGGCGTTGCGCTCATGCTCTTGACTCGACCCACCAGCTGTCTTGCAAGAGCATCAAGAGTGTCTCGCTCTCCAGTTATACCCATGGTTGAGACGGAATAGACAAAACCCTTGGATGCATCCGCGTTTGCGGTCACTCTTTCGTTTGAACTCGACGGCGCAATCAAAAACACCCGGTCAAGACCTTTAGCTTGGCTGACTTCCAGCCACTGCCCCGCTTCGTCTGGAACAAGATCTGGCGTAATCATTCCCTGAGCCCCGGAAGCACGCATGTCTTCCGCAAACTTTTCAACGCCATACCTAAGCACAGGGTTCCAGTAACTCATGACCAATAGCGGCGTGGACACTCTTGCTCGCACCTGTCGTATAACTTCGAAAACATCTCGCAGCACGAAACCTGCTGCTCGTGCTTCCTCGGTAGCAACCTGAATAACCAGACCGTCCATTACTGGATCACTGTAGGGAACGCCGATTTCAAGAACGTCGCAGCCATTCTCGGCCATTGCTACTAGCGAATCGACTGAGTCTTTGAGCGTCGGATAGCCGGCTGGGTAATACCCAACCAGGGAGCCCTTACCTGATTCCCTGTTTGCCAGGAGAGTGTCATTTACTGAGCTCATTTATCTCCCATTAGACCGAAGTACTTAGCGGCTGTTTCCATGTCCTTGTCTCCACGTCCGCTCAGGTTCACGAGGATGTGAGCGCCGGCAGGCAAAATCTTGGTTAGGTGTTCGATTCCCGCCAGACCGTGGGCAGTTTCGATAGCTGGGATTATGCCCTCTGTTTGCGAAAGGAGCTTCATTGCATTCATCGCCTCGGCGTCGGTAACTCCGTGATAGTTGGCTCGGCCCAGATCCTTGAGCCATGAGTGCTCTGGACCTACTCCTGGGTAGTCAAGGCCAGCAGAAATTGAGTGCGATTCCATTGTCTGGCCATCGGCATCCTGGAGCATGTAGCTCTTGGCACCGTGCAAAACTCCTGGCGTCCCCATCGAAAGAGTTGCGGCATGGCGAGGAGTGTCAACACCGTCGCCCGCGGCCTCAAAACCCCAGAGCGCAACATCGCTGTCATCCAAAAACGCGTGGAATATTCCAATCGCATTAGAGCCGCCACCAACACAAGCTGCCACTGCATCTGGAAGCTTCCCTGTTAGAGCAAGCATTTGTTCACGAGCCTCGTAACCGATCACGCTATGAAAGTCTCGAACCATGGTCGGGAACGGGTGTGGTCCCGCAACTGTTCCAAGAAGATAGTGAGTGGTATCAACGTTGGCAACCCAATCTCTAAGCGCCTCGTTGATCGCGTCTTTGAGCGTTCTAGAACCTGAAGTCACTGGGATTACTTCTGCCCCCAACAGCTGCATTCTCGCGACATTTAGGGCTTGTCTTTCGGTGTCAACTTCGCCCATGTACACAACGCAGTCCAGCCCAAAGAATGCTGCAGCTGTCGCACTTGCTACACCGTGCTGACCCGCACCAGTTTCCGCGATTATGCGCTTTTTGCCCATTTTTTTTGCTAAGAGTGCTTGGCCCATAACATTGTTTATCTTGTGGCTACCAGTGTGGTTCAAGTCTTCTCTTTTCAAAAAGACTCTAATGTCGCCAAAGTGCGCCGCAAAGCGCTTTGCCTCGGTGATTATGGATGGGCGTCCGGTGTAAGTCTTGTGGAGTTCAGCTAGCTCAGCAATAAACCCAGGTTCTATTCGCATGGCTTCGTAGGTGGCCTCGAGTTGATCGAGAGCTGCAATTAGCGGCTCTGGCACAAATCTGCCGCCGTATTCGCCGTAGTAAGGTCCTACTTGTTCTGAGAGTTTCATTGTGTTGATAATCCTATGTTTCGTTGATAAATTCCGGAATTAGGAAGCTGGGATCCCCGGTGACTAGGGCTTGTCCAACTAACACGACATTTGCACCGGCGTTCCAGTATCTAGCTACGTCCTGAGGCTTCTTCACGGACGACTCCGCCACTTTTATTGTCTCATCAGACAGAAGATGCGACATTGTCTCAAATAGCCGCAGGTCGGTCTTGAAAGTTTGTAAGTCCCTTGTGTTTATTCCAACCAAACGGCTCCCGGCGGCGTTGGCAATGTGAATTTCTTCGGCTGTGTGTGTCTCAACAAGCACGTCTAAGCCCAAGTCCGCAGCGAACTTAGACAGCCTTAGGAAATCAGGCTCATTGAGCCAGCTTAGAATCAAAAGAACGAATGATGCTCCATGTGCACGAGCCTCCAAGATTTGATACTCACAGGATATAAAGTCCTTGCGAAGTGTTGGGATTGATACGGCGTCGCTGGCATGTCGCAGATCATCTAGAGAGCCGCCGAATCCGGATCGCTCTGTTAGAACTGAGATTGCATGTGCTCCACTTTGCTCGTAAGTGAGTGCTAGCAATCCGGCATCAGGGATTTCGGCCATGTGCCCTACCGAAGGACTAGATCTTTTTATTTCGGCGATGATTTTAATCTTGGAGGCTGGCTCAAGAGCTTTCAGTGCTGAGACCGCGGGTTCCATGTTTTCTACCAGGGCCTCTAGTGATTCGATACTCACGTTCTTACTGCGAATGTCAGCGTCATCACTCGCTGTGGCGAATAATTCGTCAAGCACTAGTTGGACTTCGAGTGCTTGCCGCCGACTCCGTAGCCAGATTTCCTAAGAACGAGTCCAACTATGGGGCCAAGGATAGCGAGAACTGCTGAAGCCCAAACTAGCGCCGGGACGTCCAGCCAGAAAAATAATGTTCCAATAGTGAAGGCTGTTAGAACGATAATAACGGTCGCCCATGCTGCCACAGAGTTTCCGTGCCCTGGATCAGTGTTGGAATTAGACATTGTGCCCTTCTAGGATGTTCTTCAATTCTAGCAAGCAGTTTTACTGCTCATCCCACAGGTTTTGCGGGTCTGAGTTTATTTCGGCCGTTGTGTCTGATTGTTCCGGTTTCGTCGAACGCCCTGGTTGAAAGACCGCCAGCGCAAAAATAATCGCAGTTACACCGGCCATAAGTACATAGACCCAGTAGCCAAATCTAATCACAACTCCAAAGCCAGCCGCAGTCGCTAGACCAGTGCTACTGGAGATCAGCTCAAGCACAGCACTGGCATCTGACCAGCTTGTGAGTAACAACACCACAATGACTGCTCCGGACATTACCGATGCAAGCGCGGCCATTGATCTACTTAAAAGCCGGTAACGAGCGATTAGCGAAACAAGAAGGACTATGAGTGGGACGAGGCTTGTTAGTGGATTGAGCTCTGACCCAATCAACGTGCCTATAAGTGTTGATTCGTCGGAATGAAAGTCCCTAACATCGATCCAAGCTAGAAGTGAAGTCGATAGCCACAAGGCTGCAACGAAGGTGCCTAGTGAAATAAGTTTGATCATTTGTTCATCGCATTTGCAGCGGCCACTGCACGTAACACAACGGCAGCTTTTGCAATTGTCTCGGCGTACTCGGTTTCTGCAACTGACTCAAGAACAATGCCAGCACCGGCTTGCACCCTTGCGGTCCCATTTCTGAGCACGGCAGTTCGTATCGCTATTGCAAGGTCTGAGTTGCCTTGAAAGTCGAAGTATCCAACAACTCCGCCGAACAGCCCTCGATAGCTTGGCTCCAAGTCGTGGATTATTTCCAAGGCTCTTGGCTTTGGTGCTCCGGATAGCGTTCCAGCTGGGAAGGTTGCCAGCATGGCCTTGACGATGCTCGTTCCGGGGATAATCGACCCCTCGACGGTTGATACCAAGTGCATGATGTGCGAAAAGCGGTGTATTTGCATAAATTCACTCACTCGAACTGAAGTGGGTTCGCAGACTTTCAGTAGGTCGTTTCTGGCAAGGTCGACCAGCATCAAGTGTTCGCTGCGCTCTTTTTCATCCCCTAGTAGGTCTACGGCAAGCTGATTGTCGGCGGATGTGTCTTGCCCCCTAGGCCGAGAGCCGGCTATCGGGTGCGTGACAACGTTGGTTCCCATCACTTTCACGAGTGCCTCTGGAGAGCTTCCGACGATCGCGAACGGTCCGTCCTGATCTTGGCACCTGATCAGGTACATGTACGGGCTTGGATTCAATGCCCGAAGCGCCCGGTAAACATCCAGAGCATCAGCGGTGGTCTCATGGTCGAATCGCTGAGAAATCACGACCTGAAACACATCCCCCTTCCGGACATGCTCCTTGGCTAGCTCGACTTTCTTGAGAAACTCAACCTTGTTAATGTTTGATACTGCATCCGGTTCCGGCCAATTCGGCTCAGAGACCATCGCAGGCGTTGGCATTTCGACGATTTTTTGCATCTTGCTGATCGCTTCTAGCGCGCGACTGTAGCTTTCCCGCAGGGGTGTGCCATCGACGAAGACCACGCTTACTAGGAGCAATTCAGATTTCTGGTGATCCATCACCACAAGGTCTGAAAATTGATTGAAACCGTAAAGCGGTATCGAGTAGTCGGCTGGCTTAGCATCGGGAAGTTTCTCGGTTAGGTTCACCGTCCCCCAACTAAGGAAACCAACAAGTCCTGAACTCAAAGGAAAATCCACTGGACTCGATCTCCAGGCTGTTTGAAGAATTTCCAAAGCGGCTATCGGGTCTTCGGGGAGCAGCGAACCATCGGGATGACACTTCGCATCCCCTATCCAAGTTGCCTTATTATTTGTGGCCGTTAGCTGACCTCGGGACGATACTCCAATAAATGAGTATCTACCCCAAACTCCTTGTTCTGCTGATTCCAGCAAAAAAGTGTCAGCTCTTGCACCAGCCAGTTTTTGGTACAGACCAATCGGCGTTTCACTGCCGCTGAATAGCTTTTTTACGACCGGGATTACGTTGTAATCAATGCTGAGCCCCTCAAGCTGCTCGTAGTCAATCACCTAGATCTCCTCGAAGCAGCTGACGGTTCCGACATGGCAGGTCGGGCCAACTGGCTGCACCATCGCCAAAATAGTGTCGCCGTCGCAATCTAAGGATAGAGAGTCAACTGCCAACGTATTGCCACTAGTTTCACCTTTGTGCCAAAGCTGGTTTCGAGACCGAGAGTAGAAGTGCATTTGACCCGTAGCGACGGTTTTTTCCAGGGCCTCAAGGTTTGCGTAGGCAAGCATAAGAACCTGCAGGGTCTGACTGTCTTGAACCACAACAGGTATCAATTGTTCGCTTGAAAATTTGACTTGATCCAACGCTAAGTGCCTCATCTAGCCTCTATCCCTGCCTGTTCAAGCGCTTGCTTGACTTGTGAAATTGAGATTTCCCCGCTGTGAAAGACACTAGCTGCGAGCAACGCATCGGCGCCAGCCTGAGCCGCGTCAGCGAAGTCAGATACCTTGCCGGCACCCCCAGACGCGATAATCGGAACTGCTGATATCTTTCGGACTTTTTCAATCAGCTCACGATCGAAACCCTCTCGGGTGCCGTCTGCATCGATGCTGTTGATCAGCAGTTCGCCGGCTCCCAGTTCTTGTACTCGTTCTATCCACTGCAGCGCATCTAAACCGGTGTCCTGTCGTCCACCGTGTGAGGTAACTACGAATCCTGACGTCGAAGTGGCGCGCTTAATGTCCAGGGAAATAACCAAAATCTGGTTACCGTGCTCCTTGGCAATCTCCGCCAACAGTTTCGGTCTGGAGACACCTGCCGAGCCGATCGATACTTTATCGGCTCCGGCTTCTAATAGCAGCGAGACATCCTCGACGCTCCTGATGCCACCGCCGACAGTGAGCGGTATGAATATCTCTTCCGCACACCTAGTGACCATGTCCCTGGTTGTTGAGCGGTTCTCGGTAGCAGCAGTAACGTCTAAAAATGTAAGTTCATCTGCGCCCTGAAGATAGTAGTTGCGGGCTAAGTCCACCGGATCACCGCTGTCTACAAGGTTCTGAAAGTTGACACCCTTTACCACTCGACCGCTTGCAACATCCAGACAAGGAATCACTCTTACTGCAGGCACTATATTCTCGCTGCGTGGATGGCTGACACCAAAATTGCTCTAGCTCCTGCGGAGTATAGCTCGTCCATTATTTGATTCATTTGTACTGCCGGAACCAGTGAGCGAACTGCAACCCAGTCTATGTCGGCCATTGGGGAGATCGTTGGCGACTCAATCCCAGGAGTTATCTTGGTAGCCGCGTCGAGTACTTTCTTTGGGCAGTCGTAGTCGATGATTACATACTCTCTGGCCACCAATACGCCCTTCAGGCGCATCAAAAGTCCGTTCGCGTCGCTCGCTTTGCCAGGAGCACTGATGAGCCTCGCCGTAGAGGTCAAAATCGTTGGACCAAAGATCGCCAGTCCAGCTTTTCGAAGCGTATTTCCAGTTGATACAACATCAGCTACGGCATCTGCAACGCCGAGCTTTACGGCCGACTCGACCGCTCCGTCGAGCTTGATGATTTCGCAATTTACGTTGAGTTTCGCCAAGTAGTTTGCTATCAGCGTTGGGTAGGCGGTTGCAAGCCTTTTGCCTTCTAGTTGGCTCGGGTCAGTGAAGCCAGAGTTGATTGGCGCTGCAAATCTAAAGGTAGATCCACCAAAGCCCAGATCAGCAATTTCTTCTGCTTCGGACTCCGAATCCATCAACAGATCCAGCCCGGTTAGGCCAACATCTAAGGATCCCGACCCAACATAGGTCGCTATGTCTCTTGGCCTCAAGTAGAAAAACTCTATGTCGTTTGCCTCGTCGACCAAGTGAAGCTCTTGAGTGTCTCGTCTTGTCTGGTATCCAGCCTCTTTTAGCATTGCCACCGCTGATTCAGAGAGGATGCCCTTATTCGGTATGGCTACTCGCAGCATCAGAGAACCTGCTCTACTGCAGACAAGGGGACATTTCTGGAAATCAGAATCAGTTGAATGTAATAGAGCAGTTGCGAAGCCTCTAGGGCAACCTGCTCGTCTGACTCATGTTCTGCAGCCATCCACAATTCTGCTGCTTCTTCGACGAGTTTTTTGCCAATTGAATGAACACCCTTTGCCAACAACTCGTTGCTTCCAGAGTGGTTATCGGGCATGCTTGCCGAGCCCACTAGCTCGTCATAAAGGGTATCGAAGGATTTCATACCCCTAGATTACAGCGAATCACTGGGGATTCGACGCTGCCAGCGCTAACGTTCGAAGCCTAAGTATCTGATTGGCCCTATCTGGGGCGTTATAAATGGCAGAACCCGCCACGAATGAGTCGGCCCCCAAGGCAGCCAGCTGGGCGATGTTTGACTCGGTCACTCCCCCGTCAACCTGCAGTGCAACCGTTGCGCCAGAGTTTCTTATTAGGTCTCTAGCCTCGGCAATCTTTTCGAAGGTTTCAACCAGAATTGGCTGTCCCCCGAAGCCGGGCTCTACAGTCATTACTAACAGCATGTCTACCTCTTGGATCAATTCAGCTATCTCTGAAACCTTGGTAGCAGGCTTGATGGCAACTGCGGCCTTTACGCCAGCTCCTCTGAGTGTTCTCGCCAAGCTAATCGGCTCCCTTGCAGCCTCAAGGTGGAACGTGACTGATGCCGCACCGGCCTGGGCGTAGTCGATTGCCCACATGTCCGGGTTTTTAATCATGAGATGAACATCTAAAGGAATCGGAGAGACTTGAGCAAGCCTTTCGACAATCGCGGTGCCCAAGGTCAAATTCGGGACGAAGTGATTGTCCATGACATCTACGTGAGCCATGTCAGCTGACGCTATGGAGAGCAGCTCTGCCTCCAAGTTCGCAAAGTCCGCACTGAGTATTGAAGGATTTATGTGCATTCTTAGTTCCCCTCATCTTTTTTCAGAAGTGCCATAAACATGGCATCGGTTCCATGTTTATGCGGCCATAACTGAACGGTTTTCCTAGTGGTGTTCAACTCTAGCCCTGGGGACAATTCTTGCAGCACTGGCACTAGGTCCACGAGCGACATGTTGGCGTGGCGGTCTAGTGCGGCTCTTATCTGTGCGTTTGTTTCTATTACCAGTGGTGAACAAGTCGCATACATGAGCATGCCACCTGGTTCAAGTGCTAAGACCGCGGCGTCGATTAGTTCTGCTTGCAATTTAGTGAGTGACGGCAATTGCTCGGGAGTTTTGGTCCACCTGGATTCGGGCTTCCTTCGAAGCGACCCGAGTCCAGCACATGGGGCATCTAGCAATATCGCCGCGAAGGAACTTTCGGGTGCGTCTTGCCCTCTTTTGACAAGCACCGGAGTTCTCTCCGGGTCTTTGAGCGCAGAGGTCACGAGTTTCGCTCGCTTCACATGAGGTTCGTAGCAGACAAGATTTCCAGATTCCGATACGGCATGCTCCAGAACTGCCGCTTTTCCTCCAGGACCGGAGCACATATCCAGCCAAGTTCCGGTCTTATCGGCAACTTTGTTCATCGCCAGTACTACAAGCTGTGAGCCTTGGTCCTGAACTCTTACCCCAGGTATCGAAAGATACTCAAGTGGGTTTCCAATGCAAAGGAACCCATTTGGAGACGCCGTTCCGCGCTCGAGTCCGAGCGACTCTAGTTCTGTGTCTGCAGCGCTTGTAATCGCAATCAGGTTTACGACCGGTGTCTGGTTATTAGCTGAAAGCAGTTCATTTAGTTCCGATGATCTGCCGTCTAATTCAAGGGCTGACTTCATGCCCGAGATAATCCACTTCGGATGTGAGTACTCGATGCTCAGCCGCGTAAGGTCATCTTGGCCTTCGGTGACTGTTTTCAAAAGATTGTCGTGTCCGGCGCGCTCAGCATTTCTAAGAACTGCGTTGGAAAGCCCGGCCGCACTTGTTTCAAAACGCTTAACAAGATCAACTGTCTCGTTTATAGCGGCATGGGTTGGGACTCGCATCCTGAAAAGCTGATGAAGCCCAAGTTGAATTGCCGCTCTGAGGCCCGGTGACAATGTCTTGCCGGGGGTCAAATGATCGATGATGGCGTCGTACTGAAGCTGCCATCGAAGCACTCCGTAGCTGAGCTCCTGAACCAAACCTCTGTCGGCATCCGAAATGTCATGTTTGGCTAATTCCTTGGGGAGCAACAGGTTAATGTAGCTGTCCGATGCTCTTACTCTGTTGAGTAGCTCAAGGGCTATCTGGCGCGCATTAGTCAAATTTCGCAGTACCCTTCAGGCCGTTCCACCAGTCTTGAGCTGCTGTTTCACGCTTTCCAGCAGGTTGCACAAGTTCAAGCCTAAGTGAGCTTTTGTCACCACATTGCACGATGATTTCGTTGTCGTCGCTCCTGTAAATTTCGCCGACCTCGCGCAACCTGAGTGATTCAGTAGCGGAAGTATTGGCAGATGCGAAAAGGATTCTGACCGGCTCACCATTTTGGTTCGCCCACGCCATTGGTTCTGGGTTGGCTGCTCTAATAAATCGAATTAAGTCGGCAGCGTTGGTTTCGAAATCAATTTTTGCATCTAGGCGGCTAATTTTTGGTGCCAGCGATGACGAGCCTTTTTGAATCATGGGCTCGGGATTCTCCTCGAGTGCACGAATCAGCAGGTTGCTGCCTTCTTCGGTAAATCTGATCAGCGCCTCTCCAGCAGTTTCATTCTCAAGGAACGAAAGTGGCAGCTGGGATATGAGTGGGCCAGTGTCCAGGCCTGAGTCAAGTTCGAAGACACTTATTCCGATACCAGTGTCATGCTTCATTGAATGCTGCAGCGGAGTAGCCCCTCGCCATTCGGGTAAGAGGGAGAAATGTAAATTCCACCAAGGAAGAGCCGATAGGGCTGCCTTTGGAATCATTGCGCCGTAGGCGACAATGACTGCTTTGTCAGCGTTGCTTTGACGAATCGCATTCAGAGCCTCTTCATCAATTTTGTTTGTCTTATGCACATTTAGGCCCAACTGCTCAGCCTTGGCAGCTACCGGAGACGGGGTCGTAATTCGATTGCGACCAATTGGGGCGTTTGGACGGGTCAAGACCAATGTGACCTCATGCTTGTCGGCAATCAGCTCGAGAGCGCGAGATGCCACTTCGGGGGTTCCGGCAAAAATAAGTCTCATAACTAGGTAACCTACAGCGCCTGTGGGTCATCCATCACAACCCGCAAGCCCCTTCTCTTAGTGCCACCCTGAGTTCTTGCAGTGGCGCCAATCGCCACAACCCGAAGCTCCTTGGCTATCGCCGGACCTTGATTATATGAAAACTTTATAAGCGCGCTTCCCGTTTTTTCGTCTAGCCAAAGAACTACAGCGCCCTTTGATTTAGCTGCCGACACGGCCAGTTCTAAAGTTTCGGGGAGTGCTTGGAGTGAACAGATCCGCATTGCCGGAGGGAGACCGAGTTCTCGAGCCTCTTCAAGCGCGGCCTTTGCCATTGGTATCAACTGTCCCAGCGATAGAGCATTTCCTAGATCTGAGGGCAGACCTGCAAAGGCCGCTCTGCCAGTCGGGGCCATGAGCTCAAGCGCCTCCATCCAGTCTCTAATTGCAATTTGCTGGGCGTTCAGCGTTTGCCTGCTAAGCCAAACATCACTGTCGAGTATCAAGACGGCTGAATATCCCTTGGGAACTCTTGGCGCCGAGCCCGGAGTAGCAACAACTATTTGATTCTTGCTTTTCAGACCGGTGGGCCTTTTTTCACCCGTGGCCTCAGAAATTGCGGTGTTCGGGAACGTTTTACCGAGCTCGGCCACGGTCCTGTTACTACCGGTTCGACCCTTTTTTTGGTTTCTCGAACCACAATCTATACACGAGACGAAGTGTTTGTTACAGAGTCTGCATTGGGTGTTGGTTGCATCGGGCTGCCAAAAGTGACCACCACATGAGCAAGTTAGCTTGTCACCACAACCTGCGCAGTAGACCGAGGCTGAATCACCTTTTCGAGGAAGTAAGACAAGTACTGGTCCCCTGTCTAAGTTTTCACGAACAATTTTAAATCCCGACTCATCCATCCTGAGCCCGGGTTCAGAATAGGAGATTCGAAGTGGAGCCTCAAGGACCTTATGATCCGATAGGTAACCGATTGAAATAAGCCTTTGAAGCTCTACGGACCGGTATGGAGCAGTGAACAAGAGCTCCACGTCGTCTTTTGCACGAATTAGCGCTAGGTCTCTGGTGTTTGTAAATGGAGAGCCTTGGTCTCTGAGGCTGTCGTCAGAATCATCGTGAACCGCGATTAGCCCTAAGTTCGGAACCGGCGCGAAAATCGCAGATCTGGTGCCAACGACGATTAGCTGTTGGGATTCTTTGATTTGATGGAAGAGCTGATAGCGGGATGACTTTTTCTGACTCGGCTTTAGAAACACGAACTGGTCTTCAATTCCGAGCCTTTGAGCAAGATCGGAAATGATGTCAATATCCGATCTTTCTGGGACAACAATAATCGAAGACTTGCCTCGGGAATGGACACCGAGAGCGTTAGCGATAAGCAGTAGTGTCCAGTCCGGCACAAGGGCCCCAGCCACCTCAAGCTGTCTTGCTGAGGTAAGAACAGCTGCGCGTGAACCAAGAGGAGAATCCAGCTTTGGAACCAAAATGTCTACCTCTAGAACCCTTGGTTCAATTCCTGGAAGTCTTGGGACTGTAGACATGTAATCGGGAATGGCAAGGGCCAGAAGTTCGCCTAGTGCCACGCATTGGCGGTCGGAGACAGCCCTTAGAAATTCAAAGAGCTGACTGGAGAGCAACTCGGAAGCGTCTTGAATGCTTGTAATAGATGCTGTGGCAAATTCGCTTGTGTCGGACAGCGCCGATACGTAGCCAACCTGAGCCTTCTTCGACCTTCCAAGTGGAAAAATGACTTCCTGCCCAATAGCAATCTGGTTCGCCATGACCTCTGGGATCAGGTAATCGAAGGCCCGGTCAAGCTGAATAAGTGGGGACTTTGCTAATACTGAAGCAAAGCGAGACATCTAGCTTCCTGCTGCGTCTTTAAGAGCTTGGACTCGGTCTAGGTTTTCCCAGGTGAATTCCGGAAGTTCACGGCCAAAGTGTCCATAACTGGCTGTCTTTGCATAGATGGGACGTTTCAGGTTCAACTCTGAAATTATCGCGGCCGGTCTTAGGTCGAACACTTGACGAATAGCTCTCTCTATTGCCTCTACTTCAACGTTTTCTGTTCCAAACGTCTCAACGTGAAGAGCAACGGGCGTTGAAACGCCAATCGCGTATGCCACTTGAACTTCAGCACGGTCGGCGAGGCCCGCTGCTACCAAATTCTTCGCAACCCACCTCATTGCATATGCGGCGGAACGATCAACTTTTGAAGGGTCCTTTCCGCTGAAAGCACCGCCACCATGCCTGGCGCTGCCGCCATAGGTGTCTACGATGATTTTTCTGCCGGTAAGGCCGGCGTCTGCTTGCGGACCACCAATAACAAATCGGCCGGTTGGGTTGATGATGAAGTTTGTGTCGCTTGTGTCGAGGCCAGAGTCCAAGAGAACTGGGCGAATTACTCGATCTAATACAAGATTCGCTAGGTCATCTTGAGGAACGTCTGGGTGGTGCTGCGTCGAAAGCACGACGGTCTTCACCGCTACTGGCCTGTTGCCTTCGTAGCTAATCGAGACCTGAGCCTTGCCGTCGGGACGAAGCATGGAGGTTTCAAGCTCTCTGCGCACAAGTGACAATCGCTCCGTTAGTCGGTGGGCAATGTTTATCGGGGCAGGCATGAAGTTGGCCGTTTCGCTCGAGGCATACCCGAACATCATTCCCTGGTCCCCTGCGCCAATTTCGTCGATGTCATTACCGGAACGGGATTCTAAGGATGTGTTTACGCCCTGTGCGATGTCCGGCGACTGAGCGCCAATTGATACTGAGACGCCGCAAGACGCCCCGTCAAACCCAATGGCAGATGAGTTGTAGCCAATGTCAAGAAGTTTTTGCCGGACCAGATGAGGTATTTCGACATAGCCGCTGGTTGTGACTTCGCCGGCGACTTGAACAAGGCCAGTTGTGACCAGTGTCTCAACAGCGACCCTCGCGTCCGGGTCTTGTTCGAGTAGTGCGTCCAAAATGGTGTCAGAAATCTGATCGCAGATCTTGTCTGGGTGTCCTTCGGTAACGGACTCTGAAGTAAATGTGCGTAGCGTCATTCTATAATTCTACTTAGGCCTTGGACATGGTCTTGGATATAGCTCCCACTAGCCACCTGCCGAGTTCAATTTTGGTGCCGGACTCTCTTAGGACCGCCAGTTTTGTGACGAGCGTGATTTCGCCTATTTCCGATCCCAATGAACTGACGCTGTTTCCTGCAACAGCGGATACCTTCTTTGTCAATAGTTTCCCTTGCGAGATGGTTTCGACATCAGCGCCATCTTCGGTGAGCGCAAAAGCTACACAAAATGTATCCGGGTTCTTGGCCGCAAAATCAGCAATTAGGTCCTTTGTGGGGGTGAGACTCATGGTTCTTGCCTCACCACGCGGTAACTTGCCCTCGAATGGCTTATCGATGCGAAAATCTGAAACAGCAGCTGCCATGACCATGATGTCGCTGGGGAGATTCATGGCCTGATCTAAATCGGCAACACTCGATGCCCTTATTACTTCTATGCCCGCTGGCACAGGAATTTCAATGTTGCAGGCCACTAATCGAACCAGGGCTCCAGCATCTCGATAGGCAGTCGCTATTGCAATGCCCATTCGTCCAGAAGATGAGTTACCGATATAGCGAACTTGGTCGATTGGCTCTCTAGTTCCCCCGGCGGTCACGGTTACGGTCATGCCGCTAAGCGGCTTTTTGCCCATCACGAAACTGACGATCTCTTCGGTTTCAGGGAGTCTTCCAGGTCCAGTGTCAGTTCCAGTTAGGCGACCGGATGCTGGTTCCATAACATATATCCCCCGGGATCTAAGGGTCGCAACGTTTGCCTGAGTGGCCGGATTTTGCCACATCTCAGTGTGCATAGCTGGGCAGACATAAATTTCTGAAGTAGAGGCGAGAATCGCATTCATCAGCAGGTCGTCTGCGATGCCGTTTGCTAGTTTTGCAAGGAAGTTGGCTGTTGCTGGAGCAACGACTATTAAATCCGCATTTGCACCAAGCTCAACGTGCCTGACCTCGTGTACATCCTGGTACATGTCATTGTCGATTGCCGCTCCAGAAAGGGCCTCAAGAGTCGCCCTGCCTACAAAACGCAAAGCGTTTTGGGTCGGAAGTGCCTGAACGCTGTGGCCCTGCTCGCTAAACGCACGTATCAGATTCGCTGCCTTATACGCGGCGATTCCGCCGGTGATGCCAAGCAGAATACGCAATTACTACCTACTTATTTGGGGTCTTCTCGAGCTTGCCCAAGTGGATTTCCTTCATGGCAATGCTCAGTGGCTTGTCATCAATGCTTGAGTCAACCAGCGGCCCAACATAATTAAAAAGGCTGCCCTCGTGGAGTGCGCTGTAGTACTCGTTTATCTGGCGCGCGCGCTTCGAGGCGAAGATGACAAGTTCGTAGTTTGAGTCTGCTCTTGCCAATACCGAATCTATTGGTGGGTAGACAATACCCTTTAGGTTCTCTAGGTTTTCGTTCAACATGTTTATCCCTCTGACTCACTAACGATTTTCAGTATGTCTTTACCCGTCTGGGCCAAGTCATCATTGATTAGTTCATAATCAAATTCTTCGGCTGATGCTATCTCAGCTCTTGCATTACTCAGTCTAGTTTGTATTTGTGATTCTGTCTCGGTCCCTCTTTCGCGAAGCCTCGATTCAAGAACTTCGAAGCTCGGGGGGTGAATAAATATAGTTATGGCAGTTGGTCGCGTTTCCATAACTTGCCTCGCCCCCTGAAGGTCAATTTCAAGGAGCAGATGGAGACCCTCGGCATCAGCGCGAGTTAGTTCATCAAGCAAAGTCCCGTAATAGTTATCGCCATGAACCGTTGCCCATTCCAGTAGTTGGTTATCGGCAATTAATTGTTCGAACCTAGCCTTCTCAACAAAGTGGTATTGCACTCCGTCTTCTTCGCCGGGCCTGGGCGATCTGGTTGTGGCTGAAACTGAGAGTGAATAGCCCTCCGCGTTATAAAGCAGCCAGCGAACCAGCGTACCTTTTCCGACACCGGCAGGCCCGGCAAGAACGATCAGGCTCACAGTTCTAACCTCGCTTTGTCTATGAGGCCCGCCATGGCATTTGGTCCCGCACCAGTCAGCGCACGAGAGAGGTTAGGTATTACTCGATGAGCGCTTGCACCGAATAGCTTCTTTAGTTCAGAGAGCTTTGCTCCCTGTGCTCCGAATCCAGGTGCAAGTATTGGAACGCCGACGTCCGTTTTGGCAACGGCCCCTAGGCCAAATAGTTCAAGATCTTGGGTTGCCCCTATCACTACTCCGCAATCCCCCAAACCGTTTGCCTGAGCTTGAGCAAGCACCCTGCCCGCGACAGTTTTACCATCTACAATCGCCCGCTGAAGTTGACCCGCTTCTTTGTTAGAGGTCGCGGCAAGTAGAAAGATTCCGCCTGCAATGTCTCGTGCGTGCTCGAGCATTTCAACGGTTGAGTCTGGGCCAAGGTATGGACTAACCGTCAGAGCGTTAACTCGAAGTGGCGAATCATCCCCGAACCAAGCTTGTGAATAGCCGAGCATCGTGGATCCTATGTCGGACCGCTTGGCGTCGGCTATGACGAGAAGGTCAAGGTCTCTTGCCGCCTGCAGGACTTCTTCGAGGGCAATAAATCCGCTAGATCCGAACCTCTCGAAAAAAGCTACCTGAGGTTTGATTATTCCAATTCGACCGTCCGCCGCGTCTATGCACCTGAGCGAGTACTCCTTTGCTCCGTGAGCCGTATCCTCAAGCCCCCAGTTGTTCAGTTCGGTTTCGCTGGGATCTATGCCTACGCAAAGGCTGCCGAATTCGGCGATCTTGTTTTCAAGCGTGATTCCAAAGTTATTCACTGATCAGCTCTATTCGCTCGAGTGCATATTCCTGGAGTGGCTTAACACTAAACCTGCCCTCTCGCACAACCTCGAAAGAGCCGATTGCAGCGCTTAGTTGCGCGACAGTTGTAAATATAGGCTTATCCGCCGCAGTTGTCGCTGCTCGAATTTCGTATCCATCGATTCTTGCATCTGCTCCAGAGGGCGTATTCACGACTACGTCGATTTTGCCGGCGGTGATCATGTCGACAATTGACTCTTCGTCGTCTCCAGCCTCAGAGTGCTTTATGACGACCTCAGACCTGATTCCGTGACGCTCTAGCATCGCTTGAGTTCCTTGGGTAGCTAGTATCCGGAAACCAAGCTGAGCCAGGCGCCTTACGGGAAGAAGTGACTGCGGCTTATCGCGGTCGGCGACTGAAATGAATACTGTTCCCTCTGTTGGCAAAGCCGAACCCGATCCAGCTTGGGCTTTTGCAAAGGCGGTTGGGAAGTCCTTGTCAATGCCCATCACTTCGCCGGTTGACCTCATTTCGGGGCCCAGCAGTGAATCAACGAACCTGCCGTCACGAGTCGCGAACCTCTTAAATGGCAACACGGCTTCCTTGACGGAGATCGGTGTTCCGGGTGGCAGATGACGACCGTCCTTGCTCGGTAGTCCTCCCTCGGCTACCAGCTCAGAGATTTTTGCTCCCACCATCACCCTGGCCGCCGCCTTAGCAAGAGTTATGCCAAGAGCCTTTGACACAAACGGTACCGTCCGACTTGCGCGCGGATTCGCCTCGAGGACGTAAAGCACGTCTGATGCCATCGCGAATTGGATGTTCAAGAGGCCTATTACATTCAAACCCCTTGCGATTTGTTCCGTGGCAGCTGCAACTCGATTGATTTGACTTTTGCTCAGAGTGATTGGTGGCAACGTGCAGCTCGAATCACCTGAGTGAATTCCGGCTTCCTCGATGTGTTCCATGACACCACCGATAAACAATTCATCGCCATCGAAGATCGCATCGATGTCTATCTCTATTGCGTCCTCCAGAAATCTGTCGACTAATAGCGGGTGCGTTGTATCAACGAGCGCATGCTCGGCGATCCGATCAAAATATCCGTCGAGTGAGTTTTGGTCATACACAATTTCCATGCCGCGACCCCCAAGGACAAAGCTTGGCCTAACCAATACTGGAAACCCAATTCTTTCAACGACGGCGGTGGCATCCTCAAGATTTGTTGCCATCCCGTTGGCTGGCGCCAATAGCCCTGCCGCGTCAAGAATGCTTTGGAACTGACCGCGTTCTTCGGCCCGGTCAATGTTTTCCGGAGTGGTTCCAAGAATTGGTATTCCTGCAGCGGCGAGTCCGTTTGCGAGGCTCAGCGCGGTTTGGCCACCAAGTTGAACCATTACCCCGAGTAGCTCTCCAGTTTGTGACTCAGCGTGAATCACTTCAAGCACGTCTTCGAGTGTCAACGGCTCAAAATACAGTCGGTCCGCGGTGTCGTAGTCGGTGGAGACTGTTTCGGGGTTGCAGTTAACCATTACCGTTTCGATACCTATGTCACGAAGCGCGAAGGTTGCGTGAACACAGCTGTAGTCAAACTCAATACCTTGACCAATACGGTTTGGGCCGCTTCCAAGAATGATTACTTTTTTCTTGTTGGAAGGCACAACTTCGGTGAACTGCTCGTAAGAGCTGTAGTGGTAGGGGGTCTGCGCTGGGAATTCGCCTGCGCAGGTATCGACGGTCTTGAATACCGGCCGTAGACCGAAGCCGTGTCTAAGGTTTCGTAGATCCTGCTCCGAAATGTCCCTCATCCTTGCTAATTGAAGGTCAGAAAAGCCATGTTGTTTGGCTTTCTTGAGAGAGTCCACATCGATAGTGTCTAGCTCTAGGAACCATCTTGCTGTTTCGTTTATTAGAGCAATCTGGTCAATAAACCAGGGATCAATTTTTGTTGCCTCAAAGATCTCGTCGGCACTGACACCAAACCACAGCGCTTGCTGGACTTGACCAATTCGACTTTCTGTTGGGGTCGTCATGGCAACCAATAGGTCGGCGGGGTCCTGGGTTATTGCAGGAAAGTCAAATGAACTGCCGCGCTTTTCTAGTGACCGCAATGCCTTTTGCAGCGCCTGCGAGAAAGTGCGCCCAATGGCCATAGCTTCGCCAACACTCTTCATCGTTGTGGTTAGGGTCGGGTCTGCAGCAGGGAATTTCTCAAATGCGAAACGAGGTACTTTGACCACGATGTAATCGAGGCTTGGCTCGAAGGACGCGGGTGTGACCATGGTGATGTCGTTTGGAATCTCGTCGAGGGTATATCCAATCGCGAGTTTCGCCGCGATTTTCGCAATTGGGAATCCGGTCGCCTTGGATGCAAGTGCCGAGGACCGACTTACCCTTGGGTTCATTTCTATGACGATTACGCGGCCGTCTTTAGGGTCGACGGCAAACTGGATGTTGCAGCCGCCAGTATCTACGCCAACGTCTCGAATAATGCGAATGGAAATGTCACGAAGATTTTGGTACTCCCTGTCGGTCAGTGTCATCGCAGGTGCGACAGTAATCGAGTCACCAGTGTGGACTCCGACTGGATCGAAGTTTTCAATTGAGCAAACCACAACGCTGTTGTCGTTTTTATCGCGCATGAGCTCGAGCTCATACTCCTTCCAGCCAGTTATCGACTCCTCTATCAAAACCTCAGTGGTAGGAGAAGCCTGGAGCCCGGCACTGGCTATCCGTATGAGATCTTTTTCATCGTACGCAAAACCTGAACCCAGGCCACCCATTGTGAACGAGGGACGAACAACCATCGGATAGCCGATATCGCTTGCTATCGCAAGAACCTCGTCCATATTGTGTGCAACCGCAGAAATTGCCACGTCCGCCCCAGCGTTTAGCACAACTTGCTTGAATTCAACTCGATCTTCCCCGGCCTTTATAGCCGCTACGTTGGCTCCAATAAGTTCAACACCGTACTTATCGAGCGAGCCTCGTTCAAATAGGGCCATCGCTGCATTCAGGGCCGTCTGGCCACCGAGTGTCGGAAGGATGGCGTCAGGACGCTCTTTTTCGATGATTGCCTCGATAACCTCTGGGGTTATTGGCTCTATGTACGTAGCGTCGGCGAAGTCCGGATCGGTCATGATGGTGGCTGGGTTCGAGTTCACCAATATCACCCGAATGCCCTCTTCTTGGAGGACTCTGCAGGCTTGGGTTCCTGAGTAGTCAAATTCGCAGGCTTGGCCGATCACAATCGGACCGGATCCGATCACGAGGACAGACTTGATATCTTGTCGCTTTGGCATTACTTGGACTCCTTGATTGCGTCTAGAAACTTATCGAACAGGTAATGGCTGTCGTGCGGTCCGGCTGCTGCCTCCGGGTGGTACTGAACTGAGAATGCGGGAATGTCAACACACTCAAGGCCCTCTACAACCTGATCATTGAGTCCACGATGAGAAACTTTCACCTGTCCGAAGCCAAGAGGTGACTCAGCGCTATCGGATTCCAGTTTGACCGCGAATCCGTGGTTGTGTGCCGTTACTTCTACCCGCCCAGTCTCATTGTTGATTACAGGCTGGTTGATGCCTCGGTGACCAAACTTGAGTTTGTAGGTGTCGAAACCCAATGCCCGTCCAAGTAGCTGATTTCCGAAACAGATCCCAAAAAATGGTTTTTTCGTGGCAAGAAGCTCGCGCAGCATTGAGACCTGATTGCCGCTTGCTTCTGGATCACCGGGTCCGTTGGAGAAAAAGAATCCGTCCGGTGACGTGGCCAGGATTTCAGCGGCGCTAATGTCGGCTGGAAAAACTTCTATTTCTAGGCCACGCATTGCTAGGTGCTCCAGGGTCGACTTTTTGATGCCTAGATCAAGCACGGCTACTTTGCCTACGTGGCCGTTCTCGCCATGGATTCTATAGCTTTTAGAAGTAGAAACTTGACCAGAAAGACTCTGCCCCTTCATCTCAGGTGCGGCACGTACCAGCGCGAGCATTTCGTCGCTTGACATCGATTCGTCAGCTGAAAAAATCCCGGCCCTCATCGCACCAAGGCTTCGGACATGAAGCGTGATGGCCCGAGTGTCAACATTCGATATCCCCACAATGTTATTTTCAATCAAGTTCTGATCTAGGGTCTTTTCGGAGCGGTAGTTACTGGCTATGCGCGAAGGTTCTCGCACGATGTAACCAGCGACCCAAACTTTGCTGGACTCGGCGTCTGTCTCATTGGTACCCGTGATTCCGATATGGGGAAATGTTTGCATAACAATCTGTCCGGCGTAAGAAGGATCCGTAAGAGTTTCTTGGTATCCGGTCATCCCGGTTGCGAAGACCAGCTCGCCCAGAGTCACACCCGCTACACCGTAGCGCTCACCTTCGAAAATTGATCCGTCTTCCAGTACTAGATGTGCTTTATGCAAAACTCACTCCCAATTTCTCAATCAAAGTCTTTTTTATCTCGTTGTGACGTTGTTTGTCACGGAATCGAATGTTTGTAACAAGTCCTACATTGTTGTGGCTCCAGGAAATGCTAATTAGACCTTTCGCCTCGACTCCCCTGTCTATGGTCGCATTCGCTTCACTCAGGGACTGGATCGCGGAGGTGGGAATGTTGAAATCCTTCTCACCATTTCTGGCAAGCCCAATGCCATTATTGCCAAGCCAGATTCTTGCGTTTCCTCTATTTCCGAGCCCCTGGGCCCAGACTTTTGCTAGCAGATCAGATGAGAACACAGTGCTCACGTACAACACCTCACCTAAGTCGTTTTCGGCAGAAAATGCCGGCAGATCATAGAGAATTTTCTCTTGGGATCGTCGCCTGAATCGAATCCCAAAAAGAATAAGGACGGCAATTGTTGGGACGATTAAAAGGGCAAATCCACCGATAAGTTCTCGCGTCATTACTGGTCCCTAACTGATTGATTCATCATCGAAAATTGACCTTCGTAAATCGTGTGCTGTACTCGTCCAATGAATTCGAGTCCCAAGTATGGGCTGTTGTTTGACTTGGACTGGTTCATTTCGGTCACAGCTATTCTTTCATGAGGATTGAACACCGTTATGTTCGCCTGGGCGCCTACTTTGATGGAGCCGTGATTATCCAGGCTGGCCAATTTTGCTGGCCGCTTACTGATTATTTCCTCAAAAAGCTTCCAGTCGCCAGCTCCAGATTGAATAAGAACCTGGTGAAGGATACTCGCGGCCGACTCTAGACCGAGCATTCCAAATGCAGCGTTCTCCCATTCGCAGTCCTTCTTTTCACCTGAGTGTGGCGCATGGTCGGTGCCCAGCATGTCTATTGTCCCGTCTACTAACCCGGCCAGCAGTGCCGAGTTGTCATCGGCAGTCCTGAGAGGAGGGTTTACCTTGTAGACCGGATCGTAGGTCCTAACTAGTTCCTCGGTTAGAAATAGATGATGCGGAGTCACCTCTGCCGTTATTTGAATGCCTTTTGATTTTGCCCATCTGACAACCTCGACGCCCCCCGCAGTTGTCAGGTGGCAAATATGCAGCCTCGAACCAGCCTCTTGAGCCAACTGAGCATCCCTCGCGATTATCTGCTCCTCCGCGATTGCCGGCCAACCAGTTAAGCCGAGTTCGGTAGCGACTGCCCCTTGGTTCATTTGTGCCCCGACGGTCATTTTGGGGTCCTGGGCGTGCTGAGCGACAACGCCGCCAAACTTCTTTACTTCGAGAAGGGCTTGTCTCATGAGGTTTTCATCGTGGACGCACATGCCGTCGTCACTAAACATGGTCACCTTCGCTCTCGAAGTCGACATGTCTGCAATGCTTGATAGCTCCAGTCCCTTGAGGCCCTTAGTAACAGCTCCGACGGGTTGCACGAAGCAGAGCCCAGCCTCAACGCCTAAGTCATAAACACGCTCAACTAGATTTGAATCATCCGCAACCGGATCCGTGTTTGCCATGGCGCAAATTGCTGAATAGCCCCCAGCGCTAGCAGCTCTAGTACCCGATAAAACAGTCTCGCTAGCCTCGAAGCCTGGCTCTCTTAGGTGCGTGTGGGGGTCTACGAAGCCGGACAGGCCGATCAGATCGGTGCAGTCGGTGCCGGTGTCTATTATCCGACCCATCTCGACTACGAGGCCCCCATCGATTCGTATATCTTGAATTGACCCATCAGACAAAGTTAGATTTTTAAGAATAATCAATTTGCATCCTCTCCCGACAACGCGCGATGTAGAACGGCCATCCGCGCCGCCAAGCCATTTTCAACTTGCCTAAGAACAGCCGATCGAGGGTCATTGGCGGCCTGGTTGGAAATCTCGAGGCCACGATTCATTGGGCCCGGATGCATGATCACGGCCTCTTTGTTCAGATGCCCCAATCGTCTCTGGTCGAGTGACCAATTGGCGATGTAATCCCGGGTGCTAAAGGTGTCGTCCTCTTGCATGCGCTCCAGTTGCACTCTTAGCATCATCACGACATCTGGCTTTTCATCAAGCGCTTCATCAAAGCTTTTGTAAACCTTGGCCCCCATAGCTTCGATGCCCTCTGGCAGAAGTGTCGATGGGCCAGCAACGCTTACTGTTGCTCCCAAAAGTGAGAGCAATAGGATGTTGCTTCTTGCCACCCGGGAGTGTTCTATATCGCCAACAATTAAAACCTTGATGCCCGCAAGGTCATTGCCTGGCATCTTCAGCTGCCTGATGGTCAATGCATCGAGTAAAGCCTGCGTGGGGTGTTCGTGCCTGCCGTCACCAGCATTGATGATGCTGGCAGAAACCCAACCCTTGTTGGCGAGGGCATGTGCAGCACCTGACATTGGGTGTCTGATGATAATGGCGGCAGCGCCGAGGGCCTCCAGAGTCTGGGCAGTGTCCCTTAATGACTCACCCTTCGAAGCACTCGAGGATTGAGCGTCAAAGTTGATGACATCGGCACTTAGTCGTTTGGCCGCGATTTCAAAACTAATCCTGGTCCTAGTTGAGTTTTCATAAAACAGATTCACTACTGTCTTGCCGCGGAGTGCAGGCAAGCTCTTGACGCTTCGCTGGTTCACTTGACTTAGCCGTTGCGCACTATCAAGAAGCGCAACGGCGGAGTCTTTCGTGAGATCCCTGATCGAAATTAGATGCTTCATCCTGAGATCACAACCTGATCGACTCCGTCACTGCCCTGCAATTGGACCGAGACTCTCTCAGCAACTGAAGTGGGGAGGTTCTTCCCAACAAAATCCGGTCTAATCGGTAACTCTCTGTGACCTCGATCAACCAGGACTGCAAGTTTTACCTGCTTGGGTCTGCCATAGCTAGTCAAAGCATCTAGAGCTGCCCTAACAGTTCTGCCAGAAAATAGGACGTCGTCAACTAACACCACGACTTTGTCGTCGATGCCTGAAACTGGAAGGCTGCTTTCAACAATCTCCCGCTCTGCCGTAACTAGGTCGTCCCGGTACATAGTTATGTCCAGAATTCCGAGCTCTATGATTTGGTTTGGCTCGATGGCCTGAAGGATTTCAACAATGCGCCTGGCTAGTTCGACGCCGCGGGTTGGTATACCCAAAATAACGAGATTTTCTGGACCCTCATTGGCCTCAAGTATTTCGTGGGAGATGCGCCTTAGCGCCCTAAGAATGTCTGGTCCATCTAGGACCGCACGGCTAGCCATTTTCGACTCCTTCTTCGCCTCGCAGGACGACTTTAAAGGACAACTTTTCTAAATCATAACAGGCTCAAAGTGCCTGGGTGCCTTTTGCGAGTCGAGCCAATACTCCATTTATGAATTTCGGTGAATCGTCTGTTGAGTACTCGCCGGCTAATGAGACGGCTTCGGCTATTGCCACCTCGTTTGGAACATCATCGTTATAAAGTATCTCCCACGCTCCGAGGCGCAAGATGGAGCGATCGACGTTCGGCATCCTTTCCAGAGACCAGCCGTCCGAGATTTGTCGTAAATCATTGTCAATCTGCGCAAGGTTTCCAGTTACTCCAACCACTATCGCCTCGGCGTAGTCAAAGATTGCTGCCTGGTTCTGCCTGTCGGCTATTCCTGAGGCAGTCTCCTGCAGCAAATCCATGGCATCACTATTTCTAATTCCAGAGGCATAAAGTGCATCAAGTGCCCGCTTACGGGACTTGCTTCGGGAGCTCAACTAGTCGTTCACGCGCCCTAGGTATTCACCGGTTCTGGTGTCGACTTTTACCCTGGTGTTGTTCTCTATAAATAGTGGAACCTGGATTTGATATCCAGTCTCCAATGTCGCAGGCTTTGAGCCACCGGTTGAACGGTCACCCTGCAGTCCAGGTTCTGTGTAAGTGATTTCTAGAACTACCGATGGTGGAAGCTCTACGTAGAGCGCGGATCCCTCATGGAGAGCCACGGTTGCATTCTGATTTTCAAGCATGAAATTTGCTACGTCGCCGACAACCTCTGCAGGAACGGAAAGCTGATCATAATCACTGGTATCCATGAAGACGTAACCAGAACCATCGTTGTATAGGTACTGCATGTCTCGTCTGTCGACGTTCGCAGTTTCAATCTTGGCTCCAGCGTTAAAGGTCTTATCGACGACCTTGCCGGAGATAACACTTCTTAGCTTCGTTCGAACAAAAGCAGGCCCCTTGCCGGGCTTTACGTGCTGAAATTCGATAACAGCCCATAGCTGGCCATCAATCATTAGAACCATGCCGTTTTTTAAGTCGTTTGAGCTGGCCATTGTTTTCTCCTTAGCGCCTTGCAAATTCTAGCGGCGGGATAGTTGTTCCAAAGCCAGTAGGTAACTATCAATCCCAAAACCCGCGATAACACCAGTGGCAACCCCTGAGATAACGCTGTTGTGCCTGAAGGTCTCGCGGGCGTGTGGGTTGCTGATGTGAACTTCAATGAGTGACAGTCCAGATCCAGTGAGCGCAGCGCAAGCATCTCTAAGTGCGTAGCTGTAGTGGGTAAAAGCTGCTGGGTTTATAACAACCGAAGATTTTTCCTTGATCGCAGCGTGGAGCCAACCTATGAGCTCATCCTCGCTGTTGGTCTGCAGCACCTTAATCGCCTGATCCTTTGATAGCGCCCAATTCTGCAAAGAAGCCTCAAGGTCGCCCAGACTGAAGGTGCCGTAAACCTCAGGCTCCCTGGAACCAAGGAGATTTAGGTTTGGTCCATTTAGAACGTAAATTACCGACATGACCTAAACCCTATTCAACTATTGCTTGAAAAGCCGTGAAGACAAGCTCGGGCGTGGGGGCATTCAGGATTGTTGGCTTCCCAATTTTGTCTAGAACCACAAACCGAAGAGAGCCGGCTCTAGCCTTCTTGTCCTTTTGCATCGTGGCCAACAGTTGTGGCCAACGATCTGCTCGGTAAGTCGTTGGGAGACCAAGGGCCTCAAACACACTGCGGTGCCTAATGACATCGGCCTCGGGTAGCTTGCCCGAAAGCATTGATAGTTCGGCGGCGAAGACCATACCAATCGAAATTGCCGCGCCGTGTCGCCACTTATATCTTTCGGCATGCTCGATCGCATGCCCCAGAGTGTGCCCATAGTTGAGAAACTCGCGCTCTCCTGTTTCATTGAAATCGCGAGATGTCACGTCTTCCTTTATTGCCACCGAGCGTCTAATCAGCTCTTCGAACACACTCGATGCAGGATCGGTAGCAGCTGGATCATTCTCCAAAGTGTCGAGAATCCATGGGTCTGCAATAAACCCGTATTTCACAACCTCCGCCATTCCGGCTAAAAGCTCGTTTCTTGCCAAGGAATGAAGGGTGTCAAGATCTATGACAACGCTGTGAGGTGAGTGGAAAGCTCCCACCAAATTCTTACCCTCAGTTGTATTGATTCCAGTCTTTCCGCCGATTGCCGCATCCACCATGCCTAGCAAAGTGGTCGGTATTAGTACCGATCGGACTCCCCTTAGCCAAGTTGCTGCAACAAAACCAGCTAGATCGGTTGTGGAGCCGCCTCCAAGGCCAATGACGGCGTCGTTACGGTTAAAATCAGACTTTCCCATGATCTGCCAGCAAAAAGCTGCTACCTCTACTCGCTTGGCGTCTTCAGCCGCTGGGACCTCTGCTAGTAGCACCTCGAACCCGGAATCTTTGAGGTTTTCAGAGAGTGCTTCAGCAGTCGTGGCCAAGGGCTGCGGGTAGACAATCAGCACTTTTTTAACCCCGCTGAGCGTTGTGGGGATCTCATTAAGCAAGGCTCGCCCGATCAAGATGTTAGACATATTTACTGACCTCTGACTCTAAGTTTTTCATGATGGCACCAACGGAGTTGTTCGCGGTGTTTACGGTGGCGATTGAAACTTCCTTGTAGAACTCAAGTCGGTCCTGGTAAATCTGCTCCCAGCTTTCAGGGTTGTCTTTTAGCAGTGGACGCTTGGCGACATTTAGCGATCGAAGCACAAATTCCATGTTGGTGTCCAAAAATATTGTCGCATTTTGGGTTAGGAGCGTTCTATTAGCTTTTGACAAGACTATTCCGCCTCCAGTTGCAACAACGTTGCGGCCATCAAGGGCTTTGACGAGAGCGGCAGACTCAAGATCTCGGAAATAGGCTTCCCCCTTTGCCGCGAACAGGTCCTTAATTGACCCATGATCTGCAGTTACCATCTTGTCAGTGTCCACAAAAGGCAGGTCTAGTACCTTTGCGAGTCTTTTGCCGAGCGTCGTCTTACCAGCGCCCATTGGGCCTACTAATACGATCGGCCCCATCACTATTGTCTGACGATCCTCGATTGCAACGCAGCTGGGATGCTCTCGAGGTAAGAGTTCATGTTGCGGAGAACTTCTTTAACCGAATCCCCACCGAACTTTTCCAATACCGCATTAGCAATAACAAGAGCAACCATGGCCTCGACGACTACTCCAGAAGCCGGTACTGCACAAACATCGCTGCGCTGGTGGTGAGCGGTGGTTGATTCACCCGTGCCCGTGTCGATGGTCTGCAGCGCCCGTGGAACTGTGCTGATCGGCTTCATGCCGGCCCTCACTCGAACAATCTCGCCGTTTGTCATGCCACCTTCGATGCCTCCGGCTCGATCCGTTAGACGCTGAACACCTTGGTCACTGTTCACAATTTCATCGTGAGCGACGCTGCCGCGACGTCTCGTGGTCTCAATACCATCGCCGATTTCCACAGATTTCATTGCCTGAATGCCCATCACAGCTCCAGCTAGCTGGGAATCTAGTCTGCGATCAGAATGGACATAGCTACCTAGACCCGGAGGGCAACCGTAAACAAGGGTTTCGCAAACTCCGCCAACGGTGTCGCCAGTTGAATGGCAGTCGTCAATTTCAGCAACCATCGCGTCTGAGTCAGCCTTGTCGAAGCACCTAACGGGATCGGCATCTAGATAAGTCAGATCGTTTGGCGACGGAAGGTTTTCGGATTTAGAAATCGCGGCGCCGATTGCAACGGTGTGTGTGACTAGTTCAATGCCAAGTTCAGATAAGAACTTCTGAGCTATGGCACCAAGTGCGACGCGAGTTGCGGTTTCGCGGGCGCTCGCTCTTTCAAGAACCGGCCTGGCTTCATCGAAGCCATATTTTTGCATTCCGGTGAAATCTGCGTGCCCTGGACGCGGACGAGTCAAAGGTGCTGCACGGCCGCCACTTAGCTCATCAGCATCCACTGGAGCGGCACTCATCACCGTTTCCCACTTTGGCCACTCGGTGTTCGCAATTCGAATCGCTATTGGTCCACCCTGAGACTGGCCGAATCTGATTCCGCTAGAAAGCGAAATGAGATCTTGCTCAAATTTCATTCTTGCTCCGCGGCCGTAGCCGAGCCTTCTCCTGGCAAGAGCCTGCTGAAGGTCCTCGTCTAAAATCGGCACGCCTGCAGGCAGGCCCTCAATGACCCCAATTAATTCCGGGCCATGTGATTCACCGGCTGTTATCCATCTAAGCATCTTCCTATTTTGCCATGTCTATTGCGCGCCTGACGGCTTCTATCAAAATCTCTTCACCAGGCAAGGGTGCATTGAGTCCAAGTCCACTAAAAATTCTTTGCTGGCCGATCGCCTGCCAGATGAGCATTTCCAGGCCGGAAACAAATGCCTCAAACGACTCGCCTGCTTGGTGAGCGTCGGTACCGTAATCGGCGCTGATTAACGCGCCAGGGTGTTTAGAACTAGTTGAAATGAGGTCAGATAACGCAACTCCAGGGATAGTGCTGACCACTAAATCCGCAGAAAGAGCGGCCATTAGCTCCTGGTTGGATGCATCGAATCTCTTCGACAGCTCTTTCGCGGAATCCTGATCGCGACCCCAAACCATCAAATTTGAACCCTGGAACGCCGCTAGGGCTGATCTGGCAGTTGCCCCGGTGCCAAGTATCGCAACCGACCGAAAGATCACTTGGCTTGCCGCTTGCCGCAGACCAAAGACGTCGGTGTTGTAGCCGGCCCATCCAGACTCTGTTTTTTTCAAGGTATTGACGGACTCGCTGAATTGCGCCCAATAATCCCGTTCACTCGCAATAGCGAAGGCTTGATCCTTCAGAGGCATTGTGATGCTTAGGCCGGATAGCCCAGCGTTGCTGTCCAGAAATTCAGATAGGTCGACTACATCATGAGATGTGTAAACAGCGTTAAGTTTCAAGTGCTCAAAGATAGTTCTGTGGATCAGAGGGGACTTCGAGTGAGAAATCGGAGACCCGAGGACCGCATAGTGATTAGTCATAGTCTGGACTATCCCGAAGCCACTGCCTATAGACCTCAGCTGCGATTTCGTGCTCACGTAATGTCTCGGAGAAAACGGTCTCACCGGTGTCAAGGTTTATTGCTACGAAGTAAAGCCAAGCGCCGTCGGCCGGTCGAAGCGCAGCCTCGATGGCCAAACCTCCCGGACTTGAGATGGGTCCAATTGGTAATCCAGGGCGACTGTAGGTGCTAAACAATGACTCGGTATCCTTCAGTCCCTCCTGAAAGGACTCTAGGCTTCCCTCATATCGGTACTTCACGGTTGGATCGGACTGCAGCGCCATCCCGATGTCCAGCCGGTTTACAAAGACTCGGGATATCTTGAATAGATCCTCCTCAAATCTGCCCTCGCTTGCGATCATTGAGGCCAGGGTGAGTGTGGGCAGTGAATCGACAAGGGGAATCTCGTATTTCAAAAGCTCTTGTTCCATGCGGTCAACCATGGCTTTGATGACTTCGTTGGCATCTGGGTTTGGGTCAAAGCTATAGGTCGCAGGAAACAAAAAGCCCTCGATGCTGGGTGCATCGTCCGGGATCCTGGAAATCTCTTGGGCGATTCCATCTTCTAGATCTGAAATCGAAATACCCAAATCTTCGGACAGCCTCGGAAGGATTTGTGCGACGCTGAGACCCTCGGGGATTGTGGTAGAGACAAGAATTCGATTGGAACCTGACATCAACAGCTGTAAAGCAGCCGAGCCGGAAAGCTTGGTGGGAAACTCGTAACTCCCCGGGAAAATGACCAAATCAACATTCAGCATGTCTCGATAAATAGCGTCGAAACTCTTGATGATGTCGGCATCAACCATTTTTCGTGCAACATCTTCTCCAGTGTCCCCTGCAGAAATAAGCAAAACCGTGCTGGGCCCGGACTGGTCATCGTAGTCCTCTACTTGGAACCGAGACAGAAAATCTTGAACGCTCGAGCTTGCAGAGAATATCCCACCGCCGACTATTGCGCCGACTACAACAATCGAGACTATCGCGGCTAGCCACGAGCGTTTTGAGCTCTTCTTGGGTGGCATCGGCTCCAAACCATCAGTCATCCAAAGTATCCAATCGTCTGCCAGCTAACTCACCGTTTTTCTCCGAAGCAAGCGCGAACTCCAATATAAGACAAGCGGCCGAAGCATCAATTATTGCCTTCTGCTGTTTTGCATTCTTGCCGGCTTGTCTGAGCGATTGTTGGGCTGATTTTGAGGTGAGCCTTTCGTCAATAAGTCTTATTGGAATGCCCTCAGCGGCAACAAGCTGGGCAAAATCAATTGCCATTTTTGTGCTCGCGGTATGGCCACCATTCAGAGATAGCGGGAGCCCTACGTAGATGCATTCAGCGTTTTTCTCGCGGTAAATTTCGACGAGTTCTGCGATTGCTGTGTCGCCCTGCGTAATAACGGAATGTGGAATTGCAAGCGAGTCAACGGAGATGGCGACTCCGATTCGAGCTAGGCCCGCATCAACGGCAATTTTTCTCATCACACTATTGCAGCCGCCGCCGCGATTGCTTCGGAAAGCTTGTCAATATTCGTGCCGCCGCCCTGGGCAAGCTCTGGCTTTCCACCACCGCCGCCGCCTAGCACCTTCGAAGCAACTGAAACCAGCTCACCGGCCTTGTACCCCTTGGCAACCGCTGCAGAGCCCGCAACAGCTATTACAACCCCAGACCCGCTTGCCTTGCTGCCCAAGATCACGATAGAAGCTGCCCCAAGGTGAGCCTTTAGGCCCATAGCCAAGACGCGAAGTTGATCAGAATCTGAGGTGTCAACCTCAAGGGCCAGGAGGTCAATTCCGTTTACCGCTGTCGCAGCCTCCGCAAAAGTGGGTATCCGAGTTTGAAGCTTCGCCATTTCCATGTCAGAAACTACCTTGCTGGAAGCCTTTAGTTCTGCCAGAGACTCGGTGACGCGAGCTTCAACATCACTGGCAGGAGCCTTCAGTTGGAGTGAAAGTCTTCTCACGAGATCGCGTTCAGCCTGCAAAGAAGTGAGCGCTTCCATGCCAACCAGTGCTTCTATGCGTCTTGAGCCAGAGCCAACAGATGCCTCTGATACCAGGCTTACCAAACCAATTTGGGCAGTTCTAGAAACGTGGGTACCGCCACAGAGTTCTCGTGACCATGGGCCACCAACTTGAACAACTCTGACTTGCTCGTCATAGGTTTCTCCAAATAGGGCTATTGCTCCAAACTCCTTGGCTTCCGCTACTGTCATGAAGTCCGCTGTTACCGACAAATCCGATCTGATAGCGAGGTTTGAGACCTCTTCAATTTCGCTCTTGGTGGCCTCGCTCAAGCTCTCGCCCCATGCGAAGTCCAACCTCATGTAACCGGGTCTATTGAACGAACCCGACTGCAACGCCTGAGGACCTAGCACTTGCCTGATGGCCGCGTGGACAACGTGGGTCGCACTGTGAGACTGACAAGCCCCGAGTCGCCAATCTGCATCGACAATGGTGGTCGCGGCAGAATTCACTGCAACCTCACCGAAAGACACCTTTACCTTGTGTGCGAATAGTCCCTTGACCGGCTTTTGGACATCCAGAACATCTAGCGTGAATCCTTTCCCGGTTATGATTCCGGCGTCAGCTGCCTGGCCGCCTGATTCACCATAAAGCGATGTCGAGTTTAGAAACACTTCCCCAATTTGCCCGTGGCTCAAGGTGTTCACGGAGACACCGTCTCTCACAAGACCAATAACAGTTGCGGCGCTTTCTAGGGAGTCATAGCCGGTAAATAGAGTCTCCCCCTTAGCGCGAACCTCGCTGTAAACCTGCAGGGATCCCCCACCCATCTTCTTGTCTTTGGCATCCTGCTTGGCCCTTTGTTTCTGCTCATCCATCAGCTCGACGAAGCCTTCTCGATTCACTTCAAGGCCTGACTCCGCTGCTATTTCGACCGTTAGGTCGATTGGGAACCCATAGGTGTCGTGCAATTCAAACGCAGTGGCACCGGACAGAATTCCATTGGCCGCGGCAATTGCCTGCTCAAGAACCAAAGTTCCAGTCTCGAGCGTTCTGGCAAATCCTGTTTCCTCTGAAAGCGCGCTTCTAAGAATCCGAGGGAAGTTCTCCTCTAGCTCCGGATAAGCCTCAACCATCGCGTCTTTGCTAACCGTAAATAGCCTCTCAAAACTACTCTCGGTAACACCCAGAAGCCTAAGAGCTCTTATGGACCTGCGCAAAAGCCTACGGAGAACATAGCCACGTCCCTCGTTGGATGCGGTCACTCCATCGGACATGAGCATGAGCGAAGAGCGAATGTGATCAGCGATGACCCGCATTCGGACATCATCAACTTCCAGGTCTCCGTATTTCTTGCCGCTCAATTGACTTGCTAGATTTATTAGTGGCCGTATCTGGTCAATTTCGTAAATGTTTTCGACTTCCTGGAGCAAAAATGCGACCCGCTCCAGCCCCATGCCGGTGTCAATGTTCTTCTCCGGTAGGTCACCAATGATCTTAAAGTGATCCTTGGTTCCGCCGTCCGCGCGTTCGTACTGCATGAAAACGAGATTCCAGATTTCAATGTAGCGATCTTCGTCGGCAGCAGGGCCACCCTCGACTCCGTAATCGGGCCCTCGATCAAAGTAAATCTCGGAGCACGGCCCTGCCGGTCCCCTTTGGCCCGTTGACCAGTAGTTATCTGCCATGCCCCGCTTTTGAATGCGCTCTATGGGGACATTTGAGTTGTCCAACCAGAGCTGAATGGACTCTTCGTCGTCCTCATAAACCGTTACCCACAGTTTTTCGGGAAGAAATCCGTACCCACCGGCCTCAACAGACGAAGTCAGCAGTTCCCAGGCATAGGTGATGGCGTCTTTTTTGAAGTAATCGCCGAAACTAAAGTTTCCGTTCATCTGGAAAAAGGTGCCGTGGCGAGTTGTCTTACCGACCTCATCAATGTCGAGAGTTCTCACGCACTTTTGAACCGAAGTTGCCCGCTTATAGGGACTGGGCATAACTCCAGTCATGAAAGGAATGAAAGGCACCATTCCGGCAACAACAAACATGAGTGTTGGGTCTTGGCTTATGAGCGGAGCGCTAGGGACAATCGTGTGTCCTTTACTCTCAAAGTAGGACAGCCACCGACGCCTGATTTCGGCAGTCTTCATGCGCTACTTCTTAGTTTTGGCTGATTTTTTCAGTTCAGCTTCGCGCTCTTGGTAGCCTGCAGCGATCGAATCCGAGAAATCCTTTGCGGCGGTTCGCATCTCATCGACCGCGGCCTGCGCCTTTGGGTTATCCCGAAACTGCTGAAGAGCTAGTGCTCCCATTCCAATGCCAGCGATGAACCAACTTAATTTTGACATAACTACCTCCGTTTGCCGAACACTTTAGCCACGCCTTGAAAGACGCCAAAAATCTTTGTCAATGGGCCCCCGACCGAAGCAGTGAATACCGCAACTAGTGAGCTGATGTTAGTTGTAACCTGCTCCACGTCTTTTGAAATGTTGTCGACGCGCTTTAGCTGCTTATTGGCCTCTGCCAAAGTTATTTTGGCCTCGGCAAGTATTGGTTCGAATTCAGCATTGAAAGTCGTGACAGTTGCGGCTGTTTTATCCAGAAGCTTGCCTAGTTTTACTAAAGGGAACCCCAGAAGAACAACCAAGAGTGCGGCGCTAGCGGCCAGAATGACCACCGCAATTTCGCCGCCTGTCATGTTCTTGGCTACCTAGCTGCGTAGAACTCAACTACAAGCTGTACTTCACAAGTCACAGGAACCTCTTCGCGCTTCGGACGACGCAATAGCGTCACCTGTAGCTTGTCGAGATCGACTGCTAGATACTCAGGTGTCTTTGCAAGTACGTCGGAGTTACCTCCGGCCGCCGCAACCTGGAAAGGTTCGGTTCGCTCTGACTTGTCGTGGACGTGAATCATCTGTCCTGGCTTCACGCGGAAGGACGGACGGTCTACTCGCTCGCCATCCACAAGGATGTGACGGTGCACAACCATCTGGCGTGACTGGGCAATCGTGCGGGCCATACCCGAACGAAGAACTACGGCGTCCAGACGCATCTCCAACAGCTCAACCAAGTTCTCACCGGTCAGGCCAGCGGTGCGCTTAGCTTCCTTGAATGTATTGCGAAGCTGAGCCTCGCGAATTCCGTATTGAGCACGTAAGCGCTGCTTCTCGCGAAGACGAACTGAGTAATCAGAGTCAGTCTTGCGCTTAGTGCGACCGTGCTGTCCTGGACCATAAGGTCGCTTTTCCATATACTTTGCAGCTTTAGGCGTCAGCGCGATGCCCAGGGCACGCGAAAGACGGGTCTTGCTGCGGGATCTTGTTGCCTTCGACAAAAAGGTACCTTTCAAATCAAACTTTAGATTGGATATTTCTTAGTGTCCAGATTACAGCCGCTGAATCCAGATAACCCGGAAATACTACCAGAGCTAGCGCTCAAGTGTCACTATCTGGCAAGGATTTTTCTAATCATTTCGACTCGCTTGGCTAATTCAGCCTCAAATCCATGATCGGAAGGGTGATAAAAGATCTCATCGCCGTCTCGATATGTTTGTGGCAGAACTCCTCTGGGGTCATCGTGTGGGTACTTGTAGCCCACGGCTCCGGTTGACCTCAGTGCTGCAGGCACCGGCTTAGTGTTGGCCGCTTCGACTGCCGCCATCGCCATGTTTATGGCTTGGTAGGCACGGTTTGATTTCGGGGCTAGCGCCAAGTAGATCGTTAGCTGCGCCAGAGGAATTCTGCCCTCAGGCATTCCAATGCGTTCAACCGTCCCAGCAGTTGCTTCTGCTAGCACGAGTGCGTGAGGGTCTGCCAAGCCAACGTCCTCGCTTGCAAGGATCATTAGTCTGCGCGCGATAAATCTCGGATCCTCACCGCCTGCAATCATTCTTGCCAAATAGTGCAGTGCACTATCTGCATCGGAACCGCGAACAGATTTGATGAATGCGCTAATGGTGTCGTAGTGCTCATCTCCTGCTTGGTCGTAGACAATTGTCGACTGTGCTGCCAACTTGGCGGATTCTAGACTGACTGAATTGCTCGAACTATTGGCTGCTGCCTCCATGAGGGTGAGGGCTCTTCTGGCATCTCCTGAAGAAATCTTTGCCAGGTATTTCAACGCTTCGGTTTCGAAGGTGGCATTTGGTAATCCACTATTTGACTCCAGTGCGCGGTTCAAGATGGATAGCACGTCACCATCATTCAACCGTTCAAGTTTCACCACCACAGATCTTGAAATCAAAGGCTTGATAACGCTAAATGAAGGGTTCTCAGTTGTTGCAGCTATCAGCGTAATGATTCCGGATTCCACAGCACTCAATAATGAATCCTGCTGAGACTTGGAGAATCGGTGAACTTCATCAAGGAACAGCACGGTTGGCCGATCGTATAAATTTTTGAGCTCTTTGGCTTTGGCTATTAGCTCTCTGACCTGCGCAACCGAAGCACTGACTGCGCTGAGTTCAATGAAGTGCACTTTTTCATTGTTGCCAATAAGTCGAGCGATCGTGGTCTTACCACTTCCAGGAGGTCCCCAAAGAATTACGGATGGCCAGGAACCCGATTGATCGCCAGATATGAGCCTGGCCAGCGGCCCATTTTCGATGAGCGCTCTCGACTGACCTATCACTTCAGTTAGCGAATTTGGTCTCAGTCTGGCAGCAAGAGGGATTTCAACCACACGCCAACTCTAAGCAACACCTAGAATTACCAAGGCGATAAAAGGGTGAGTTATGAAATCAAACAGCAAGTTAGAGAATTACCAAGCAAAGCAAGACCTAATTAGCAATAGAGCTGTTAGGTCCAAAAGGGACAACCGAGTCTTCCTGGCAGTTGCTGCCGGTGCGGTCGCAGTGGCCTTCGCAGGCCAGCTCGCCTATTTCTCATTTGGGCCAGGAGGGCAGGAAGCTGATCTTGCCGCGACTACCGATCAGGTTGAAGCACCTGCTGATGTGACAGATGCTGACCCAACTGGTGTTCCTGATTTAGCTCTTGCCGAGGGCAGAGTGTGGAACGGGTCTCTAAACCTGAATGGCGAAAAGCTCACGTTTGACCTTTCCGGAGACCTTGCTCCTCAAGCAGTCGCAAACTTTGTTTCACTATCGAAGAATGGCTTTTACGAAGGCGTCAGCTGTCACCGACTTGTGACTTCAGGTATTTACGTCCTTCAGTGCGGCGACCCAAGCGGCGATGGCACCGGCGGCCCCGGCTACAACTGGGGACCGATTGAAAATGCGCCTGAAGCCGATCTTTACACCGAGGGCGTCTTGGCAATGGCTCGTCGCGGTGGAGACGACAGCTCCATGGGCTCTCAGTTCTTCATTGTTTACCAAGATTCGACTATTCCGTCAGACGTAGTCGGTGGATACACCATCTTCGGTTCGATTACAGGTGGGCTAGACGCTGTCAAGGCGATCGCCGAGTCCGGAACGGTTGACGGTTCTTCGGACGCATCTCCGCTAGATGAAGTATTGATAAGTTCTGTTTCGGTAGAGTAAGACAAAACCAGTAGGAGCAACTCTTGACAAGCAGTGAATTCGGTCGTGTAGACGAGGCTAATAACGTCTACTTGATAGACGGTGGGCAAGAGCGCATCGTCGGTCAATATCCAAACGTGCCAGCAGAAGATGCTCTGAGCTACTTCACTCGAAAATTCGATGACCTTGCAGCCCAGGTCCGCACGCTGGAGCAGCGACTGGCAGCTGGTATCACGGATGCAAAAAGCCTAAAAACCACTCGCGAACACCTAAAGGCCGAGCTAGTTGAGCCAAAGGCAGTCGGAAACGTTCAGAACTTACGTGATCGGGTTGAGGCTGTTACTGGGCTGATTGATGCCACTAGCGCTAGGGCAAACGAGGAGCGCGCTGCAGCAAATCAGCGTGCAATGGCGGCTAAAGAAGAGATTGCGGCCAGAGCAGAGTCAATCGTAGCCAACCTCGGCGGGATCAACTGGAAAAAGTCCGCCGTTGAAATGACAGAGCTTTTTGAGCGCTGGCAAAAACTTCAGAAGGAAGGCCCGAAGGTTCCAAAGGCTAAGACTGACCCAATTTGGAAGCGATTTTCGCAGGCCCGAGCTAAATTCGAGGCGGGTCGCCGTGCATTTTTCTCCAACTTAGACGGTTCGTTCAAGGAAGCAAAGGCTGAGAAAACTTCGCTTGTCGATAGTGCCAAGGCTCTCGTGACCAAGGGTGCTGGCGCGACCGATCAATACAAGAAGCTTCAGAACCAATGGAAGCTTGCTGGTAAAGCCGGCAAAGCTGAAGAGTCGCTGTGGAAAGAGTTTCGCGCGGCTGGCGACGCCATTTTTGCCGCAAAGAAGGCCGAAGATGCCGAGATTGAAATAAGCCACAAGGCGAATCTAGAAAAGAAGATTGCCCTCAACCTGGAGATTGAAGCACTGAACCTTGACGACATTGAGTCAGCCAAGAAAACGTTAGCCAACATCCAAGCGCGTTGGGAAAAAATAGGACACATTCCTCGCGACCAGGTAAGAAAAATTGAAGACCCAATTAGAAAAATAGAGAAGAAGATTGCTGATGCTGCCGCCGACGCATGGCGACGATCTGACCCAGCTGCGAAAGCACGGTCAAACTCTCTGGTATCGCAGCTTGAAGAAGCCATCGCTGGTCTTGAAAAGGATCTTGAGCAGGCTAAGCCCGAGAAGAAAATAGAGATCGAAGAGCAAATCACTGCCCGTAAGGCCTGGTTGCTGGCTGCTTCTCAAGCGGTCGATTAGACCTAACTACTTTTGACTCGATAAACGTCGTAGACGGCTTCAACTCTTCGAACTTGATTTAGAACGTGATCCAAGTGCGACGGGTCCGCCATCTCAAAAATAAACTTGCTAATCGCGACTCTGTCTTTGCCGGTTGAAACCGATGCGTTCAAAATGTTAACGTGACTCTCGGTCAGCACTCGAGTTACATCACTCAGCAGTCCTGAGCGATCTAACGCCTCAATCTGGATCTGAACCATGAAAACCCCCCTGGCTTCGTCAGCCCAGGAGACCTCCACAAGTCGCTCTTGTGTAAGAGATTGAACATTTTTGCAGTCCGTGCGGTGGACGGACACACCTTCGCCACGGGTGATGAATCCAGTTATTTCGTCCCCCGGCACCGGAGTGCAACATCTAGCCATCTTTGACATGACATCGGAGTCCCCCTTGACAAGAACGCCCTGAGATTCGTTTCTTCTTTGTCGAAGAGACTTAGGAACCTGAACCGGCAATTCCTCGGTGATCGCTTCTGGAGCGAGGCCTTCGAGCTGCTTTAGCCTGTCAATGACAGTGCCCACGGTTAGCTGACCCTGACCGATTGCGTTGAAGAGTGCTGGAATTCCCACCAAGCCATGCTCTTCGGCAAGCTTTGTAAGCGAGTCTGAAGACATAAGCGACTGGACAGGGAGCCCTTTTCTTCGAAGCCCTCGAGCTAGCGCTTCCTTGCCGTCCTCGGTTGCGATCTCCTTGCGCTCTTGAGCGAACCAGTGTTTGATTTTTGCTCGCGCTCCCGGGGAGGCCACGAAATTCAACCAATCCTTGCTAGGCCCGGCGGATTCTGATCGCGAAGTTAGAACTTCTACCGAATCACCAGCCTGCAGTTTGCTCTCTAGCGGCACCAGGCGGCTATTTACCTTGGCCCCAATGGTCTTGTGACCAACTTCCGTGTGGACGGCATAGGCAAAGTCAACGGGTGTCGATCCGGCGGTTAGTCCAACAACCTTGCCCTTTGGAGTGAAGACATAGAGCTCTTTGGCGCCAATTTCGAAACGCAGATTATCCAGAAACTCCCCCGGGTCTGCAGTCTCCTCTTGCCAATCTGAGAGTTGCTTCATCCAGGCGAAGTCGACTTCCTTATCGCTCTTTCCACTCTGCGCCTTGTACTTCCAATGGGCTGCGACACCGAACTCAGCTCGCTGATGCATCTCAAGAGTTCTTATCTGTATTTCCACTGCCCTGCCGTCTGGCCCCACTACAGTTGTGTGCAGCGATTGGTAGAGATTGAACTTCGGCATCGCTATGTAGTCCTTGAACCTGCCCGGCAACGGTGACCAGCGGGCGTGTATGGCACCTAAGGCGGCATAGCAGTCTTTTACGCTTGCAACTATCACTCTCACGCCCACGAGGTCGTAGATGTCGTCAAACTCTCGTCCCCGAAGCACCATCTTCTGGTAGATCGAGTAGTACTGCTTAGGTCGTCCGTCAATCTTTGACTTGACTCTGCCATTTCGAAGCTCGAGAGAAATCTCGTCTATTACGTTTTGTGTGTAGTCAGCTCTCAGGGGATTCCGCTGGCCAACCAGCGAGACGATCTCTTCGTAAACTTTCGGGTATAGCACGCTGAAACTGATGTCCTCCAGCTCGACTTTCATTGTGGAAATTCCTAGTCTGTGCGCAAGTGGCGCATAAATTTCCAGTGTTTCCTGTGCTTTTTTCCTCGCCGACTCAGGGCTGACAAATCCCCAGGTCCTTGCATTGTGAAGCCTATCCGCGAGTTTGATGACGAGGACTCTAACGTCCTTGCTCATTGCAACTACCATCTTGCGCATGGTTTCTGACTGTGCGCTGTCTCCAAACTTAACCTTGTCCAGCTTCGTGACGCCATCGACCAAGAGGGCAACTTCGTTCCCAAAGTCCTTCTCGAGTGCTTCTATCGAGTAATCAGTGTCCTCTACGGTGTCGTGGAGTAAGGCAGCAGCGATTGTTGCGGGTCCTGAGCCCAGGTCGGCAAGAATTCTCCCCACAGCCAAAGGGTGAGTGATGTACTCTTCGCCACTTTTCCGTAGCTGGCCGGTGTGATACTTCTCCGCGAACTGGAACGCCTTTTCAATCACTGTCAGGTCGGCTTTTGGGTGATTCGTCTTGACTATACGAACCAGAGAAGCCATGTCTGTACCGTAGGAAGTCGAGGACTTCGTAAAAATTTTTGGCAGACGAGCGCGAAGTGAACTGCTTTTCGCGTCTGTCATTTTTCCATCCTCTATCGAATGGATTCAATTCTACGCGCGGCTAGCTACTACTTTGTCAGCGGCTTTCTTCAAAGTCGGTTCAGATTCGCGTAAGTGCGCGTAAATCGGTGCCGCCAGAAAGATGGACGAATACGTTCCTACGATAGTTCCAACAAACAGCGCCAGGGCAATGTCCCTCAGGGTTCCTGCTCCAAGCAGCAACGAACCAACGAACAAGATTGAAGCCACCGGCAGCACAGCGACAACCGATGTGTTGATGGAACGAATCAAGGTCTGGTTCACTGCCAGGTTGACCATCTCACCAAAGGTTCGAGTTTCTGAGTATTCGACTTCAAGTGTGTTCTCCCTAACTTTGTCGAACACCACAACGGTGTCATACAGCGAATAGGCCAAGATCGTAAGGAATCCAATAACAGCTGCCGGCGTCACCTCAAAACCAACACCTGCATAAATGCCTGCGGTAAGAATAAGGTCGTGGGCCAGTGCCAGAACTGCCGCTACCGACATCTTCCAGCTCCTGAAGTAAATAGCGATCAATAGGGAAACCAGTATTAGAAACACGATCAGACCCATTAGGGCCTGATTCGTAACGTCAGCTCCCCAATTGGGACCGATGAAGCTGGATGCCACGGCCGCATCCTCTTGTCCGTATGCGTCAGCAAGGGCCAATCGCGCACGCTCTGACTGAACGTCTTCAAGCTGTTCGGTCTGAATTCGAATGTCGGCAAGCCCCACGTCAGTCACATTCACCTGTGAACCCGGTGCAATGTCCGAAATAACGTCCACCGCGAGCTGGTGTGAAAGTTCTTGCGTGTTTGTGAGCCTAAATTCAGAACCACCGCGGAACTCAATACCAAAGTTGAATCCTCCGCGCGCTATGGGTAGCAACAATGCCAAGATAACGGCCACGGCACCGATGATGTACCAGGTTTTTCTGCGCGCTACAAAATTAAAGCTGCGCTCACCAGAGTAAAGCTGGTTTCCGAAGTCTCTTGCCCTACTCATCGTGATCTCCCTGACCCGCCAAAGCTTTTCGCTCAGCAATTGTCTGTCGTTTTTGCGCTTCCTTTGAAGACTTTTCTGCCTTGCCGACGGCTAGTGACTTGGACACCTTGAACTCGCCGCGTCCCTTATAAGAAACCTCTCTGGCAGAAAGGTCGAATCCAGAGAAACGGTGACCCGAGGCGAAGAACTTGTTTCTGGCCAGAAGCTGGACAAGTGGATGAGTGAACATCGTAACCACTAAGAGGTCAATCAAAGTCGTTAGACCCAAGGTAAACGCGAAGCCCCGCACCGAAGAGCTTGTGAGCAAGTAAAGAACAACCGCTGCGGTAAAGCTAACGGCGTCTGAGATCAAGATTGTGCGAATTGCTCGCTTCCAACCGGCCTCCACGGCGCTCTCTAGATTTCGACCCTCTCGAAGCTCATCCCTAATTCTTTCGAAGTAGACAATGAACGAGTCAGCCGTAATACCAATGGCAACGATCAGGCCCGCTACCCCAGCCAGTGACAACCTGTAGCCCTGTCTCCAAGATAGGAATGCAATCGCTAGATAGACCAATAGCGCGGCCACAATTAGCGACCCAAGAACTACCGTTGCTAGACCGCGGTACTGGAACGCCATGTAGATGATCACGAAGATGAGACCGATTAGGCCAGCTAGCAGTCCAGAACGCAGGGATTCTGAGCCAAGAGTTGCGGAGATGTTTTCCTGAGACTGTACTTCAAAGCCAATTGGTAGCGCACCATACTTCAACTGATCAGCCAAAACTGTCGCAGATTCTTGAGTAAAAGATCCTGTTATTTGAGCTTGACCGTTGGTGATAACTGCGTTCGTCGATGGAGCTGTAATAACCAGTCCGTCAAGTGTGATGGCGAATTGGTTCGCTGGACTTTGAAGCCCAAAGAGCCTTGAGGTGACCAAACCGAAAGCATCGGAGCCGGTTCCATCGAATTCCAAGTTGACTGCCCAAGTGTTGGTGCTTGCACCAGTTTGAGTGGTCACTGTTCCAGCAGTGGCGTCAGAGATGTTAGCTCCCTGGACTTCTACGGGCCCAAGAATGTATTTATAGAGCGAAAGTTCGTCGCAAGTTACGAGACCCACGGTTGGATCGTCCACCTGGCCGGGTCCCCTAAACGGCAATGAACAGTCAAGGTTTTCAAACTGCGCCTGAAGTCGCTCGGTTATCCAAGCAGTGTCGCTAGCGTTCACTGGAGCTGTTGCGGTTTCGTTGCTAAGGGTTTCTAGGTCAACCAGCAATGCTCCCTCGGCAGCAGGTCCAGAAACACCCTGCACGATGACAGGTCTGAACTCAAGCAATGCGCTTGCCTTTATAAGCTGAAGAGTAGTTGCGTCTGGAGTTCCCGGGATTGCAACAACGATGTTCTGATTTCCTTGGATAGAAACCTGTGCTTCTCCAACACCCGATCCGTCAATTCTTTGTCGGATGATCGTCACAGCTTGTGTTAGCTGCTCTGAACTTGCTTGATCACCTTCGGCAATAGTTGGGGTAAGAATAATCTGGGTTCCGCCCTGAAGGTCAAGACCCAATTGAGGCTCATATGATGCGCCAGGCTGAACCGTGGCCACGCCCCAAATCATGAGCCCAACGAAGAAGACTGCGATGCCTGTGAGCCACGAGAGCTTGCGCCTCGCGGATCGAGTAGTTGTGTTCTCAGCCAAAGCTATTTCCCCTCAGAAGTTTGGATTGCTCTGACTGCTTGCTTGAGCACTCTGAGCTTCGTACCGGGCGTGGTCTCCACCTCTAAGTCGTCTTCGCCAATGGCAACGACTGTGCCCTTGATGCCCGCATGCAGAATAACGTTTGACCCAACCTGAAGGGTCTCAACCAAATTCGCTGCATCACGCTTGCGCTTTCTGTTCTGGTTTACCAGCAACAGAATCATGGCGGCAAGAACCGCTAATAGTATTAAATCCAAGGTTTTCCTAACCGATTGGTACCCCGAAATTATAGGGCTTAGATGTAAAACTTGCTCTACTGAATCCCTAAATGCACTAAACCGTGACTTGTTATCTCTCTGCCGCGGGGTGTTCGCTGCAATAAACCGGCTCTAATCAAGAATGGTTCGATCACGGCTTCAATGGTCTCGGGCTCTTCGCCAAGAGCTACAGCGAGGGTCGAAAGCCCCACCGGCTTCGCGCTGAATTTAGTCGCCAGCATGGTCAAAAGCGTCCTGTCCACCCGATCCAGTCCCAATTTATCCACCTCAAATAAAGTCATTGCATCCAAGGCAATTCCGTAATCAATAACGCTGTGTTCATTGACACTGGCGAAATCCCGCACTCTCCTGAGCAGACGATTTGCTATTCGAGGCGTGCCTCGCGATCGAGTGCTCAATAAATCGAGCGCCTCGGCCTGCAGGTCGATGCCGAGTTTCAGAGAAGACGCTTCTAGCACGCGTGCAATCTCATCCGCTTCGTAATACTCGAGGAAAGCCGTGAAGCCAAATCTGTCCCTCAAAGGTGTGGGCAGCATTCCGCTTCTGGTGGTTGCACCAATCAAAGTAAACGGCTCGATGTCAAGAGAAATTGAAGCTGCTCCCGGCCCTTTTCCGACCATTACGTCTACGCGGAAATCCTCCATCGCCAGATATAGCATCTCCTCGGCGCTTCTAGACATGCGGTGAATTTCATCTATAAACAAAACGTCGCCGGCTTCAAGGGCGGAAAGTATAGATGCGAGGTCCCCCGAAGATTGGATTGCGGGGCCGCTAGTTAGCTTGAGGGTGCGCTCTGCTTCATGAGCAACAATCATTGCAAGGGTGGTCTTACCAAGTCCCGGAGGCCCTGCTAGCAAGATGTGGTCCGCAGTCCTTCCACCCAACTTGGCCGCCTTTATCACGAGCGAAATCTGCTTGACAACTTTTTCTTGGCCTACGAACTCTCCAAGAACTTTCGGTCTCAGCACCGCCTCTAGGGCTCGTTCCTCAGGCGCCGACTCGATCACGAGGTCAACTTCGAACGACCAAGTTCGGCCAGTGCCAGCTTTAGCAGCGCAGACTCAGAAAGCGACTGATCAAGGCTTGAAAGAAGCTTCCTGGATGCAAGTTCATCGCCGCCTAGCTGAAGCATTGCCTGAAGCACGTTTTCATTTACTCTGACGCTCGAGGACAATCCCACCTTGCCACTCAGGGTAATCAACACGAGTTTTGCGGTCTTTGGCCCGATGCCTGGTATCGCACGGAAGGCGTTTTCGTCTTGAGAGTTGATGGCATTTACTAGCAGTTCACCGGTCAACCCAGAAAGTGTTGTCATTGCAAGTTTGGGTCCAATTCCATTTACCCCACAGAGAAGATCAAACAACTCAGCTTCTTGGCCGGTCTGAAAACCAAACACAGAAAGATCGTCTTCTCTAACCACAAGTTTTGTTTGTATCAGGAGCTCTTGACCAACCGACAGCTTTGCTGAGTGGCGACTAGTGACCTGAATCGAAAAACCAACACCTGACACAACCAAGGTAAGGCGGTCTTGGCCCAATTGGCTAATGGTTCCCTGAAGGCTTGATATCACTTTTCTAACCTAATCTGCGGTTGGCGCTCTTAGCTGCTGCGACCCACTTCTGCTGGGCATTCGTGCCTTGGCCCTGAGCTCTCTTCGATGCACAAATCGCCACGGCTAATGCGTCTGCGACGTCTGCTGGCCTTGGGGTCTCCTCTAAGTTCAGCGTGCGCCGAACCATCTCTGACACCTGGGCCTTGTCGGCTCTGCCGTGTCCAGCTACAGCAAGCTTGACCTCGCTCGGAGTAAAGAATTCCAGTGGTATTTCGTGCTTGAAGGCCAGAGCCATAAGAGCACCTGAGATTTGAGCCACCCCCATCACGCTTCTAAGGTTGGCTTGAGCAAAAACTCGCTCAATCGCTATAAGAACAGGCTTGTGGGTTGCAATTACATTGTCCAGAGACTCGGCAATAGAGCCGACTCTATCTCGCGGATCTTGGGTCGGCGACGAAGTGAAGTGACCATATTCAACTGCCTTTGCGCCAGAGATAACTCCGAACCCACAGCGCGTGAGCCCAGGGTCAACTCCGAGAATTAATTCCACTAGCTCATGGCTTCTAGCTCGGCCATTACAGCTTCCGAAATCTCCATGTTTGTATATACCTCTTGGACATCATCCAACTCTTCCAGCGCCTCGATTAGGTCAATGACCTTCTTGGCGTTTACTGAGTCAACTTCGATTTTCAAAGATGAGACGAACTCCACGTCAGCCGATTCGTAATCGATGGTTGACTGCTGAAGAGCGGTTCTAGTTTCAGTCATCTTGCCTGGATCGCAAGTGAGCAAGTAGTTGTCGCCAATTAGCTGCAGGTCTTCGACGCCATGCTCGATGGTTGCCTCAAGAATCTCATCTTCGCTGAAGGAACCAGGAACCGAAATGACACCCTTACGGGCAAACTGATAGCTAACTGAACCAGGGTCGGCCATGTTTCCAGAATTCTTGCCGACCGCAAGCCTTACTTCTGCTGCGGCGCGATTCCTATTGTCGGTAAGGCATTCGATCATTACTGCAACCCCGGCTGCCCCGTAACCTTCGTAAATGATGTTGTGGTACTCAACGCCATCCCCCAGTTCACCTGCGCCACGCCTAACAGCGCGATCGATGTTATCGCCGGGCAAGGAAAGCTTCTTGGCTTTGTAGATTGCCTCGTAAAGAGTTGGATTTCCCTCAAGGTCTGAGCCGCCTAAGCGAGCCGCCACCTCAATGTTTTTGATAAGTTTCGCGAACAGCTTTGCTCTCTTGGAGTCGTTGGCTGCCTTTTTGTGCTTCGTTGTTGCCCATTTGGAGTGACCTGACATAGTTCCTCTAAATTACTAGCTTTGGTGCTCTTCAACGAGCGAAATGAACAACTTATGTAAATGTGTCGCCCCGGTCAGCTCCGGGTGAAAGCTTGCGCCCATCAGGTTCTCAAACTGAACCGCCACTGGTTCTTGGTTATGGGTTGCCAAAACTTCACAGTTTCCGGCCTCGAGTATCTTGGGAGCTCTTATGAAAGCTACGTTTTCAGAGGTGCCATCGGCAAACACAGCCGAGCCTTCAAATGAACTCAGCTGACCGCCATAAGCATTGCGTTCCGTCTTGACTGGGAGCCCTGAGATTAGCTCTTGATCTGGAAGCGCTCCGATTACTTCATCCGAGATAAGTATCAGTCCTGCGCAAGTGCCGAGCACTGGCTTTGTCTTAGCGAATTTTCTAACCTGCGGCATGAGATCAAAGTTCACAAGAAGCTTAGAAATGGTGGTCGACTCTCCCCCGGGGATTATCAACGCATCAACTGCTGCTAGATCAAGACTTGTTTTCACGGCAGCGCCCTCCACGCCCAATCGATTTAGGAGTAGAAGATGCTCTCGGCTATCGCCCTGGAGAGCGAGAACGCCTATTCGCAATTACCAGCCACGCTCCGAAAGCCTATGTGGTGCTGGGAGGTCACTCACATTTATGCCTACCATCGCCTCGCCTAGACCACGGGAGGCGTTTGCGATCACGTCTGCGTCGTTGAAAAGAGTAGTCGCCTTGACAATTGCAGCTGCGCGAGCAACAGGATTGCCAGACTTGAATACTCCGGAGCCAACAAATACACCGTCGGCACCCATCTGCATCATCATCGCAGCGTCCGCAGGAGTAGCAACTCCTCCGGCTACGAACATAACGACCGGCAACTTCCCTTCTCTAGCTACCTGCTTTACAAGTGCGTAAGGGGCTTGGAGCTCCTTGGCGGCCACGAATAGCTCATCGTCGCTTCTGGATGAAAGGGATCGGATTTCGCCGAAGATAGTCCTTATGTGCTTGGTGGCTTCTGAAACATCGCCGGTTCCGGCTTCGCCCTTTGACCGGATCATCGCAGCGCCCTCGGTGATGCGGCGCAGTGCTTCTCCCAAGTTGGTAGCGCCACAAACAAACGGAATGTCGAATTTCCACTTATCAATGTGGTTTATGTAATCGGCTGGGCTCAAAACTTCCGACTCGTCAATGTAGTCGACCTTGAGCGCCTGGAGAACCTGCGCCTCAACAAAGTGCCCAATGCGCGCCTTTGCCATAACAGGAATTGACACTGCTGCCCGGATGCCATCGATCAAGTCTGGATCGCTCATTCTTGCTACGCCACCCTGAGCACGAATGTCAGCTGGCACACGCTCTAGAGCCATCACCGCGACGGCTCCAGCATCTTGGGCAATTATTGCCTGCTCGGCGTTAACGACGTCCATGATGACGCCGCCCTTTAGCATTTCGGCTAATCCAGATTTAACCAAGGGCGTTGATTCAGTCGTGTTGTTTGTCATGCTCTAATCCTAAACTCCGTGTATCCAGTTGGTAGCAATTGTTTCCCTAACTTCACCCAGAAGTTTTGGAATCGCTTTGGTCTGAGCAATAATCGGAAAAAAGTTGGAATCATTCCTCCAACGGGGAACTATATGTTGGTGCAGGTGCTCTGCGATGCCGGCTCCCGCAACTTGGCCCTGGTTCATTCCGATGTTGAAGCCATGAGCTCTCGATGTCGCCTCAATAGTTGCCATCGCCTGTTGAGTCAAAAGTGCAATCTCAGCGGTCTCTTCAAGCGTTGCCTTGTCATAGGTTGCGACATGCCGGTAGGGGCAGACAAGCAGATGCCCTGCGTTGTAAGGAAAAAGATTTAGTAGCACATACGCGGTCACACCGCGCTTAACAATTAGCCCATCCTCGTCCGACTTGTTTGGAGCATCGCAAAAGACGCAGTCATCGGTTTTAGGCTTTTGAAGATCCTCAATATAAACGAGGCGATGGGGCGTCCAAAGCCTTTCGAAGCCGTCCTGCATCCCAGTCATGTTGTCTAGGTATTCGCTCATTAGACCTGTTCCTTGTTACTGATCGCATCTCGAATGATCTGTTTGGCTTCTTCAAGTGGAATATCGTTGCGCTGATTCCCGTCCCGGAATCTAAAAGCGACGGTTCCGGCCTCAACGTCTCTGGCCCCAGCAAGGATTATGAATGGCACCCGATCAAGAGTGTGGTCTCTAATCTTTTTCTGCATCCGGCTATCGGAGTGGTCGACATTTATGCGGACTGACTCCTTTTTCAACGAACCGGCAAAGCTATCTAGATAATCTGCGAATTCGTCTGAAACAGGGACACAAACCGCCTGGACCGGTGCTAGCCAAGGTGGGAAGTGGCCGGCGTAGTGCTCAGTTAGAACCCCAAAGAAGCGCTCAATCGATCCAAATAAAGCTCGGTGAATCATGATCGGCTGATGCCTTCCACCATCCGACCCTACGTATTCCAACTTGAATCGGTCTGGGAGATTGAAGTCAAGCTGAATTGTGCTCATTTGCCAAGTTCGACCGATGGCGTCTCTTGCCTGAACAGATATCTTTGGACCGTAAAATGCCGCGCCGCCTGGATCTGCAACCAACTCCAAACCGGAATCTTTTGCTACCTGCTCAAGTGTCCTTGTGGCGGATTCCCAAATAGCATCCTCACCGACGAACTTTGGATTACCCTCTTCCCTGGTCGATAGCTCAAGATAGAAATCGTTTAGTCCATAATCGCGCAAAAGGTCAAGCACAAACTTCAAAACGCTTGTCAGCTCCTCCTGCAACTGGTCCTGGGTGACAAATAAGTGAGCATCGTCCTGGGTCATACCGCGAACCCTAGTTAGGCCATGCAGCACGCCAGATTTCTCGTAGCGATAAACAGAGCCAAACTCAAACATACGAAGCGGTAGTTCTCGATAGCTTCTAGAGCGAGACTTAAATATCAGAATATGAAACGGGCAGTTCATGGGCTTTAGGTAATAATCAACGCCCTGCTTGCGCACTTCTCCGTCTTCTCCGACCTCAGCATCAAGCTTCATTGGTGGGAACATCCCATCGGAGTACCAATTTAAATGTCCGCTTTGCTCAAAGAGATTCGACTTAGTTATGTGGGGGGTGTAAACGAACTCATAACCAGCCTCTTCGTGCTTGGCACGCGAGTAATCCTCCATGACCTTTCGTATGATTCCACCCTTTGGGTGAAATACCGCAAGACCTGATCCGATCTCCTCGGGAAAGCTGAATAGATCTAGCTCTGCTCCTAGCTTTCTGTGGTCTCGCTTGGCTGCTTGCTCAATTCTTTCTAGGTGCTCCTCAAGCGCCTCCTTGGTGGGCCACGCCGTTCCATAGATGCGTTGTAGCTGCTTATTGTTTTCATTTCCTCGCCAATACGCTGCCGCGCTTCTAGTCAGCGAGAAACTCTTGCCTATTTGTCTGGTATTTGGAAGGTGAGGACCCCTGCAAAGATCGCGCCACGCGAAGCTACCGTCCGGGTTGGTGTTTTCATAGACCGAGAGTCCCCCGGAGGAAACCTCAACCGATCCTTCTTGAACATCTTCAGACTTCAGCCCGATGAGCTCGAGCTTATAAGGCTCATTGGCCATAAGGCTTTTGGCTTCTTCATCCGAAACTTCAACACGAGTAAAGCGCTGAGATTTGCCAACCAGTTCCTTCATGCGCTTTTCTATGCGCTTTAGGTCCTCGGGGACGAACGGCTCCTCAACATCGAAATCGAAATAGAACCCGTCTGTTATGTAAGGGCCGATGCCGAGCTTCGCGTCCGGGAACATCTCCTGCACCGCTTGGGCCATGACGTGCGCAGTTGAGTGTCGAAGTATTTCGAGTCCCGCTGGCGAGTCAATGAGTATTCCCTCAACCTGATCCTCTGCGGTTATGACGTGAGACAAGTCCCTGGCTTCACCATTTACGCGCATTGCAATGACCTCACGCAGTTCGAAGAGATCAAAACCGGTGGCTCCCTCACTTACCTGGTGAGTCTTCCCTGCTAACAATATGTTCACTTGTGCTCCTT
>CAJJAJ010000006.1 GCA_905182225.1 uncultured Aquiluna sp.
ACCAGTTGAGTTTTGAGATTAAACCAGAATTCGGGCTTATCGGACAATGTGCCTCCTATTTTGCTAATTCAAAAATAGACTGAAGGGATGCCAAAAGCGAGCAACTCCAGTCTTGTCCCGGGAAGAATATCTAAACCACGAAGCGTACCTTCAAACATAGCCAAGCCAGAGTACGTTGGAAAGAGCGGCCCCGCTAAGCACACAGGTGGCGACAAGTACGACGAAGAGACCATTGAAAAAATTCGCGAAGCTAGCAAGCTCGCGGCTCAAGCGCTCGACACAGTTCTCGCGGCCGTCAAACCCGGCGTTACAACGGATCAGCTGGACCAGATAGGTCATGATTTCCTCATCGGCCACGGAGCCTATCCATCAACCCTTGGCTATCGAGGATTTCCGAAGTCACTCTGTAGCTCATTAAACGAAGTCATCTGTCATGGGATCCCTGATGACACGGTGATTGAAGACGGTGACCTTGTAAACATCGACATCACCGCTTACCTAAGCGGTGTCCACGGTGATAACAATGGAACCGTGGTTGCGGGACGGGCATCTGAAGAAGTCAAACTGCTTGTGGAGCGAACTCGTGAAGCCATGATGCGCGGCATAAAGGCCGCAACCCCAGGAAGAGAAGTCAACATCATTGGACGGGCTATCGAGAGCTATGCCAAGAGATTTAACTACGGAGTTGTGCGTGACTTCACCGGTCACGGTGTTGGAACCAGTTTTCACACCGGCTTGATAATTCCGCACTACGACGAACCGGCGTACACGGACCTAATTGAGCCCGGAATGATTTTCACAATCGAGCCTATGCTTACCCTCGGCTCTCAGGATTGGGACATGTGGGATGACGGCTGGACAATCACAACCAAGGATAAGAAATACTCCGCGCAATTCGAGCACACAATTTTGATTACCGAAACCGGCCCAGAAATACTTACGGAGATTTAGATGACACCCATTGCAGTAGGCATTGACGTAGGCGGCACCGGGATTAAGGCGGCGTTGGTCGACACCTCAACCGGAGAGCTTGCCTCCACAAGGATTCGCATTGCAACTCCCGATGGCGGCGAGCCGGACGCGGTCGCAGCAGTTTGTAAGGATCTTCTAGACCAACTTAAGCCTCCGTCTGATGCCAGGGTTGGCGTCTGCCTTCCGGCAGTAGTAACCCACGGCATTACAAGGTCTGCTGCCAACATCAGTAATAACTGGATCGATTTTGGCGCAGAGGACTTACTTACAGCTGCACTCAATCGAAAAGTCCACGTGCTGAACGATGCCGATGCAGCCGGGGTCGCCGAGATGACCTACGGCGCCGGACGAAATGCACGTGGAGTCACAATTTTGGCGACCCTTGGAACAGGAATAGGTTCGGCTCTGTTTGTTGATAAGGCACTGGTCCCAAACACCGAATTCGGGCATCTGGACATTGGTGAATACATCGATATTGAAAGCTACGCGTCGTACGGTGCGTTTCAGCGCGACCAAATTTCTCTAGAGCAGTGGGGCAAGCGGCTAGAAAAGTTCTTCGCTCACCTAGAAAAGCTATTTAGCCCGGACCTATTTATAGTCGGTGGCGGAGCAAGCAAATCTCACGAAGAGTTTTTTCCCTTCATAAAAGTAAAAACTCAATTAGTGCCCGCTGAGACAAAGAATGCCGCCGGCATCATAGGCGCCGCGACCATGGCTGTGCAGTATCTATAAAAGTGAGATGGGTCGGCCGATACGCCGGGTTCTGTAATGCCTAAGCACTGACGGCCATCTATCTCGGCCACAAATTGCTAAGTGGCTCTAGCGACCTACCCGAAGACTAAACGAGCAGTCCTTAGCGTCTTCTTACTTGGTCTTGCTCCCGGTGAGGTTTACCTAGCCGAACTAGTCTCCTAATCCGCTGGTGGTCTCTTACACCACCGTTTCACCCTTACCCCCGGAGGGGCGGTTTACTTTCTGTTGCACTATCTCTTGGGTTACCCCAGGTGGGCGTTACCCACCACCGTGCCCTTTGGAGCCCGGACGTTCCTCGGCAATGCCGCGACCGTCCAGCCGACCCATCTCGCAACCAAGACTAGCCTTGAATCAGATGGGCGCAAGAGTTGATGGCGAATGTTTCCACGAAACCAGTACCAAAGAACCGGTAAATACTTATGCTCCCCGGTGCAAAATTTATGTTCCAGTAAGTCGAATCCGCAGACCGTTGAGCCAACTTGGCTATCACCCTAGATGGCATCATGTGCGTAACCAGGACCACGGTGCGACCCTGATTATCCAGAACCGCTTCAGAAACAAGTTCTGAAACGCGTTCTTCTAGATCCTGGACTGACTCTCCCCCTGGAGGTCTTTGGCTGGTTGATGCTCGCCACTTGGATACCTCCTGGCTTGACTCCATCTCCATGGAGTCCATGGAGATCCCATCCCACTCACCGAAGGCGATTTCTCTAAGTCGCTCATCTGGAACGAGCACTACCCCTTCAGTGCCGGACAGAGCCTCGGCTGTCTGTGTGGTCCGCTTCATAGGCGAGTTGATTATTGATGACACTGGCGGAAGGTCAAAAAGCTGCAGCAGCGGTGAAACCGCGGCGGCGGCCAACTTTGCCTCCTTGACGCCCTTTTCACTTAGACCGACGTCCTCGCCGTCACCGCCCGCAATCAGATTTGCTGAAGTGCTAGTCGTGCTGCCATGCCTTATAACGACGAGGGTTGTCGGCTCTATTTTTTGCCTGGGTGCTCGAATACTCCTTGGCTGCAAAGCAGAAAGTGGAAGATCCGCCTCTTCGCCATGAAAGTCACCCTCGTCTAGAGCCCTGTTTGCGTTACCGTCTGCGAAGGTATTTTTATCCCGTGGGATCCACTCGAGCTTCACGTCGAAGGCTCCAAGTAATTGACTGGCCTCGAAAACCAGTTCCTTGATCTCGGGGCTCTTCACTTTCCAGCGGCCGCTGAGCTGTTCAACTACCAATTTTGAATCAAGTCTTATGGTCACCAAACGGTGCTCTGTAGTTATCAAGAACCGGAGAGCAGCAATAACACCCTGATATTCGGCGTAGTTATTCGTCTGGTTACCTAAAGCTTCGCCGAAGTCCGCAATGGTGCTGCCCGACTCATCCTCAATGTGGACGCCATAAGATGCTGGACCGGGGTTGCCCCGAGAAGCTCCATCGCAGTAGACAAAAATCATTTTGAAATCAGGTCACTCTCGAACCAAGATTGCACTGCACTCAGGGCAAGTTGCCAGCTCGTCATGGGCAATTGCGCGAATCGCTCCTAGAGCCGTGGAGGTTAGGTTCATGTTGCAGGCTCCGCAGGTTGAATCGCGCAGGGACCCAATGGCAGAGCCACGTTTGCTCAATCTTTCAAATAACTCAACAAGGCCGGATTCGATCGAAGACCGGTTCTTATCAGCTTGCCCACGAAGATCGGACAGCTCGAGGGTGACTCTTGCCAAGGATCTATTGGCTTCATCGGTAGCTACTCGAAGGTCATTCTGAAGGGCTTCGCGGCTGACCTGTGTCTCGTGCTGGAGAGCCTTTGAATCCTCGACCCGCTCCATTTGAAGCAGCTGCGCTTCCTCAAGTTCGCCCTTCCGTTTTCCAAGGGTCACTAACTCGTGCTGAATACCAGTGATTGTCTTTGCATCAGAAGATTGAGTAAGCCGCTGCTCATCCTTAGCAATACGAGCTTCCACTAGCTCAAGGTCAGTTTCCGAGCGCCGTAAGTCTCGCTCTATTTCTTCGTGGTCACTCAGCATTTGGCTCGCCTGAGAGCTCAAAAGCAAAAGCGCTTCGCGAATACTCTCCGAGGCTTCCCCGGCGGCAATCTTCGAGGCTTCTGCCTCGAGCAGACGTATTTGAAACACCTGCTGATTAAAGGCCATCAGGACCGGCAGTTGACTCGGATCTATCTTCATTGCATCACCACAAAATCCCAAGGGTCGGTCGACAAGTCATTGACGACAAAGATAACAGAGCCAAACTTATCACTGAGCTGCTTTTGAGCTGCCTCAAGCCACAGCCATTCCGCTGCCCAGTGCGCGATGTCCATGAGGGCTGGGCCGCCATCTAATTTGCCCTGCTCGACAAAGTCTTGAGAAGCGTGGTGCCTGAGATCAGAGGTGATAAAAAGGTCCAAATTGGCGTCTTGAGCAATGTTCAAATAGCTGTCGCCTGCACCGGCAACCAAGCCGACTCTGGATATTGGACGCTCTGGGTCCCCCGAAATCTTTATGCCCTGAGCAACTGACGGCAAAACTCTGGCAGCTGCTCGAGCAAATTCCAATAACGTGGTCGTTTTCCCAAGGTTTCCAATGACACCCTGTTTAGTATCTGGATCTAGAAAATCAAGGGAACCCAAGCCAAGAGCCTTCGCCAACGTCTGAGAAACTCCGTTGGAAACAAAATCAGCGTTCGTGTGAGCAGAAAAAACAGCCAGGTCATTTTTGATGGCAAATGCTGCCTCTGCGCCCTTTGCCAAATCCTCCCGCAGGGTATGAGCACCCCTTAGGAACATGGGGTGATGCGACAAAACAAGATTGGCGCCACTGTCCTTGGCATGCATTAGGACATTCATTGTTACGTCAACAGTCAGGAACACAGTTTGTATCTCCGAAGAAAGGTTGCCGATCATCAACCCGGAGCGATCCCATTCGGCAACCTCGGATTCAGGCCAGAGCTCATTGAAGTGGTTGACAAGAGTGGATAGTTTTTCCATATCTTCAGCCAATCAAATTAGTGCTTCGTGATTTACGCCGCGCTTCTGGCTCTTGGTGCCGCAAAAATCGCGACCAAGCCGTTCGAGTGGGCCCTACCGGGCTCGAACCGATGACATCCACGGTGTAAACGTGGCGCTCTACCAACTGAGCTAAAGGCCCCTCGCGAAATCTTACTACCAAACCACCTGCTTAGATTAGCTCAAGCGCCTTTTTATACGAATCAAGATCTCTGGGCTCTCCCGGTGAGGTGATGAACTTTGCGACCAGTTCGCCAGACTTGGCAATCACGAAGGTGCCTCTAGTGCCATGCCCGCGGTCCTCAAGGAATACGTCATATAACTTTGTGACCGAACCATGGGGCCAGAAGTCGGCTAGCAGCTGGAACCCGTAGCCCTGATCTTCGGCGAACTTTGCCTGCGTGAACTTACTGTCGACTGAGATGGCCAGTAGCTCAACCTCCGCCGATTCAAAGGTGGATAAGTTATCTCTAAGTTCACAGAGTTCTTCGGTGCAAGTGCCCGAAAAAGATAGTGGATAAAAAACAAGGACCACGGGCTTTTTACCTTCAAAATCGCTTAGCGTAACAACTTCACCAAACTGATTGGTGAGAGAAAAATCAGGTGCCTTTTCGCCGACAGAAATTGACATTTTCCGCTCCTTTAATTTTGGACTAATTCCACCCTGCAAAACCCACAGAGTGTCGGACAGATTTCTAAGTCCTATGTAGACTTTAGACGCTCACACAAGAGCACAAGGAATCCAAGCCACGAAAAGAGGCTTCAGTGTCACACAACAATCAAGATGCATACGTGCCGCCATCCCCGGACCGCGATCCACAAGAGACAGCGGAATGGCTTGAATCGCTGGATGCCCTTGCCAAATCCCATGGGCGAGGCCGTGCAAGAGAAATTATGCAGTCGCTGTTGCGCAGATCGCACGACCTACAGCTGAATGTTCCTCTAATCCCGACCACAGATTACATAAACACCATTTCTCCGGAAGACGAGCCTGACTTCCCGGGCGACGAGCAGATAGAGCGTACCTATCGCGCATGGATGCGCTGGAACTCCGCGATCATGGTGCACCGAGCCCAGCGACCCGGCATAGCTGTCGGCGGACACATATCATCTTTTGCCTCAAGCGCTTCGCTCTACGAAGTCGGCTTTAACCACTTCTTCAAGGGTCACGACCACCCCGCCGGAGCCGACCAAGTTTTCATCCAGGGCCACGCATCACCTGGGCCATATGCCCGCGCATATCTCGAGGACAGACTCAGTGCGGAAAAGCTAGACGCCTTCAGACAAGAAAAGTCTCAAGCTGGAGGAGGACTACCCTCCTACCCACACCCAAGGCTTCTTCCGGAATTCTGGGAATTCCCGACAGTGTCCATGGGGCTTGGACCCATCAATGCCATTTACCAGGCACAATTCAACCGCTACCTGCAGGGACGCGGCTTTAAAGACACCAGCGAACAACACGTTTGGGCGTTCTTGGGAGACGGCGAGCTCGACGAGGTTGAATCAAGGGGGGCTTTGCAGCTTGCTGCGAATGACAGCCTAGACAACCTAACCTTCGTAGTGAACGCAAATCTGCAGCGCCTAGACGGCCCGGTTCGAGGTAATGGCAAGATTATTCAAGAATTAGAAAGCTTCTTCCGAGGCGCCGGCTGGAACGTCATAAAGGTCATCTGGGGCCGGGAGTGGGACCCCTTGCTCCAACAGGACACCGACGGCGCGCTCGTTAACCTAATGAACCAAACCCCAGATGGCGATTACCAGACTTTTAAGGCCGAATCCGGAGCGTTCGTTAGAGAAAACTTCTTTGGCAGAGACCCACGAACAGCCAACATGGTCGGAGACATGACAGACGACCAAATTTGGGGCTTGAAGCGCGGAGGGCACGATTATAAAAAGATCTATGCCGCTTACAAAGCCGCGACAGAGCACAAGGGTCAGCCAACGGTAATAATTACCAAAACCGTAAAAGGCTATGGTCTGGGTAAGAGCTTCGAAGGCCGAAATGCCACCCATCAGATGAAAAAACTAACTCTCCAGAATCTCAAGGACTTCAGGGATGAAATGCGCGTTCCTATAACCGACGCGCAACTCGAGTCAGATCCATATCAGCCACCCTACTTCCACCCCGGTAGAGATGCGCCAGAAATCCAATACATGCACGAGCGTCGAAAAGAGCTCGGGGGCTACCTGCCTGAACGTAGAAGTAAGTACGTGAACTTCGAATTACCTTCCGATAAGGCCTATGGCTCTCCTCGCAAGGGATCCGGTAGCCAGGAGATAGCAACCACTATGTCCTTCGTGAGAATGCTCAAGGATCTTCTGAAATCTGAAGGCTTCGGCGAGCGAATCTCCATGATCATCCCGGATGAAGCCCGAACTTTTGGGATGGATGCATTTTTCCCAACAGCCAAAATCTACAATCCAAACGGTCAGAATTATCTATCAGTCGACCGTGAGCAACTCTTGAGCTACAAAGAAGCCACCAACGGCCAGATACTGCACACCGGAATCAATGAGGCAGGCTCGCTTGCCGCATTCACCGCGGCTGGTTCAAGTTACTCAACCCACGGAGAGCCGATTATTCCGTTCTACGTCTTTTACTCAATGTTCGGATTCCAGCGAACAGCGGATGCCATTTGGCTAGCTGGCGATCAGATGGTCAGAGGCTTCATGATTGGCGCCACTGCTGGGCGCACGACGCTGACTGGAGAGGGCCTGCAGCATGCCGATGGTCACTCCCCAGTTCTGGCAAGCACAAACCCCGCTGTTATTAGCTACGACCCTGCCTACGGTTACGAAATGGCACACATAGTTCGAACTGGAATCGAACGCATGTACGGTGGCGAACACCCGGATCCAAACGTCATGTTTTACATAACCGTCTATAACGAACCCGCACTGCAACCGGCGGAGCCTGAGAATGTTGATGTCGATGGCATCGTCAAGGGAATACACCTCGTGGGCAAAAATGCAGCATCAGGCCATAAAGCGAAGATTCTTGCATCCGGAGTGGCAATCCCGTGGGCGCTTGAGGCCCAACAGCTATTGCTTGAGTGGGGCGTCTCAGCCGATGTTTGGTCAGTCACCAGCTGGACTGAGCTTCGCAAAGATGGCCTAGCATCCGACGAGCAAAAGTTCCTGTATCCCAACAACGACCCAACGATGCCATACCTGACAAGCAAGTTAGCAGACTCCGAAGGTCCGACCCTTGGAGTCAGCGACTTCATGCACTCAGTGCCCGACATGATCAGGCCTTGGATCTCTGGAGACTACGCCACTCTAGGAGCCGATGGCTTCGGCTTCTCTGATACACGAGCGGCTGCAAGAAGGTACTTCAAAATTGACGGTCCTTCGATCGCAGTTAGAGTGCTGGAACAATTAGTTGCGGAACAGAAAATTGACCCCTCGATTCCTCAGTTAGCGATTGACAAGTACCGGTTGCATGAAGTTGCGGCTGGAACAAGCGGAACAGCCGGTGGAGACGCCTAAGCATCTTGCGTGGCTGAACTCCATAGCCGGAGAGTTGGCAACCGCTACCTTGATTCGGCTCGACGAGACGCTGCCCTGGTATCGAAACATGCCGCCGGTTCGACGTGCGGCGATAGGCGGTGTTGCTCAAACGGGCATCACTAGCTTTATTAGTTGGTACAAGGACCCAAAGGCGCAGCCATGGGTAGCAGCAGACGTATTTGGCAGTGCACCGAGAGAACTTCTCAGATCGATTTCGCTCCAGGAAACCCTTCAGGTCATTCAAGTTGTCGTGGAGATGGTTGAGGAGACTGTTCTCAAGGAACACCCAGATCTTCACACCGCGGTTCTCAAATACTCAAGAGATTTGGCCTTTAGTGCGGCCGATGTTTACGCTCGAGCGGCGGAGGCCCGAGGTCTCTGGGATGCCAGGCTAGAAGCATTAGTTGTCGACTCAATAATTAGTGGTGAAACATCACAGGAAATTAGCTCCCGCGTCGCCGCTCTTGGGTGGCAGGCGGATGGGGCCGTGGCTGTTTTGCTCGGCTCCACCCCATCGAGCGAGGATCCCGATGGTGTTCGCAAAACGGCCAGGAAACTCTCCGCCGACGTGCTGGTTGGAATTCAAGGTAGAAGGCAAGTTGTTGTAGTTGGACTCATGAAACCGACCGATGATGCAGAAGCTAAAATATACGAAACAGCCAGCGCGTTAGAGCAATACTTTGGGTCCGGGCCACTGGTCCTTGGCCCGACAGTGTTGAGTGTCTCTGACGCGTCAAAATCAGCTAAGGCCGCTCTTTCAGCTCTCGCAGTTGCCGCTACTGTCGACTCACCTACTCGCCCAACCCACGCCGATAAACTCCTGCCGGAAAGAGCGCTAGCAGGAGATCCGCTTGCTAAGCAAGCAATGCTGGATAAGTACTACACACCTCTTGCGGACTCACAATCTGACCTCCTTTCAACCCTTCGGGCCTATCTCGATTGCGGCAGGTCCTTGGAGGCCACCTCCAAGCAATTGTTCGTCCACGCAAACACGGTCAGATATCGACTAAAACGAATCCAGGAAATTATTATTGATAACCCAACTGACCCGAGATCCGCTTTCATGCTGCAAATAGCGCTCGCTCTCGGGGCGATAAACGATAGCGAGTCGGGAGTTAGAAGATGACGATGCAGATTATTGCCTGTCCAGGTCAAGGTTCTCAGGCAGCTGGTTTCCTTGACACCTGGCTCTCCGAGGTCGAGGGCTTCCGGGCCGTGATGGAGAAATTATCCTTGGCAAGCGACCTTGACCTTGTCGGCCTTGGCACGACAGCGGATGACGCCAAGATCAAGGACACGGCTATAGCCCAGCCACTGATCGTGGCGTCCTCAATTGCGACCTACAGGACATTGTTTCGAGACTCCCCCGTCGCTGGAGTCCTCGGTCACTCGGTCGGCGAATTTGCAGCTGCGGCAATAGCCGGAGTTATTTCGGACGAGGAGGCCATAAGGCTTGTGGCAATCCGCGCGCGCGCGATGGCTAAGGCCGCTGCCGAGCATCCAACAAGCATGGCCGCAATCCTTGGCGGAGACCCTACTGAAGTAATGCTTGCGGTTGGAGCACTAGGCCTTGAGATAGCGAACCACAACGGTGCCGGCCAGCTGGTCGCTGCAGGAGACCAGAGCAAAATAGCTGCCCTAATTGCTTCGCCACCAGCCAAAACTCGCGTCATTGTGCTCAAAGTGGCAGGTGCATTCCACACCAGCTACATGGATTCCGCTCGCCTGGAGTTGGCCGAGGCAGTTGCGCAAATAGCTGTAACAGATCCGATAATGAAGCTTTGGAGCAACGTCGATGGTCAACTCTGTGACAGTGGACAAATCTTTATTGACTCGCTAGTCAGCCAGGTAACAGCTCCGGTTCGGTGGGACTTGTGCATGGCCAACCTCCCAGAAGAGCAGCTCGATTTTGTCGAGTTACCTCCTGCCGGAGCACTCACGGGACTTGTAAAAAGAGCGGTCCCCAATGCGAACCCGATAGCCTTGAAGGTGCCAACTGATTTCGAGAAGGTTACTAAATGAAACAGCTCCAAGAATCCATTCCGGTGGCCCACACCCGCATTTATGCTCTGGGCGCTGCAAGAGGAAATCAGGTTGTGTCCAACGATGACATAGCCGGCCCGATTGATTCTTCGGACGAGTGGATTAGACAGCGGACCGGAGTGGCAACAAGGAACAGGGCTGCCGAAGATCAGTCCATGATGGACTTGGCTGTGGAGGCTTCAAAAGAAGCTATAGCTAAATCCGGCGTTGACCCAAGCGAAATCGGTGCGGTCATCTTGGCCACCATTTCATTTCCATATCAAACTCCGTCTGGCGCCTCGTTATTATCTGAGCTAGTTGGGGCTCAAGGCGCAGCGGCCTATGACATATCCGCAGCCTGCGCAGGTTACTGCTACGGCATAGCCCAGGCTGATGCTCTGGTTCGTTCCGGATTGTGCAAATACGTTCTGGTTGTTGGAGCAGAGAAGCTTTCAGACTTTATCTCCCCAACTGACAGAACCATAAGCTTCCTTCTTGGAGACGGTGCTGGCGCCGCAATAGTTGGCGCGAGCGATCACCCTGGAATTTCAAAGACGATTTGGGGTGCTGACGGTTCGAGCTGGGACAAGGTCGGCATGACCGGATCAATTCTGGACTTCAGAGACGGCAAAACTCCATGGCCAACCCTCACGCAGGAAGGCCAGACCGTATTTCGCTGGGCCGTTTGGGAGATGTCCAAGGTTGCAAAACAGGCCCTTGATGCTGCAGGCATCGAAGCAAGCGATCTAAGCGCTCTTGTCATGCACCAAGCAAACTTGCGAATTATAGATGAGTTTGCAAGGCAGATGAAGCTTCCAGATACCGTGGTGATAGCCAAGGACATCGTGGAAACCGGAAATACCTCGGCTGCCTCCGTTCCGCTGGCAATGCACCGCATTCTCGAGGAAAAAAAGGTAACAAGCGGAGCATTTGCACTTCAAATTGGTTTCGGCGCGGGACTCACCTTCGCTGCCCAAGTTGTAGAACTCCCATAAGATAATCCAGTTACTAACGAAACATTTAGGAGAAACCCCATGGCACATTCACAGCAAGAAGTACTAGCCGGACTAGCTGAGCTGGTCAACGACGAAACCGGCATCGCAGCCGACGCTGTTCAAATGGAGAAGTCATTCACCGACGACTTAGACATCGATTCCATATCGATGATGACCATCGTGGTCAACGCCGAAGACAAGTTCAGCGTAAAAATCCCAGACGAAGAAGTAAAGAACCTGATAACTGTGGGCGACGCAGTGACCTACATAACGGCGAATCAAGACTAAAGTGCGCCGCGTAGTTGTTACAGGCATTGGGGCAACCACTCCCCTTGCCGGTGACGCCATGTCTAGCTGGGAGGCGCTTTTACAGGGTAAAAGCGGCATAGCCACGCTTGAGCAAGACTGGGTGGCTAAATACGAGCTCCCGGTTACATTTGCCGGCCAAGCGAAGATCGCTGCCAGCTCAGTCCTCAGCCCTCAGGAAGCAAAAAGACTAGATCCTTCCAGCCAATTCGCGTTGATTTCAGCCAGGGAAGCCTGGGCTGATGCTGGACAACCAGAAGTAGAACCGGAACGACTTGCGGTTGACTTTGCCACCGGAATCGGAGGGGTGCAGACCCTACTGGACGCCTGGAGCACTCTTCAAGAGCGCGGTCCAAGACGCGTACTACCCATGACTGTTCCGATGCTTATGCCGAACGGACCAGCGGCCGCTATAGGTATGGCGCTAGGCGCCAAGGGTGGAGCAAGAACCGCAGTTAGCGCTTGCGCCTCCGGAAACGAAGCAATTGCGAACGCTTTCCATAGAATTCAACGAGGCGAAGCCGATGTGGTAGTCGCCGGGGGTGCTGAAGCGGCAATTCATCCGCTTCCGATCGCTGCCTTTGCCGCGATGCATGCCCTAAGCAGAAAAAACGAAACGCCCGAAGAAGCGTCCAGGCCCTACGACATTGACCGAGATGGATTCGTGATGGGTGAAGGTGCGGGAGCTCTAGTTCTTGAGTCACTGGAATCTGCACAGTCTCGAGGAGCGAATATCTACTGCGAAATCGTCGGTGGCTCGGTAACAAGCGACTCTTATCACATCACAGCGCCAGATCCTGAGGGTGCTGGGGCCGCGCGAGCGATGTTAGACGCCTTGGAACAGGCAGACGCATCGATAGCAGACGTTGAGCATGTAAACGCTCACGCAACATCTACACCGGTCGGAGACATTGCCGAGTACACGGCTGTAAATAGAGTTTTTGGAACCCACACAGAGAACTTAGTGATAGCTGCCACTAAGGCTTCCACTGGGCACCTGCTCGGTGGAGCCGGAGCAATCGAGGCCATCTTTACGATTTTGGCTCTAAAGCAACAGCAGGTTCCTCCAACTATCAATCTTGACAACCAAGATCCGGCAATTCCGTTGAATGTCCCGAGGTCTATGGCACGCCTTCAAAGGCCAGATGCGGTTGCTATCTCGAATAGCTTCGGTTTTGGGGGTCACAACGCTGTACTGGTGTTCCGCAACATCTAAACGGCTTTCGGTAACAACCTCACGCCTTCAGGCAAGACCCTCAATGGCTCAAAGATATCAAACCAGGCTTGCCCCTCAGCCAACCTTATGAGTCTTGCGAATTCAGCCATATTGCCCTGAGACTGAGAGATGAACCTTTGGATTTGCCCGAGTCTAATAACTTGCTCCCCGGCCGCGTCAATACCCTTTCGATGGATACCAAGCCTCGGGTGAACTAAGTAGCGCTCGTTCTCAGCCCCTCGGCTTTCAATCTCACAAACTATCCCCTGCTTGAAAAACTCAGATGCCAGATCAGCACAGACGCCAGCAGGGCATTCAAAACTTGTTTGGAGTTGATAGGTCGAAGGTAATGCCGGCTGAGCAAACCAGGCTCTGGACGCAGAAAACCCTGCAAGGATTTCATCTATTTCCTTGCACTTATCTTGCGGGCAAGAAAGAACCCACAAAAGACAGTTGTCCAGCTTTCGACCTCCGATTCAGATAAACATCTTCCCCAATGTCCTGAATCGTTGCCTTGAGGATAAACCTCGAGCCCTAGAAAAGTCAAAATATTTTTGAGCCACTGGGCAAGAGCAGCAGCCTAGAGAGGTTTCAGCCGATAACATCAAGGGGTTATGAGCAAACTATATTTTCGCTACGGCGCCATGAATTCAGGCAAATCCACCGCCCTGCTTCAGGCTGCATACAACTATGAAGAGCGAACTCAGCACGTCCTGATTGCCAAGCCATCCGTGGACTCCAAGGGCGATAAGTCCATAATCAGCAGACTGGGCGTATCCAGAGACGTTGACTTCCTGATTACCCCGACTCAGAACCTGCGCGAAAAGTTTGCAAGCGAAGCGGAGTCTTTGAACCGAGCTGAAAACAAGAAGATAGCTTGCTTGCTTTTAGATGAGGCCCAGTTTCTGACTCCGGAGCAAGTAGACCAGTGTCTTGAGATTGCCGTGCTTGATGGAGTCCCGGTTTTGGCCTACGGAATCCGGACCGATTTTAAGACCCTGAGCTTCCCTGGAAGCAAGAGGCTGCTCGAGATTTCGCACAGCCTGGAGGAACTAAAGACCATCTGCAGATGTGGTCGAAAGGCAATGTTCAATGGGAGGCTATTGAATGGGGCATTCGTCTTTGACGGTGAGCAAGTCGCCATTGACGGGGACCAGGTCACCTATGAATCCCTTTGTGCAAATTGCTACCTAGAAAAAACAATTTAGGCCCGTCACGCTTAGATAACAATCGGCCCCTGACTAGATAACAATCAGACCTTGACGAGGGTTTCCAATTACTGCCAGGCATAGTCTTGCCCTACAAGACCACTTGGGTCTTGCCGCTCTCGAAGAAATTTCGGAGTGAGATGTTTCTCCATTGAAAGGGGACACGTGAAAAGCAAATCATTATCGGTTCTAGCAGTTGCTTCAGCTGCAGGACTATTTCTTGCAGGTTGTGCCAGCACCGAAGCTGAGACAACAACTCCTGCTGCAACGCAGACGACAACGACCACTACAACTGAGGCGGCAGGTTCAATGCTAGACAGCGTTATCGCTGCAGGCTCAGTACGTTGTGGAACTCGCGACGCCCTCCCGGGCTTTGCAGTTCTAAACGACGCCGGTGAGCACGTTGGATTCGACTCGGACTTCTGTCGCGTTATCGCCGCAGCGGTCCTTGGAGATGCTAATGCTGTTGAGATGATTGATCTCGAGACCGCAGATCGCTTCACAGCACTTCAGAGTGGAGCGATTGACGTTCTAGTCCGAAACACAACTTGGACTGCGACGAGGGATGGTAGCGAAGGTGCAAACTTCCTTCAGCCAACCTTCTACGACGGCCAGGGAATGATGGTTACCTCGGACAGTGGTTACAGCAAGATAAGCGCAATGGATGGTGCAATCATCTGTGTAGCAAAGGGCACAACTACTGAGGGCAACGCTGCTCTTGAGTCGTCCCGCTTGGGTCTTGACTGGGAAATCCGTTCGTTCGACGAGACCGACTTGATTCTGGAGGCTTTCCTTGCCGGACAGTGTGACGGATGGTCATCAGACGTCAGCCAGCTAACCGGGCTCCGATCTGCTTACCCGAACGGAAGTGAAGCTCTGACGATTCTTCCAGAAGTGTTCTCAAAGGAGCCACTAGCGCCAGCAGTGCTGGACGGCGACACCGCTTGGGCACAGGCAGTCAACTGGGCAATACTTGCAACGATCCAAGCTGAAGAGTTCGGAATCACCAGTGCAAACGTCGACAGCATTCGCGACACAACAACGGACGTTGGAATGCTTCGTTTCCTTGGAGCAGACGTTCCAGGTAGCGACGGAGCAGCCGTTCTAGATCCAAACCTTTCATTGCCTACCGACTTTGCTTACCAGGTAGTCAAGCAGGTTGGAAACTACGGAGAGATATTCGCACGTCACCTAACCCCACTGGGCCTAGACCGAGGTCTGAACTCATTGTGGAACGACGGTGGAATTCTCTACGCACCTCCTTACCGTTAAATAAACAGCGTCATTAAGGCAATAGGCAACTCAATTGAGGGCTCAGTAAAATGAGCCCTCAATTGAGCACACCCTCTAAAGTGGCGTTTTTTAGGGACATAAGAACCCTAAAATGGGCGCTCCAAATACTTGCCCTATTGGCAGTGTTCGCATTGTTCTATTGGCTCTACGGTAATTATCAAGAAAATGTAGCCAAAAGCAGCATTCAGACCGATCTTCGCTTTCTCGACAATCCAGCAAACTTTACGATTCCGGGAAATGACCTGGATCAATCACAACCGGTACGAGACGCATTCGTCGAGGGTTTTCTGAATACCCTCCGAGTCGCATTTATAGGCATCGCTCTCGCCACAATCCTTGGAACCTTGATAGGTATAGCCAGGCTTTCTAAAAACTTTATGGTCAGAACACTCGGCACTGTTTACGTTGAACTAGTTCGAAACCTGCCATTGCTTCTCTTGCTGACATTCATGAACCTTGCGGTAGTTCTGCAGGCATTCCCCAGAATTGAAAACGCCTGGCTGCCACTTGACCTTTTCGTGGTGTCAAACAGAGGCATTGCCATCCCCTGGTTCATCGGTTCTCCTGCCCAGCTAGGAATCGGAATCTTGAGCGCGGCACTACTTGCATTCGTGGTGGCCAAAATTCGAATCAGACAGGCAGATAAAACCGGTAAGCAAGACCGTGCGTGGCTGGTTGGCATAGCTACATTCGTGGTCTTGGTCGTTCTGATTTGGCTGTTATTCGGGTACGGCTGGGAACTCCCATACGTTGACGGCCGGGGAACGACGGGCGGACTAAGGTTGGACCCTTCCTTCTTCGCTCTGGTTGCATCGCTGGTTATCTACACAAGCAGCCACATCGCGGAGATTGTTCGCGGTTCGATTCTCGCTGTCTCCAGAGGCCAAGGAGAGGCTGCGGATGCCATCGCGCTAAGCGGTTCTCAAAAAATGAGACTAATCATCCTTCCTCAAGCATTTCGCATAGCAATGCCGGCGCTCGGAAATCAATACCTGAACCTAATAAAAAACTCATCATTGGGAGCAACCATCAGCTACTTTGAGCTCACCCAGATCGCTCAAATCACAGTCGGCAATGGTTCGCCTGCAGTTCCAGCTTTCTCTCTTACCTTGTTGGTTTATCTAGCAATTTCTCTAGTCACTAGCCTCGTGGTGAACTTTTTCAATCGAAGACTTGCACTGGTGGAACGATGATTACTTGGATGAGAAGAAACCTGTTCAGGTCGATTACCGACACGATACTCACTGTAATTTCAGCGAGCATATTGGGTTACGTGATATTTCAGGTGTTTCAGTTCGTGTTTGTCACTGGGCGCTGGGAAATCATTCAAGTCAACCTGAAAATACTCCTAGTTGGCCGCTTTCCAGAGGAGCTGATGTTCCTGGTGGGTTTCTCAATCTTGGCGACATGCTTCTCCATAGCTAGCCTCGCTTCAGGGATGAATCGACCACTCGACCAACCGCCGACTCTTGCTGGAAAGCTATGGGAGCTATTTCAGCGTTTTGGGCTAATTATTGCCACCTCAGCCTTCTTGATAGTTCTAGCTGGAGACCTAGACGCCGTTCTGTTCGGAGCATACGTGGTGCTTTCGATCTTCGCAGGAAGACTCTTTGGAACAGCCAGGCGAACGACCCTCCTGAGAAGACTTCCCGGGTGGTTGTGGTTATCAATAAATGCCACGCTGCCTCTAGTGCTAATTTTCTTGACAATGGGGCAGGCCGCGCTCGAAGAGTGGGGCGGGTTCCTGATCAATTTCTACCTTGCCGTAGTTAGCATCGCGCTGAGCTTCCCGTTGGGCGTGATGTTGGCACTTGGCAGAAGGTCAACATTGCCTCTTCTGCGTTGGCTATCCACCGCATACATTGAGCTAATTCGAGGAGCTCCACTTTTTGTTCTTCTGCTACTAGCCGGTGTTGCTCTCGAGTTTTTCATACCAGCCAGCATCGCGCCCGATGCCATCTTTAGGGCGGTAACCGTGTTCACTTTGTTCACTGCCGCATACCTCGCAGAGGTTATTAGAGGCGGCTTACAGTCGATACCGAAGGGCCAAGCGGAGGCCGGTAAAGCGCTTGGGCTCTCCACTTTTAGGATTACGTTCCTAATCACTCTGCCCCAGGCGCTGAGAAACGTTATCCCAGCCCAAATAGGTCAATTCATCTCGCTGTTCAAGGACACTACGCTTGCGGGCGTCGCACTCAGCGTCTTCGACCTACTAAATGTTGGCACTGCCATCACTAAACAGGATGATTACCTCGGCCAAGGCCTAATCTATGAATCCCTAGCGTTTGTGGGACTACTTTTCTGGGTTGGATCATACGTGATGAGCAGAGAAAGCCAAAGAATCGAAAAGAAACTAGGAGTTGGTATTCGATGAGCAATGAAGTATTTAAGGATGCATCCAAGATGTCAGGTGGACGCGAATCCGACGATGCCATAATCGTTATCGAGGGCGTCTATAAGCGTTTCAAGGACTTTGAGGCGCTGAAGAACATAAACATGCAAGTTGGGCGTAAAGAGGTTGTCGTAGTTATTGGCCCTTCGGGATCGGGTAAATCGACTCTAATACGTTGCATCAATAGGCTCGAGGCACACGATGACGGCCACATCTTGGTAGATGGCACCGCGCTGACAACGGACATTCGAAACATTCAGGAAATTCGAAAAGAAACCGGCATGGTCTTCCAAAACTTCAACTTATTCCCCCATCTCACGGTCCTGACAAACGTTGCAATCGGGCCCAGAAGGGTTCGAGGTCTATCCAAATCTGCTTCCGAGGAGCTTGCGATGGAACTACTAACGAGAGTGAAGATTCCAGAGCAGGCAGACAAATTTCCGGCCCAACTGTCCGGAGGTCAGCAACAGCGCGTTGCACTAGCAAGAGCTTTAGCGATGACGCCAAAGGTGATGCTTTTTGATGAGCCCACTAGCGCACTCGACCCGGAAATGATCAACGAGGTTCTGGACGCAATGAAGGAACTCGCGCAAGACGGGATGACCATGATTGTGGTAACCCATGAAATGGGCTTCGCCCGCGAAGTTGCCGACCGGGTCGTATTCATGGACAAGGGCGAAATAGTCGAGGTTGGCACACCTACGGAAATATTTGACAACCCCAAAGAAGAGCGAACCAAAAAGTTCTTGTCGCAGATTCTTTAGCAGGACTACGCTAAGTTTCACTCGATTTGCTTGAATGAGTGTCATCTGTAAGCTTTGCAAACGGAGGCTCGTTATGAACAAACTCAATTTCCTGGATCGACTACTCGAGCCTCCGCCGATAATCCTTTCGGGTGGCTACTTGTTTGAAGCCGAGAGGCGCGGATATCTAACCGCGGGTGAGTTTGTTCCGTTAGTAGCACTTGAGCACCCAGAGGTTCTGAAGCAAATCACAACTGACTTCCTTAGGGCAGGCAGTGACATCGCTCTGGCGTTTACCTACAACGGTCACCGAGAAAAATTGAAACTTCTGGGGCAAGAGCACCTGCTTGAGCCCCTCAACAGGGCGGCGATGTCAATCGCCGCTGAGGCAGCTCGCGAGCAACGAGTGGCTCAGTCACGAGACATTTATGTAGCAGGAAACATTTCCAATTCGAACATCTTCGACCCGGCTGATGAGTCTTCGAAATCGGCCGTCCGAATGATGTATCGGGAGATGATTAACTGGGCGAAGGAAGAAAGCGCTGACCTTATTGTGGCCGAGACTATGTACTACTTCGAAGAAGCGAAGATCGCCCTAGAAGAAATACAGCTTGCAGGGCTAGCCTCAATCATCAATGTTGCGATTTTCGCCAACGGTGCGCTGCGGGATGGAGTTTCAGCGCAGGATGCATGCAAAGCTCTGGCTGAAGCTGGGGCCGATGTGGTCGGAACTAACTGTTTTCACGGTCCCCAAACAATTCGACCCATAGTAGAAGCGATAGTTGAGGCCACCAAAGGGCATAACGTTTGCGCCATGCCGGCAACGTATCGCACAACCGCGGAACACCCCACGCTATTTAATCTGCCCGACCCGCTAAACACGGCAGTTCTCCGGCATGAGAGAACTTTTCCAGACGCGCTCGAGGCTCAAAATTCCAACCGATATGAGACCGCTGAGTTTGGAGAATTTGTGCTTGGTCTCGGGGTGAAGGTCATCGGTCTTTGCTGCGGTGCAAGCGTTATCCATCATCGACAACTGGCCGAGAGTCTCGGGAGAAAGACTTACTTATCTAGATACTCCCCCGACATGAGCAAGCATTTTCTGTACGGGGACGAAAAGGTCATTCCGACGAGCTCGACAGAGTTTGGGCCTCAGGCCTAATCCGCCAAATGACCTAAACCTCAATCGGCCCAACGCCGAGCATAAGCAATATTGCGTTCACCAAACATGCAACGACCAGCAGTGGAAAGATCGCGCGAGGTGGTGTTGGCCTGAGACTTAACACGGACGCAATGCCAGCCAACACAATAGTCGCCGTCAAACCAATTACACCTATGAGGCCTGCCAAGCTGTTGCTCTGATAAACAGCAATGCTGGAGGCAAGAATTGCCGTAGTAGAAATGACAAGTGCCGAGATTTTCTGACCAACAATGTGAGGAAGCGCTTTAACCCCGGTCGCTCTATCCTCAAGAAGATCGGGCAAAGTATTCGCAAAGTGCGCGGAGACTCCCAGCAGAGCTGCAACAACCACAACCCATGCGGGTGGGACCTGGCTCTGCTCAAGGCTCAATGTCACAAAGACCGGCAAAATACCGAACCCAATTGCATAGGGTAGAACTGAGAACGCAGTTGCTTTAAGGCCAAGGTTGTAGGCCCAACCTGCAACGAGCATGAAAACCATCCATCCAAGACTCTCCCAGCCGAGCAAACCTGAGATGACGAGCGCCAAAATACCCGCAGCAAAAGAAGAGTTCCGAACAAGCGAAGCGAGTAGTGAGCCCTGTGCTAATGGCTTATCGGTGCGTCCGGCTGCGCGATCTCGCTTGTGGTCCAGCCAGTCGTTTGATAACCCCACCGAGAACTGCTGCAACAAAACCGCGAGCCCTACCAACGCAACTCTTCCCGCGTCCAGGCCGATACCAACCGCAAATAGCGTGGCGAAGAGCGCCACTGCAAGCGAGGGCATTGGGTGGGTAGATTTGAAGAGAAAACTAAGTTTGCTTGCAAACATGGTTAGCGCGCCAAGCGATTGACGACCAAACCAAAGACCCAAGGAAGCCTGCTTGCCAGAGGCACAATGGCCATTCTGACCGGGGAATTCGCCGCTGAAATAAGGCCTTGAGTCAGAACCCTAAAGTCTCTGCTCACTCGGCGCCAAGCTTTTTCATAACTTGCTGGCTTGTCTCTCAAAATGCAATCAATCGCCACTCTTGCTTGAGCGAAACCAAGCCTCAAGCCTTCACCAGTAATTGCATCCACATATCCGGAGGCGTCACCAACCAACAGAATGCGACCCTTGGTGCGTGCAGTGGTTAGCTGAGGAAATGAACCCGCTCCACTTCGCTGCGATGCCGGAGAGGCACCCCTTAGCCTTCCTGCAAGTTCTGGGATGCTAGCTATGGTTTCATCAAAGTCGGTTGACTTCGGTCCTAGGACTGCAACGCCCACTTGATCTTCGGATACTGGAGTTATGTAGACCTCAGCGGTCTTGGTGTAAAAGACCTCAATGAATTCGGACCAAGGCGCAACTTGGAAATGCTGCCTTATTCCAAAGCGTTTAGATCGCTTTGGAGACAGCGCCTTCACTAATCCAGCAGCTTTAGCAATACTCGAATGCAAGCCGTCGGCGGCGATTAGGTAACGGCCTTGGATGTTCTGACCACTTGAGCACGAGGCAACCAAACCACTTTCGGATTCCGTGACGTAGCTCACGGATGCCTCGACAAAAACTACACCAAGTTCATCTGAGCGCGACCTAAGGCTTCCGTGAAGCTCCGTGCGCCTAACGCCTTTTCCTACACCACTCGAAAATCGATGAGATACTGCATGCCCGCCACTTCGATATGTGACTCCGGCAAGATCACGCCCCTTGGGAAACACACCCAACCTAGCTAAAAGCGGAATTGCACCGGGCATTAGGCCCTCACCACAAGCCTTGTCAATTACTCCAGTGCGCGGTTCGACAACCACAGCTGATAGGCCGCTCAAACGGGCCTCAATGGCCGATGCCATGCCCACCGGGCCTCCCCCGACGACTATTACGTCGTAGTCGTTCATCTCAAGCCCTTCAAAGCCTTGTTTTCGGTCGGAATCCTAAAGCCCAGGAGTAATGCAGCATTGAGTGCAGTGAAGATGGTGGCAGTTATCCAAGCGGAGTGAACCATAGGCAAGGCGATGCCCTCAATTGCTACGACCCAATAGTTGGGGTGACGAAGCCAAGGCAGCGAATATGGACCTTTTCTCACAAGCTGCGCGCCTGGAATCACGATCACCCTGGTATTCCACTGGGACCCAAGTGCCCAAATAAACCAATATCTTGCCGATTGACATCCGATGGCAATGGCAAGGAATATCCAGCCCGGAGAACCAAGAAATTGGCGGTCAAAAAAAACAACTTCGATTATGGCTCCCGCCAGTAACCCGGTGTGCAGGGCAATCATGAAGGGCAAATGACCGTGGCCATATTCGATACCGCCGGATTTGAACGCTAGTTTCGCATTTCTAGTCGAAACAACAAGTTCGTAAATCCGCTCTGCACCCGTGGCCAAAATAAGACCGATGAATAGCATCACACTGACAGTCAAGATCATTTCCACTCCAACAAGACAAGCTCAAGAGAGACTCCGGGACCAACTGCAAATAGCACACCAATTGTCGCCGAAGGCTGCTCAGAAAGATCGTTCAAGACATGAAGAACCGCGGCTGAGGACATATTTCCAGCTCTGGACATAACATCCCAGCTAGCGGACAGGTCCGAGTCAGTTAGATCAAGCGATGAGGCAAATGCCTCGAGGATTTTCGGACCCCCCGGATGCGCTATCCATACATCAATGTCTTCACGAGAGAGCCCTTGTTGACTCAGGAGCACATCTACCTCAGCTGCGAAGTTTTCAATTATCATCTCGGGCACGCCTGCCTCAAGCATCAGCGAAAGCCCGCTGCCGCCCACTTTCCAGCCAATGAGAGATTCAGTATCCGAGTACAAAGTGCTTCTGGTGGCCTTTACATCAATTCCATTAAGAGCCTTAGGGTGTTGACGGCCCACCATGACGACGGCAGCTGCGCCGTCACCAAAAATTCCCGTGCCAACGTAGTTGGCCATCGATCGATCCTCCCACTGGATAGTCAATGAACATAGCTCAACGGAAACGACCAGCGCCACAGCTTTGGGGTCACCTATAAGATAATCCGCGACACGTGCTATTCCGGCAGCACCCCCAGCACAACCAAGGCCAAAGCTTGGGATTCTTTTAAGGTCTGACCGGAATCCCATTCGAGCGGCAAGCAATACATCCAGTGCTGGAGCGCCGACCCCCGTTACCGTAGTGAAGAAAAGATGATCAACTTCATCGGCATTTAGCCCAGTTTCTTCAAGCGCTCTTCTGGTGCAGTCCTCCACCAGCGAGAGTGCGTGTTGCGCAAAAAGTGTATTCGCCCTCGTGAACGAATCAATGTCTGTGTATTCCGAAATAGGTAAAACGAAGTGACGCTGTTCGATCTTGGAATTGCTGTGAAGCCGCTCTAAGACAGCTCTAGTTCCGTCCGTCGGTGCGAGCCTGGGTGCCAAAGCCGCGGTTACCTCAGATTGAGAATGAACATGCTCAGGCAGGGAGGTTTTGACCTGAATGATCACTGCCGACATTCACACACTCCCATCTATAAGCTCAAGTGTAACTAGGTGAGAGGTGTCTAACTGAGTGAGAGCCGGTGTATATTTCCATGTTTGGTCCTGTTGCAAGAAAAGGTATCCAAAAGTGGGGCGTGCGGGACTTGAACCCGCGACCGAACGATTATGAGTCGTTTGCTCTAACCAGCTGAGCTAACGCCCCCAGCCTCTTAGATTCTACCCAACTATGGCAAGGCCTCCGCGTCTAAAGCAACCTGGCCAAGTTATTTCTGCTTCAGGTTTCGCACCTTTTGCACCTGCACGGGGCCTTCAAGGCAAAAGCAGACAAACTCGGGACACACATTTATCGATTTGGATGATTTAATCGTCGCGTTTACGGCGAAATTTCTTTGCAGCATCGCCTAGCTCGCTTCGAAACTCGGACAGCTGCTCCCTCACCTCCTCGCGCACCTCGCTTAGCCTCTCCCTGGCCTCATCGGCCGCACCCGATAATCTTCCTCGCGCGCTCTCCGACGCACCTTCTGCGCGGCGCCGAAGGCTTAGGGCCTCTACCCTGAATTCCTCTACGCGCTTTCTAAGCGAAGTGGACAGTCGGCCGATTGGCAAAAAATACTCAGGCCGATTGTCGGCTGTGGTCGGAACATCTGCGCCCGTGCCCCGATAGAGATCTTCAAAGATTCTTATGGTTGTTGCGATGTCATGCGACTGAATCAGATGCAAGGAGTTTTCACTGAGTCTCGCAAGCTCTTTGTCGTCCGCCGAAAGCACAAGCTCTAAGCGTTCTTTCAGGGCTTCAGCGTCGTCCGGGGGAAAAAGATACCCGTTGTCGCCGTCGTGAACCAAATGCGGAAGCGCCATGGCATCCGCGGCTATGACTGGTCGCCCAGAAGCCATGGCCTCCATGGTTGCAATCGACTGCAACTCGGCAATTGACGGCATTACAAAAACAGTGCAGTTTTCATAAATCCTCGAAAGCTCTTGGTCGGTAACGTGCCCCAGGAACTCGACGCGATCCAAAATCCCAAGCTGACTGGCCTGACGCTCAAGACGCTCTCGCTCTCCCCCATCGCCAACCAGTCGAAGTTTTAGATTTGGAAACTTATCCAATTTGCTAATGGCGCTCAGCAAAATATTGATTCTTTTCTCGTCATCCAATCGACCAACGAACAGCGCCACCGGCTCCAAGTTCTGAGTTCGAGTCTGGTTCGCAAACTTTGTTGCATCTATGCCGCAGCTGATTGCCAAAACGCCCTTGACGTGCGCTGAATTCTCCAAGAGATCGGCCGCACGTCTCGTGGGGGTAGTTAGAGCGTCCATCTTCCGCAGGACTCTGCCAGCATCCGCCCAGAGAATCTTGATTGCAAGAGGGTGCATAAATATAGGCAGAAACGCATACTTGAGCAGGTTCTCAGGCATCGTGTGGTTGGTTGCGATCCTCCGGATCGACATTCCTCTGGTTGCGCTCATCGCAAATCTTCCAACCATCAGGTGAGACTGTATGTGCAGTGCATCCGGCTTTTGCTCAAGAATTATTTTCTTGATAGCCCTGGATAGCCCAAAGGGAGATGTCAAACGATGACTCTTGTGGTTCGGCATCTTGTGACTCTTGAGTCTATGCACGGTCATCATGGCACCGTCGTGAACTTCCACTCTTGTTCCGGACCAACCGTCAACACCGGGAGCAATAATTGCCACCTCGTTACCGTTTCTCACAAGACCACCGGCTAAACGTTCGGCAAACCTGGCTGCCCCGTTTATGTCCGGGGCAAAGGTGTCGCAGGCTATGAGGACCCTAATCGGTTTACTCACTGTTACCCTTCTCTGTCAACTGCGGGTGAAATTTGTTCAAAGCGAGGACTCCAGATATAGCAACGATACCCGCCACTGCGTAGCCGAACATTTGTCCGAGACTGGCCGCCTCAGCCTCACCAAGAATTGCGATGCCGATCATGACTGCAACAGCAGGATCGATTACAGTCAGGCCCGCGATGACCAAATCCGGAGGGCCGGACGCGTAAGCGTTCTGAACGAACCATCCGCCCAGAACCGTCGCTCCGACTAGGGAAATAAGAGCGAGCAGCGTCAGAAAGTCATAGTCCTGCTGCAGAATTCGCTGAATCACGACTTTGGCGAGCGAGGCAACAAAGCCATAGAGGACGCCCGCCCCAAAAATGTATTGCAGCGCACCTACCCTGCCCATTGACCGCCAGAATAATGCGCCGAACATCAGCAGTAAGAGAAATAATATTCCGACCACTTGCAAAAGCTTCTCGTTGCTCATTTCAACCGCCACAGCACTAGAGGCTGCCACTGCAACAAAACCACCAACGCCCAGAGTTGTTAGGGCAATTGCAAGAAACGTGCTCAGATTTAGGCGGAGCCTGTAAATCTTTGCGTTTAAAAGAGAGGTCATAATCAGCGCAATTGCGCCGATCGGCTGCACCACAATCAGTGGAGCAAGTGCAAGCGCCGACAGCTGGAAGAGTATTGCGAGCACCAAAAAACTTGTTCCAGTCAGCCATCTGGGTCTTCTGAGAAGATCAGCAATTTGATTGAGGCTTAGGGATCCAAGTCTCGGGCGGCTAGGTGCATGATGCTTAGTCACTGCGTCATTTTGGAACTGTGCACCAAGTGAGAGAAAAATCGCTCCGATAACAGCAAGGCCGATCGCAAATGCCCTTACAACCTCGGGTGAAAACAAAACTTTTCTCCTGTCGGACTGGAAGCCCTAAAAGCCTAGACCACCAAGCTGAAATTACCCCTAGAGATTAGCTAAAATGGGCACGTGACCTTGAAGACAATACTCATAACCGGTGATCCAGTGCTTCACACACGAGCCCTAGATGTCCCGTTGATAGATGATTACATCCGCCAGTTGGTTCAAGACATGTTCGAGACCATGGATGCAGCACCCGGCGTAGGCCTAGCTGCAACTCAAATTGGTGTCGGACTCAGAATATTTGTTTACGCGTACGGCACTGACGATGAGGAAATTCGGGGGGTTGCAATCAACCCAGAGCTTTCTATCTCCGAACTCTCTGACGAGGAACTGGATGAAGAGGCTGACGCCGAGGGTTGTTTGTCAATTCCAGGAGAAAGATTTCCCCTCAAGCGGGCAAACCGCGCCCTGTTGATGGCTACTGATCTAGAGGGCCAGGATTACCAAATAGAAGCCGAGGGCTGGCTGGCTCGAATCTTTCAGCATGAGTTTGATCACCTAGAAGGAATGCTCTACGCAGACCGGCTAATGAAACCCCATAAGAGGCACATGAAAAAGGCAATCAAAGAAAATAACTGGGGTATACCTGGATTGTCGTGGTTGCCAGGAAAAGACTACCTAGAGCCCTAAAAGCCTTGCGCCTGCAGCCACTAGCGCCCCAGCTAGCACAACAAAAATATATGGAACCCTCATAGCTAAAAGCGCCCCAGCAACAACTAGGGAAGCTGCTCGTGCATCAAGAACCAGATCGCTCTGAGTCGAAAATCCCTGAAGCATGACAAGCGCTGCAAGCAAAGAAACCGTCATGCGCTCGGCAATCAGCCTTCCGCGCTCACCAATAAGACGGTCGGGAATCAAGAAACCGAGAATTTTCCAGCTGTAGACCGCTAACGATGCAAAAATCACCGTGCTGATCAATTTTTGCCCCCTATCGGGAGCAAAGCAACAACAGCGGCCAACAACACTGGAACACCAGCTGGTGTGAGGGGAATTGCTACCAATGCAACTAATGCGCCGATGCCGGCCAAAGCCAAGTTATTTCTTAATCTAGGCCATAGCAGTCCCAGAAACGCAGCAGCAGCAGCGCCATCAAGACCCCAGGCCTCGACTGACCCAAAAAGGTTTCCGGCCAAGGCTCCCAGCAAAGTTGCTGTGTTCCAAAAAATGAACACAGCACCGCCGGTCAGCCAGAAGCCAAGTTTTTGATCTCTCAGACCTTCCTGGGCCGCGGAAACAGCATTGGACTCATCTATGGTCAAATGGGCTGCCAGCATGCGCCACAGGCCTCTAGGGCTAATGATGCTGTTAAGTCGAAGTCCATAGAAGGAGTTTCTGACACCCATTAGCCAAGCCGAGGAAATTGCAGTGATCGGAGCTCCGCCAGCAGCAACGATTCCTACAAATGCGAATTGACTTGCGCCCGAAAACATCAAAAGGCTGAGCAACATGACTGCCGGGACCCCTAGGCCAGCGGCAGACCCAATGGCCCCAAATGAAACCCCGTAAAGGCCAGTGGCAAGACCCACGGACAGTGAAGTGGAAATTACTTGCCTGCTCATGCCGTCTCCAGGAAAAGTGTGGCTCCTCGGCTTGGACTCGAACCAAGAACCTATCGATTAACAGTCGATTGCTCTGCCAATTGAGCTACCGAGGAATGCATCCCTAGAGACACGGCACAACATTAGCAGATTCGCGAGCTATTTCATCAACTCACGACGTTCTGATTCCAACGCCATCAATTCTTGCTGAACTTGGGCAAGCTGTTCTGGACTTGCTGTCGAGTCGATACGCCTCAGAGCAGCCATTAAATCAACTTTCTCTCGCGCCAAAGTGTTGAGCATCGCTGTCCTTACGACACCAGCCGCGTATTTACTTAGCTCCACCTCGTTAGCGACAGGAAGATTAGCCAGAGCCAGAGATCGAACAACGTCCAAATCCTCTGGCAAAACTTGGGTGGCCAACAGATTGGCGAAGCTATCCTCGGCTAAATGCATAGAGTTCAAGTTCGCCACCTCGAGAATTCGATGATGCTGGGCAACGGAAAAACCCGAGGCCAACATCCGACGAAGTTGATCCGAACTAAAGGCACCCGGCGCCTGAACCAGGACTTCGAGTATTTGCCTCTCCATTCGAGCCTGAGGAGTGACTACCTCGGGGGAAGCGCTTCCGGTCTGTCTCATCGGTTCTACCCGCTGCTGAACCTGTTTGGTAACACCAGCTCGAACCATTTGCTCTACTTCAGAAGAGTCAAGAGACACCCAATCCGCTAGCGCCCTTATGTAACCGGTCTTGAGCGCGGAATCAGTAATCTCAGCAACAACTGGCGCTGCCGCTCTTGCCGCCGCTACCCGAGAATCAAGATCTGCTAAAGAAAACTGGCTAATTCGGTGGCGAATTACGAACTCAAATAGTGGCTTTTTGGATTCGAGCATTTTTGATATTGCCCCGTTGCCCATTTTCTGTCGAAGGTCAGCGGGGTCAAGCCCATCAGGCCCGCTCGCGACAAAGGTCAGGGCATTGAACTTCGAGCTATCTCCATAAACTCGAAGCGCGGCCTTCTCTCCCGCAGCATCCGGGTCAAAAGTGAAAATCACCTCGGCCGGATCATTTGTTTGACCCAATAATCGATTGATTATGCGAATGTGCTCCTCGCCAAAGGCAGTGCCACAAGTTGCGACAGCCGTCTCCACGCCGGCTAAGTGACAAGCCATGACATCGGTATACCCCTCGACGACAACGATCTGCCTTGACTTGACGATGGCTTTTCGAGCCAAATCAAGGCCATAAAGGACGCTCGACTTGTGATATACGGGGGTCTCAGGAGTGTTTAGGTATTTCGGACCCTGGTCGTCATCGTAGAGTTTCCTGGCACCAAACCCAAGCACTTGCGAGTTTGCGTCTCGGATCGGCCACAACACTCGCCCGCGAAAGCGGTCATAGCCGCCCTTGTCACTCTCCATCGCTAAGCCGGCTAAGACAAGTTCCTGCATCTGGTAACCGGCAGTCGTAGCCGCATTTATTAGGTTCTGCCAACCCTTTGGGGCATAGCCAATTCCGAAAGTTGCAAAGCTTTCCAATTCAAATCCGCGAGACAGCAGAAAGTCTTGAGCAGCCTGGCCTTCGCTCGATTGCAGTTGCCCCTGGTAGTAATCCGACGCGAATTTGTTTAGGGCTAACAACCTGGACCTTGATGAACCCTCGTCGGTTCCCTCCTCAAACTTCAGCTGATAGCCGACCTTGTCCGCCAATCGCTGCACCGCATCGGAAAAGCTAACCGACTCGATCTCTTGAATGAACTTGTAAACATCGCCACCAACTCCACAGCCAAAGCAGTGATAGAACGCAGGATTAGCTCGAACGTTAAAACTGGGTGATTTCTCATCGTGAAATGGACACAGCCCCTTGAAGGAGCCCGAACTTGCTGCCTTTAGAGAAACGTAGCCGCCGACGACCTCCACAATATCAGCGCGCTCTTTTAGCTCTTCAATGTCCCCTTGGGATACTCGACCAGCCATAACTGAATCCTATGCTCTTGAGCTGCGGTGAAGAGCGACCGCTGCAGGGTCAGTAAGAGATGCAACGTAATCGACGATGACTCGCTTCTGAGCTTTTTGATCTTTTGCCTCTAGCCATGCAACGGTACCGGTCGAGTCGAGTCCTGCGCCGTTCTTGGCTAGCAAGGTTTCTGCAAGCTCCACGAGCAAAGTTCGTTGATCCTCATAGTATGCCTGACGCGAATTTTCTGTCATTACCGAAGAAGCAACGATCCCCTTTAGAACGGCGATCTGACTTTTCACCAGGCTCGGAACCATAACGCCTGCACTAAAACGACTCAAAGAGCCCTTGTTCGATTCGACCAAAACGGCACTGGTGGTTCTGGACACAAACGAACCTATGAGATCACTGGCTAGATTTTTGAGACTAGCCAAATGCCTGGGCGATCCATCAAACTTCTTGAGCCAATGGCTGGAGGATTGTAATGATAATAGAGCTGCCTCTAGTTCTGCCTCCGAATAGGTGCCCTCAGACCACTTGCCTATGTCCTCAATTAGGGCGTCGTTTGATGTGACAACCGAAATCAGCGCTGGATTCACGAACCCCTCCACGATTGAATCCTCAAAATCATGCACTGAGTAAGCAACATCGTCAGCAAAGTCCATAATTTGAGCCTCAACGCACTTGACGCCTTCGGGAGCTTGCTGCCTCATCCAATCGAAGACCTCTACATCGTCGTCATACACGCCGAATTTTGTAACGTTGTCGAACTCGGCTGCTCTGGACAGTGGCCACGGATACTTGGTCGCGGCATCCAATGAGGCCCTAGTTAGATTCAGGCCCCTCGAGATGCCACTGTCGTCATAAATCTTTGGTTCAAGCCTCGTTAGAATCCTGAATGTTTGAGCGTTGCCTTCAAAGCCTCCAATGTCGGCCGCCCAAAAGTTCAGAGCCGACTCGCCGTTATGGCCAAAGGGTGGATGTCCAAGATCATGAGCTAGGCAGCCCATGTCCACTAGATCTGGGTTAACTCCCAGGGCTGTTGCCAGCTCCCTACCAACCTGAGCAACCTCAAGCGAATGAGTAAGTCTTGTTCTTGCAAAGTCCCCGGAGCTTGGGGAAAGAACCTGAGTCTTAGCGCTCAGCTTCCGGAACGCAGCAGAGTGCAAAACTCTTGCTCGATCGCGCGCAAACTCTCCGCGGCCCTCCATTTGAGATCCAGGCTGTTCCACAAAACGCTCGAGATCCCGAGGGTCATAGCCGCTTTCTGTTTTGGCAACCATGCTTATCCTCCTGAGACCGACAGTTCCGCGAACTCCAGCTGAGATCGATGAGTGTCGTTCAGATCTCTCGAATCCAACCAGCCTTCCGGCAGTGAGCACTTTTTTAGCGAGCCGAGCCTGCCCCGTGGGCCCTCAGCTTCTGCACCTGGATAGGGGGTCTCTCGCTCTAGCAAGCCCAATAAGTCAGACGCCTGCTGCAAGGACTCGACCCTTGCAAGATCGGCCCTAAATTCTCCACCAACCGGGTAGCCCTTAAAATACCAAGCAACGTGCTTCCTGATATCTCGGCACGCCCTGCCTTCTTCCTGGAAGAACTCAGTCAAGAGTTCGGCATGTCGATAAAAAGCATCGGCCACCTCACCAAGCGAAGGCATTACTTCTTCTACCTGTGGATTCTTGTCACCAGCTATGTAGCCTGCTATTGCTCGTTCGAGATCCTGGAAGAGCCACGGCCTTCCGAGGCATCCTCTGCCAACAACTATGCCGTCTACTCCGGTCTTATCCATCATTGATACTGCGTCCTGAGCTGACCAAATGTCACCATTGCCAAGTACTTGAACATCTGGCAATGACTCTCGAAGCTCTGTGATCGCGTCCCAGTCTGCTCTTCCGGAATAGAAATCCTCCGCGGTTCGCCCATGCAGAGCTACGGCAGTAACACCTGCGTCCCGAGCAGCTTTTCCAGCGTCCAAAAACGTTAGGTGATCTTGGTCTATTCCTTTGCGCATTTTCACTGTCACTGGGATTGTTCCAGCGGCCTTCACGGCAGATTGAACAATGGCCTCAAACAGCTCTGATTTCCAAGGCAGGGCCGCTCCCCCACCTTTTCTGGTGACTTTTGCAACGGGACAGCCAAAATTCAAGTCAATATGATCAGCTCGGTCTTCTTGAACGAGCATTTCAATAGCTTTAGATATTGTCGCGGGATCGACTCCATAAAGCTGAACCGACCGAAACTCCTCGGACTCGTGATGCCCAATAAGGCGCATTGACTCCTCAGTTCGTTCAACCAGGGCTCTGGAGGTGACCATCTCAGAGACAAACAGGCCATTGCCGTACTCGCGACAGAGCCTTCTGAAGGCAGTGTTAGTTATACCGGCCATCGGTGCCAGTACGACTGGCACCTCAAAGGTTTTAGATCCGTAGGTTAGTCCCAATTAGCTAGCTGAGTCTCTCAAATAGGTAGCTGGCGACCTTGTCCAAGGACACTCGTTCTTGAGCCATTGAATCACGCTCACGAATAGTCACGGACTGGTCATCGGCTGTCTCAAAATCAATTGTTATGCAAAAAGGAGTGCCAATTTCATCTTGTCTGCGATACCTACGGCCAATCGCACCTGAGTCATCAAAGTCGATGTTCCAGTTCTTCCGAAGCTCGGCGGCCAACGACTTAGCAATTGGATTTAGTGCCTCGTTTCTGCTGAGCGGCAATACAGCTGCCTTCACGGGCGATAGTCGATAATCGAGTCGAAGAACGGTTCTGGTGTCAACGCCACCCTTTGCATTGGGGGCTTCATCCTCTGTATATGCATCGACCATGAATGCCATGAGCGACCTAGTGAGTCCAGCCGCTGGCTCAATAACGAATGGAGTCCAGCGCTTTTCCTCGGTTTGATCAAAGTAACTCAAATCAACACCAGAAGAAGCCGAATGGGTTTTTAGGTCAAAATCAGTTCGGTTTGCAATTCCCTCAAGCTCACCAAATTCTCCACCCTGAAAACCAAAGCGGTACTCGATGTCAACGGTGCGCTTTGAGTAGTGAGAGAGCTTTTCCTTCGGGTGGTCGAACAGTCGAAGGTTATCCGGATTGATTCCGAGATCTAGATACCAGTTATGGCGTTGTTCGATCCAGTATTCATGCCATTTTTCATCTTCACCTGGCTTTACAAAAAACTCCATCTCCATCTGCTCAAACTCGCGCGTTCGAAAAATAAAGTTACCCGGAGTGATTTCGTTGCGGAAGCTCTTTCCCATTTGACCAATTCCAAATGGAGGCTTCATCCTTGAAACATTTAGAACGTTGTTAAAATTCACGAATATTCCTTGGGCCGTCTCGGGCCGAAGGTAATGCATTCCGGTGTCATCATCGACTGGGCCTAGCGAGGTCTTCAATAGACCGTTGAAGCTCTTTGGCTCAGTCCAGGATTCCTTTGTGCCACAGTTTGGGCAGGCAATCTCCGCCATTGATTTGGGAGCCCTGGACTTCTTCTCTTCAAAGGCCTCTTCCAGGTGATCCTGACGAAAACGCTTGTGACAGCTGGTGCACTCAATCAAGGGGTCAACAAACGCCTCAACGTGACCAGAAGATTCCCAAACCTTGGTAGGCAAAATAATGGAGCTATCAAGCCCGACAACGTCATCTCTGCCAGACACCACAGACTGCCACCACTGACGCTTGATGTTTTCCTTTAGCTCCACTCCGAGTGGGCCATAATCCCATGCCGATCTCGATCCGCCGTAAATCTCGCCAGCCTGAAACACAAAGCCTCTGCGTTTTGCAAGCGAAATTACCTGGTCGAGCTTTTGATTGGCCATTATTCTCCGGGGATTATTTATTGGATGTCTAGCGATTCCCTAGTTTAGTGGGGCATCTAAGGCACCACCGAAGCGGCGCTGCCTTCTTCCAAACTCACCAATAGCATCCCACATTGACTCGCGAGTGAAATCAGGCCACAGAACGTCCATGAAAATCATCTCCGCATAGCTCGATTGCCAAAGCATGAAGTTAGAGGTGCGCATCTCTCCGCTCGAGCGCAAGAACATGTCCACGTCCGGAAGCTCTGGAACATAAAGTCTTTTTTGAATCGCCTTCTCGGTTATGGATTTGGGAACTGAACCACTAGCGCTGACCTCTTGGAGAATCTTGTTCACCGCGGCAACTATCTCCTGCCGTCCTCCGTAGTTAACAGCCATGGTTAGGACCAAGCCAGTGTTGTTCTTGGTCATTTCTTCGGCGACACGTAGCTCACGCACCACGCTAGGCCAAAGCCTGCGCTCCGACCCAGACCAACGAATGCGAACGTTCCATTCCATGAGGAGATCTCTCCGTCGCCTCAAAACATCTTTGTTGTAGCCCATGAGAAACTTCACTTCTTCGGTCGACCGCGTCCAGTTCTCCGTCGAAAATGCATAGGCAGTCAAATTCTCGACACCGGCGTTACTCGCTCCTGCAACAGCCTCCAATAGAGCCGCCTCGCCAGCTCTGTGACCCTCGGTGCGAGCAAGACCACGCTCATTGGCCCACCGGCCATTCCCGTCCATAACCATCGCGATGTGCTTTGGAACAGCCCCAAGAGTTGGCACTTTTCTCGTCGGGTCAATAAGTTTTATCAACTTCGCTCCACGTGCTCCAGGGATCTAAGTCCTCTCTCAAGCTGCCATTGCAAGTAGCCAGCAACGACGCCGCTCACGGCCGCACGAGTTGCCATGTTGGCGCGACCAACGCCTGGCCAATCACCGATAAGCAGTGCGCTAATGTGTGAAATTCCATCGACCCCAAGACGAACCGACCCGGGCATAGTGCACGATTGGCAACTGACAGATCCAGAGTGAACGGAAAATGAAACGGTTTCAGTTGATGCGCAGCCCTGGCACTGGTCAATATTGGTAATCCAACCTGAGATTGCCAATGCCCGCAAAAGGTAAGAGTCCAGGATCTGATCGGAAGCATGCTCTTTCAGTGAAAGAGCCCTGAGGGCTCCAATCACGAGCATGTAGTGCTGGGAGGAAGAATCTTCGCGCGTGAAGCGTTCGGCCGCTTCGACAACTGCACTAGCTGCTGTGTATCTGGCGTAATCCGCGATTATGACGGCTCCGTAGTTAGCGAGTTGCTCGACCTGAGAAACAGTGTCTAAATTTCTGCCCTCGTAAAGCTGCAAATCCACAACATTAAACGGCTCTAACCTTGCGCCGATTCTGCTGCTAGTTTTCCTGACACCCTTTGCAACCGCTCTAACTTGACCGTGATTTTTTGTCAACAGCGTTACTATGCGATCGACTTCCCCAAGCTTGTGGGTTCGGATGACGACGGCTTCATCTCGGTAATGCGGCATAGAACAAGTATCGCAATAATTGCGGGTTTAGCCGGTAACTGCGGTCCTTAGAGCTCGATTGGTTGAGCTAATCAGTGCCTTTAGAGATGCGGTAGCAATGTCGCCATCAATACCGACACCCCAAAGCACATTCCCGTCAACCTCGAGCTCAATATACGCTGCAGCTAACGCGTCGCCTCCAGCACTAAGTGTGTGCTCAACATAATCAAGAAGCCTGATGTCAGAACCCTTATCCCCCAAGATAGCGATGAAGGCCGAAATCGGGCCGTTACCCGTTGCAGCAGCAGCAAACTCAACATCTCCGTCGCGCATAACTACGTCAATTTGAACAATTCCATCCATGTCAGATTCGGTCCGCATTTTCTTTAGCTCGAAGCGACCCCACTTAGGTTGCTCGATCGAGGCTGGAAGATACTCGTCCTGGAAAATTTCCCAAATTCGCTCGGAGCTCACCTCTCCGCCGGAAGTATCGGTGTAGCCCTGAATGACCCGCGAAAACTCAATCTGTAGCTTGCGAGGCAAATCCAAGCTGTGGTCGGTCTTCAATAGATAGGCCACTCCACCCTTACCGGATTGGGAGTTGACTCTAATGACAGCCTCGTAGTTCCTGCCAACGTCCTTTGGATCAATAGGAAGGTAAGGAACAGCCCAAGTGTGCTTATCAACGCTGTTTCCGGCTGCAAGTGCATCTTTGGCAAGGTGATCAAATCCTTTTTTGATGGCATCCTGGTGAGAGCCGGAGAATGCCGTGTAGACCAAATCGCCGCCATAAGGACTGCGCTCAGGAACCTTTAGTTGATTGCAATATTCAACGGTGCGCTTGATCTGATCGATATCTGCAAAATTAATCATCGGATCGATTCCCTGGCTAAATAAATTTAGGCCCAAGGTAATTAGATCAACGTTTCCAGTTCGCTCACCATTTCCAAAAAGACAGCCCTCGATGCGATCTGCACCGGCCATGTAGCCAAGTTCGGCTGCGGCAACTGCTGTGCCTCGGTCATTGTGCGGATGCAGTGAAAGCAATATTGCTTCTCTGGGGTGAAGCCGTCTTGACATCCACTCAATCGAGTCCGCGTAGACATTCGGTGTTGCCATTTCCACGGTTGCCGGCAGGTTGATTATCAATTTCCGGTCCAAAGTCGGTCTGATAATGTCTGCGACCGCGTTACACACTTCGAGTGCGAACTCGAGTTCAGTGCCGGTATAGGACTCCGGCGAGTACTCGTAAAAGACCTTTGTTTCGGGGATGCTAGCTTCTAATTCCAAGCATTTCAAAGCCGCATCGGTGGCGATCTTTTTGATTCCGGCCTTGTCCTGCCCAAAGACAACTCTGCGCTGAAGCACTGAAGTTGAGTTGTAAAAATGGACGATTGCCTGCTTGGCTCCAGCTATCGACTCATATGTCCGCTCAATAAGGTGATCCCTGGACTGCGTCAAAACCTGAATCGTTACGTCCTCAGGGATCAAGGTCTGCTCAATTAGTAGACGCACAAAATCAAAATCAGTTTGGGATGCAGAGGGGAACCCAACCTCAATCTGCTTGTAGCCCATCGAAACCAGAAGCTTGAACATCTCAAGCTTTCGCTCGGCGTTCATAGGATCGATTAGTGCTTGGTTGCCATCACGCAGATCAACAGCGCACCAGTGTGGCGCCTCAGTAATTCTCTTAGTGGGCCAAGTTCTATCTGTAAGCTCTACCGAAATCTGATCGTGAAAAGGTTCGTAACGCTCAAATGGCATTTTCGATGGTTTTTGGTGATTTTTCATTTCTCTCCGCCTAAATCTGAATTGACCGCAGGTTTGCACCGCGACGAGATTGGGCCGTGGCTAGGCCTCGTCGCGGCCAATAAGCAGGAGGTTTAAACTCATGTTCTCAGGCTAGCACTTGAGGACCAGTTGCGCTAGAACCCAAGTTTTCCAAGCTGCTTAGCATTTCTTTGCCAGTTTTGAGCAATTCTGACTTGAATTGCCAAGTGAATGGACTCATCCATCAGGGTTTCAATCTCGCGCCTGGCCTTCTGACCTATGGTTTTCAACATCGAGCCACCCTTGCCGATAATGATCCCCTTTTGAGAATCGCGCTCGACCCAAACTGAAACGTGAACGGTCGGCTTTTTTGTATCGTAGAGAATTTCATCCAGGGTGACGGCAAGAGAGTGTGGCAACTCATCATTGACCAACTCCAAGGCCGCCTCTCGAACTAGCTCGCAAATCCTATCCTCTAGAGGTTCCTCACTCACGACATCTTTCTCATAGAACAATGGCCCAATTGGTAAGTAACCAATCAGAAGAGTCTCTAGAAGCTCAACCTGCTCCATGGTGGCGGCTGAAACCGGAACAATCTCTTCCCAGTCGTGCATCTCTGAGGCTGCCATCAGGTGTTGAGCAAGTTTTTGCTTAGATACGGTTTCACACTTGGTGACAATTGCGATTTTCTTGGCGCGGCCGTATTTGGCAATGTCCGCAACAATTTTTCGATCGCCCGGCCCAATTTCCTCATTGGCCGGGGTGCAAAACACGATTACATCCACCTCGTGCAGAGTCGAGCTCACAAGATCGTTTAGCCGCTGTCCCAAAAGCGTTCTTGGCCTATGAAGACCAGGAGTGTCGACCATTATCAACTGGCCAGTTTCCGTGGTCTTGATTGCCCTAATTGCGCGCCTGGTGGTTTGTGGTTTAGAGCTAGTAATGGCGACTTTTTCGCCCGCAATAGCATTGGTGAGCGTTGACTTGCCGACGTTCGGTCGGCCCACGAAGCTTACAAACCCTGATCTAAATTCACTCATCTATCACGAGTTTACGAACTAATACGCTAAGTAGTTGGCCTTTCTTGGCAACTACGCGCTCGGCAGTAAGCATTAGACCCTGCACCTCGACTGTTTCCCCGCCCACAGGAAGCGCTCCAATTGCCTTGACCAGAAGACCGCCGATTGTGTCAACATCATCGTCATCAAGCTCAATCTCGAAAATTTCAGCAATTTCATCCAACGGAGTTCTGGGCTGGCACCTGAAAGTTGTTTCGGAGAGTTTCTCTATTCCGACAACCTCACGGTCGTACTCGTCCCCAATTTCACCAACGAGCTCCTCAATCAGATCCTCCACGGTCACGATTCCAGCAACCCCGCCATACTCATCTACGACAATTGCAATCTGAGTCTTTACCCGCTGCATCTCTTGAAGCAGCTCCGCAACCGACTTGGATTCCGGAGTAAAGAGCGCCTGTCTCGAAGCCTCAATTGCTTTTTTGACCGACAGTAGGCCCGGGTCTTGATGCACAACCCTAGCAAGGTCTTTTAGGTAGAGCACACCAACAACGTCATCGACGCTCTCCCCCACAACCGGCAGCCTCGAAAACCCAGTCGCCATAAACATGCTCAATGCATCCTCGAGCAACGCATCGCTGTCAACTACTTCCACGTCTACCCGAGGGACCATGACTTCACGGACCACCGTCTCGCCAAACTCTTCAACCGAGTCCAGAAGTTCTTGTTCATACTCTTCGGCCACCTCAGGAGTTACAAGCCTGATTGGGGCAACCAATTTGCTCCACCATGTCACAAGCCCGTTTGCGTTATTGGATAGTTTCTCGGCAAATTTAGCCCTACCGAGAATTCGGCCAAGTAGCTGCTGTGTAAGCCAAAGTCCGAGCAGGCCTAGAGCCAAAATGTAACCAAGATTGCCTGCTTCCACGGCAAAAACCAGCCAAAAACCGGCTAAAGCGCTCAATAACAGCCCTCTGGCAATAGATAAAGCTCCTGCCCGAGCGTCTTCAGCAATTTCTAGAGTGGTCTGAATGGCAGCCAGAATAATCAACAGGGCCACCAGCACTAAACCTGAGATTACGAAAATCAAGAGGTTTCCGATTTGTAGAAATCAGCCAGCAAGTTTTTTTGCAGATCAAACATTTCTTTTTCTTCGTCCGTTTCAGCGTGATCGAAGCCAACCAAATGAAGCATGCCGTGGGTGACCAGCAGCAGGATTTCATTGATTGTTTCGTGACCAGCCGTTTTAGCTTGCTTTATTGCAACCTGCGGGCAGACAACTATGTCGCCCAAAACTCCCTCGGGAGAACTGCCTCGGTCGTTACCCGGACGTAATTCGTCCATTGGAAAACTCAAGACATCAGTTGGTCCTGGTTCATCCATCCACTTAATGTGCAGGTCAGTCATCGGCCCTTCGTCAACAAAGGTAATCCCCAGGTCCACCAATTCGTGAAGCTTGAGGACTCCTCGAACGAAATACGCCAGCTCAAGCACTCGTTCAGTATCCACAGTGATTTCTGATTCATTTGCTATCTCAACACTCATTTGATTGCCGCTTTGTCATAAGCCTCGACGATTCTTGTGACCAGTTCATGTCTAACTACATCTCTGCTTGTTAGCTTTTGAACGTTGAGTCCTTCAACATCAGCTAGCACGATCTGAGCAATCCCAAGTCCAGACTTCCCGCCGGGAAGATCAATCTGAGTAACGTCACCGGTTACAACCATCTTGGAATTGAACCCCAGTCTTGTCAGAAACATCTTCATTTGTTCACCGGTGGTATTTTGCGCCTCGTCAAGAATGATGAAGCTGTCATTTAGGGTCCTGCCTCGCATGTAGGCAAGAGGTGCAACCTCAATAACCCCGGCTTCCATAAGCTTTGCTGTCACATCTGGCTCTAGCATCTCCTGAAGTGAATCAAATAGCGGTCTCAGATAGGGATCGATTTTTTCACTGAGTGTCCCAGGCAAAAAACCAAGCCTCTCTCCAGCCTCAACGGCTGGCCGGGTAAGGATTATCCGGCTGACTTCTTTTCGATAAAGTGCCTCCACGGCCTTTGCTACCGCCAAGTAGGTTTTTCCAGTGCCCGCAGGTCCAATCCCAAAGGTGATGGTGTTCTGGTCAATGGCATCTAGGTACTCTTTTTGGCCCGCCGTCTTAGCCCTTACCGTCTTGGCAGGCGTGTTTATCGTGCTTGACGCAAGTATCTTTGCAGCTGGCTGCTCTTTATTGTCCTGAATAATTCGTATCGTCTCTGAAACACCTTGAGGATCCGGACTAAGGCCCTGCTTTATCATCTCTGCAAGCTGCTCGAACAGCTCAGAAGCTAGATCCAACTGAGCCTGATCACCCGTGACATTAAAAACATTCCCCCGATTTTGAATGACTAAGCCCGGCAGCTCAGCCTCAATTCGCTTCAGATTCTTGTCTTGCTCGCCCAAGAGATCAAGGAGTGCTACTCCGGTTATTTCAAAGCTTGCTTTAGCCACTAGTTGGACTGCTGACTGAGAATGTGCGCGTGAGTGTGAAAGACCGATTGCCCCTCACGCTTGCCAGTATTGAACTGAAGCTTGAACTGGCCGTCAGTTTTAGTCGCTGCAACTTTTCGAATCAACTCAAAAAGACCTTGAAGACTAGAAGAATTATCAAGCTGAAGAATATTTTCACTGTGAATTTTTGGAACCACCAAAATGTGGACCGGAGCCCGCGGGTAGAGATCTAGGAAGGCTATGGCGTGCTCGTTTTCGGCGATCAGCTCGGTCGGAACCTCGCCAGCGACTATCTTGCAAAAAATGCAGTCCATGTTCTCCTCCTTAATCATTTTAGCCACTAGCTCCATTGCCCGGACAGGGCCATTAGCGCTGCAATAGCTGCAGGCCCGGCGCTTGAAGTTCGAAGAATAGATACGCCAAGCCGGACGCCCACAAACCCTTGAGACGCGAGACTGTCAATTTCATGCTGTGCAAAGCCGCCCTCGGGTCCTACCACAATCGTCACTTCATTCTCCAGCTGCAGTCCAACGATGCTTGTCGAAGCCTGGGGATCGAGTACAAGACCGGTACCGACAGGTATCAACTGCTTGAGAGTAGAAAGGTCGTTGATGTCCGCCCTAAACGCCTGCTGAGATTGCTTCATTGCGGAAATAGCGATTTGGTTCCAGCGCTCCTGATTTCTTGACGCCTTAGCTCCCCAGTCGACCACTGATCGTGAGGCTTGCAGTGGAGTTATGCTCGAGACGCCCAATTCAACAGCGGCCTGGAGAGCAGCCTCGTCTCTGCCGCCTTTAGCAAGTGATTGCACAAGGTGTATCGCGGGGGTTGACCTGGCTGTTACTTGGAATGATTTTGGTTCAAGCTGTCCTGTAGCGGCATTTGAAACTGTGGCGGTCAGTACTCCACCGACACCATTGGTTATGGCGACCTCTTCCCCATCTCTGATCCGAAGACTCTTGAAATGTTCAAGCTCGGTCGCTGTAATAACAGATGAAGCCTCGGTAATGCTTGGGTCATAAAACCAATGCACTAGAACCTGCCTCTAGCCCGACGACTGCCGAGTCGGGGTGAGTCATCCTTGTGAAGCGCCTTGAGTTTTTTGAAAAGGTCTTTTTGTTTTCCATCTATCCGGTTTGGGGTCAAAATCTTCAGTTGCAGCAAAAGGTCTCCGCGTCCGCGTCCGCGCAGCTTATTGGACCCGAGGCCCTTGAGAGTTATTACATCCCCGTGCTGAGCACCTGCCTTCACCGTAACAAGTGAGGGGCCATCCAGTGTTTCGATTTCGGTTTCGAAACCAAGGGCTGCATCCGCGATTGGAACCTCCAGCACAGCAACCAAGTTGTCCCCATCGCGGCCAAAAATCGGGTCCGCGCGAACCGAAACCTCAAGGTAAATGTCACCGCTGGGTCCGCCTCCGAAACCCACTTCACCTTGACCTGGTAGGTGCAAACGCAAGCCGTCGGACACTCCAGCTGGGATATTAAGATCTAGATCTCTTGAGGCTCTGACTCTGCCTTGGGCTCGACATTCAACGCAAGGATCTGGAATCACTTGACCGGTTCCCCGGCAAGTTCCGCATGGTGCAGTGGTGACCATGGCCCCCATAAATGACTGCACCTGACGCTGAATCTGGCCTGACCCTCTGCAGATGTCGCAGGTTTGAGCACTTGTTCCTGGGCGACAGCAGCTGCCCTTGCACTCCTCACAGAGAACCGCGGTGTCTATGGTTAAGACCTTATTGGCCCCGAAAACTGCCTCTTTCAAATCCAAGTCCACCCTCAGCAGGGCATCTTGACCTCTTTGAGACCGGGACTGCGGTCCACGTTGGCCTCCGCCACCGAAGAAACTGTCGAAAATGTCTCCGATGCCAAATCCCTCGTTACCACCTCCGTCGTAGCTTGCTCTAGTGCTGCTGTCACTTAGAACCTCGTAAGCGTGAGTGACAAGCTTGAAGCGCTCTTGAGCTTCCTTAGCCGGATTGATATCGGGGTGAAGCTCTCTTGCCAGTTTGCGATAAGCCTTCTTGATTTGATCCTGGGTCGCATCTCTCGCGACTCCGAGAACTTCATAGTGATCGCTCAAGAATTTGCCTCCAGTACATTGCTTAGATATTTTGCAACGGCTCTAACCGAAGCTATGTTCCCGGAATAGTTCATTCTTGTTGGACCGAGGACGCCAATTTTAGCCAGTTCGGTTCCCGAGTTGTCATAACCGACGGCCATCATGGTTGCGTGCTGTACTCCAGCAACCCCGAGTTCGGAACCGATCTTCAGGCCCACCCCGTATTGATCGGTTTGCATTTCTTGCATCAAACGAAGCATTACGACTTGCTCCTCAATCGCCTCAAGAACACTGGAAAGCTCGCCACCAAAATCTTCATCGTGCTTGGCCAAATTTGCGGTGCCCGACAAAACTAAACGCTCTTCCCTGTTGGCATCGACCAAAGACTGAAGTTGAGACACAACCCTGCCAACAAAATCTATTCGGCTGGGAGCAAATTCGGCTGGGAGCTTATCCAAAATTACTTTTACATCAGTGAAGTTTGCACCGACCAGCATCCCGTTTAGTCGTCCGCGTAACTCGGTAACAAGATCAATTTCGGCCGGAGCACGCAGCTCCACCTGAACCTGCTGAACTCTTCCTTTTTCAGAAATGAGCATCACAACAAGCCTTAGCTCGGCAATGGGTATGAGTTCAACGTGGCGCACCTTGGCGTTTCCCAGCGTTGGATACTGCACAAGCGCCAAAGTGTTGGTAAGCGCGGACAATGACCTGGCAGTTCTTTCCACAATCTCGTCCAGGTCAGTCGCACCGTCCAAGAAAGTCTCAATCGCGCTGCGCTCTGAGTGCGAAAGTGGCTTAATCTCTCCGAGCTTGTCCACGAAAAGTCGATAGCCCTTTTCGGTTGGAATTCTGCCGCTTGAGGTATGTGGCGCAGTAATCAGGTCTTCTTCTTCTAAGAGGGCCATGTCATTGCGAATTGTTGCGGCCGAGACTCCCAGGGGATGCCTATCAAGAAGGGACTTGGAACCAACAGGCTGGTTCGAGGCTATGTAATCCTCAACAATTGCCCGCAAGACTTCTAGGGATCTGTTGGGAATCATTAGCACTGTCCTATCATGAGTGCCAAGTCTATTCAATAAGTGCTAGTTCGTCAGCAGCTGAAGAACTATGCGATCAACAAAAAGCCTGCCGGCAGCGGTGACAGCCAGATTTTCGTTCTCAATCTTCAAGCTTCCATCAAGAACAAAGGGGTCAATCGTGCTTTTTATGATGCCGAGTTCAGCCAATACTTTTAGAGGAATGCCAGTGCTGGTTCGAAGCTCCAACATCAAGCGCTCCTCGAGGTTGGTTCGCGCATCAATGTATTCGATTCCTGCAACAGGCGAGCCGTTCGCAAGTTGTTTTTGATAACTCAAGGGATGTTTAGTATTCCAAAACCGATTCCCACTTAAGTGCGAATGAGCACCCGGGCCAAAACCCCACCAATCAGCGCTGCCCCAATAAGCGTGGTTGTGCTTCGAAGGTTTGCCCCAATTAGCGACTTCATACCAAGGAAGACCGTTGGCCTGGAAAACCCGGTCCGCAATTTCAAACTTCTCCGCGTCTAAGTCATCGTCTGTTTCCGGCAATTCACCAACCTTGATTTGCCTGGCAAGCTTTGTTCCCGGCTCAACAATCAAGGAATAGGCTGAGACGTGTCCAGTGCCCATTGAGGCGGCGATTTCAACGGTCTTTCTCCAAGAATCAAGAGACTCGTTTGGAGCGCCATAAATCAAGTCGAGGCTGCTCTCTAACCCAAGCTCGGTTGCAGCCTTCAAAATCGGTCCAACTTTGTCGGGATCATGAACTCGCTCTAGCGTGGCTAAAACTTTCGGGTCGAAACTCTGGACCCCGAGACTTATTCTGTTGACGCCTACGGCCGCAAGTTGCTCTAAATACTTAGGACTGGCAGATTCAGGATTGGCTTCAAGTGTTATTTCGATATCCGGTAAAAACCCATAATGGCCTTTCAAGCTGGTGATGATTTGCTCGATTTGATTACTGGTAAAAAGCGACGGTGTCCCGCCACCAAAAAATAATGTGGAAAGACTTCGCTTCTGATAGCCCGAGTTTTCAAGAATCTTCGCACTGGCGTCTATTTCGGTAATTAGTGACTCGTGAAAACTTGACTGGGACAGCCCCCCGATTTCCTTTGCGGTGTAGGTATTGAAATCGCAATATCCGCATCTGAATTCGCAAAACGGAATATGAACATAAGCGTGAAAGGTTTTTAGGTCGTCGAACCTAGGAGGTATTAAGTTCGACTCTGGCCAGGTCAGCCCAAGCGGCAATCTAGCCGACACTACTTTTTCTTTTCCGTGCCTGAAGTTTCGTCAGAGGACAGCGCTTTTATAAATGCGTCCTGAGGAACTTCTACTCGGCCCACCATCTTCATTCGCTTCTTGCCTTCTTTTTGCTTTTCAAGAAGCTTCCGCTTTCGGCTTATGTCACCGCCATAGCATTTAGCCAGCACGTCTTTCCGGACAGCGCGAACGCTCTCGCGAGCAATAATTCTGGAACCGACAGCAGCTTGGATTGGAACCTCGAACTGCTGCCTTGGTATTAGCTCACGGAGCTTCGAAGTTATTTTTGTGCCGTGACCATAAGCCTTGTCCTTATGAACAATCGAGCTAAACGCATCAACCTTCTCACCCTGAAGCAACAGATCTACTTTTACTAAGTCGCCCGGGAGATAACCGGCTTCTTCATAGTCCAGCGACCCATAACCTTGGGTCTTACTTTTTAGCTGGTCAAAAAAGTCAAAAACGATCTCAGCGAGCGGAAGCTGGTAGCGCAGTTGAACTCGATCTTCACCCAGGTATTGCATGTCAATCATCGTTCCACGGCGGGTTTGACACAGATCCATAATTGTGCCCACGTAGTCCTTTGGACTCAAAATCGTGGCCTTTACGATTGGCTCTTTTACTACCTTTATTTTTCCCTCAGGAAACTCAGATGGGTTAGTGACTATGAACTCGGTGTTGTCCTCGCGAGTGACTTGATAAACCACCGATGGGGCCGTTGCAATTAGAGACAGATTGAATTCTCGCTCTAGACGCTCGGTGATTATCTCAAGGTGCAACAAGCCCAAAAAGCCACAGCGAAAGCCAAAGCCAAGGGCCGCCGATGTTTCAGGCTCGTAGACCAGTGAGGCATCGGAGAGACGAAGCTTGTCCAGTGCCTCCCGAAGGTTCGGGTAGTCGCTTCCATCTATTGGATAAATACCAGAAAAAACCATTGGCTTTGGCTCTGCGTAGCCCTTCAGTGAAAGTTTCGCAGGTTTGTCCTTAGTGGTGACAGTGTCTCCGACCTTAGAAAGCCTGACATCCTTTACGCCAGTGATCAGATAGCCCACCTCGCCAGCTGCTAAGCCTTTGGTGACAACCGGTTCCGGGCTAATCACGCCGATTTCCAACAGCTCGTGCACTGCCCTGGTTGACATCATCTGAATCTGTTCCCGAGAGGACAGCCGCCCATCAATCATCCTGACGTAGGTAACCACGCCGCGGTAGCTGTCATAAACAGAGTCAAAAATCATTGCTCGAGCAGGGGCATTGATGTCACCTGTTGGCGCAGGCACTCGCTGCACGATACGGTCAAGAAGCTCTTCTACTCCAACACCAGTTTTACCCGAGACCCTCAAGCAATCATCCGGGGATCCACCAATCAAATTGGCAAGCTCCTCCGCGTACTTCTCAGTTTGGGCTGCTGGAAGATCGATTTTATTTAGAACCGGAATGATTTCTAGGTCATTTTCCATAGCTAGATAAAGATTTGCCAATGTTTGCGCTTCAATCCCCTGAGCTGCGTCCACGAGCAACACCGCTCCCTCGCAGGCAGCCAACGACCTAGAAACTTCATAGGTGAAATCGACGTGGCCAGGAGTGTCAATCATGTTTAGAGCAAAGGTTTTATTGTCTAACTCCCAGGGCAGCCGAACTGCTTGGGACTTGATCGTAATTCCGCGCTCTCGCTCAATGTCCATTCGATCTAAATACTGGGCGCGCATTTGACGGTCCTCGACTATTCCAGTCAGCTGCAGCATCCGATCTGCCAGCGTCGATTTACCGTGATCAATGTGCGCAATTATGCAGAAATTGCGTATTTGATCCTGGTCGGTTAAAGACGGCTCGAGAGCAGACCGTGCGCGTGGAGACAAGTAAACCTCATTTATGGATGAATGTAACTTGGCCATTCTCCCATGATGCTTGCTCGACAGGAGCCAAACTGGTAGAGTTTTGCCTTGTTCGCGGAGATTTACTCCGCAAAAATTTTTGGCCAGAGAAAGTAGAACATGGCAAACATCAAGTCCAAGATCAAGCGCATCGGAACTAACCAGAAGTCCGAGGACCGCAACAAGGCAGTGAAGACCGAAGTCAAGTCTGCAATCCGCGCGGTGCGCGATGCTAGCTCAGCCGGTGATAAGGCTGCCGCTGCTGCCGCACTAGTCGGAGCCAACAAGAAGATCGACAAGGCTGTAAGCAAGGGCGTCATCCACAAGAACCAGGCGGCTAACCGTAAGTCAGCTATTGCCAAGAAGGTAAATAGTCTCTAAAAAGCTTTTTAGAAAACCGGGCTTATGGCCCGGTTTTTTTATTGCCCAGATTTAGCCATCGCCAATAACAGTTTCTCGATGGAGTACTCCGGGTCCCGGCTTGCGCCCTTTACATCGAAATCAGTTTGGGCAGCCAGCTGCACCAGCTCTATGAGCTGAGGTTCACTCCAGCCCGCCAACTCCTTTATCGCCCGATCCTGCTGCCACGGTTGCATTCCAGTCGCAGCCGCAGGGGCATTTCTGTCGTTAAACAGCCTTGCTAGCTGTCTGATCTTCATCGAAAGTGCAGCCGTCAAGGCAACGCTGTCAATACCGGTTGCGAAGCCGTGCCGAAATAGCCTGATAGCCTCACTCGCATTGCCGGCTAGAGCAGCATCGGCAATCTTGAACGCGTTTGTTTCGACTCTGCCTTGAAAAGTTCGCTCCACTTCGGCAAGTGAGACTTTGGGTACACCCGAATTGGCCAATTGATCACAGGCGGCGCCAAGTTCCCCCATATCGGACCCGAAAGCCGCTACAAGCGCTCTAATGGCAGGCTGGTCGATTGGCGTCTCGAGTCTCTGAAATTCCCGCTTTATAAAATCGATCCGATCGACATCTTTTTTTACCTCTTCACAAGAAACATTTAAGGCAGATGCGGAAAGCTGCTTTTTTAGTTTGCCATTGTGTCCAACAAGGTTAGGAATCCGAACCACGATCGTGCAGTTTTCTGCAGGCTCTAAGAGCAACTGCTCTAAGTCCTCGGCCAGGCCCTCGGATGCACTGCCGATGATTACCAGTCTTGGCTCATTAAAAAGCGACGGCGAGGCCAGGCTAAAAATTAGTCCGGGAGAATATTCGCCATCGGCAACTTCATTTACTTCTAAATCTTCGTGACTAGCCCGCAACTTGTCCTTTATCAACCTGGACGCGCGAGATGCAAAGTATGACTCAGGACCGGATATCAGTACAAGGTTGGCTGGCTCGGCCTGATGCCAGCTAACCGTTCGTCCATTAGTCACGCCGTTAGTTTACCCGCGCTTGAAATCTTCCATGCTTGTCCTTCGAACCTAAAAGCGA
>CAJJAJ010000007.1 GCA_905182225.1 uncultured Aquiluna sp.
TTTGGCCGAGTGGGAACGCGAATTGCTAGAGCAGGGCAAGTCGGAAGCTACCGACGCTGCGGCCGAGGCCCCAACAACCGAAGCTCCAAAAACCGAAGCTCCAAAGTCAGAGACCAAGAAGCCAGCGGCTAAGAAGGCTGAGCCAAAGAAGGCTGAGCCTAAGAAGGCTGAGCCAAAGAAGCCAGTAGCCGCTCAGACCGAAGAGGCGCCAGTTGCAACTGAGGAGCCGACGCCAGCCGTAGAGGCCGACACTGATAAGAAGGATGCATAATATGGCGAACTATACAGCCGCGGATGTAAAGGCTCTTCGAGAGAAATCGGGAGCCGGAATGATGGATTGCAAGGGCGCTCTAGATGAAGCTGATGGAGACATTGAAAAGGCATTTGAAGTTCTAAGACTCAAGGGTCTAAAGGGAGTTTCAAAGCGCGAAGGCCGAACAACCTCAAACGGTTTGGTAGTTTCTCGAATTGCTACCGGGTCAGCAGTGATGATTGAGCTTGCTTGCGAGACGGACTTCGTTGCAAAGGCGGAGAACTTCGTCACGCTTGCCGACCAGGTTGCAGACGCAATCTCTGTCTCTGGCGCCACCTCAATTGAGGCTGCTCTAGATGCACCGCTTGGCGACAGCACAGTTTCGGCGTCGATTATCGACAAGGCGGCGATCATGGGCGAAAAAGTAGAGCTTAGAAAGGTTGAGGTAATCTCAGCCCCTGGGCTGGATGCTTACATGCACCGCACGAGTCGCGATCTTCCGCCGCAGGTTGGGGTTGTACTTGGCTATGAGGGCAGCGATGCAGATACGGCTCACGATATCGCCGTGCACATTGCGGCTTTTAGCCCAACGTACCTTTCACGCGAAGATGTTCCAGCTGAGGTTGTGGCCAAGGAGCGCGAAATTGCTGAGGAGACCGCTCGTAATGAGGGTAAGCCCGAGGCAGCTTTGGCGAAGGTAGTTGAAGGACGAGTAACAGGCTTTTTCAAGGAGACTTGTCTGCTTGACCAGCCTTTTGCGAAGGACAACAAGCAGAGTGTTGCTCAGGTGGCTAAGGCCGCCGGGTTGACCGTGACTGGGTTCCTAAGGTTGCGCGTAGGCGTTTAGTTCAAGAATTGATTAACGGGCTCGGTCAATGACCGGGCCCGTTTCTTGTTTCCGCCCTAGTATTGGAAAGGAAAATCGTTGTGACACCTGGAGGACTAATTGGAGACCAAGAAAAGAAGAGTTCTTCTTAAGCTTTCCGGAGAAGCCTTCGGAGGCGGCGGTCTCGGAGTTAACCCAGACGTCGTGGCCGCAGTGGCCAAAAAAATCGCAGACGCGGCAAAAGAAGTAGAGATTGCAATTGTCGTTGGCGGCGGAAACTTCTTTAGAGGCGCTGAGCTTTCTAACCGCGGAATGGATCGCGGTCGAGCTGACTACATGGGCATGCTCGGCACTGTTATGAACGCGTTAGCGCTTCAAGATTTTATAGAACAGGCTGGTGCCGATGTTCGAGTTCAGACTGCAATTTCAATGGCTCAGGTAGCAGAGCCTTATCTGCCGCTGCGCGCAATACGGCACTTGGAAAAGGGTCGAATAGTTATTTTTGGTGCGGGAGCGGGCTTGCCGTATTTCTCCACTGACACTGTTGCTGCTCAACGCGCGCTTGAGATTTCTGCGGACGAGGTGCTTGTGGCTAAAAACGGCGTCGATGGTGTTTACTCATCCGATCCGCACAAGAATCCAGAGGCAAAGAAGCTCACGGAAATCAGCTATCAGGATGCGCTGGTTCAAGGTTTGAAGGTCGTAGATTCGACCGCATTTTCACTCTGCATGGACAATAAAATGCCGATGCGAGTATTTGGAATGGATAACATTTCGGCCGCGCTCTTGGGAAGCGAAGTCGGCACCCGGGTTCGAGCATAGGCAAATAGGAGCAGATGAAATGATTTCAGAAATTTTGGCAGAGGCCAGAAACAAGATGGACAAAGCTTTGGAATCGACCAAGGACGACTTTGCATCAGTTAGGACAGGCAGGGCTAACCCCGGGATGTTCCAGAAGGTGATGGTTGATTACTACGGAACCCCAACCCCACTGACGCAGCTCTGCGGAATACAAAACCCAGAAGCTCGCTCGATAATTATCAACCCCTATGACAAGACGGCATTGCCAGCCATTGAAAAGGCCCTAATGGCGATGTCGAATCTTGGAGCGCAGCCAAATAACGACGGTGAAATAATTAGGATTAACCTCCCGGAGCTAACCGAAGAACGAAGAAAAGAATACGTTAAGTTGACACGCGACAAAGCAGAGCATGGTCGAGTGTCAGTTCGAGGGATTAGAAGAATTGCCAAGGAAGCTCTCGAGGCGGTCAAGAAGGACGGCGGTGCCGGTGAGGACGAGGTTGACCGCGCTGAAAAAGAACTTGAAGCACTTACCAAGGCTCACACTGACAAAATTGACGATGCATTGAAGAACAAGGAAGCAGAACTGCTAGAGGTTTAGATGGAATCGGCGAAAACTAGAACCTTAGGGCCGCGGTTAGCGGTCGGGTTCGGCCTTGGCGCGGTTCTTCTGTTATCTCTGCTGCATCCGCTAGCTTTTACGTTGCTGGTGGCGGTTGCTGCCGGGTTTGCTGCTGCAGAATTGAGCGTCGCAATGCGTTCGGCTGGCTGGCACGTGCCCAGGCTCGTTGCACTCTTGGCACCGGGGATAGTTTTTAGTACTTATTTTTTGAACGCCGAGGGCCAGTGGCTTGGGCTGCTTATTTCGATCTGTCTGTTGGTCGCATGGCGAATCGCGACATTGATTTATACATCCAGTAAACAGTCTCTAAAACAGACCCTGCGAGATTTTGGGGGCACGGCTTTTGTTCTTGTCTACGTGCCTCTGCTTTTGAGCTTCTCAATCCAGCTGGTACTAGAGCCGGTTGGTGTTCAGTGGGTTCTCGGACTAGTCCTCACTGTTGCAATAATCGATACCTTTGGCTACCTAATCGGAAGGTTTTTCGGAAAAACTAAGCTTTCTCCTGAGATAAGCCCAAAGAAAACCTGGGAGGGGCTTGCGGCTTCAATAGTCGGGGCTTTCGTTGGCGGACAGATACTCGTGCTGATCACACCGGCATCATTCTTATTTGGGCTGCTCTTTGGAGCCGCAATTCTATTGAGTTCGGTATTGGGTGATCTCTCCGAGTCACTAATAAAGCGAGACCTGAATGTGAAAGACATGGGTAAAGTTCTGCCGGGTCACGGGGGAGTTCTGGACCGCATTGATTCTCTGATTCCCTCATCCTTTGTGGCGTATCTCATGAGCCAGTTAGTGTTTTGATTATGTTCCCAAAGAATCAACCAGATCTAATGGGGTATGACCCATATCAAGTTGACGCGCTCCTAACGCGAATCAAGATTCAGTTCGAAGCCGCCGATCGTAGTCTCATTACTTCATCCATAGTGTCTGTGGCGAGGTTTGACCTTGTCGCCGGCGGCTACCAAATAATGGCGGTCGATAGCACTTTAGCCCGGCTCGGCGATTCTCTTGAGGCCAGAGAGATAGCTCAAAGGATGCTCCGGTTTGGGAAATCACCAGTTCTGACTGAACTAAATCACTTGCTTTCTGAGATTGCTCAGGTTTTGGCCAAGGGGCCAAATGAGCGCTTCTCGGGTCAGAAAAATGGCTACGCGAAATCTCAGGTGGCTGAGCTACTGAATGCAATCAGGGTAAACCGGGGAGAGCTAGTTTCGCCCATACCTCTAGAAGTTCGAACTTGGCCACTTGGGTCAGCCAGGTCGGGAGTCTCGAGGGCAGAAGTGAATGCATTTTGCGAACTTGTCGCCAATGCTGGTCACCGGCAAATCGCCCTTGGCTAATTGCCCCAAAGCCAAACCCCTAATAGGCTTATATCTACCTGAGGAGCAAATTGGCGAAACATCGAACGAAAGCAACTTACCCGCTGACAAGTGTTGGCATGGGTTTTGTTTTCGTGTCCGCGCTGGTCATGGTGACCGCGGTTGATCCATACTCCGGCGCCTTCGCCTCTGCCAGCTCAATGCAGAGCTTTGAGAGCGAAGACATGGAGTACCAGCAACTAGAGATTCAGTCTATTCAAGGCGAGGGTTTTGGGCGGGGCGAGTTCGAGCTCGTAGATGGAGCCACCGCTCTCAGGCTTGTGGTCAGGAACGCCCCCACGCCGGATCCTGATAGTGCAAAGGGGTTTGCTCTCATAGAAACTAAGGCCCGAGGCTGGGAATATGCGCAATTTTCATGTTTGGTTAAGCTCTGGGAGCGTGAGAGCAATTGGAGGCTAACTGCCACCAATAAGTCCTCGGGCGCCTACGGGATTCCGCAGTCACTGCCTGCTTCCAAGATGGCTTCAGCCGGTGCCGATTGGCGAACCAACGCCGAGACTCAGATTAAGTGGGGCTTGGGCTACATTGAAGGTCGTTATGGTTCACCTTGTGCTGCCCTTGCCCACTCCGACAGTCACAACTGGTACTGATGGTTGGTCGTAGACCTCGTCGAAATGCTGCCAAGCGTGAGTATCGCGAGTTAGATTTTTCAATGATTAGAACCACTTTGCCGCACTCAGAAACAAAGCGGGGTGTGGAGTTTCAAGTTCAGCAGAGCTCCGGGGCGAACGCCGAAGAGGGCAAGAGCTGGAAGTGTCCCGTCTGTCAAATTGATATTGAGCAAGGCCTTGCCCACACGGTTGCCTGGGATCTGCATCGTGGAGTGGAAACTAGAAGACATTTTCATAAGCACTGCTGGAAGCTGTTTGACGGGATGCTGACCTAGTGGAAGAGATACGCTCATCAACTGTGTTGCCGGGTATTCGCGAGGACATCGAGCTTCTCACCCGCGATTCTGAGACATTGGTCGGTGAATTGTCCGTTCCGGCTGTTGGCAAGCCGGTGACCACTTTGATAATGCTGCACCCGCTGCCCACTCACGGGGGCTTCATGGACTCTCACCTGATCAGGAAGGCAGCCAACAGACTGCCAACGCTAATTGGAGCAGCCGTGCTTCGATTCAACACCAGGGGCACCATATCGCCCAGGGGAACTTCATCGGGTCAGTTTTCAGATGGCGTGGAAGAGAGTGAAGATGTGGCGGCGGCGGTTAAGTTCTGTCTAGATCGGGGCCTTCCGACTCCTTGGTTAATCGGGTGGTCCTTTGGTACTGAGCTCGCAATCAAATACGGACCAGATCTGAACATAATGGGGGCAATATTGCTCTCGCCACCGCTTCATCGAGCAACCGATGGTGACCTGTTGCGTTGGAATGAGTTTGGACGACCACTTATTGCGCTGGTTCCTGAACTAGACGAGTATCTTGATCCAGGAGCTGCTAGCGATAGGTTCGCCATCGTTGATCACGCTCAGGTTTTTGGCTTTGACCAGGAAAAGCATCTTTGGGTTGGCGAAAAGGCCACGAAGAGAGTCTTAGACAAGATAGCCGAGGTCACCGTTCCAGGAAGCTCTCCGCTTCCTAGTAGCGTCTGATTTATCTGTCCCTAGCGCAGTTGCTGTCTTGGCATCCAAACCTCACGCACGATTAGCAAGATTGATGCCGCAACCGGAATGGCAATAACTGCCCCTAGGACACCCATAAGTGTTCCTCCCATCAAGGCCGCGATAACTACCAAGGCCGCTGGGATTGAGACAGCTTTCTTCATGACCCTTGGGGCGATCAGGTATGCCTCGAGCTGAAGGTAAATCAAGTAATAAATAACTGCTATCAGGGCAAGCTGCGGGCCTTCGATCAGGGTCACGGTAATGACGATAATCGCCGATGATAGCGGGCCAATGAGCGGGATCAACGAGATCGTAAAGGCCAGAAGAGTCAAAAGTAAAGCGAACGGTGCATTGATTATGGTCAGAAATATAAACAGGCTGGTCGCGTGCACCAGGCTGACGGATGTTTGCCCCATCACCCAGCGACCGACCGAATAGGCGATCTGATCGGTTATCTTTCGGAACCGCTCGCGCTTAGAAGCCGAGGAGAGTTTGGCCAGGTAGTTCTTCATTCCTTCAAGTGAAGCCATGAAGTAAAGGGTAAGGATTACTACAACTACGACACCGACCACGCCAGAAATGACTCCGATTCCAACCTGCAGCACTCCTCCTAGAAGTACTGGCCAGTTTGCAGAATCACCTATGAAGTCGATGCTTGAGGCAGTAGCGGTCGTTATTGCGCCACCCAGTTGGCTATCCCAACGGGCTATTAGATCTGTCGTCACCAGGCTCGTTGCAATCTCTGGTATTTGCTCGAATAACTTTGCAGCCTCTCTAACGGCTGTTGGGATGATCGCCCAAAGTATTAGAGCGACAGCTCCCAAAAACCCTGTGACAACTACTCCAACTGCTAAAGGGCGAGGAATTTTGCGCTTGGTCAAGGACCTCACGACCGGATCAAGCCCTAGCGCCAGGAATAATGCGATGCCTATGTAGGTGAGAATCGTGGCAGTCTGAGAAATGGCGGCTCCGATGATTATCGCCGTGAGTACTCCAAGTCCGCCGGTCAGTCCAATCTGGAATGAGTTAGTGACTCTTGCGCGCTGTTCCATCTATTCCTCCGGAGAATCAGTGTTGGTTACCAAACTACGCAGGTTTTTCAAATAAAGCTCACCTGAACGCACACGATTCTCAATATTCTTCATGTTCAGCTCACTGGCCTTCTCAAGCTCGACTATGTCGTCAAGAGCCCTGGCGTTTATCTCAGTCGCCTCTATATCGGCGCTATGGACAATCGCTTCAGCCTGACTCCTTGCGTCAGCAAGAATGCGACTCTGAGCTTGACCGGCTTCCATCTCAAGAGCTTGAATTTCAAGTCGAATAGTGGAAATTGTTTTTTTCAGATCGGTCAGATCGGCCTTGGCAGATTCTAGGTAGCTCTCGGTCTGACGAACGGCCTCGTTGTGCTTTTCAAGATATTCTTTCTCCGCAGCCCTCCTGCGGGTTTTGAATTTTGTTTCCAAGTCTGCAATAGCCAGATCCTTTGCTGCCTGCTGTATCCCAAGCTGGTCAAGATTCAGAAATTCTTGCCCGGCAATTTTTGCATCTAGCTCGGCCTTCTTAGCTTCAACTTCACGTCTCGCTGTGGTCTTGAGGGCGGCAACTTCCGTGGCGGCCTGCCCGCGCATCCTTGCTACCTCTAATTCGACGGTTCGCAGTTTGTCCTTGGCTTCGGTGGTGGCCTGCATGATGAGCAGTTCAGCGTCGTGTTTTGCACCGGCAATTCTTCTGGCTACGCGTCTTTCCGAAGCTGTAGTTTGATCCTGATAAACATCTTCGGCATTTTGGGCAATCCGCTTGGCTTCCAGAGTTGCCGATTGAATAAGCTCCTGGGCAGTTTCGGCTGCCGCGCCCTCAATTTCTCGGGCGGTGGTCTCCGCTTTAATTAGTAGCTCCGCTGCCTCTGCTCCAAGGCTCGAAAAACTCGGGGCGATCGTGCCCATCAGCTTCGCTTCAGACTTTGCAAGTTGAGCAATAGCCCGTTGAAGTGCCTCTGAGTTTTTGGCCGCCTGCTTTTTGACGCGAACAAGCTCCGAGTTCAGGGCGTTTAGCTCGCGCTCGACAGCTTCCGGGTCATAACCCCGCTTGCTCGTCTCGAAGCGATTAAAGTCAGTTGGCAAGTTGAATCCTCGGTTAAATAGTAAACTTTGGTGGCTACACAAGTCTACTCGGAGCTGGTTTATGCGTTTTTGGATTGCCCTACTTGTCTTTGTGACAGGGCTGGCTTCCAGTGCCGTCGGGTTCAACAACCAACTTGAGAATCAACCAATTACCGTTATCAACGCATCCGCGTCGCTTACTAAGCCGGCCAGTTATGTTCTGATTCCAAACGACGTGCTCAGCGCCTATGAGGGCGAGACTTCGGTGTTTGCAATTGGTGATGGTGCTGTGTTTATGGCAACTGGTCGAGAGGCAGATATCGTGGCATGGCTTGGTGATTCGGCCTACGTGGAGATGAGACTTTCAGTGGATAAGTCAAAGCGAATCGCGAGCTTGGTTGAAATTGAGAGACCAGGGGTCGGCGAGTTGGACGATCCAGTTGGCGAGGATATTTGGAAAAGGGAGATCTTAAGCAACGGGACAGCTCTTTTACCCATTGAGGTGAACAACGAGGTTGCGGTCCTAATGGCATCAACCGGCATAGAGCTAGCTCCTAGGACGCTTCGCGTCACCTGGCAACTGGAGGAAGCTGAAGCTCCAATCGCTCCAATTACCCTCATCGGGCTGGGGATCATGCTTCTGGGAGCACTGCTAGGAATGCACGCAGCATTTGTTTACGGCAAGAAGTTCCGCAGTCGAAGGAACACTAGAGGCCCTAGAAGACCCAAGCCTCCCAAGCCTAAGAGGGCGGTGTCTCAGGCGGGCAATGGGCCATTGACCAGCAGAAGAGCTCTACGGGGCATGAAATTTGTTGTCCTAGCTTTGTCGGTTGGAATGCTAGCCGGCTGCGTGCCTGACTATCAAAACCCAATAATTTCCCCCAAACCTCTAGAGCAGCCGGGCGTCCTTACAGCAACTCTCGATGGCTCTCAGCTGCAAAGGATCCTGAAGGAGATATCCGACGTAGTTGCAATCGCCGACGCGACTCTAGACAGAGAGTCTCTAGAGGTCAGGGTTGCTGGCCCTGCTCTGGAAATTCGCAGAGCAGCCTATGCTCTGGCAGCAAAGAGCACCGACACAACATTTGCTCCCACGAAAATTCTTTCCGGCCCAGTTCAGTTGTTTTTACCTGGGGCGACCGACACTTGGCCAAGAAATACCATTGTTGTTACGGGAGAAAACGCGTTACAGGTTTTGGCCTTACGTCAAGAGTCACCACGTGATGATTACAAGCTTTATCAGTACTCCGAATTGCTGCCGGACATCAGCTTCCCGGAGGTGCCGGCCGAGATAGTCGGTGCTAACGCACTCAAGGAAGATAATAAGTTTTTATCGATGGACCCCGCGTCTCTTGTTGAGGGCTTAGGCAACCTTTTGAATCGCGGTTTCGATTCCCCGTGGGCGCTTTTGATAGATCCAGACAACCAGTATGTTTCAGACGTTTCCGCTGTTCAGCTCGGTCTCGAGGACACTTTGAGCAATGCGAATCTGAGCTTTGGGCACGCATTGTCTGAGAGCCAACCAGTCATCCTGGCGAACTCCGAGGGCGGTGCGCTGGTAGCGCTCTACATGATCGACACCTACACGATTATTCCCAAGGAGCCTGGTGACGCGGTCGCTATCACTGGCGAGGAATCGATTTTGCTGGGCACTGGCGGCAGTGCAACTGGAATTGAGACCAAATACGGTGCGATGCTGCTATTCAATGTCCCAGCCTCCGGATCTGATGAACGTGCAACTCTGCTCGGTGCCACCCAGCAGCTTCTCTCAGCGATAACCTTGGGCGGGTAATGAGTAATTTCGGAGCTATGGATCTTTCGGGTCTTGCCAATAAGGCAACGCCGCCAGCTGGAACTGCCATCACCGGCTGGCTCGTCTCCGGTGATGAGCCAACGCTGAGGCGCTATCTAACGCTGTCTGAAACCACTCCGGTGTTGATGCTGGTCTCTGACCAGTCCGAGGCTTCTGTGAGGCTAAGAGCTGCCATTTTGGAAGTTCTTGAAGCCAGTCAGGGCCGATTTGCCGGTATAGACATCGACATCACTTCAAACCCTCAGCTGGCTCAGGCCGTTGCTGTTGACAAAGCGCCCGCGATGCTCGCTATTTTGGCGGGGCAACCTGCACCTTTGTTTCAGGGGGAGGCTACTAAAGAGCAACTACTTAGCGTGTTGGGTCAGGTCCTTGAGCTAGCCGGGGAAAAGAACATAATCCAGACCGTTAGCATCCAGGGCGTTGCAGCAGCGGAAAAACCACTTGCCCCGGAGCACTTAGCTGCAGTTGCAGCAATTGACGCCGGCGATTTGCCAGAGGCGAAGAGGATTTACGAAAAGCTAATTGTTGAATACCCAAATGATTCAGATGCCACGGCAGGCCTTGCCCAGGTGAATCTCATGCTGAGGCTTGCGACAAAAGATCAAACTGGACCTCTCGGGGCGTTGTTTTTTGAAGCTGATCAGTTGCTGATTTCTGGGGATACTGGGGGCTCACTTGCGTCGCTGCTAGATCGCTTTGAAGTCGAAACCGATGCTCGAGATCACATTCGCGACCGGCTGTTGGAGATGTTCATCTTGATCGGTGATAGCGCACCAGAAGTGCTACAGGCAAGACGGAGACTGGCAACGCTGCTCTTCTAGGGGCCCATCTTTTTGGGACATTTGTTCAAATTGCAGGACTTTATTAGAGATCCCCAGAACTAAGATTTGGTTATGTCAGTTTTTCTTGATCATGCCTCGACCACATCGCTTCGGTCTTGTGCCAAGAACGCCCTGAGCGATGCGCTGGATTTTCTTGGCAACCCTTCTAGCGTTCATAGCCAAGGGCGAGCCACTCGAGAGCTATTAGAGGAATCTCGGGACAAAGTAGCAAAGGCCTGCGGGGCAAACCGCAGCGAGATAATCTTCAACTCCGGGGGCACCGAGGGCAATAATCACGCGATCAAGGGTATTTTCTGGGATCGGGTGACGAAAGATCCGGACTGCAAAATAATTATTTCTTCCAGAACTGAGCACCATGCTGTAATCGATCCGGTCCAGTGGCTTGGCGAGAATCAAAATGCCGAGGTAGTTTACGTCGAGCACTCACTCAACGGCATGATCGATTTGGATTCTTTACGATCATTGGTTAGTAAGCACAAGCAAAGGGTTGCTCTAATTAGTTTGATGTGGGTAAACAATGAGACCGGCGTGATTAGTGATATCCCAGCGGTAACCGAAATTGCTTCCGAGTTTGATATCCCTGTCCACAGCGATGCCGTAGCGGCCTTCGGTCACGTTCCGATTGATTTTAGGGCTAGCGGTTTGACTGCCATGACGCTGTCTGGTCATAAGGTAGGGGCGCCCATAGGCGTCGGAGCCCTCGTGGTTGCCAGAAGTGCCAAGCCGATTTCATTGGTACATGGTGGGGGACAAGAGCGCTCACTTAGATCTGGAACTATGAATTACCCGCTGGCTTCCAGCTTTGCCGCCGCCGCCAAAGAGGCTGTAACTGAGCTTGATCATGAAATGGCACGTTTGGGTGCGCTGAAGGACCAACTGGAAGCGGCTGTCATGGAGGCTGTTCCTTCGGCAATAATCACAGCGCAAGGGGCCAATAGAGCTGCCTACAACGCTCACTTTGTTTTCCCTGGAACGCAGTCAGACGCGATGTTATTTCTGTTGGATCAAAAAGGAGTCTGCGTCTCCGCCGGTTCGGCTTGTCAGGCAGGAGTTCTAGGTCCGTCGCACGTCTTATTAGGGATGGGATTCAGTCACCTGGAGGCATCTGCTTGTGTGAGGGTAACACTGGGTAAAACCTCGACCCTTCAGGATGTTCAGCAATTTCTGACTGCGTTAGAGCAAGTCCATCCAGTGGCCCTCCAGGCAACTCCTGCGTAAACCCCCAAAGGCAAATTAGACTTGAAGCCATGCGTGTTTTAGCGGCGATGAGTGGCGGAGTTGATTCTGCGGTGGCTGCCGCGCGTGCGGTCGAGGAAGGCCACGATGTTATCGGTGTTCATTTAGCTCTTTCTAGGATGCCGGGAACCCTTAGAACTGGATCCAGGGGTTGTTGCACCATAGAGGACTCGATGGATGCGCAGCGCGCAGCTAATAAGCTCGGCATTCCCTTTTACGTCTGGGATTTCTCGGAGCGGTTCAAGCTTGATGTGGTTGATGACTTTGTAGCCGAGTACCAAGCCGGCAGGACACCAAACCCCTGCATGCGCTGTAACGAGCGCATCAAGTTTGCAGCGTTATTGGAGCGTGGACTATCTCTGGGTTTCGAAGCAATTTGCACGGGGCACTACGCATCAATCATTGAGGATGGCCAGGGGAACCTCGAGCTGCACCGGTCTCTGGAAATGGCGAAGGATCAGAGCTATGTATTGGGAGTGCTAAACGCCAGCCAGTTGGCGCACTCAATGTTTCCGCTGGGGGCGACCGCGTCCAAAGATTTGATTAGGCAGGAAGCAGCTGCTCGGGGACTAAGTGTCGCAAATAAGCCGGATAGCTATGATATTTGCTTTATCCCTGAGGGGGATACCAGACAGTGGCTGAAAGAGTTTGTACCAACGGATTCAGGCAAGATTGTGGACGGCGAAGGAAATCAGCTAGGGGAGCACGACGGTCACGTGGGCTTTACAATTGGTCAGCGCAAGGGGTTGAAAATTGGAACTCCAGCCGCTGACGGCAAGCCAAGATATGTGCTGGAAATTAGACCTAAAACCAAGGAAATTGTGGTTGGACCCGAAGAGGCACTGGAAATCTCTGACCTTGTCGGCGCTCGCTATACGTGGTGCGGAAAAGCACCTGAAAATCCTGAAGAGGCTATTCATTGCGAAGTGCAGGTAAGGGCTCACGGAGACACTGTTTCAGCCGTTGCGGCAATTGTTGATGGGCATATGCATGTGCAGCTAAACGAACCTCTTTATGGAGTGCCCGCTGGACAAACGGCAGTCATATATGTTGGAACTCGAGTCTTGGGCCAAATGACCATAGATGAAGCCAGAAGCAAGGTCTCAACGAGTGCCTAATCAGTTGATCAGAATCAAAGAGCTACGGGCGCTCGTTGAGAAATATCGAGACGCTTATTACCAACAAGACCAATCGCTTATTTCGGACGCTGAATACGATCTACTCGAGCAGGAACTAAAAAAGCTAGAAGCACTGGAGCCACAAGGTCTCGGGGATCCCCTAACAACCAAGGTCGGGTCTGGTTCTGGCAGCGTATTCGATCCAGTAATTCATGGTCAAAAGATGATGAGCCTGGACAATGTCTTTGACACGGAAGGTTTTTTGGCTTGGGCTGAAAGGGTCGGCCCAGGACCCTATTTGTGTGAACCTAAAATCGATGGACTCGCGGTTTCTTTGACCTACAAAGATGGGGTGCTTGTAAGAGCCGCCACCCGAGGCGATGGCGAGGTTGGCGAGGACATCACTCAGAATGCAATGACTATTCAGGGTGTCCCGCATCGACTGTCGGGCGATAATCATCCAGAACTTGTCGAAGTTAGAGGCGAGGTATTTTTTGAGCTTGAGGATTTTGCAAAACTAAACGCCAGAATCGTTTCCCAAGGAGGTAAACCCTTCGCAAACCCTCGAAACAGCGCTTCTGGCTCACTTCGTCAAAAGGACCCGGCTGTTTCGGCCTCTCGGCCACTGAAGATGCTGGTGCACGGTTTTGGAGTCTGGTCGGCCGACGTTGTAAGCCAAAGCGCGGTATATCAAAAGCTTACGAAATGGGGACTTCCGACAACCAAGCGCTATCAGGTGCTTGAAACCCCAAAGCTCGTCCTGGCATTTATAGCCGAACTGGAAGCAACACGACCAACCATCGAGCACGAAATCGATGGGGTAGTCATCAAGGTAGATGATTTGGCCACCCAAGAAATGCTCGGGTCAACCTCCCGAGCTCCGCGATGGGCCATTGCCCACAAGTATCCGCCTGAGCAGATAAACACCAAATTACTGGACATAAAAGTTTCAATAGGAAGAACTGGCCGAGCTACGCCCTTCGCCGTTTTAGTTCCGGCAGTTGTTGCCGGTAGCCAGGTTGAATTTGCAACCCTACACAACCAAGAACAAGTCAAATCAAAGGGCGTCCTTATCGGCGACACAGTAGTCCTGAGAAAAGCCGGCGATGTGATTCCAGAGATCTTGGGCCCGGTTGTTTCGCTTAGGGATGGCTCTGAACGCGCGTTTGTAATGCCTTCTAAGTGCCCGGAATGCCAGGCAAAGTTGGGACCAGCAAGCCTAGGTGACATTGATTTACGCTGCACCAACTCCAAGAGTTGCCCGGCTCAGCTTCGCGAGCGCATCGCATACATCGGATCAAGGGCCGCTCTTGATATTGAGGCTCTGGGTTATGTCAGCGCAAGCGCACTCACGAACCCGGTCGAACCGGAAGTTGCGCCGATTTTGTCCGAAGCGGATTTATTTTCGCTGACCATAGAGAAGCTGCTGCCAATAAAAGCCAAGGTAGTAGATGTGGATACTGGCCTTGCCAAAAAGGACGCTGATGGCAATGACAAGGTTGTCGATTTCTTCAGGAAGAAAAACGGCGAACCCTCAGAGGTTGCAATCAAGCTATTGGCAAACCTGGAAGTTGCAAAGACCAAGCCACTTTGGCGCTTGTTGGTTTCACTATCGATTAGGCACGTAGGTCCCGTTGCAGCTAGAGCACTTGCGGATAATTTTGGATCTTTCAGGGCAATTTTCGAAGCCAGTCAAGAGCAGCTTGCAGAGGTCGATGGCGTTGGGCCAACGCTGGCTAAATCGATAACCGGTTGGTATCTCGAGGACTGGCATCGACAAATTATCACTAGCTGGGAAGCCGCAGGAGTGCAGCTGTCGAACCCTTTGCATAAGGAGGGTCCATCCAAAGCCGATGGACTGTTTGCAGGTCTGTCAATAGTTGTCACCGGCTCAATGGAAACAATGACGAGAGAAGCTATTGAGTCTCTGATAATCGAAAACGGCGGAAAGGCCTCTTCTTCGGTATCCAAGAATACTGCTTTTTTGGTGGCTGGCCCTGGGGCCGGATCGAAGTTGACCAAGGCTGAGTCGCTGGATGTCTTGGTAATTACCGAAGCGCAGTTCCTAGATAAATTGCCAGCCTGACGGAACTAGACTGGGTTATTAACACCAATTGATGAAGTGGGAAACCGTATGTCTGAAATTACACCCGATTTGGTTCGCCATCTCGCATCTTTGGCCCGCATCTTGGTCACCGATCAAGAGGTTGAGCAGTTGGCCGGCGAGCTTGGAATAATCGTGGATTCGGTTGCCACGGTCACTAAGGCTGTTTCCGGAGATGTCACTGCGACAAGCCACCCAATTCCAATGGCAAATGTCTATCGCGAGGATGTCATCTTGCCGTCCCTTTCCCAGCTGCAGGCCCTCTCTAGCGCTCCAGACAGTGCTGAAGGCCGGTTCAAAGTAAACGCAATCTTGGATGAGGACTAGAAATGACTGACATAACCTCCTCCAGCGCGGCGGTCCTCGCCGGACTTATCTTGAGCAAGAAAGCTTCATCGGTTGAAATAACTACTGCGTTTTTAGACCGTCTTGAAAAATTGAATCCAAAGACCAACTCATACCTTCACTTCAATCGTGAAAACAGCTTGGCTCAGGCCAAAAGGGCCGATCAGCAGCTAGCTGAAGGAAAGACCGTCTCACCACTTCACGGCGTTCCAATTGCGGTCAAGGACAACCTAACTACGACCGATGCTCCGACCACCGCCGGTTCGAAGATCCTTGAGGGGTGGGTGCCTCAATATGATGCAACCGTCGTTAGAAAACTGAGAGAGGCTTCAATGCCGATTCTTGGAAAAACCAATCTTGATGAATTTGCAATGGGGTCCTCGACTGAATTTTCGGCATACGGACCAAGCAAGAACCCTTGGGACCTAAGCAGGATCCCCGGAGGCTCCGGTGGGGGCTCCAGTTCCGCTATTGCCGGCCACCTTGCTCCGCTTGCGATAGGTAGCGACACTGGAGGCTCAATCAGGTTCCCAGCAGCCATGACTGGCTCAGTTGGTGCAAAGCCGACCTATGGGGCAGTCTCTCGTTACGGACTGATTGCCCTAGCTAGCTCTCTAGATCAGATAGGGCCAGTGACCAATAGCGTCTTGGATGCCGCCATGCTGCAGGATGTAATCGGTGGGCATGACCCGCACGATTCAACATCTTTGCCAAATAGCCTCGGCTCCATGGTTCAATCCGTGAAAGAAGCGGATGTTAAGGGTCTCAGGGTTGGAGTTGTGAAGCAACTGTCTTCGGACGGCTTCCAGCCGGGCGTAAAGGCCTGCTTCGATGACACCATCGAGAAACTTGCTGCCGCAGGCGCTGAAATTGTTGAGGTTGATTGCCCAAGCTTCGAATACGCCGTCGCCGCTTACTACTTGATTTTGCCCGCAGAGGCTTCTTCAAACCTAGCGAAATTTGATTCGGTTAGATTCGGGCTTAGAGTCACTCCGGATGGAAACCCGACCATAGAAAACGTTATGGCTGCCACTCGTGAACAGGGCTTCGGACCAGAGGTCAAAAGAAGAATAATCCTTGGTACCTACGCGCTTTCTTCCGGTTACTACGACGCTTACTACGGTTCGGCTCAAAAAGTAAGGACTCTAATCCAGCAAGATCTGGCTAAAGCATTTACTCAGGCTGATGTCTTGCTAACGCCCACCGCACCCACCACGGCATTCAAGATTGGCGAGAAGGTCAATGACCCACTTGCCATGTATCTAAACGACATAGCTACAATCCCTGCGAATTTGGCGGGAATCCCTGGAATCTCAGTGCCAAATGGACTCGCTTCAGAAGACGGGTTACCGTCCGGCGTTCAGATTCTTGCGCCAGCGATGCAGGATGGGCAGATGTATCGAGTCGCAAGCATCGTGGAGAAGCTTTATATGGATCAATGGGGCGCCTCGCTAATTGCAAGAGTGCCTGATTTGGAGGCGTTGTAATGGCTAAAGAGCAACTAATGTCCTACGAAGACGCCATTGAGCGTTTTGAGGTAGTGATTGGACTCGAGGTCCATGTTGAGCTAAACACCGTGAGCAAAATGTTTTGCGGCTGTGCAAACAACTTTGGATCTGAGCCAAACACCAATGTTTGTCCAACCTGCCTCGGCCTACCCGGCTCATTGCCAGCAGTTAACCGCAAGGCTGTGGAGTCTTCAATTGCCATCGGACTAGCGCTGGATTGTCAGATTGCGCCCAATGGCCGCTTTGCTAGAAAAAACTATTTCTATCCCGACCTAGCCAAAAACTTCCAAACCTCGCAGTTTGACGAACCAATCGCTTTCGAGGGCGAGATTTCGATTGAACTAGAAACCGGCGAAGTGTTCATGGTTCCAATTGAGCGGGCTCACATGGAGGAGGACGCCGGAAAGCTGACTCACGTCGGCGGAGCTACTGGAAGAATTCAAGGGGCCGAGTACTCGCTGGTGGACTATAACCGCGCCGGTGTGCCACTGGTGGAGATTGTCACTAAACCTATCTACGGAGCGCTTGACAAGGCTCCAGAGCTGGCTGCTACCTATGTCAGAGCTATCCGCGACATTGTAAAGAGCATGAACGTTTCCGATGCCAAGATGGAGCGTGGAAACGTGCGTTGCGATGCAAATGTTTCACTCCGTGAAAAAGGCGCCGAGAAACTCGGCACCAGAACCGAAACCAAGAACGTGAACTCGCTGAAAAGCATCGAAAACACCGTTCGATACGAAATTCAGCGCCAGGCCTTCATTCTTGCTGCCGGCGGAAAGATCATTCAGGAAACTAGGCATTGGCACGAAGACCGCGGTCACACTTCTGCCGGCAGACCAAAGTCCGACGCCGATGACTACCGCTATTTCCCAGAGCCAGACTTAGTGCCGGTTCAGCCAAGCGAAGAGTGGATCGAGGAGATTCGCCTGACTCTGACTGAAAAGCCCTCTGATAGGCGAAAGCGACTTCAGGATGCCTGGGGCTTTGCCGATCTTGAATTTAGAGATGTTTTGAATTCTGATTTATTAGATGAGATTGAGGCAACTGTTGCCGCAGGCGCTAGCCCGCAGTCGGCCAGAAAGTGGTGGACGGGTGAGCTTGCGAGATTGGCCAACGCTCAACAGCTAGCAGTGCAGGATCTCCCAATTACTCCAGAGCAAGTCGCCAGCATTCAGAAGTTGATTGACTCCGGTGAACTAACCGACCGCATCGCAAGGGACGTTGTTGCCGGTGTCCTGGCAGGAGAAGGTGAACCAGCCGAAGTTATCGAAAGTCGTGGCTTAAAGATCGTGACTGACGAGGGCGCTCTCATTGCTGCCATTGACAAAGCACTAGCAAGTCAACCGGATGTTATGGAGAAGATTAGGGATGGAAAGCTGCAGGCCGCCGGAGCTGTAATCGGAGCTGTGATGCAAGAAATGCGCGGCCAAGCCGACGCAGCCAGAGTACGAGAGCTCATTTTAGAAAGAGCCAAGTAACTACTGGGGTGAGTAACGGGACTTGAACCCGCGACCCCCTGGACCACAACCAGGTGCTCTACCAGCTGAGCTATACCCACCATGTCTGGACTAGCCAGAACGCTTTAGAGTGTATCAGCCTCTAGGTCTAAAACTGCCTGCTTTAGTTCCTTCACAGTAGGACCCGGTGCTGGAACTAAAAATACTTTGCGGTAGTAACGAAGCTCCATGATCGACTCCTGGATGTCCGAAAGCGCTCGGTGACTGACGTCTTTTTTGGGTAGTTGGAAGTAAATTTTGGGATACCATCGTCTGGCCATCTCCTTGAAGGAGCTCACGTCGATGTTTCGGTAATGCAAAAACGCGTCAAACTCCGGGGTTTGACGGTTCAGAAACATGCGATCGGTGCCGATGGAGTTTCCTGCAAGGGGTGCCGTGCCTTTTTCTGTCACCCATTGCTTGACATAGTCAAGCACCTGCTGCTCGGCCTTCTTGATTGAAATGCCTTTGGGGATTTCATTTATCAAACCGGAAACGGTGTGCATGTTGGTCACAAACTCGCCCATGTTCTTCATGGCCTTGCGCGAGGGTTTTACAACCACTTGAAAACCTTCGTGAACTGGCCTCAGGTCCTCATCCGTGACGATTACTGCAATTTCGCATATTTCGTCAACGCCGACCTCGAGTCCGGTCATTTCGCAGTCGACCCAAACAATAAAAGAGGACATCTTCTATCAGTCGTTCGAGTGTCGAGGGTTTTTGGCGGCCCTAAGTTGGTCCTTGCGATCCTGCTTATCTTTTTTCTTGGCTTCCTTGATTTCCCTCTTAGTCATAGGCTCAGCAGATTTTTCATCTTGGCTTGCCGGCATTTCGGCGGCCAATCCTATAGCGGCCGGAGCAGGCTCCACAGGAGGGCTAGGTTCATCCCATGACATGCTCGACTCATCATCCAGCTCAACCTCTATAGGTTCTTCTGTCCAAGCCAGTTCTGGCGCGGTAGCTGCCGGTGCTGGCTGGAAGGTCTGCTCAAGAGGTTGCTCCTTTTGAGTTTCTTTAGTAGCAACCGGTTCTTCATCAGCAACGACCTCATCGGCTACCTCTTCAAGAGCTTCAGGATTTGGCAGAGTGTCTGTCAAGACCGCTTCCGAAGCGACTGAGTTTGCTTCTGAAGCCGAGATCGCGTTCTCACCCGAAGCTGCTTTCTTGGCTAAACGAGCCTCTTTTTTGACTAGGCGACGGTTTACTCTGATGACCTTACGTTCCTTTCGACCCTCTACGAGCCAGTAAAGAACTGGAACAAGAATTAGCGTCAAAAGCGTCGAGGAAACAAGTCCACCAATCACGACTATTGCGAGTGGCTTAGAAATAAAGCCCGAGTTCCCGGTGACACCTAGGGCCAGGGGAGTAAGTGCGAAGATGGTCGCTAGAGCGGTCATGAGAATCGGTCTCAGCCTCTGTCTTGCTCCAGCAATCAGAGACTCCTCTACGCTTTTGCCGGTCTTTCGATACTGATTCACCAGGTCTAGCAACACAATCGCGTTGGTCACCACCAGGCCTACCAGGAGGAGGATTCCTATCAGTGCAGGAACCCCAAGAGCGGTGTCTGTGATCAGTAGAAGACCCAGAGCTCCAATCGCGGCAAACGGAATTGAGACCAGCAGTAATAGTGGCTGAATCAGGCTGCCAAATGTTGCAACCATGACAATGTAGACAATTGCAATTGCCGCGAGCACAGCTGTGCCCAGCTGGCTGAAGCTCTCGGCCTGGTCTGCTGCCGCTCCACCAACGATTGCCTCGGCACCGGCCGGCAGTTCTATTAGAGCCAAAGTCTCGGTAATGTCCGCTGAAATAGCGCCTAGGTCTTCACCAATTGGGGCTAGTGAAACTGTGGCGGTGCGGTTACCCCGCTCTGAGGTTATCGAGGTTGGCTTTAGAACTTCAGTGATAGTTGCAATGCTGTCAAGACGAACAGGCCCCTGAAGTGTGGGTATTGACAAGGCTTTTACCTCGTCAATGGATTCGGGAGCTTGGGCACCGGAGATATAGACATCAGCGTCTTTACCATCGATGCTCAAGGTGCCAAGCGATGAAGGGCGAAGTTGGGAGGCGACTATTCCAGTGACTGTAGTTTCAGTCAAAAGATAACTTGCAGCCTTCTGCCTGTCTACAACGACCTCAAGTACTCTTTGATCCGCGTCCAAAGTTGTTGTGATTGAGCTAACGTTCTGAACGTCAGCCAGTCCTGCTACAAGGCTGTTGACAGAGTCCTGAAGAAGCGCGGGGTCGCTTGCGAGCACTTCAATGTCAATTGTTTCGCTGGAACCAAAGCCACCTCCAGTCGAGACTGTGATTTCGCTTCCTGACGCTACTTCTAACTGACGCACTTTTGTTTGCAGGGCTTCTACGTCCGCGCCATCTTCTGCGGTTACTGTTAGGCGCACGCCGGAGGCTGCTCTTCCAAAGGCAACTCTTCCGTCTGCTCCGGATGATCCGACGGTGCTTTGTACTACTTCGACACCGTCAAGAGCCATGATTTGGTCTTCTAGGAGGGCCGAGGCCTTGTCTTGTTCTTCGAGGGTGACATTGGTTGGCATGCTCAGTTGTGCATCAAACTGGTTCGAACCGCCACCATCAATGAAGTTGGTTTTCAAAAGTGGGACAAGTGAGAGCGTGTAGCCCAAAATCAATACTGCAGCTGTCAGAGTTACCCAAGGGTGATTCTTTGTGCCATTGAGGATTGGAATGTAACCGCGCTGAAGCAGGCTGCGCTTTTCACGCTGCTCTTCGAGCTCGCGCTGGTTTTCCTCGAAGGCAATCGGATCAGCGGCTTGCACAGCCAAAAGACGCTTTGGCATGCGAAGGAACCAATATGCCAACACTGGAACGATGGTTAGTGACACAAGTAGTGAGGCCAGCAACGCGATTGCGACGGTGAAAGCGAAGGGGCGGAATAGCTCGCCAACTAATCCAGGAACTAACGCGATCGGTAGGAAGACTGCAACGGTAGCTAGTGTCGAAGATGTGATTGCTAGGGCGACTTCCTTGACTCCAGAAAGAACCGCCTTCACGCGTTCCTCACCATAGCTCAGGTGTCGGTTTATGTTTTCAATAACCACGATCGAGTCATCTACTACGCGGCCAATTGCGATTGTCAGAGCGCCAAGCGTTAATAGGTTTAGAGAGTAATCGGCAAACTCCAAGGCGATAAAAGTTATAAGCAATGATGTCGGAATAGAAATAGCAGTAATGATCGTGGATTTCACGCTCAATAGGAAAATTAGAATCACGAGGATTGCGAACCCAAGCCCTAGTAGGCCCTCGACTGTCAGGTCCTTGATGCTCTCTTCAATAAATGGCGCCTGGTCAAAAATAGTGACCACTGTCACGTCTGTTGCCAGAGCAGTCTTCAAGTCAGGAATTAGATCCTGGATTCCTCGGGAAACGTCAACTGAATTGCCGTCCGGAGTCTTCGTTATAGAAATAGCTAGGGTTTCATTGCCATTGGTTCGGGCAATTGAGGTTATTGGAGCATCCTCATAGGTAACTGTTGCAACATCCCCAATTGTCACAATGCCGAGCGCATTTGGATTGGGAGTGGCCGAGATTAGAGGAAGTGATTCCATTAGGGCAACTGTGTCAACAGCATTTCCCATCTGAATCGAGATGCTGCCATCTGAGTCAGTCAAAGAGCCAACTGGCAAAACCAGTCCGTTCGCACGTAACGCCGTGGAGATGTCTCGCTGGCTGAGGCCATTTTGAGCAAGAGCTACTTGGTCAAGTTCCAAATTAAGTCTTTTTTGCTTTCCTCCTGAGACGGCAATGTCCCTAATGCCAGTTACCTGCTGGAAAACCGACGGGGCAATTTTTCCAAGCTCTGCGCTTAGGCTTTCGTTGTCGCCATCGTTCGCCGAAATTGCAAGAACGATAATTGGTACCGAGTCGAAGCTGCCGGAGATAACTTGGGGGCTTACATCTGCAGGAAGCGAGCCCGCGACTGCGCTGATGGCGTTATTTAGCCTCTCGGTCGCATCTGAGGTGCTGGTGCCGAACTCGAAAGAGACTCGTAGCACCGATAAACCGGTTGAAGAGGTGACACTGGTTGATTCCAAGCCCTCAAGCCCAATTACCGCGTTTTCGATAATTACCGAAACTTGACTGTCCACAACCTCGGGCGATGCTCCCGCGTATGAAGTCACAATTGCAGCCGATGGAATCTCGATGGATGGAATTAGTTCCTGTTTTAGGTTTCCAGCGGACAGAAGACCGAACACACCGATAATCAATGTAATTAGCGCAACAACAGCGCGATTGGCTAGCGAGAGTCTGGAAATATTTGACAACGAATTACCTCTTTGATTGGTGTCTGGACTAACAACTCAACAGTTTAGGAGATTAGTCCCCATAATAACGAGCCGCTACCTTAGAAGGTCCTGTCAATTAGATTCGCAGCTCGGCAACAAACTGAACCGGGGTTCCAAACCTATGGCCGGTCACTGTGACAGACTGCTCCTTGAAATATGGCAAGAGCTCAATTCGTCCAGATTCGGTCACTTCATGGTTGTAAACAGCCACGTCGCAGTTGGAAAATGCGCTGTCGGCATCAACTTGTGGTGCACCGCCGACCAGTCGAACTCTTCGCGGGCTCGCTGCAAGTCTCCGTTCGAAAACGTCCTGGTCTTCTATGGCAACGCGCAAACCAGATTTTTTCAGCAGGGAAATTACGTTTTTATCCAATTCAAAAGCACTGATGTCGAGGTTGCCTAGCAATAACGCGATCGAAAGGGCCCTCATGGTTTCTTGACTGCCCGCGGTGTCTTGAATCCGAAGCACGCAGTCGCTTCTTCGGTATCGAAGGACATTTCGCTCGCTGTCTAGATTGGAAGGATCGGTTGCGTTCCCAAAGGTATCCGTTAGCGCCGCCTGATCAGATTTGGCGGCGCGAACAAGCGATTCCATTTCGGTGTCAGAAAAGTCCTTCAGCTGAGCAATCGCAAGCAGTTCGTTCACACTCTTGTTTCGAATCTCAGCGCTAGCAGTCGAAGGTGAACTTTTCCAGTTGCTCAGGCTAAGAAGGTAGTTTGGCCCGCCAGCTTTAGTGCTAGGGCCGACGCTCGAGCGCTTCCAGCCTCCGAAGGGCTGACGCTGGACGACAGCTCCGGTTATCCCGCGGTTTACGTAGAGGTTTCCGGCCTGAATTGTGGCAAGCCACTTTTCTATTTCGACAGCATCCAGAGAGTGGATCCCTGTTGTCAGGCCGTAATCCACTGAGTTCTGAAGCGCGATTGCAGCTTCTAGATTAGGTGCGATCATGATTGACAAAATTGGACCGAAGTACTCAGTCAAGTGGCTGGTTGAATTCGGTACGACATTAACTCGGATTCCAGGGGACCACAGCTTTCCGGTTTCATCCAACTGAGCAGGCTCAAGCAACCATTTTTCTCCACGGGCAAGCTTTGTAAGGCCCTCGAGTAGCTTTCCTGAAGGTGCAGAGATCATAGGCCCCATTTGTGTCCTGGGGTCATTGGCATGACCGACGTGCATGCTGCTCACTGCATCATGCAGCTGGCGCAAGAATCGCTTGGATTTGTGAACGGATCCGACCAAGATAACCAGCGAGCTGGCCGAACATTTTTGACCAGCATGCCCAAAGGCAGAGTAAGCAATATCCTTGGCCGCAAGATCGTAGTCGGCGCTTTCGGTAACAATAATGGCGTTCTTGCCGCTGGTTTCTGCTAGCAGTCTCAGGTCAGGGCGGAAGCTTCTAAACAGTTGGGCTGTCTCGTATCCACCGGTCAGGATCACTTGGTCGACTTTAGGGTGGGACAGGAGCTGCTTGCCAAGCCCAGACTCACTTAGTTGGACCGGGATGAATACATCCTGGTCAATGATTTTGGAAATTATATCTGCGAGAACGGCACCGCATCTGGCCGAGGCACCCGCGGGCTTAAAAATGACTGCAGAGCCTGCGGCTAGAGCAGCCAGTGCACCACCGGCTGGAATGGCAATTGGAAAATTCCACGGGGGAGTCACAACGGTGACGCCAAATGGGACTGGGCTTGCACCATCTATCTTGTCTAGCTCAAGCGCTCGTTGAGAATAGTAGTGAGCGAAGTCAACGGCCTCAGATATCTCAGTATCGGCCTGATCTATTGTTTTGCCAGCTTCCGCCATCGCCACCTCTATGAGACGACCTCTGCTGGCTTCCATTGCCACACCGATTTCGTGGAGCTTAGTGGCGCGCGTCTGCAAAGACTCGTTAGCCCAGCGCGCTCCACCAGCTACAACTCTGTTCATAACTTCTTGAAGCTTGGCTTCACTGGAGATTGTTTGGTTCGCTACTAGGTCTAAGCCGATTTCACTGGTGCCGGCACGACCAATAATCTCGTATCCCCAGGCGCGGTTACCAGCTAAAGACGGATCAGTATCTGCGGCGTTCGCGAAGCCACTCGCTGGCGGAAATGCAACGTCATGGTGACGGTCTTGCAGTCGGTTAGGGATTGGAATTTCCAGATCCAGCATGGCTAGAGAATTCCTGAAGCGTTCCTCTTCAATTTGGAAAATATCCGGGTCGGTTAATCTAAACGCATTTGAAAGGAAGTTCTCTTTAGATGCGCCCTCCTCTAGTCGCCTAATCAAATAGGCGATGGCAACATCAAATTCCTGCGGGTGAACAACAGGGGTGTAAAGAACTAAAGTTCCAACTGTTTTTCTGATCACGTTAGCCTGCGCTTCGGCCATCCCTAGGAGCATCTCAAAGTCCATGCCAACTTGAGCATTCCGCTGAGATGCCAAGAGCCAGGCGAACGCAAGGTCAAATAGGTTGTGCCCCGCGACGCCAATCCGGACGTTTGCTACGCGGTCTTCAGTCAGCGCATAGTTCAGCACCCTCTTGTAGTTGGCATCGGCAGCCGCCTTAGATTCCACTGTTGCAAGTGGCCAGCCGTGAGATTCTGCATCCACTCGTTCCATCGGCAAGTTAGCGCCCTTTACGACCCTGACCTTCACCGGAGCGCCGCCAGCGAAAACGCGACCTGCAGCAAACTGTTGAATGTCAATCATGGCTCTCACTGCGTCTGGTAAGTAGGCCTGCAGGACGATGCCGGCCTGAAGGTTAGTAAATTCTGGTTTTGACAATATGCCCTTGAATACCGCCACGGTCATATCGAGGTCGTGGTACTCCTCCATGTCTAGGTTTATAAACTTTCGCTTTTTTGACTCCGAGGCAATTCGGTATAGCGGTGTGAGGCGCTCAATCACTTCACTAACGGTTTCATTGAAGGACCAAGGGGAGTGGGGCGAGACAATGGCCGACACCTTAACTGAGACGTAATCAACATCCGGCCTGGAAAGAACATCTTTGACTTTCTGCAGTCTGCGATCAGCTTCCTTATTTCCAAGAACAGCTTCTCCTAATAGGTTGACGTTCAAAGTCGAACCTTGCTTCGAGAGCCGAGAGATACTTCTACTCAATTTGGTTGGGGTTGCATCAATCACCAGGTGTTCTACGAAAGAGCGCAACACCTTGCGTGCAATTGGAATAACGATCCACGGAAAAGGCCTGGCCAGGTTTGCTCCGAGAGACACCATGGCTCGAAGAATCCAGGGTAAAAATTTGGGTGTGATTTTGCGTAGGCGATAAAGATTCTTTGCTGCGACCCTGAGACTCTCGGGCCTGATGACGCCATCCACAAAACCGACAGCGAAATCCAGCCCGTTCGAATCCTGGAGAAGGCCGGAAAGTCGATTTGCGGCTTGCGAATTTTTCTGCTGGGAGGCATCGAGGACCCAGTGCTGCACTTGCTCTACGACTGCCGCCGACAGTTCGCCTGTGGCCGGAACAACAGGAATTTGGGTCGTGCTAAGCGTCATTGGCTGCCCGTCTATCATTGGAATCTCCCTCATGAGTCTAATTGCCTAACATGACGTGTTGTACGGTTCACAAATGTCATTCCTTAGTCAAGTTTTAGGTTCGATTCCTGCCCAGACCAAAACCTTTCTTGACACAGGCTTGTAGAATAGGGGAGGCTTCAAAGCCAACCCCGCCTTCGTAGCTCAGTGGATAGAGCAGGAGCCTTCTAATCTCTTGGTCGCAGGTTCGATTCCTGCCGAGGGCACTTTTTATGTCGCGGACAGTGGACCTATCTCGAATTTTGGCGTCGACGGGATCCATTTGCGGCACCTTGCGAATGGGGTCTCGAACCGGGTGCCCTTGACTGCTGACTTTGAGGCCTACCAGACTCGCTCAGTGCTCGCTTTCGCTGCGCATTTCGACCAGTCGATGTACCAGTCTTTTTGGGTTGAGCTGTTGGAGCAGCCGGCTTCACATATTCTGCAACTTCTCCAATGAGAGCTATTACTTCCGGTGACTTTTCAGTGACTGACTTTGGCTTCACAGAGATCTTCGCTTTGCTTAGCAAATCAGATAGGTCTTTGCGTTGGGTCGGCAGAGATATCGTCACCACATCACCCGATGCTCCAGCCCTTGCTGTTCTGCCAGAGCGGTGGAGATATGCCTTGTGCTCAGCAGGTGGATCAACGTGAATCACGAGGTCGACCCCATCAACATGAACGCCTCTTGCTGCGACGTCTGTGGCCACTAACACCCTGGCCCTTCCAGTGCTAAAAGCCTCTAGATTTCGATCCCTAGCGGCCTGAGAGAGGTTTCCGTGTAAGTCAACGGCCGGTATGCCGGCCTGAGTTAGTGCTTTAGCAAGCTTCTTGGCGTGGTGCTTGGTTCGCATGAACAGGATTCTTCGTCCTGTTCCGGAAGCCAGGGCGTAGACCAATCGCTTCTTTGCCTCTGCGTCAGACGCTTCTAGCACGTGATGGGTCATCTGAGTTACCGGGGAGTTAGCCTCGTCAACTGCATGCATAACCTGGTTCTGCAAGAACTTATCTACGAGCTTTTTTACGCCGTTATCCAGTGTTGCCGAGAACAATAGGCGCTGACCGCCCCTAGGGGTGGCATTCAAAATTCTGGTAACTCCCGGGAGGAATCCAAGGTCTGCCATGTGATCAGCCTCATCCAAAACAGTTATCTCAATTGCATCCAACTTCAAGATGCCCTGAGCCATTAGGTCTTCAAGTCGGCCTGGGGTAGCGACGATGATCTCGACACCATCCCTGAGCGCTTGAACCTGCTTCTTTTGAGGAACGCCTCCAAAGATTGTGGTAACTCTAAGATCCATAGCGCTTGCCAATGGTTGGAGCGCGTTTGTAATCTGCGTGGCTAGTTCACGGGTTGGTGCTAGCACTAAGCCTCTTGGCTTGCGCATTCCCTGGTTACTGTTTGAAGAAACAGCAAGCCTGGCCACCATTGGGATTCCAAACGCCAAGGTTTTGCCAGATCCAGTTTTACCCCTACCTAGAACATCTCGCCCGGCCAATGTGTCTGGCAGCGAATCAACTTGGATGGGGAACGGTGTGTCTATGCCCTGGGCACTTAGCACAGCGGCAATTTTGGCCGGCACGCCAAGGTCAATAAAGGTCTTTGAAGACATAATGTAATTACTTTCATGTGATGCGGGGCATCAAGTTTGTGCCCAAGTTTGTGGGCAGATGGCGAAGACATCGATGGATGCGTTCGTTCGCCGAAGGAAAAGTTTAACCACAGTTTTGTGGGGGTCGTTCTACGACGCAAGACAGTGGTTTAGCACCAGCTCATAAGAAGTCTAGGGGAGTTACGGAAAAAGTCATAGGACCAGTTGGGCAGGTCCGATTCCGGCCGAGGCCCTCGCAGTCTTGAATCCACTGATGTCTCCAATTACAAAAACCGCGCCTAGACTCTAAGGGCAAAGAGGATAGAGGCCGCCGTTAGCTCAAAAGCCTCAATCTCCAACGTGGCCAACAACGAAAATTACTTCTTAATATCAGCAACAGCCAGTTAGAGAGTCAAAAGATGTCAAGCAAAAGTGCCGAAAGTCTAAATCTGCCTAAGCCATCAGGACCCTTGGACCGTGCATCAAAGTTTTTCTACACCAAATCAAACCTGGTCACCGGGTTGCTGGCAACTTCTGTCTTTGCTGGTTACTTGGTCTTCTTCCTAACCGGCAAGGGGACCGCTTTTGAAGTGGCCAACAGCACTGTTAGGTCACTAGGAACTTCGTTGGGCTTCGGCCAAGCAGAGATTCTCGCTTTCTTCGCAGAACGCTCTGATCAGATGATCGATGCTTACATTAGTTTCAACCAAATTTGGGACACTCTTTTCGGGCTGATCTACGGGCTTATGTATGTGATCTGGGTGTCGGTGCTATTTAAGCCATATTCTCAAAGGTTTGGGGTTCTTAATCTGCTCCCATTTGGTCAAGTGGTCTTTGATTGGCTAGAGAACTACGCCCTAGCAGAGCTTTCAAGCCAGTTCCTTGCTGATGGCGCGATTTCTTCTTCGACGGCTCTTATCGCCTCAACAGCTTCAACCATCAAGTGGGTATTTTCACTACTGGTCTACGTAGTGATTTTGGTTGGCATTGTCATGCGGATATCGCGGGCAGTGAAGAGACGACGCCAGCGCTAGAACCGAGTCGTCGGCATCAGCCCTAGCAGCAGTCGCTGGCAGATGTAATTGGGAGTTGCCTGGCGGCGTTCGAAAGCTCTTTTTTCTCGTTGTCTCTGGAGAGCACCAATACCGCATCGGGATAGTAACCATCCGGGTAGGCAGGGCAAACCGCCGAGTATCCGTTGTCTCGTTTGAGGATGTGTCCGGCAAAGTCCTTCTCAACCATGAAGGCTTCGGCCTGCTCAATGCTATTAAATGGTTTTGTGCACTTGGTGTAGTTCCATTCGCTCATTACAACAGCATACATAGATGTTCATCTATTTGATGCAGAAATCCGGTTGCCGACCATTTGTTTACGATAATCATGTGCGGGGGCAGGTCAGCCAGACTCAACCGCCGGGCAGTAAAGGTTCAGACCCGGGAAAATCGGGGGTCTTGCTAAGTATGCGGTGGCAGTCACCGCTCTAGCTGATTTATGGTTCACTTATGGCAATCCAACAACTCTTTGAAAAAAATGCTCAGTCTGCTTTCAAAAAGCAGACTGAGCATCTCCAATTTTTCGCTTTAGTCAATAAGACCTTTTGAAACCAGCCAGTTTCTTATCTTCTGAGGCTAGCCTTGAAAAGCTTAAGCTTCTAAGAGTCATCAACCCAAAGGGGCCCGAATGAAACAAGGAATTTTCATCGCAGTAGTTGGCAGTGTCAACGCTGATTACTCGGTATTTATGAAAAAGCTACCCTTGCCCGGGGAAACTGTGGTTGCATTCGAATCCGGGCGCTTTGCCGGAGGAAAAGGCTTGAATCAGGCTGTTGCAATCCATCGAGCCGGTGGAGACGTAACATTCCAGTTTGCAGTTGGGGACGATGACGACGGAAAGTTTTTGACGAACTTTCTTGAGGAACAAAACTTGGTCTTCTCGAGAATTCTCGATACCGGCACTCCAACCAGTAAGGCCTTCATACTCGTGGACCAAGACGGCGAGAATCAGATCACGGTTGTTCCAGGAGCTAATTACAGTCCCAAATTAAAAGAGCAAAGTTTTCTAGATGGACCAGGGCTTCTTGTCCTGCAGCTGGAGATAGGAAATGACAACAACCTAGTGGTTGCCGAGCTTGCCAAGAAGGCTGGCTGGAAAGTTGTCCTCACCCCTGCACCGTCATCAGAGTTTGACCCCAAGTTGCTGGAATTTATTGACATTATTACGCTCAATGAAACCGAAGTTACTCAAATCGCAGGTGAGGCAAACTTTGAAAGCGCCGGTTCAGAGCTTTCCAAACGTGTCGGGCTAGTGTTTGTCACTCAAGGGGCTAAGGGGGTATCGGTATTTGCTGATGGACAGCTCCTTGGCCATGTGGAAGCAATGGCAGTCGACTCAATCGACGCTACCGGCGCGGGGGACACATTTTGCGGCTACGTTGTGGCGGGACTAGCTCAAGGCCTAACACCATTGGAGGCCGCAAAACTGGGCACCGTTGCCGCAGGGATTTCTGTTCAATCAAGGGGAGCGTCAAATTCGGTTCCATTGAGGCAAGAGGTGGATTTACTGATGCTCAAAAGAAGAAAAGGCTAGCTTGTTATAGGAGCGCATCCAGCAGCATGTAGAGGCCTAGGAGTGTAAGAGCTAGGCCACCGATGCCGCGGAAGTTAGCCAGTCGTTTTTCTGAACCGCCAAGCCAGTGCCTCGCTTTACCGGCTGCAATCGCATACACCGAATCGCTTGTTACTCCGATGATTAGAAATAGCGCACCGAGTACAAGCATTTGTGCGCTGGGGTTACCATCCGAGGGATCCACGAAGCTTGGCAGCGCCGCAATAAAGAACACCAAGGTTTTAGCATTTGTGATGCCAACAACAATTGATTCACTTAGGACTTTTTTGCCCGAAGGCGAAACCGAGGCACTGCCTGCATCAAGTTTTTTGCGCTGCCAGATAGCTTTCAGCCCCAAGTAGCCGATCATGAGTGCCCCAACTACCTTGATGAAAAAAAATAGATCGGGAGATTGTTGGATAAGAACACCGAGGCCCAGGGCCACAATAAGAATTTGTAATCCAACACCGAGAGCGTTTCCAAAAACGCTAATGAGAGCGGCCTTTGTTCCCAGCACCAATGCTCGACCGATTGCAAACAACACGCTTGGTCCCGGTACCAGAATTATGACCGTCGACAACAGCAAGAAGCCGATTATGTTTTGGGTTGTTGGCACTTCCAGACTTTACCGCACTGAAGCTACGGTTTCTTGCGCCTAAGTAATCGATAGGCATTGGTAGCAATCAGTGCCCAAACAACCAACACCGGTTGGAAGAATAACCTCGTGAATCGAGCCTGGTCGGTGTCTAGGCCGAATGCGCTAATTCCATTTATCCACTGCGAAAGATTACCCGGGAAAATAGCGATGAAAAACAAGGCGGCTGCCAACCCGATGAACTTACGTGGTAGCTGGGTCCAGAGCACCAATAGACCAAGGCCCAGTGAAATTTCGACAATTCCCGATGCGATCACTACGAAATCAGCATCAAGCGGAAGCCAAGTTGGAACTTGAGCCTGGAATTCAGCTCGTGCGGTTGTCAGGTGGGAAATGCCAGCGGATAACAAACCGAACCCGAGGCCAATTTGTAGCAAAACTTTTATGTACTTCACTCGGAGGCTGCAAGCGCTATTTCGACCATGTTTGCGAATCCAGATTCTCGTTCTTCTGAAGAAGTGTGACTCGAGCCGTCCATCATGTCTGACACCGTGACAATGCTCAGTGCTTTTCGGCTAAACCTGGCCGCGAGAGTGTAGAGCTGGTTGGTTTCCATCTCCAGTGCCAAGATCCCAAGCTTTTTCCACTGCTCTAGCGAGTCTGTAGTGTCATAGAAAAGGTCACCGGAGGCTATGCCGCCAACATGAAAGCTGATTTCAAGCTCTCTCGCCTTCGCAACTGCCTTTTCGAGAAGCTCGTAATCTGCACTCGGGGCAAAATCTAGGCCGTTGGTGGCGCGACGATTTATTTGAGAGTCGGTAGAAGAAGTCATGGCGATCACTACATCGCGCAATTTAGTTGGAGCTAATCCACCTGAGGTTCCAACCCGGATTGCTTTTTGCACTCCGAAATCTTCGAAAAGCTCGTGAGCGTAGATTCCGATTGACGGGGCTCCCATACCGGTGCCCTGAACCGAGACTCGCTGACCGTTGTAAGTGCCAGTAAATCCAAACATGTTTCTTACCGAGTTGTATTGAACCGGGTTTTCGAAAAAAGTCTCGGCTATCCACTTTGCGCGGAGTGGATCTCCGGGTAGTAAAATCGTCTCCGCAATTTCTCCAGGTTCGGCCCCAATGTGAATGCTCACTAGGTCAGGTCGCTCGCGTTGTCAGAAAGCTGACCCTGGGTCTTATAAAGATCAAGTTTGGCTCTGGTGTCTTCGATGTCAAGGTTTCGCATTGTCAACTGTCCGATTCGATCGGTCGGACCGAAGGCCTCTTCGGTATTGCGCTCCATCGAGAGCTTCTCCGGGTGGTAGCTAAAACCAGTACCTTCGGTGTTCATAATTGTGTAGTCATCGCCTCTGCGAAGCTTTAGCGTCACGGACCCGGTTACCGCACTGGCAACCCAGTTCAGGAGGGATTCTTTCAGCATTAGAGTCTGCGGGTCTAACCAGCGACCTTCGTAGAGCAGGCGTCCCATTCTGCGACCTTCTTGATGGTAGCTAGCGACGGTGTCCTCGTTGTGTATGGCACTCAGCAGTCTTTCGTAGCAAATGTGTATAAGCGCCATTCCGGGAGCCTCATAGATGCCGCGAGATTTAGCTTCGATTATTCGGTTTTCAATCTGATCGCTCATGCCAAGTCCGTGTCGGCCACCAATCTCGTTGGCCCTGAAAATAACATCGGCGGCGCTAGATAGCACTTCGCCGTTTATCTTCACTGGGCGACCCTGCACGAATTCAACGGTAACTTCTTCGGTCTCGATCTTCACTGTGTCATCCCAGTGCTTCACGCCCATTATCGGCTCCACTATTTCTAGTGGTGTGTTCAAGAACTCCAGGCTTTTGGCCTCGTGAGTAGCACCCAGCATGTTGGCGTCTGTTGAGTAGGCCTTTTCTACCGAGGAGCGGTATGGAAGGTCTCGCTCGAGAAGCCACTGACTCATTTCTTCACGGCCCCCGAGTTCTGCAACAAAGTCAGCGTCTAGCCAAGGCTTATAAATTCTCAAGTTTGGATTGGCTAGTAGGCCGTAGCGATAAAACCGTTCAATATCGTTACCTTTATAGGTAGAGCCATCGCCCCAGATGTCAACGCCGTCTTCTTTCATGGCACGAACCAAAAGAGTTCCCGTGACAACTCGGCCTAACGGAGTGGTGTTGAAATAAACCTTGCCTCCGGTTCGAATGTGGAATGCACCGCAAGCAAGTGCGATGAGACCTTCTTCCGCCAGTGCCTCTCTGGCATCGACAATGATGCCTGCCTCGGCACCATACTCTTTTGCTCGACCGGGTATTCCATCAATGTCGTCCTCGTCATACTGACCAAGATTGGCTGTGTAGGCATAGGGAATGGCGCCCTTTTCGCGCATCCAGGCAACAGCGACCGAAGTATCGAGCCCTCCGGAGAAAGCGATACCAACCTTTTTCCCCACGGGGAGTGATGCTAGAACTTTAGACACGCTGCCAAGCTTAACCAAAAAGCTAGCGCTACGCCTGCGCCATTGCTTTTTGAAGAGTTGAAAGCCCTAGTCCGCCAAGATTCAACGCAGTTTTATGAAATAGCTTGACGTCAAAGTCATCACCCTTTTTGGCTGCGTAGTCATCGCGAACTTGTTCCCAGATGCGCTGCCCGATTTTGTAGCTAGGTGCTTGTCCTGGCCACCCAAAATATCTAGTGACTTCGAACTTTACAAATTCTTTACTCATGTTCACGTTCTTGCCCATGAAATCAAGTGCGTAGTCAAAATCCCAGGTTCCACTGCCATCGAGCCGCGGTTTGCCTAGGTGAACCCCGATATCCAGAACCACACGAGCAGCACGCATTCGCTGACCGTCAAGCATTCCGAGACGATCAGCTGGGTTATCGAGGTAACCCAGCTCGTCCATTAGGCGCTCGGCATACAGCGCCCAGCCTTCTCCGTGACCAGAGGTCCAAGACGCTAGACGACGCCAAGCATTGAGGGTCTCTTTCACATAGGTAGCCTGGGCCACCTGAAGGTGATGACCAGGAACTCCCTCGTGATAAACGGTGGTGGTTTCGCGCCAGGTATCGAATTCAGTAACACCGACTGGAACCGACCACCACATCCGACCAGGCCTTGAAAAGTCATCCGATGGCCCGGTGTAGTAAATCCCGCCGTGTTTGGTCGGTGCAATCATGCACTCGAGTTTTTTTATTGGCTCAGCAATCTCAAAGTGTGATCCGGAAAGGGCCTTCACGGCAGCGTCCGAGAGTCGCTGCATCCATTCTTGAAGGGCCTTTGTGCCATGAAGCTTGGTACTGGGGTCCTTCTCTAAGTAGGCGATTGCCTCTTCAACGCTGGCCCCGGGGAGAATCTGTTCGGCAACCAGCGCCTGCTCAGCCACTACCCTGGCAAGTTCTTCCTTGCCCCACTCGTAAGCTTCGTCTAAGTCCACTTTGGTTCCTAGGAATCTTTTTGACAACAACTCATAGCGCTCCCTGCCGATAGCGTCCTCAGCGGTTGCGCCTGGCAAGAGTTCTTTTTCTAAAAACAAACCAAATTTTTCATATCCATCGGTTGCAGCTTCGGCAGCTTCGGCCAGATCCTCCAAAAGTTGTCCTGGGAGCTCAGCATTTTCTGCTTTGGCCTCTTTTGCGAACTCACGAAAGAAACCGTCGGTGGCTGTGATTTGTCTAACTTGATCAATGACTGCTTCGACTTGGCGCTTGGCTGGAGTGTCTTTCGCACTTAGTCCGATTCTTAGCGTTTCGATGTATCCGTCCAGGGATGACTCCACCTTTCGCATTCTGGAGGCTATGTTGTCCCAGTCTTTTACCGTGGCCGTCGGTGAGTTATCAAAAATATCTCGAACTCCTTGAGCCGGAGACGCAATGTTGTTGAGGTTTCTAAAGTGAAGCCCGGAATCATAGCTTTGGATTTCTTGACTCAGGGAGGCAGTCATCGCGTCTTTAGTCACTTCGTCTATCTGATCCTGTGGCTCAAGCGCTGCCAGCTTGGCAAGGACCTCTTTGATGGCCACTTGCTCTTTAGCCAGAGCTGCGGGGGAGTGGTCATCCATATCACCCTCGCCACCGGGGTAACCAATGTCGGTCGCGAAGGAGGGGTAGAAGGCGGCTAATTGCTCTACCCAATTGTTTGCGAGAAAATCAATCTCACTTGGGGTTCTTTTTTCGGTCATTTACAACTCCTGCGCTTAGGGGATATCTCTGTTTAGGAAAGAGTTGCTTCCGGTTGCTGCTGAGTAATGCAGTGAATTCCGCCGCCGCGAGCAAATAGCTCACGCGCGTCAATCAAAACTATCTCTCGATCCGGGTAACAATCTCGCAAAATAGCTTGAGCCTCTTTGTCGTTCTGATCTTCAAAGCTTCCAAGCAAGACAGCGTCATTCATAACGTAGTGATTGACGTAGCTGTAATCAACGAAACCTTCATCGTCCCGGAGGGTCGTTGGGGCAGGAAGCGATACTGGGGCAAGCTCAGCGTCAACTAGTTGTTTTTTTACCGCTTCGCTCACAGAAAAGTCGGGGTGATTCTGATTTTTTTGGTCATGAAATAGCACTCTTTGGTCGGGTAAGTAGCAAGCCACAATGTCAACGTGACCCCTTGTCCCGAATTCGTCATAGTCTCTGGTGAGTCCCTGCTTGAGCCAGACAAAGTCACTCACGCCAATGGTTCTGGAAAGTTCTTCCTCAACCTGTTCCTTGGTCCAGTTTGGATTTCGACCCGGGTCTAGTTGCACCGTTTCGGTAAGTAGTACTTGGCCTTGGCCGTTGACGTGAATGCCGCCACCTTCGTTGACCATGTCACTGTCTACTCGCGGAGCCCCCAGAAAGCCCGCTATTTCTTTAGCAATCTTGCTGTCGTTTTCATAGTTCGCCCAGCTTTGAGCACCCCAGCCGTTAAAGACCCAGTTGACGCAGGCCAGGCTCCCGTCTTCGTCCCTGACAAAAGTGGGGCCGCTGTCCCTTACCCACGCATCATCAATAACTAGGTCAAAGATTTCGACTTGTCTGGAAAGAAACTTTTTTGCGATGGCAAGGTCTTTCGGGTGAACAATGGCGGTCACTTTTTCAAAGTTGCTTGCCGTGTTAGCGACATTGGCCCAAGTTTTTCGGGCCGCGTACTGCTCATCGGGCGTCTCGCCAAGCGTGTAACCATCATGGGGAAATGCGATCCAGGTCCGTTCGTGCTTGTCCCATTCCGGGGGCATCGCATAGGTCATGGAGTCAGCCCCGGAATACCCCCGTGCTCGCCTTTGCCCCCAGAAGCCCTCTTGTTGGTGACTGCAGCTGATAGGGAACTATAGGTATCTGGTCTTCGGGTGGCAAAGAAGGGAAACAGTTCCAACCAATCTCTTCGTTGGTCTAAGTCGAGCTCAGCCACCAATACCTCATTACCGGACCGGCCGGCCTGAGCCAGAATGCGACCGTAAGGATCGACGATGAATGACGAACCGTAAAAATCCAATAGACCTTCGTTACCCCAGCGGTTTGGAACAACAATGAATAGGCCGTTGGCGATCGCGTGACCGATAATCACCTGACGCCAAAGCGGTTCGGTGTCAAAATCGGGGTGGTCAGGCTCTGAGCCAATCGCGGTTGGATAGCAAAGTATATCCGCTCCCGCCAAGGCGTAGGCCCTGGCAACTTCGGGGAACCATTCATCCCAGCAAGTTGGTAGCCCAAGCTTTGGTTTTCCAACTAGATCCATTTCGAAAACGGGGTACGGATTATTGCCTTGACCCGGAGCGAAATACTTGTCTTCGAAGTACCCCTCGGTGACTGGAATATGCAGCTTCGGTGCTGAGCCCAACAGCTCTCCATTTGTCCCAACAACGATGGCTGTATTCAATCCTCTGCCATCGGTGAGTCCTGCCTCTTGATACAGCGATGCGTGAATAACGACGCCGTATTTTTTTGCCTGCTGTGAAATTAGGCTAAATGTTGGTCCGGACTCAAGTTGCTCGGCATTTTGGCTAGGTCTCCCGGTGGGTAATGCGTCTGCCGGATATTTTGAAAGCGTGAGCTCGGGAAGAAAAATTATCTGAGCGCCCGCCTCAACGGCAATCTCAATTGCCCCAATCACTGTGGCCGTGTGGGCAGCTGAATCGACATTGTGGCTGAGTTGAACTGCAGCCACTTTTAAGACTGCGCGCTCGGGCTCTCGAACACGGCTTAAAGATTTCGGTGACACAACTTGGGTTAGTTTCACGGCTACTCCATCGTGTCCAGGATCGCGACAAGGTCCTCATACTTTGTAGTCGGGTTCACTATCGCAAACCTAGTGTTTGGCTTGCCTAGGTGACTTGAGGGAACAACGAATGCAAACTGGGATTCCAGTAGTTTTTTTGACCACTCTTCATAGTCGTTGACATCCCAGCCAACCCTTTCGAAGACCACCACTGAAAGCTGAGGCTTTCGAACCAGCTTGAGGTGAGACCGGTTAGCAATTTCAACACTTATTTTCTTCGCGAGATCAACATTTGATTTGATTGCTGATCGGTAAGCAGCAACCCCGTAGGTTGCTAGTGAGAACCACAGGGGCAACCCTCTAACTCGTCTAGTTAGGTTGAAAGCAAAATCCGATGGGTTCCAGTCATGATTCTTATTTAGGGTCTCTAAATATTCGCCGTGTTGGGTGTGGGTTTGGCGCGCAAGATCAGGGTCGCGATAGACCAGAGCGCAAGCGTCAAAGGGGGCAAATAACCACTTATGCGGGTCGACGATGAATGAATCAGCTTTTTCTAGACCGAAGTAAAGATGCTTTAGTTCTTGAACCAGGACCCCCGCCAAGCCGTAAGCTCCATCAACGTGGAACCAAAGGTCATTAATGGCGGCAACATCCGCTAGTTCATCGAGCTTGTCGATGATTCCAAAATTTGTGGTGCCGCTTGTGCCAACCAGCGCAAAAGGAATTAGCCCCTGGTTCTTGGCTTCCTGAATTACAGATTCGGCGGCGGCGCCGGTCAACGAGCCGGTCTTACTTGCGTCAGCAGAAATAACCGCTACACCCATCACTTTTCCAACGGACTTGACCGACGAGTGCGCCTCGGAGCTGCAGATTATGGCCCAATTCTGGCGCCCGTGTTTGGCCTCCGCTACATCGCGTGCAACCACAAGCGCAGATAGGTTCCCTAGCGTGCCGCCCTGAACAAAAACCCCACCGGCACCCTTTGGGAGTCCTGCTTCGCTCGCCAAAAATTCAAGTACTTGATTCTCTGCAAAAACAGCTCCAGCGCCCTCGGTCCATGAGCCACCGTAGATAGAGCTTGCGGAAACTACCAGATCAAAAAGAGTGGCGGCCTCGGTTGGCGCAGCTGGGATGAACGAGAGGAAATTCGGGTGATCGGTGGATATTGTTGCGGGGGCTAGGACCTCTTCGAAGATTGACAGAGCTTTCTGTCCACCAATGCCAGTCTCGCTTATTGCGATTCCGGCTTGAGCTTCCAACTCGCTTCTTGAGCGTGGTCTATCCAGTGGAACCGGGTCCATGGCCATGCGCTCAGCTGCGTACTTATAGATGGCCTCACGGAGTTTGCTGTCTTCTCCAGCTTGATGCATTGCTTCAGTCATGTGGACCCTCCCGGTAGGCCCAACTCTAGCTAATTGGCCCCTTGTGAAAGTGGTCGAAGACGATGTTGGTTCTGGTTGTGGCTACGGATGCATTGTTGCTCAGTTGATCCAATACGAACTCTCTGGCGGCATCTGAGTCCGCCACTGCGATGTGCACAATGAAATCCTCCGCACCACCGAGAAAGAAGACTTGTATCACTTGTGGGTGCTCTCGCATTGCAGTCATGAAGCTGGCCAGGTTTGCTCGCGCCCCTGCTCGAAGTGAAACTGAGATAAGAGCCTGGAGCTCTAGCCCAAGAGCCTCAGGAGCGATGTCGGCGGCAAATGATCGAATCACCTTGCGCTGAACCAGACTGCGAACTCTACCCAGACAGGTCGAGGCCGCTATGCCAACTTGGCTGGCTAGCTCAGCGTTAGAAATACGACCATTCTTGCCGAGTATCGAAAGAATCGAGCGGTCGATTTCGTCAACCTCGGAGTCGATTCGAATATTCTGCGACTTGAGCATGTCAAAAACCTCATTTTTCAATAGATACCATGGATATTAGTGTAATTAGTGAAGATTCTTCGTATTTTAGCCAACTGAGCGAATAATTTGCGAGAATTCAAGTCACTTGCTCTAGGAGAATAAATGTTAGTTGGCGTCCCAAAGGAAATTAAGAACAACGAATTTCGAGTCGCGCTCACACCTGCCGGAGTTCACGAGCTGGTCACGCGCGGTCACGAGGTTCTGGTCCAGTCAAGCGCCGGCGAAGGCTCTGGTTTTCGGGACGACGAATACCAGATGGCAGGCGCAACTATTGCAGCCACTGCCGAAGAGATTTGGTCCAAAGCTGAACTGCTCTGCAAGGTTAAAGAGCCGATAGCTATGGAGTACCCGCTGATGCGCAAGGGCCAAGTGCTCTTCACTTATCTTCACCTTGCAGCTTCCAGGGAATGTACCGATGCTCTTATCGAGTCCGGGACCACTGCAATCGCCTACGAGACAGTTCAGCTTGCCAACCGCTCGCTGCCCTTGCTCCAACCAATGAGTGAGGTCGCAGGCAGGCTCTCAGCGCAAATCGGCGCTTACCAGTTGATGAAGACTCAAGGCGGTGCCGGAATGCTTATGGGTGGCGTTCCTGGAACGCCGCGTGCCAAGGTCGTCGTAATCGGCGGCGGTGTAGCCGGAACCGAAGCTGCCTTGGTTGCCAATGGGATGGGCGCAGATGTGACTGTTATTGACCTATCGCTTCCAAGACTTAGGGAGATTGATGAGCGTTTCAATTCCGAGGTGCAAACCAGGGCTTCGACCTCCTACGAGATTGCCGAACAGCTAAAGGATGCAGATCTAGTAATCGGCTCGGTTTTGATTCCTGGTGAGCGGGCTCCAAAGCTAGTTACGGACAAAATGGTGAGTGAGATGAAGCCCGGAGCAGTTCTGGTTGACATCGCTATCGATCAGGGCGGCTGCTTTGAGCACTCCAGGCCAACTACCCACGATGAGCCGACCTTCAAGGTTCACGAAACTGTTTATTATTGCGTTGCGAACATGCCGGGCGCGGTCCCCTCTACTTCGACGCGGGCGCTAACAAACGCAACGTTGCCCTATGTAATTCAGCTGGCGTCAAAGGGCTGGAAGGCGGCACTCAAAAATGATGCCTCTTTGGCACTGGGCCTAAACGCTCACGACGGGATTATTACGCACCCTGCCGTCGCGCAAGCTTTTCCAGAATTGAAGTTTGTTGACACGCAGGAATTGATTTAGACAGGACACATCAACTAAATAGCTAGCTGGGTTAGTAGCTACTTCTTTTTTCGCTTCAGAACAGTGGTTATCAGCACGCCTGCGACAGTCACGCCAATCAGCGCATACAGAGCGATAGTTCTTTGGTTAGCGATTTCCTCGCAGGATGACCACCCTGCGACCTGAACATCGGGAGTGCAGGTCGTAGGGTCAAAAAATCCAATCAGCCAAGCCAAAATGCCGATGCCAGCTATCGTGGCCAACATGGCGATTGAATTGTTTTTCAAGTTCGGTTGCTAGCTTGCTTCGGGTTCAGATTGCTGCTTCGCGATTTCCGCGTGAACGTCAGCCATGTTGAGCTCCTTGACTTTGCCAATCAACTCGTTCAGCGCCGGGGCTGGCAGAGCGCCCGCTTGGCTGAAGAGCAAAATGCCATCTCGGAATATCATCAAGGTTGGTATCGAAGAGATGCCGGCCATGCCGGAAAGTTCTTGCTCTGCCTCAGTGTCAACCTTGGCGAAGGTAATTTCTGGGTGGCCATTGGAGGCCTCCTCGAAAATTGGTCCGAAGGTTTTACACGGGCCACACCATTCTGCCCAAAAATCCACGAGGGTGATGCCTTCTTTGTTTACTGTTGCTTCGAAGTCCGCCTGGACCAAGTTTATTGTTGCCAATCTAATCAACCACCTTTACTAACCTTTGCCGCTTAGACGTTTGTGCCAAAACGATACCCACAAGAACCACCATACCTCCGAGGGCTTGTGTGAGGCTAATCAGCTCCCCGAGCCAAAGCAGGGCGAACAGTGCGGCAAGAATTGTCTCCGAGGTGGCTACCACACCCACCAAAGTGGCTCCGAGGTGACGAAGCGCCAGAAAAGTAAAGGCCATAGGCAGGAAGCTTCCAGCTACCCCAAGTAAGACAAGCATGACCCAAAGCGGAACTGTTATTCCAGCCAGGTTCCCACTCAGATCTAAGCCGTCGGTGAGGCTTCCATAATCAAATTCATTGAGCCTTGAAAAAGGAAGGAAGAGTAGTGATGCGATACCCATCCCATAGGCCATGGTGACGTTTGTGGGCAAGTGCCGCTGTATTCGCTCACCGACTATGAAGTGGGTGGTTAGCGAGGCGGCAGCGCCAAACGCATAAAGAATTCCAAGGCCACTCAGTTGACTATCCCAAATTTGAGCAACTACGGCCAAGCCGCCAAGAACCAGAGCAGCGCCAAACCAAATTTGCTTTTTTACTTTTTCCTTGAAAAAGAGCAATGCGATTATCGGCACCCAAAGCACCGCGGTGTACTCAATCAGCAAGGCGATTCCGACCGGCAGCAGCACAACGGCCTGCGAGTAGGCCCACTGAAGAGTTCCTACTCCAAAGATCCCCAAGAGCAGAAGTCTCGGGATGAGCCTTTTCTCGACTCGAAGGTCTGATCGGTTTGCAATTAGCGCCCAGGCAAGAGCAATTAATCCAGCGGTTATCGACCTAATGAAAACAGCCTGTTCAGGCGTAACACCCGATTGGATTATCACTTTGGTCGTGGAGGCATTGAGGCCAAATAATATTGCGGCGCTGGCTGCATACAGCACACCGAGCGCAGGGTGTTTTTGAGTCAATTAGGCTTGTGCCGTACCTTTCAAAATACCAATTGGGAATCAATTGGGCAACCGTCTAAGTTTAGGAACATTATGGAAACTTTTGTACTTGCCGGCGGGTGTTTTTGGTGCCTCGATTCAGCCTATGTCCAATTCCGAGGAGTCGGAGAGGTGACCTGCGGGTACACGGGTGGCCACAAACCTAATCCGAGCTACGAGGACATCTGCAATGGAAACACTGGTCACGCGGAGGTCGTGAACGTAACCTTTGACCCCGATGAGATTTCATCCGAGCAAATACTGGACATTTTCTTCACTCTCCATGACCCAACGCAGCTGAATCGCCAAGGTGCTGACGTGGGTGATCAGTATCGATCAGCGATGTTTTTCACGAGTGAAGTTCAAAAGGGAATCTTTACCGATGCTGTTGAGCGCGCCAAGGAGATCTGGGGCCCAAACGTAGTCACCGAAGTCAACCCTTTGGGCGAAAACTTCGAGGCCGAGGATTATCACCAGGACTATTTCGACAAAAACCCCAACCAGGGCTACTGCCTTGCCGTGGTCGCTCCTAAGGTCTCCAAGGTCAGAGCAAAATTCACAAGCCTTCTTAGGTAAAAAAGTTTTCCACAGATTTGTTTCTGAGCCCCAAAGCTTCTGGGGCATTTGTCAAACTTTCCGGAATCACAAGGAAAGGCTTATAAATGGCAGAAATATATACGGCAGTCGGCCTGGTTGCCACTACCCCAAGAAACATAGTCACATCCGAGGGGCTCTCAGTCACTTCATTTCGCTTAGCATCCGGCAGTCGGCGCTTTGATAAAGATTCCGGTGCCTGGACTGACGGAGACACCAACTGGTTCACGGTCGTGGCATTTAGGCAACTTGCAATAAACGCCCATGAGTCCATCGCCAAGGGCGACAGAATTTTGGTCAGCGGCCGGCTTAAAGTGCGCGATTGGGACAACGGTGAGCGCACTGGAACAACAGTTGAAATTGAGGCGGATTGCCTTGGGCACGATCTGTTATTTGGCACCAGTACATTCCAAAGAGTTGCTCGTCAAGACCAGCAAGCCGAAAATTCGGACTCTACGCTCCAGCCTGCCTAGAGCCCGATGGGGTCTGGCGCCCCCTAAACCCCAGACCCGAACCCCTCTTCGTCACTTGCAATTTCAAAGGGCAATGCGCCTTTTAGCACTGGGATAAACTTTCCCCGGAGCAAACGACGAAGAGGGGTTTCCCTTTTCCAAATTGGATGGGCAGTTTTCTTGGCTGAATTTATTTACCAAATGATCAAAGCGCGTAAAGCGCACGGCGACAAAGTGATTCTTGATGATGTAACACTTGCGTTTTACCCCGGTGCAAAAATCGGTGTGGTTGGACCCAACGGTGCTGGTAAATCGTCTGTTTTGAAAATTATGGCTGGGTTAGACAACCCTTCGAACGGAGAGGCACGGTTATCACCGGATGCGACCGTTGGCATCTTGATGCAGGAGCCCGCCCTCAACGAAGAAAAGACGGTGCTTGGCAATGTCCAGGAAGCCGCTGCTGAAACCATGACTCAGATTGAACGATTCAATGAAATTAGCGCAGAACTGGCCAGCCCAGACGCCGACTATGACACTCTTTTGGCGGAAATGGGTACTCTTCAGGAGCAGATAGACGCTTCTGATGGTTGGGATCTTGAGAATCAACTCGAGCAGGCCATGGATGCGCTGCGCTGCCCACCCGGAGACACTCCAGTCACCAACCTCTCGGGTGGCGAACGGCGCAGAGTGGCCTTGTGCAAGCTTTTGCTTCAAAAGCCGGACTTGCTTCTACTTGATGAGCCGACGAACCACTTGGACGCAGAGAGTGTTTTGTGGCTTGAGCAGCACCTAGCGCAGTACGCGGGCGCAGTGCTCGCCGTGACTCACGATAGGTACTTCCTAGACAACGTGGCCCAGTGGATTCTCGAACTTGATCGTGGTCGTGCTTACCCGTATGAAGGTAATTATTCGACCTACCTGGAAAAGAAGCAGGAAAGGTTGCAGGTTGCCGGCAAGAAAGACGCCAAATTGTCAAAGCGCCTTGCTGACGAGCTCGAGTGGGTTAGATCAAGCCCTAAGGCCAAGCAGACGAAATCTAAAGCCAGGCTTTCCAGGTATGAGGAAATGGCCGCTGAGGCAGACAAAACAAGAAAACTGGATTTCGAGGAAATTCAAATTCCTCCCGGGCCAAGGCTCGGCGAAATTGTTATTGAAGCGAAGAAAATTTCCAAGGGCTTCGAGGACCGTCCCCTTTTCAGTGACCTGAGCTTCACCCTTCCCAGAAATGGAATAGTTGGAATTATCGGCCCCAATGGTGTTGGTAAGTCAACTCTGTTTAAGTGCATAACAGGAATGCACCAGATTGACAGCGGGGAGCTCAAGATCGGCGAGACCGTTTCAATTAGCTACGTAGATCAGTCTCGAGAGGGCATCGATCCGAATAAGTCGCTCTGGGAAGTCGTATCGGGCGGACTTGATTACATCCGGGTGGGACAAGTTGAAATGCCCTCTAGGGCGTATGTTGCGGCCTTTGGATTCAAGGGCGCGGACCAGCAGAAGAAAGCCGGAGTTCTCTCGGGTGGTGAGAGAAATCGACTGAATCTGGCTTTGACCCTCAAGAAGGGTGGAAACCTTCTTCTGCTTGACGAGCCAACAAACGACCTTGACGTTGAGACGTTGTCATCTTTGGAAAATGCCCTTCTGGAATTCCCTGGTTGCGCCGTGGTGATTACACACGATCGTTGGTTCCTTGATCGGGTGGCAACCCACATTTTGGCTCACGAGGGAACGGATGAGAATCCGGATAACTGGTACTGGTTTGAGGGCAACTTCGATTCATACGAAGAAAACAAAATCAAGCGACTGGGCCCTGATGCTGCAAAGCCTCACCGCTCCACTTACCGCAGGCTTACCAGAGACTAGGAAAGTTCGGGAATCCTCAGCATTCCTTCTTGAGCGACAGAGGCAACCAGGCTCCCGTTTCTATTGAAAATTTGGCCGAGTGCCAGTCCGCGGCTGTTTTGCGCCGCGGGGGAGTGTTGAACGTACAGCAGCCAGTCGCTAAAGTCGGGTTTTTGATGAAACCACATTGCGTGGTCCAGGCTTGCTGAACTGAGGCCCTTGTGTGCCCAGCTAACGCCGTGGCGTCTCATTATCGACTCAAGGATTGAGTAATCACTTGCGTATGCCAAGCTCGCCACCTGAACTACGTCGTCGGCCGGGAGCTGCGTTATGGGCCTGAACCAGACGCACTGCTTAGCTGACTGCTCCTTGGCTGCGGATAGGTAGATGGGCTCATCGGTGTTCCGAAGGTCAAAAGGCCGGGCCTTGGCCCAGTAATTAGTTATCGGGTGATCAAAGTTTGCAAGGATGGTCGCCGCAGATGGAAGATCCTCGGGTTCCGGAAGGTTATCTGGCATGGCATCCGAGTGACTCATCCCACCGCTTGGGTCTTGAAAAGACGCAATCATTGAGAATATTGCCATTCCTTCTTGGCTAGCCTGAACGCGTCGGGCAGAAAAGCTGCGACCATCTCGAAGGATGTCAACTTCGAACTCAATCGGCTTGGCCACGTCTCCCGGGCGCAAAAAGTAACTGTGGAGGCTGTGAACCGGACGGCCAGCCTCAATTGTCCTGGATGCCGCCACAAGGGATTGCGACAAAACCTGTCCGCCAAAGACCCTGCCATGTGGCATCCACTGAGTCTGACCGAGAAAAGTAGTTGGGCTCCGTTGTTCCAGGTCCAAGATTCGAACTAAATCTGCGACTGGGTCCTGAGGAATAACTGAATCTTGCATAAAAACCTTCTCTCATTGACTAGTTTAGGAGTTGACCATGGATAAAAATCTCTCCTTTAAAGACCCGAATGACCTTGTCGATCTCGCAGGTTATCTAAAAAGAGCATTGAGATTAGATAGCACTGGCGCAGTTCGACTTCGGGCTTTTGGGTCCGTGTTAGCAGTTTATGTGAGTCCGATTTATGCCGGATCTTTACTGGGAGACGGGCTCACGGTGATTGGGCTCAGAACCATCAACCTAACTTCCCAAAACGAGCTCGACTCACTTTTTACAATTGAGGACTTAGTGGCATCCGTAGACAAGAGCATCGAGAGCGATGAACTGGCTTTGGTGCTGCCAAAAACTGCCGCCAGGGTCGGCTGGGCTGGTATTTCGCCACCACGTCAAGGCTGGGTGCGTGCCGGCGAAGTTGAACAAGAGAAAATTTCCGCGTGGGCAAAAGACGGTATTGCTGCCGTGGTCGACGCGCTTCCAGAGAGTGTCGGGAGTGCAATTGCCGCGCGGGTAAGACTTCAAATTTGGGGAAAAGCAGTGGGGATTGAGCACAACTTTCCAGCCGGTTCAGCCTTTGCTATGGCTGGGTTGGGATTCATGCAAAAAGGTATTCCCGTAAAGGTATACAGAGCCCATGGCTGGATTCGGCTTAGCAGCGACTTTGGTCACGTAATAGCAAAGGAAAGCTTCAGGTTTTCCTAGTCCTCAAAGGTATTTAGCATCGAGTGAGCAGCTCGCTCCAAATAGTTCCAGAGTTCGTCTCGATCCATCTCAGAAATCGAGAGATCCTTGACTGCGCGTTCCATGTGCATGAGCCAAGCCGCTTTTGCGGCTGGATTTATTTTGAAACTGTTGTGGCGCATTCGAAGACGTGGGTGACCCCGGGTCTCTTGGTAGGAAGTTGGGCCGCCCCAGTACTGTTCCAAAAATAATTGAAGCCTGACACGGGCAGGCTCAAGGTCTTCCTCCGGATACATGGGCTTGAGAATCGGATCGGTCGCGACTCCCTTGTAGAAGGTTCGAGTTAGCTCTTCAAAAACCGGTTCGCCGCCAACTCGCTGGTAGAAATCTTGCAATTACTTAGCCAGGTTTATTTTGCTTGCGCGAAGTAGACCGATGTTTTGTTTGTCGAAGGCTTGCTTGCAACGTTTTCTCAGCTCTCTAGAAACCGCCCATTGGCGATTAGGAAGAGTTCTTATTGAAACTCGGATTACAAACTGCTCACCTGAGATGTGCTGCATTCCCCACATGTCGGCATCTGCAATCATGTCTCTGCTCCACTCTTTAGACTTGCGCATTTCGTCTGCGGTGGTCTGGATGATGTCCTGGACTTGATCAACGTCGTTGTCATAGGCAAATGGGAAGTCCAAGAGCGCGGCTGCCCACTCCTGAGAAGCATTGCCAACCTGGACAATCTCACCGTTTCTTACAAACCAAAGCGTTCCGTGAATATCTCGAACTTCGGTGACCCTCAGGCCTACACGCTCAACTTCTCCGGACACGTCTCCTATTTCGACCCAGTCACCAACTCCATACTGATCTTCGAAGACAATAAATATTCCGGAGAGAATGTCCTTCACTAACGACTGAGCGCCGAAGCCAATAGCTGCACCCAGAACAGTCGAAACGGCAATCAGCGCCCCTACGTTAATGCCAAGTTCGCTAAGCACCATCACTAGTGCGGTTATCGCGATTGCCCAGGTTGCGAAATTGTCCAACACCGACGCGATGGTTCTAGTTCGTTGCGTAAGTCGCTGTTCCAGCATCAGCTCGTCCAGGCGTTCATCTTTCTTAACGCGCTGAACACCCGAGACAATGGTTCTCACAATTCTTTTTGATGCCACCTTCAAAAGCAGGCGCAGAACGACAGCTGCGGTGAGGATGATGACGATGGCTACTAGCGCAGACCATTCGGACATGAATTCGGTAAAGGTCATCTATTTCTCCTCTTGATCTTTTGCTTGGGCTTTTATGCCACGTTCCAGGCCTGCCAGATTCTCCACCAATGTCCGTCTAAACGCTGGCTTTGACTGAGCGAAGCTTGAATCAATGAGCTTTTGAGTCTTGTCGGCGAGGCTCTTATTTGCAAGAGCGATCGGGTAGAGATTGGTTAGCAAGTAGGAGGCAATTTGGTAACTGCGCTCCTCCCAGATTCTTTGAGCCATCGACATGTACTTATCAGCGTATGTATCTAGCAGCTTGGTGTCAGAGACTCTCCCGAAACTGGCAGAGGCAGAACTTATAAGGGTGTTCGAGTACTCGGTGCGCTCTGTCAGCTCTATCCAGGCCTGTAGCTTTGCCTCCGGAGTTGAGATTGCAGCCAAAGCTGCAGCTGCAAATTTCTTACCGTTTGCCGTATTGTCTTGCTCCAATTCAGCCGCTATTCGGTTCGGGTCGGCACGATTCCCAACCGCAAGTCCGAGCAGAATCTCCCATCGGAGGTCTCCGCTAACGGTTAGGCCGGTAAGGGCCTTCTGGCCTGATACTAGAGCGTCTAGCCAGTCAAGTTGCTTGTCAGTTGTTGCGAACTGGGCAACGAATTTTACAAACTGCAGCTGGTTGTCACTCCCAGCCTCTGCGGCCTCTGCAAGTTCAATTAGTGATAGGGCTATGTGTTCAATTGTTTCTCTTCGCCTATCTTCTGCCACGTAGAGCGTTGCAGTTGTTACCAGTTGCCGCAGCAATGTTGTGACGGTCGTGGACTCAGTTTCACTAGCAATGTGATCTAGCACCAACTGAATGAAATCTCTGGGCTTCGCCTCGGCGTCTCGGGTTGTATCCCAGGCCGCTGACCAAATCATGGTTCTTGCAAGCGAATCGGATATCCCTGACAAGTTCTCCAGCGCTACCGCCCATGAGCTGTCGTCCAATCGAATTTTGGCGTAGGCAAGGTCTTTATCATTTATAAGTATCAGATCTGGCTTCATCTCACCCAGTAGCTGTGAGACCGAAGTTACGGACCCCGCAACATCGATTTCTATCTCACCATTGCGCTCGAGGCGACCGCCAACAAGCTGAAACATTCCAACACCCAAACGGTGAGGACGAAGGTATGGGTAGTCAGCAATGGCAGTTTGGACGATGTTGAACTTGGTAAACCTGCCATTTTCATCAACTTCAATTTCAGGGCGAAGAGTGTTTACGCCGGCCGTTTCGAGCCAAAGTGAAGACCACTCTTTTAGATCTCGGCCGCTCTCGGCCTCGAGCTCGACTAGCAGGTCCCTTAGCTCGGTATTTTTCCACTGGTGCTTTTTGAAGTAGTTGCCGACTCCACGCATGAACGAGTCTTGCCCAACCCATGCGACCAGCTGCTTTAGGACCGAGGCGCCCTTGGCGTAGGTGATGCCGTCAAAATTCACCTGAACGTCTTCGAGGTCGTTTATCTCAGCGACGATTGGGTGTGTGGATGGCAGTTGATCCTGCCGATAAGCCCAGCTTTTTTCCAACGAGGCAAAAGTAGTCCAGGCTTCCGTCCACTCGGTTGCCTCTGCGGTTGCAAGGGTAGAAACATACTCTGCGAAGCTTTCATTTAGCCACAGGTCATTCCACCAGACCATTGTGACTAGGTCTCCAAACCACATGTGAGCAAGCTCATGCAATATCGTGACAACTCTTCGCTCTTTTACTGCATCGGTAACAGCGGATCTAAAAATATAGTTCTCAGTGAAAGTAACCGCGCCAGCATTCTCCATTGCACCAGCATTGAAATCTGGAACCCATAGTTGGTCGTACTTCTCAAACGGGTAAGGGTAATCAAATAGGTTCTCGAAGTAGCTGAAGCCGACTTTGGTCTTGTTAAAGATGTAGTCGGGATCCATAAATGTTGCTAGCGAACTTCGGCAGAATACTCCGAGTGGTACCACTTGTCCGTTTGATGAAGTCAGTTCATCGCGCCAAACGGTGTAGGGACCGGCTACCAAGGCTGTGATGTAGCTTGAAATTCTCGGGGTCGGCGCGAAATCCCAGCGGGCGAGCCCTTCACCAATAAGTAATGGATCCGGAGTAGTGGAGTTCGAAATCATTTGCCAGTTCTGACTGCCGATTACCTTGAACTCAAAACTAGCTTTTAGGTCGGGTTGCTCGAATACGGCGAACATGCGACGAGAATCAGGCACCTCAAACTGTGTGTAGAAATAAACCTCGTTGTCCACTGGGTCAACGAACCTGTGCAAGCCCTCGCCACTATTTGAGTAGATTCCGTGTGCTTTTACGGTAAGAACGTTCTCACTTTTGAGGTTCGGCAGGGTGATTCTGGTGCCATCAGAATACTCAGACGGGTCTAGATTCAGTCCGTTTAGCTCGATTGATTCAACCGAGGCTGTGATCGCATCTATAAAGGTCTCTGCGCCTTCAGTGCTGCAGGTGAATGTCACTGTTGAGACATAGGAAAAGACCTTCGGATCCTCTGTCAAATTGACTTCAACCATGTAGGAATCAACATTGAGTATTTCGGATCTTGCTTGCGCCTCTTGGCGAGTCAGATTTTCCCCTGGCATTTTTCTCCATTAAGTCTTTGTTTCCAAACAGCCTAGATGCTTTTTTCCCTCAAACTCTGGGCAATAATTGATTTATGAATCAGATCCTGCAAGCGGCGGCATCACCCGAGACGTCGGCGCAGCTCGCCGAGATTGGCGCCGCCCTCTTGGTTCTTGGTTTGGTAGCTTTTTTGGCCAACAAAATAAAGTTCTCGGTAGTGCCACTTTATTTGTTGATAGGGCTGGCTCTCGGTAACGGTGGATTTATCCCTCTTTCACTAAGCGAAGAGTTCTTAGTTACCGGTGCTCAAATTGGTGCAATTATGCTTTTGCTGCTCTTGGGCTTGGAGTATTCGGCTTATGACCTGGCGAAGTCATTTAAAGAGCGCAAGAGCGCCGGTGTGATTGATGTCATCGCGAATGCCACACCCGGTTTCTTGATTGGCTTCGCATTGGGCTGGGGGATTCCAGGTGCCCTAGCCCTAGCTGGAATTACTTATGTGTCGTCCTCGGGAATTGCAGCCCAACTAATTAAGGAAATGGGCTTTAGGAAGTCAGAGGTTTCCAAGCGTGCCATTGGTGTGCTGGTATTCGAGGACCTGGCTCTTGCTCCTTACCTACCGCTTCTTTCCGCAGTTATTCTCGGTGTCAGCGTCTGGAGCGGCCTATTGACGGTGGGACTAGCCCTTGCCATCACCGGCCTAGTAATTCTCGTGAGCTTCAAGGGCTCTTCTAGATTCCAAAAGTTTTTGGACCCAAACGAGCCCGGTGGGCTTTTGTTGACAGTTTTCGGAACTGCACTGTTAGCAGCCGGCCTAGCTGACCTCGTGGGGTTCTCGGGGGTTGTTGCTGCTTTTTTGATCGGTCTGTTGCTGACCGGTGAAGTTGCTGAAGCAGCAAGATCCAGACTGATGCCTCTCAGGGATATTTTCGCAGCAATTTTCTTCTTGTTTTTCGGTATAACTACCGACCCGTCGGAGTTGCCGGCGGTGCTGCCACTTGCATTCGTGCTCACGGTGGTTGGAATCGGGGGTAAATACGCTGTTGGCTGGTGGGTCACCCGCGATCTGACAGATCGGCTAGCGGTTTGGCGGACAACTGCTTTCCTGATCCCGCGCGGTGAGTTCTCAATCGTGATAGCCGCTCTGGCTGCACCTGCGGTTCTTAGTGTTAATCTTCAGGCCCTTACTCTTGCTTATGTAATTTTGACTGCGTTTACCGCGTCCATGATTTTGCGCTTCACTCGCCCCAAGTTGAATGCCAAGTCAGACAAGAAGTAGATTGAAATCATGATCTCCTCACGTCTCGCAATCTATTTAGTGGCACCAGTTCTAACAATTGGGTTTATCGCAGTCAGTTTTTCACTGGCTTCAGCTGGATTACTTCCGGATCCGGTTGCCATCCACTGGGGGGTGGGCGGACAAGCTGATCAGTTTTTGGACCTGAACAGTTATTTGTGGTTGGTCACGATTAGTTTTGTGTTTTATTGGTCTGGCCTTGTTGCTCTTGAGGTTTCCGGCGTGAGGGCAAAGTTGCTCAAACCGTTGATGAAATCCCTACTTATAGGTTTGTTTTTCTTGATTCTTTTGGTTGTAACAACCACCACTTTGCTGCAGGCGGGGATGGAAACAGATGAGAGCCTCTTCATTGGCCAGTGGTTTCTGTTGGTCCTGATTCCTGTTGCGATAATGGTTTGGCTATTTTCGGCCAAGCCCAACTTGAGCTTTCAAGAAAGCCTAGAGATCAGGCTTCGGGGGGTAAAGGTTCTCACGGTGCCGGTTGGTGCCATCGAGTCAGTCGCTCCGATACACCTCAAAGCGCGAGACTATGGCGGCTGGGGCCTGCGCTACGCGTCCAACACTCTTGCGTTTATTCCAAGTTCTGGGGCTGCAGTGTTGATAAAACTTGACTGGGGTGAGGCCCTCGCCATCAGAATGGACAACCCTGAAAACTTTGTTGCCAATTACCAATTAGAGACAGCGGGATAGCATGAAAATACACATAGCAACCGACCACGCCGGCATGGAGTTGAGCGCGTTCTTGGTCGATTCGCTTACCGAACTTGGCCACGAGGTTATCGATCACGGCCCTAAGGTTTATGACGCTTTGGATGATTACCCGGGATTTTGTATCCAAGCTGCTTTAGCGGTTGCCCAAGACCAAGTCGCTGGTGAAGAGGCTCTTGGAATCGTGCTTGGCGGCAGCGGAAATGGTGAACAAATGTCTGCCAACAAAGTAAAAGGCATTCGGGCAGCACTTATCTGGAACAAGGAAACTGCGAAGCTTGCAAGAGACCACAATGACGCAAATGTTGCGGCAGTTGGGGCCAGGCAGCACGACAAGGCCGAAGTGCTCGAGCTAATAAGGATATTCATCACTCAGCCATTTTCAAATGATGAGCGTCACGTGCGACGGATTGGCAAACTGATGCAGTTTGAAAACACCGGAGAGGTTATCTACTAATCCGATGCCAGAGGGCCATACCGTTCACCGAACGGCAAAACATTTCTCGAAACATTTTCTGGGTAAAACAGTCGAGCTGACTTCTCCGCAAGGGCGCTTTACCGACGCGGAACTAGTTTCGGGTCAAAAACTAGCGTCCAGCGAGGCTTTCGGTAAGCAGCTATATCTTGGATTTGAGACTGCAACCGTAAGAATTCACCTGGGTATTTATGGCAAGTGGCGTTTTCGAAGCTTTGAGGAAACACCTCCTGATCCAGTAGGGCAGGTTCGAGCAAGATTTATCAGTGCTAACCAGGTCGCAGACGTTGTTGGCCCAACATCATGCGAAGTGCTCGATCAACTAGAGGTCATTGCGAAACAAGCGAAGCTTGGACCAGATCCCTTACGAATAGACCCGGGTGATCACGAACTTCAGCGATTTCTCAACAAGGTGGCAAGTAGCAAGGTTGCAATTGGACAGTTATTAATGGACCAAACCGTAATTGCCGGGGTTGGGAATGTTTATCGAGCCGAGCTGCTATTTCGCGCTGGCCTGAACCCACACACTCCAGGACAGTTGGTTCCAACCAGAGTGGTTGCAGGAATGTGGTTCGATGCTGTGGCACTCATGAAAATTGGTGTCAGGACCGGAATCATGCTGACAAGAGATGGTTACCTGAAGGGAAGGCCCGCGATCGTAGATCGATATTTTGTCTATAAGCGTGAAGGGTTACCTTGCAGAAATTGCCTGAATCCGATTTCGATTGAGGTCCTGAATTCAAGGAAGCTCTATTGGTGTTCAAGGTGCCAAAAAGCCTGATGCTAGGTTTCACGGCTGTCTTTGCCTGGAGCGAGTGACGGGAATCGAACCCGCGTCATCAGTTTGGAAAACTGAGGCTCTACCATTGAGCTACACTCGCGCGTCTTTGTTAGACGAGACATCATTCTATGGGGTAGAGTGGTCGAGTTCCTGACCTTTGGTCAAGAATGTTCGGGATGTAGCGCAGCTTGGTAGCGCATCTGTTTTGGGAACAGAGGGTCGCAGGTTCAAATCCTGTCATCCCGACAAATTGCTTGAAGCAAAAACCCCAACCATGGAGATAAGTTGAAGACGACCGTTGAAAAATTGAGCCCGACCCGAGTAAAACTGACCATCGAAGTTGATCAGGCCGGATTCAAGCCCACACTGGACAAGGCTTACAAGTCAGTCGCAACTCAGGTGAACATCCCAGGTTTCCGAAAGGGCAAGGTTCCTGCCTCGGTGCTGGATCAGCGCGTGGGCAAGGATTCCATCATTGCTCAGGCAATCAACGATGGAATGGACGCTTTTTACCGCAAAGCACTCGTGGCTGAAAAGCTAAAACCCCTTGGAACTCCTGAGGCGGACATTAGTTCAGCTCCGACTGCTGATGAGTTAGACAAGCCACTAATAATTTCTCTTGAGGTTGAGGTTCGCCCGGAATTCAAGCTTCCTAGCTACAAGAACCTTGCGGTAACGGTCGAGCCAGTCAAGGTAGCCAAAATGGATATCGACACTGAGCTTGATGCTCTTCGGGCGCGCTTTGGCACTCTCAAGACAGTTGACAGGCCAGCTAAGACTGGAGACTTCACCACAATCGACCTAACCGCGACAATGGACGGTAAGGACATCGATACTGCTCAGGACATTTCCTACGAAATCGGTTCCGGGCAACTACTGGACGGTATTGACGAGGCGCTAGAGACCCTCACGGCTGGCGAGACTACAACCTTTAGCTCGAAGCTTGTCGGCGGAGAGATGGCAGGACAGGCCGCCGAGGTGTCCGTCACCTTGAAGGCTGTAAAAGAGCGCGAGCTTCCAAAAGCGGACGACGACTTTGCCCAGCTGGCCAGTGAGTTTGACACGCTAGCCGAGCTCAAGAAGGATCTAGAAACCAAGCTTGCCGAGCAGCTGGGTCGCAAGCAGGTGCTGCAAGCTAGAGACAAAATTGTTGAGGAACTTGTCGCTAAAGCGAAGATTCCGGTGTCCGATGTGGCGGTCAAGAAGGAAGTTGACGCACACCTAGAGGGCGAAGGTCGTCTAGAGGACGAGGTTCACCGCAAGGAAGTAACCGCGGACTCTGAAAAGGGCTTCAAGACTCAATTGCTACTAGATGCCATTGTCGACGCTGAAGAAATCAAGATTGAGGACCAGGAATTGATTGAGTACTTAGCTTTCACCTCCAGGAACTACCAGATGGAACCCAACCAGTTCATTGAACAGGTCGCCAGTTCTGGGCAGGTTGCTTTCTACGCTGATGAGTTGGCAAGGCGCAAGGCCGTTGATTTCTTGGTAGCTCAGGCTGAAATTACTGACACCAAGGGTGCAAAAGTTAAATACGAGGTCTAACGCCTAAGGCGAACAAGCCCACGTGGTTGTAACTTTGCTGGTTATCGTAGTGACTACGTAGCTAAAGGAGATTTTCATGGCAATGCCCCAAATGGAGCGAACAGGTGTTTTTGACAGACTACTTAAAGACCGCATTGTGTGGTTAGGTAGCGAAGTCAGAGACGAAAACGCCAATGAGATTTGCGCCAAAATTTTGCTACTAGCAGCAGAAGATTCTGAAAAAGATATCTTCTTATACATCAACTCCCCGGGTGGATCAATTACCGCCGGAATGGCTATTTACGACACCATGCAGTACGTGCCAAACGACATCGTGACGGTTGGAATTGGAATGGCCGCTTCAATGGGCCAGTTCTTGCTGTCCTCCGGTGCCAAGGGCAAGCGATACGCCACCCCTAACACCAGGGTTTTGCTTCACCAGCCAGCCGGCGGCTTCGGTGGAACCGCGTCAGACATTCAGACCCAGGCCGAGCTAATCATGTCAATGAAGCGACAGCTTGCAGCAATCACTGCGCAGCAGACTGGAAAAACAGTTGACCAGGTCATGCTCGATGGTGATCGCGACCGATGGTTCACTGCCGCGGAGGCGCTCGAGTACGGGTTTATTGACCAAATACAAGAATTCGCAAGTCGTTCAACCGGCGTTGGAAAGGCCTAATTATGAGTTTCATCGAGACATCTCAGGGCCGCGTAGCAGCACCCAGTGCTAGGTACATTCTTCCCGAGTTCGAAGAGAGAACTTCCTACGGGATTAAGCGTCACAATCCATACACAAAGCTATTCGAAGATCGCATTGTGTTCCTGGGTGTTCAGGTCGATGATGCTTCAGCCGACGATATTATGGCCCAACTTTTGGTTCTTGAGTCCCAAGACCCAGATAGGGACATCACTCTTTACATCAACTCTCCTGGCGGCTCTTTCACAGCTTTGACAGCGATTTACGACACCATGCAGTACATAAAGCCACAGATTCAAACAGTTTGTTTGGGTCAGGCTGCTTCGGCTGCAGCGGTCTTGCTTGCTGCCGGTGGTAAGGGCAAGCGTCTTGCCCTTCCTAATGCTCGAATTCTGATCCACCAGCCTTCGTCGGGAGGCGGGGGACAAGGTCAGGCTTCAGACATAGAGATTCAAGCCAAGGAAATCATGCGCATGCGCGAGTGGCTTGAGTTCACATTGAGCCACCACTCCGGTAAGAGCTTGGAGCAGGTCAATAAAGATATTGACCGCGACAAGATCTTGACTGCCCAAGAGGCCATGGAGTACGGCTTGATAGATCAGGTGCTAACTTCCAGAAAGCTCTAGTGGTCTTAGGCGAGTGGCGTGGCAAAAAAGTCGGTCATTCGCTATAGGGTTTTCTCATGACACTATCTGAGACCAGTGAGCTTCTGAAGTGCACATTTTGTGCGAAAAGCCAGAAGCAAGTTCGCAAACTAATTGCTGGACCAGCTGTATACATTTGCGACGAGTGCATTGAGCTTTGCAATGAAATCATTGAAGAGGAACTAGGGCATAACGTCTCCAGTGAGCTGTCATCAATGGAGCTTCCAAACCCCAAAGAAATCAAGGGTTTTCTAGATGAATATGTCATTGGTCAAGATGGCGCCAAGAAGCAGTTGGCGGTAGCGGTATATAACCACTACAAGCGAATCAGATCAACTGGCACTCTAACGGCCGCTGGTAAACAGCACGATGATATAGAAATTGCCAAGTCCAACATTCTCATGATTGGCCCAACCGGTTGCGGAAAGACCTACCTGGCACAGACGCTCGCAAAGCGCCTGAACGTTCCCTTCGCGGTCGCCGACGCTACTGCCCTGACTGAGGCTGGCTATGTGGGCGAGGATGTCGAGAACATACTCTTGAAGCTCCTCCAGGCCGCAGACAACGATCCCAAGCGGGCTGAAACCGGAATTATTTATATTGATGAAATCGATAAAATCTCGAGAAAATCTGAAAATCCGTCCATCACTCGAGATGTGTCAGGGGAGGGCGTTCAGCAGGCCCTGCTGAAAATCCTCGAGGGAACAGTCGCCTCCATCCCGCCGCAGGGAGGCAGAAAGCACCCGCAGCAGGAGTTCATCCAGCTGGATACCACCAACGTGCTTTTCATAGTTGCGGGAGCATTCTCGGGTCTCGAGACAATAGTTTCAGAGCGAACTGGCAAGAAAGGCATTGGCTTCGGTGCCGAGCTAAAACAGAAGAACGATGAAGTGGATATCTACAGGCAGGTTCAGCCAGAAGATCTGCGCAAATTTGGGCTAATCCCAGAATTCATTGGCAGACTTCCGGTAATTGCGACTGTGGAGGAGCTGGATAAGTCTGCGCTTATTCAAATTCTTACCGAACCGAAGAATGCTCTGATAAAGCAGTACCAGCGCATGTTCGAGATTGATGGGTTCGATCTAGAATTTGAGGCCGGCGCTATTGAGCACATTGCTGAGTCTGCGCTTGAGCGCCAGACCGGCGCTCGAGGCCTTCGGGCAATCCTGGAAGAGCTGCTCGGTCCAATAATGTACGAGCTTCCTGGTAGCGACAGCACTGGCATCGTCATAATCACTGAAGAGGTTTCCAAGACCGGTTCAATCCCAGAAATACAGCCTCACCGCAAGCCGCTTCAAGACAAATCCGCTTAGCGAACACGCGCTGTCCCCATGAAAAACGCTGCCATCACGCCCTACCTTGCTGGCACAGTAGCTTCCACAACCGGATCAATCGCAACCTTTGGCATAGCAATTGCCGGACTGAGCGCCATGGGAGCAAGCCAAAGCCAGACTGCAACCGCAATAGTTGTAATGCTTATCGGCTACGGAGTGCTCTCGATCTTGCTTAGCACGTGGCTCAAAATGCCAGTTAGCATCGTCTGGTCCACACCTGGCGCTGCATTTCTGGCGACCAGCTCGGGGCTCGGGGTTGACTTCGAAACAGCTGTCGGGGCATTTATAGTTAGCAGCTTGCTTGTCGTCCTCACCGGAGCATGGCCGGCCCTTAGCAGGCTAGTCGCCAAAATCCCTCCCCAGATATCCGCTGCCATGTTGGCGGGCGTTATTTTCCCTTTTGTGGCCGCGACAGTGCACTCGGGCGTCGATTTTCCACTCTTGATAATGCCGGTAATTGTTATTTGGCTCTTACTCAACCGGCTACTTCCGCTTTGGGCCTCGCCGATAGCAATAGTTATTGGATTTGCTCTGATTGCAATGAGTCAAGAGGCCAAGGACTTCGAGGTCTTTTCATTCTGGCCAAACCTGGCAATGATTTCTCCGGTATTTGATATTGGAGTAATAGTCGCAATCGGAATTCCGCTTTATTTGATCACTATGGCGTCTCAGAACCTCCCGGGCCTAGCCATCATGAACGGGTTGGGATATCCGCTGCCGACATCAAAAATCTTCGTTGCCACGGGTATTGGATCAGTGGTGACGTCTTTTTTTGGGGGCTTTGGATTGAATCTAGCCGCCATCACCGCCGCCCTGAATGCCGACGATGGAGCCGGTAAGGATCCATCAAAGCGCTGGAAAGCAGCTGCCTGGGGCGGGGTTGTTTATCTAATTTTCGCGCTATTTGCTTCTGTTTTTGCGGCCTTCGTACTGGCAGTTCCTAGGGAGCTGCTGTTGGCGCTGGCTGGTCTTGCGCTCATAAAAACCTTTGCATCGTCTCTTAGAACTGCAGTGAGCGATGAGTCGACGAGGCTTGCGGGTATTGTGACTTTT
>CAJJAJ010000008.1 GCA_905182225.1 uncultured Aquiluna sp.
TAGTCAGCAAAGTCATCATCGTAAGACAGAACCGACTTCACAACCTGCTCGTATCTCTTGCCCTGAAAGCCCAGGTTCCCGGTCGCACTAGAAACAGAGCTGCGGTTTGTTCTTACCTGAGAGCGCCCGGTGTTGAAGGGTGGGTCGATGTAAATAAGTTGAAAGGATTCATCCGGCATAGATTTAAGTGCCGCGAGGTTCTCCCCGTTGATAACCTCGTTAGTAGCCATAAGAAGAAAGATTAACATCATGAGCACACAGGTAGTGCACGATAGCGATAACCACCGCTTTGAAATTTTCTTGGATTCTTCTCGAGTCGGGCTGATGGACTACGTGGTCAATCAAGACGCAATCCACCTGGTCCACACCGAGGTGAACCCCGAGCATCAAGGCAAGAACCTAGCGGCAATTCTGGTTCGCGAATCGCTTGAAGAAATTAGAGAAGCTGGAGACAACAAAGTCGTTCCGGTCTGTTCCTACGTCGTCAAATACATGGAGAAACATCCTGAAACCCACGACCTGCTAAATGGAACCATCGAAGAAGCTGTTGCTTCTTGCAGGTGGCCGGGAGCTAGCTAGTCCCAAGAGCTAGGAGCTGGCTCTTTACCTTTTGGTAAAGCGGTGTCTTTTGCCCATCTTTCGATCCACTTTGGTAACTTAGGTCGCTCTCCGGGCCAGCCACCGGAACCATCCATGACTTCCTGCGGGGTTAGGGTTCCCCAAGCACGCTTCAGGAACCGTCCGCGCATAATCGCCTTGGCATAAATCTCACCATTTCTAACAAATCGCTGTTCGATGTAAACGGCGATGTCGTCCCAGCCGACCACCTTGGTTTCCAGTTCAAACTTCTGCCAGGGCTCAAGAGACTTGCGGTAACTGATAGTTGAGTTCACAACTATCGGGTACCAGCCTTTTTTGTTCCAGATTTGCCAAATTCCAGTTCTCAGGCCCTGATCGTATCGACCAAGATCCATTAGTGTCAGAAATACGCCGTTGTTCATGTGATTGTAGACATCTAGGTCAGTTGGCATCACTCGAAGACTTACCGACGAAACTTCGTCGATGGTCACCTTTGACCTGCGACGCCAGGTCAGCTTGATGAAGAGGATTCGAAACCAGAGTTTCACCAGATAACCACACGGTCTTCGGGTGCAAGCCACATTGGGTCGGTTTCAGTGGTCTGGAATGTCTCGTGGAAGATGTCCAAGTTTTTGACAACCTGGTTACACCTGAATTCAGCCGGTGAGTGCGGGTCGGTCGCCAGACGCTGAATGGCAATTTCATCGCGGCTGATACCTCGCCAGCACTGAGCCCAAGAGAACAAGAATCTTTCTGCAGCAGTCACACCGTCGATAGTCGGTGGTTCTTTGCCGTCAAGTGAGATTAGGTATGCCTTCCACGCAATACCAAGACCACCCAAATCTCCGATGTTCTCACCGATGGTGAGCTCGCCGTTTACCCTGTTGCTGTCATCCAGCTGAACAGGGCTTAGCTCGTTGTACTGATCGATAAGAGATTTAGTTCGCTGCTCAAAAGCCTTTAGGTCCGTATCGGTCCACCAGGAAACCAACTTGCCGTCGCCGTCATACTTCGCACCCTGGTCATCAAAGCCGTGACCAATTTCGTGACCAATTACGGCTCCGATGCCACCGAAGTTCATGGCGTCGTCGGTCTCCTCGGAGAAAAACGGTGGCTGCAAAATTGCCGCCGGGAAAACGATTTCATTCAGACCAGGGTTGTAATAGGCGTTCACGGTCTGAGGAGTCATGTGCCACTCGTCGCGATCGATTGGTGACCCAATTTTCTTTACCTGGAAATCAAACTCCCACGCAGAAACATTTTGAATGTTTTGCAGAAGGTCTTCTCGCGAGATAACGATGCTCGAGTAGTCGTGCCACTTGAACGGATATCCGATCTTGGGAGTGAACTTCGATAGTTTCTCTTGGGCTCTTTGTTTTGTCGCGTCAGTCATCCACTCGAGCTTGTCGATACTTTGTCTATAGGCCTTAATCAGGTGAGCCACCAAAGTGTCCATTTGAGACTTCGAGCTTGCTGGAAAGTGCTTCTCAACATAAATCTGACCAACAGCTTCGCCAAGGCTTCCCTCGACCAAGCTGACAGCGCGCTTCCATCGCGAACGATTGACCGGCTGGCCGGTAAGTTTTGTTCCATAGAAGCTGAAGCGCTCGGCCACAAAATCGCTGGACAGATAAGGCGCGTGAGCTCTGATGTAAACCCAGCTCAGCCATGCTTTTAGAGCATCCAGGTTTTCGGCTGTCAGCACGTCAGCCAGTCCCTCGAAGAATGATGGCATCATTACTACATTCCATTCCAGGAATGAATCGGTTAGACCTAGACCCGAAAGGTATTCGTCCCAGTGAATGCTTGGTGCAAGAGTCTTTAGTTCTGCGAAGGTTTTGAGGTTGTAGGTTTTTTCAGCGTCTCTTGATTCAACGCGGCTCCAGTGCTTGGAGGCAATCTTGGTTTCGAGCTCCAAGATCTGATCCGCCTTGGAATCGGCTTCTTCTTGAGTCATTCCAGACAAAACCAACATGCGAGAAATGTGCTGTGGGTATTCTTCACGAACATCCTTGTACTTCTCGTCGGTGTAGTAATCCTTGTCCGGCAGGCCTAGGCCACCGTTATAGAAATGAACGAGGTAGCGCTCCGGGTTACCAGGGTCATTATCGATGTAGCTGCCCCATAGTCCGCCCACGCCCATGCGCTCGAGATGACCCATCAAGCTGTGCAGCTCCTTGAGGTTAGAAACTGCATCGATTTTAGAAAGCCCGTCGACCAGTGGAGTGGCTCCAAGCTTCTCGACTCGATCTTCGTCTAGGAACGAGGCGTATAGATCTCCAATTTGCTGACTAACGCCCGGAAGTGGATTGTTGGCTGCCTCTTCAAGGATTTCCTTGACGGCAAGTTCCGAATCATCGGCCAGCATGTGGAAACTACCGAATACAGCTTTGTCCTCTGGAATCTCGGTTGAATCCAACCAGCTTCCGTTCACATGGCGGAATAGATCCTGGGTTGGCTTAGTGGTTTGACTCAGTTCGGCTTTATCTAGCCCCGGTTTCATTGACATGCTCCCTAGTCTAAGACAGTGCATTGTGACTAGGCTGACAGCTAATGCTCCTTAACAAGATCATCCTTTACTATGGGTTCGCACCGATTGCAGATCCGCAAGCAGTCATGCTCTGGCAGCGGACCCTGTGCGAGACGCTTGAGCTAAAGGGCCGGATCCTTATCTCTCCCCATGGGATAAACGGAACCCTCGGTGGCAAGATGGGGAACCTAAAAAAGTACGCTCACGCCACCAAAGAATTCAAGGGTTTCTCCAAAATAGATTTCAAGTGGTCTGCCGGAACCGGCGATGAGTTTTCAAAACTCATGGTCAAAGTTCGAAAAGAGCTAGTGGCCTTCACTACTCCGGACGAAGTGCAAGTTGACATCACCGGCGTTGTCAACGGGGGTAAGCACCTGAAGCCTCATCAAGTCAACGAGCTAGTTGAAAAGCACGGCGACGATGTTGTCTTTTTCGACGGCAGGAATGCCTTTGAAGCCGAAATTGGTAGATTCAAAAATGCAATTGTTCCGGACATTCAGACCACTCACGATTTCGTCGCCGAAATCGAATCAGGCAAGTATGACCACCTGAAAGACAAGCCGATTGTCACCTACTGCACCGGTGGTATTAGGTGTGAAATTTTGAGTGCCGTGATGCTAAACCGTGGGTTCAAAGAGGTTTATCAAATCGAGGGAGGCATCGTTCGATACGGCCAAAAATATCGTGATTCCGGTCTCTGGCAAGGCGCGCTTTACGTTTTTGATAACCGCATGACCCTCAATTTTTCAAAAGACGCAGTGACTCTTGGCGCCTGTGTGAACTGCTCAGAAAAAACTTCTCAGTATCGCGACTGCGAGGGACCCGGCTGCAAGGATTTAGTGTTGCTGTGTGACGAGTGCTTTACAGATCCAATGAACCTAAGGTGTGACGAAAGTCACATTCGGGGCAAAAAGAAGCTCCAACAAATAGGTTAAAGAAAAACCCCCGAGTTTTTGCCCGAGGGTTTTCCTATTAGGAGGGTATGTAATCTATGAGAATCACATGCCTTTAACCCTAAAAGCCAGCCGCTGCTGACCGAGTAAAAGTCAGGGTTTCAACATCAAGCTCTCAGCACTTTCTCAGCTTTATGGGTTGTCAGATTCGTCCGCAATATCTTCATGCTCGTGGCCGTGGTTGCGCAGTCCCTTGTGCTCGCCCTCGCCTAGCTTTTTGCCACGAAGTTAGAAGTTGGAGGCGTCATCGGCTTCGTAGTTGAGACTGAGGTCTACAGGAAGCGCCAGCGAAAAAGCTGAATTTTTAATCGAACTGCAATGAGCCGCATGGCGACCATCAAACTTGCCGCAATGGCGACGTCCAAGTACTCAGGGGTGTTGAGGTAGCCAAGCAACACAAGAGCCCAGCCGCCTGCAAAGGCTATTGCGGCGTAGGGCTGGTGGTCATGAAACGCCCTCGGGACTTCATTGACCAATACATCTCTCAGCACACCGCCGACAACTGCCGTGATGACACCCATCAAAACCGCAATCATCGGGCTCATGCCGGCAACCAGAGCAAGGTGAGTACCGCCAGCTGCAAATATGCCAAGGCCAACGGCGTCTGGGATCAAAATCGCTTTTTCGGTTAGCGCGATGTGGGTGGCTCTAAAGAAAAATGGCAGAGTCAAGCCCACCAAAATTAGGGCCCAGACCCAAAATTCTTGCTCGACCCAGAAAAATGGCCTTCTGTCTAGCAGCACATCTCTAAGAGTCCCACCTCCAAAGGCCGTCACAGCACCGATCATCACGACGCCCACTAGGTCAAACTGCTTTCTAGCTGCCTCCATGATGCCGGACAACGCAAACGCCAGCACTCCAAGTGCTTCCAGTGTTATTAGAAATGTTTCTAGCAATTCGCTTCCCGATTTAGGTTCCCATTAACCCTAATAAGGTGGCGCTTGGATTGGCAAAGATTAAGGAAGAAATAGCCACTCAGCGGTAGACTGACCAAACCTAAGAACCGCTCAGGGAAGCAGGTAACGTGGGCTTTCTAGACAAGGCCGAGGCGCGCATTGAGAACATGATTGTCTCAATGTTTTCCAAACTATCCAAAAAGCAGCTGCAGCCGATTGAAATCTCCCAGGCTGTAAAGAACGCAATGGACGTCGCAGCCACCGATCCAGGTAGAGACCGGAAGCTAGTTCCTCATCGCTACCTGATAAAACTGAGCCCCCAAGACAAAGACAACCTCTCTGATCAACTTCTTCGCGCCATAAGTTCGGAGGTCGCGAACCACGCCGGTCAAAAGAGCTACCAACTAACAGGCGAGCTTGAACTGAAGGTTTTGGCTGACCAAAAAGTTGCACGAGGTCGAATTCAAGTTGGTTCTGCAGCAGTTAGCAGCTTGGTTAGCTGGAAACCGATGGTTTCCTATGGTGACCAGCGCCTGGAACTATTCAGTGGAACTACTAGTTTTGGCAGGGACGCTAGCGCTGACGTTGCGATCGATGATCGCGGTCTGAGCCGGATTCACTTTGAGATCGCCTTCAACGGAGATGTTGCCGCAATAAGAGACCTGCAGTCGACCAATGGAACTTTCGTAGATGGCTCGCGAATAAACGAGGTGGTTCTTCGATCCGGCAGCAAGATAACTGCCGGTAGGACAGAATTTGATTTTGAGTTATTAGCTCAGACGGGAGAGCCAAGTGAGTGAACTAGCGCTATTCCTGATTCGTATCGGTTTTGTTGCGGTGCTCTGGGTGTTTATTTTGAGCCTGCTTTCTGTTATTCGCGCTGACCTATATGGCAGGCGAGTTATCAGTCGCATCGCCAAGCAAAACGCTCCGATGCTAACCGCGGGCTCGGCTGCGAGCCTCGGCATAGAAGATGGCGACAGTTTTGACCCGACCGAGATTGCTGTGCTGACGGGCCGCACCGCCGGAACCAACATCCCGCTTGAGAACAAAAAGGAAGTTCTAATTGGCCGTGCTCCGAGTTCAGACATGGTCATCAGCGATGAGTTTGCTTCCTCGATGCACGCAAAGCTTGTCCATGTTGGGCCCGACTGGGTTTTACAAGACCTAAACTCCACCAACGGCACCAACTTAGACGGCAAGAAAATAACCACCCCGGTGACCATCAGGCCTGGGATGACGATTCGCATTGGCACAACGACCTTTGAGTTGAGGTCGTAGTCAGGTGGCTATCAAGACCATTAGCTATGCAGCCAGCGACATCGGCAAGCACCGCAGTTCGAACCAGGATTCCGGTTATTCCGGTTACCAGTTGTTCTTCGTGGCCGACGGCATGGGTGGTCACGCTGGAGGAGATATCGCATCGGCTATTACTTCGCAACGCGTTGCACTAACCGATAGCAAGTACGACACGGTTGAAGAGGCCATTGAGACCCTGAAGGCTGGGGTTCTGGATGCTAACTCAATGCTGACCGGAACCGTGGTTGAGCACCCGGAGCTTCAAGGCATGGGAACCACTTTTTCAGGGCTATTGGTCCACGGCAGTCAGATCATTACCGCTCACATAGGAGACTCCCGTATATATCGAGTGCGTTCCAGTGAAGTTACTCAGGTAACCAAGGACCACTCATTCGTTCAAAAACTTGTTGATCTTGGCCGCATTACTGAAGCCGAAGCTCTAGTTCACCCGCGTCGATCGGTTCTAATGCGGGTGCTGGGCGATGTTCAGGGCGACCCGGAGCTGGATATTGCTCTTCACGACGCTCTGCCCGGTGACCGCTGGATGATTTGCAGCGACGGACTGAGTGGCGCGGTTCCGGATGAAGTTATGGCCAAAATCCTGGCTTCAAACATTCCAACCGAAGAAGCCGCTGAACTTTTGGTGGGGGAAGCTCTTGAGCATGGTGCACCGGACAACGTAACGGTGGTAATCACCGACATTGTTCGCCCAACTGTGAAAGCGGACTTTGAACCCGGTGCTCACTTTGTTGGTTCAGCGGATCATGAGGTTGTCATTGAAGAGCGCAAGGGTGGAAAGATCCTGCGCCTATTCAACCCATTGAGCCTGCTTGAACTGCTGCAAAGCCCAGAGGATCCAGCTCAGTATGCGCCAGAATCCGAGGAGCTTCTTGAGAAGATCTTGGCCGAGACCAGACGCAAGCTGCGCTGGCGCGCGGTCAGAATAACGGCGCTTTGGCTTTTGTTTGCCGGGGTAACGGTCGGTGTCATATTCGGTGCCTACCAATACACCCAGACCCGTTACTTTGTTGATGTCTCTGATGGCAGGGTCACCATTTTTCAGGGCATCAATGAGCAGTTAGGGCCACTGAATTTCTCAAGCCCATACCTGGTGTCGGACATAAACATTGAAGATCTCCCACAGTTCCAGCAGACCCTGATTGAAAGGTCCATCTCAGTCGAGTCGTTGGATGAGGCATTGCGCCTAATCGAACAACTTCAGGACGGAACCGATGAGTAACGTCTCACTGACTCAAGCGATTCCAATGCTGCTGAAGGCTGTTCCGCGCTCTAGGAACTTTGAGGCAGTCCTCCTGTTCTGGGTTGCCGGTATTCACGCTTTTGCTTTAGCTCAAATCCAGCTTGCGGTTAGTCAGCGGATGTCTTGGGACATGCTCTACTACTGGGCTCCGCCAACCATAAGCGCATGGATACTTCACTACGTGCTCAGGAAATACGTCCTGAACGCCGATGGGCTGCTACTTCCATTGGCCTTTTTACTGAATGGTCTTGGCATAGCAATGATTTATCGGTTGGACTTAGCCGAGATAACCAGGGGCGGTGAGGACCTGTTTGCCGAGCGCCAGGTCTGGTTGAGCTGCTTTGCGATGTTGATGGCCGCAATCGTGGTTCGGCTGGTTCGAAACCCTCTTGTTCTGAGACGCTTTCCATATTTGGCAGGCGCGGCCGCCGTTGTCTTGCTGCTACTCCCAGCAGCACCGGTCATTGGCAGGACATTCAATGGTGCGACACTGTGGATTGCCATTGGAGATCTAAGCTTCCAGCCCGGCGAAATAGCAAAAATATTGTTGGCGATCTTCTTTGCTGGCTACTTGGTTTCCAGAAAAGGCCCGCTTTCTGAAATTGGGTCTCGAGTGTTGGGGATGAGGATCCCAAGGGCAAAGGACTTGGGCCCCATATTGCTTTTCTGGGTTGCGTCAATGGCAGTGCTTGTGATCCAGCGCGATCTTGGAACTTCGATTCTGTATTTCGGTCTCTTTCTTGTCATGATCTACACCGCGACTGGTCGCGGCTTCTACGTTGGTATCGGCTTGGTAATGATGGTCACCGGAGCACTGGTAGCCTCCAGGTTGTTTGGCTATGTCGGTGCTCGCTTCGATTCTTGGTTGGCTCCGTTTGCAACCGAAAACTACACCGCCCCAGGCGGCAGTTACCAACTGGTGCAGGGGCTGTTTGGCATGGCTCACGGTGATGTTATTGGCGCGGGACTTGGCTCTGGATTCCCTCAGTTGATTCCGCTTGCCGAAAGTGACTTTATATTCGCAGCGCTCGGAGAAGAGCTTGGTCTGGCCGGAATTTTCGCGATCTTGGCAATATATCTCCTGATTGTTTATCGAGGTCTCAGGATTGCAAACACTCATCAAGACGATTTTTCAAAGCTGCTTGCATTGGGGTTCTCGTTCGTGCTTGGGCTTCAGGTCTTTATTGTTGCCGGAGGCGTAATGGGGTTGTTGCCCTTGACGGGTCTAACAACTCCGTTCTTGGCAGCGGGCGGTAGTGCCCTGCTGGCTAACTGGTCGATCATTGCACTCCTGCTGGTGCTGTCTGATTCGTCTCTCAGGCGGGTGAAGGAATGAACAGGCAGGTCAGACGAGTCGGCCTTGCACTAACCGTGATGTTCATCGCGCTGTTCGCAATTGCTTCCTCAATACAGGTTGTTAGAACCGAATCGCTTTATCAAGATTCGAGAAACGTTCGCGCATCCTATGAAACCTATAAAACTCAACGCGGTTCGATTCTGGTTGGACAAACCGAAATCGTCACCAGCGATGCAGTTAACGACCAGTACCGATTCTTAAGAAAATACGACTCTGTTCTTTACAGTGCGGTTGCCGGATACTTCAGCATTTTCACTGGGTCCTCCGGAATTGAACGATCAATGAATTCGCTGCTCGCCGGCCAAAGCTCCGCACAGTTTTTTGAGCAAATCAATGCATTGCTTGATGGCACACCGGTGACCGGTGCTGCGGTTGAACTAAGCCTGGATCCAGAGGTGCAGCGGGCTGCCTGGGATGCCCTCGGTGGGCGCAAGGGTGCCGTGGTAGCTCTTGACCCGACAACCGGCCGCATTCTCGCGATGGTCTCAAAGCCGACCTTTGATGCCAACCTCATGGCCGGTCACGAGTATGAACCAGTGAACCAGGCATATCGCGACTACCTGGAGGATCCGGACAAGCCGCTTGTGAACCGTGCAATCGGAGGAGACCTTTATCCACCGGGTTCAGTTTTCAAACTAATTGTCGCGGCAGCCGCTCTTGAATCTGGGCGCTACAGCACGACCACAACCTTTGAAAATCTAGATCGCTACCGACTCCCCGGTACCTCTACAATGATTCAAAATTCGTCCGGTAACTCATGCGGAGACGGGGTGCTTGTAACACTTGAACAGGCCCTAGTTAGATCTTGCAACATTCCATTCGCGATGCTCGCGGTCGACCTTGGTCAGGATCGAATCCGAGCCATGGCAGAACTAATGGGCTTTCGGGACGAGATTGCGATTCCACTTTCGGTAACACCGAGCGTTTATCCAACTGACCTAGAGCTCTCGCAGTTAGCCCTTACCGGTTTTGGGCAGTTCGACGTTCGAGTATCACCGCTGCAGATCGCAATGAGCACTGCCGCAATTGCGAATCAAGGCGTAATCATCAAACCTCAGCTTATTGATCAGGTTGTGGCCAGCAACCTAAACGTTCTGAGCCAGCCCGAGCCCCAGGTATTTTCCTCACCAATGTCAAGAGAAACTGCTGCACTGCTGACCCGCATGATGGTTGACTCGGTTGGCTACGGAGCCGCGACCAACGCGGCGATTCCACAGGTCGCGGTTGCCGGCAAGACCGGCACTGCCGAAAACGGCCCCGATGATCCCTACACGCTCTGGTTCACCGGCTTTGCACCGGCTGAATCTCCCCAGGTTGTTGTCACCGTGGTGGTTGAGGACGGCGGTGGCATTGGGCAGAACGGAACCGGTAACCAAATTGCCGCTCCGATCGCTAAGGCAGTTATGAAGGCGGCTTTGAGCCGATGAAGCCAGCAGTGGGGCAACTTTACGGAGA
>CAJJAJ010000009.1 GCA_905182225.1 uncultured Aquiluna sp.
CTGAAATGCCTCTGGTGACTGCAGGCATGTCACGAAAATAGCCCACCCATTTTTGGCGGCGGCGTTTTAGTGGGGTTAACCGCATTGATAGGTCGTGCTTAGGCTCTAACTGGCGCTTTAGGCTGCAACAGTGGAAACATCGACAGCCATTAACTCAACACGCCGTCGGGCTGGCGGGATTTGAACCCACGACCCCTTGTCCCCCAGACAAGTGCGCTACCAAGCTGCGCTACAGCCCGTTGCCGCTAGACAACATGGTCGAGTCTATTGGGTGGTTCTGCTCTTCAGATACCGCTCCAGGCCAATCGTTATTGCAACGACGCCAGCTCCCAGCAATAGTGCAACCACCGGCCCAGTCGGGTCCGTGATGCCTAGAGGCTCTCGCGCTTGATCTTGCCATGGCCACAGCGCTCGTAGCGATCCGATCATCAGGCCAATCATCAAGCTCAGAGTTAGAGCCCGGTAGTTATCCAGGAACCATTTCATGACCATTGCAAAACTCAGAAGGCCGATAATTGCTCCGATAACAAACAGACCCAGGTATCCAAGGTCTCGGTTGTTTACCGCTGCAATAGTTGGCCCATACATGCCCACCGCCAGTAAGAAAAAGGAGCCGGAAACACCCGGCAGAACTAGCGCGCAGACAGCCAGGCCTGCAAACAGAACAATCTGCCAGGCAACAGGGTTGTCGAGGCCCGCATTCGGAAGCGAAGTCAGCCAGAAAGCAACTATTGCCCCAAGAATCAGAATGGCCAAGTGAATTGACCGAAAGCTTTTGCCAACGAGTCGCAACGGAACATAAAGCGAAGCTATGAGCATGCCCGCGAACGCGGCACGGACAATTTCGGGTTCAGCAACTAGAAGTGGCTCCAAAATCGACGCCATCGTGAGAATCGCGAGAATCATGCCAAATAATATCGGAAGCAAAATCGTGAATTTGATTTCGCGAAATTGCTTGCCGGCATCTTTGGGCTTGCCGCGAAGTAAAAATCCGACGGCGCGTACTAGGTGAGAAATGCCGTTGATGATGTGATCGTAAACGCCGACTATGAGCGCAACTGTCCCACCGGAAACTCCCGGAATTACCTCGGCCGTGCCAATGAGCATGCCCCTTAGAGCATTACCGGCAAACAGCGAAGGTTTCACTAGCGAAGCCTTTTACGGCGCTCTCTGACCCTTACGCCAAGCTCAACCGGAGAGCCCTCAAAGCCATAAGTTTCGCGGAGCTTACGAATAATGAATCTTCGGTAGCCGGCCTCCAAGAAACCGGTAGAAAACACAACAAACTTTGGTGGTCTGGCTGCGGCCTGGGTGCCAAACAGGATCCTCGGCTGCTTGCCGCCCCTGATTGGGTGAGGATTGGAAGCCTGAATCTCTTGCAAGAAAGCATTGAACTTACCGGTTGGTACTCGTTTGTCCCAAGACTCTAAGGCAACCTCTAGGGCTGGAACTAGTTTCTCCAAGTGCCTACCGGTCAAAGCCGACAGGTTTACTCTCGGCGCCCAGTCAACGTGAGCCAAATCTGATTCAATTTCTTTCTCAAGATACATGCGGCGCTCATCATCAAGTGAGTCCCATTTATTGAAAGCCAAAACCAGTGCGCGACCTGATTCCAAGCCCAACTGAACGATTCTGACATCGGCCTCGCTGATCGGCTGTGTGACATCAAACAGCACCACAGCAACTTCTGAGCGCTCAAGCGCTGCGGCAGTTCTTAGCGCAGCGTAGAAATCCGCACCTTGTGCTTTGTGAAGCTTCTTGCGAATGCCGGCGGTGTCAACAAAGCGCCAAGTCTTTCCGGCAATTTCGACCTGCTCGTCAATTGGATCGCGAGTGGTCCCGGCTAATTCGTTCACGACTGCACGGTTAGTTCCGGTTGCCTTGTTTAGCAACGAGCTCTTACCAACATTCGGGCGACCGATAAGTGCGACTCTTCTTGGACCAGAATATTCTTCTTCGGCAACTTCGGATTTCTCGGGAAGCATCTTTAGAGCCGCATCTAGCAGGTCAGCAACTCCGCGACCGTGGAGGGCGGAAACCGGGAAGGGCTCCCCCAGTCCCAGTGACCACAAGCTTGCTGCCTCTGGCTCGAGGTGCAGGTCGTCTATCTTGTTGGCTACCAAAATCACCGGCTTGCCGCTTGCGCGCAACATTTGAACTACTCGCTCATCAGATGCGGTCGGACCGACCATTGCATCCACGATAAACAAAACTCCGTCGGATAGCTCTACTGCGACTTCAGCCTGAGCAGCTACCGCTAAATCGATACCCTTGGCGTCAATCTCCCAGCCACCGGTGTCAACAAGGGTTATTGGCTTGCCGTTCCATTCAGCCTTATAGGAGACTCGATCTCTAGTAACCCCTGGCTTGTCCTCAACAACTGCTTCTCGCCGGCCCAAGATTCTGTTAACCAGGGCGGATTTGCCAACATTTGGCCGTCCCACGATTGCAAGAACTGGAGGGGCGGTGTGAAAGCCCTCTTCTGGGCTGTCGGCTAATTCAAGATCTAGAAGACCAATGTCGTCTTGATCCAACTCGTAGTCGACCAGCTCGTCCTTTAGAAGGCCAGTCTTGGCCTCGTCTAAGTTGTCCGCATCGCTCACTTATTCACGTCCCTAATCATTTTTACCAACGCAGCGATGCTGCTTTGAAAATCCATCTCGGTTGTATCCAGCAAACTGACGCCCTCACCTGGGGTTATAAAGTCAACAATTTGACCATCAGATAAATCTCGCTTGAGGATATTGCCAGCAGGCTCAGTTTCATCTAAGCCTCGGCGCTCTAGCCTAACGCTTGGGCTCGCAGTTAGCAGAACTTTTAATATTGCCCCGGGCGCGACAACCGTTGTTATGTCGCGTCCCTCGACGATGATGCCCCGGTTTGGGCAGGCTGTAATTCTTTTTCTGGCATCCTGAAGTTGCAGGCTTCTAACCAATTTTTCCTTTGCTACAAAGCTCACAGCTTCTGATACCGCCGCTGTCCTGATTTCTGCTGTTACATCAACACCTGAAAGCATTACCAGCTCATTGTCCGGGTCAATTGAAATCGAATAGTCAAAGTTCTCGATCAATTGAGCTAGTTCCAAGTCTGGAAAGTTTGATTTGTGGATTGCAAATGCCCTGTATCCGGCCCCAGTGTCCAGATACCCAAAGCCCAGCTCCCGGGCAGCCGCCTTCGAGACGCTTGATTTACCTGATCCCGCGGGTCCATCAACGGCAATTATCACTTCGGCCATCAGGCCAACCGCCATCCGTTTTGCACAAGCTGTGCCGTCAACTTTTCCTGAATTGCGGGTAGGACTTGCATTTCCACTAGGCCGATTGCTGCTCCCGGCGAGTGCTCAAGCTTTATGTCTTCCAGGTTCACACCGATTTCGCCGACGAATGTCAGAAGCGCTGCAAGCGCACCGGGTGAATCGTCAATCAGCGCAGTGACAGTTTTGTATTCAAGATATTTACCGCCGTGCTTACCTGGAATCGCCGAAACCCCCTGGTTTCCAGCTGCCAGCAGCGAATGAATAACCGCAAGGGAACTGGATTCGTCAGAGTTCTGAAACGATTCCACCAGGGCGTTCATGTCTTTACTAAATTCCGCCAGTAGCGGCCCTATCGCAGCTGAATTTTGGCTCAAAATCTGCATCCACAAATCTGGGTCACTAGCAGCTATCCGAGTGGTGTCTCGAAGGCCTTGACCTGCCAGGTTTAGGTCTGCAGTTGATCCACTCGAAAGCCTTGCTGCGAGCGCCGATGACACCAGCTGAGGCAAGTGTGAAACCAAGGCGACCGAACCATCATGTTCTTGAGCAGACATCACAACCGGTAGTGCATCGAGCATTAGCGCAAGTTCAGTCACGAGCCCCAGCTGCGCGCTAGAAGAAGCCTCGTTAGGCGTAATCACCCAAGGCCTAGCAAAGAACAGGTCCGCTCTTGCGCCCTTTGGCCCTGCGGTTTCCCTGCCGGCCATTGGGTGGGAGCCTATGTAGCGAGCAGAGTCTGACCCTGATAGAAGTTGCACCTCTTTGGCAATCGATACCTTTACGCTTGCCACGTCAGTTACCACGGCATTTTTGTGGCTTGCAAGTTGCTCGCAAATGACCTTTGCAGTCAGATCCGGTGGCACACAGACAATTACAAGATCTGGCTCAACAGAAGACTCAACGCCCGCACCATATTCGATGGCCAATCCAAGATTTGCCTTCGAGTGGTCACTCAAGGAAGCGACAACGCCTTTTCGGGCAAGCGCTAATCCAAGGCTGGTGCCAATGAGACCAGCCCCAACTATTTTTATCGCTTTGTTCACTGCGCTAAATCTTTTCTTAGAGCTTGTGCGCCTCTGAGGTAAACATGTTGGATCTGAGAGCGTGCAGTCTTGGTCTCCACGTGCATCATCAATCGAATGATTCTAGGCATCGCTCCAGCGACGTCCATCTCTACGCTGCACATCAAAGGAACATCCCCGAGTCCAAGCTCTCTGGCTGCTACCGCTGGAAACTCGCTGGTCACATCGGGGGTGGCGGTAAACCAAACCGAGATCAAGTCCGCGCTCTCAAGAGAATTCGCGTGCATGACCTTGGTGAGAAGTTCAGCCGTGGCTTGCAAGAGATTGCTTCTGTCATCTGCATCAATTTGGATGGCGCCCCTAATCGCACGAACTGCCATTAGCGCCTCCTTGACTTTTCGCCGTCCTGACCAACCTTCATCAGTGAACCAACCTCAAGCTTACTAAGCTCTCGGAACTGCCCGACCTTAGTGTTAGCGAGCCTTAGCGGCCCAAAGCTCTTTCGGGTTAGGTCCAATACTGGATGGCCAAGTGTCTCCATCATGCGCCTAACTATGCGGTTTTTGCCGGAGTGCATAACTAGCTCCAAAAGCGTGGAGGTGTCGTTCTGGTCAAGAATCTTGGCACTGTCTGGCTTTGCAAGCCCATCCTCTAAACGGACACCATCTTTTAGCTTTTGCATTTCGACTCTGCCAAGCACTCCCTTGACTTTAGCGACGTAAAGCTTCTCTACTTCGTAGCTTGGGTGAGCAAGCTGGTTAGCAAGTTCGCCATCATTGGTCATAAGAATCAAGCCGGTGGTTTCGGCGTCTAATCTGCCGACGTTGAATACCCGATCCATCCCGATAAAGTAATCCGCTAGGCAGTTTCTGCCGTTTTCATCTGACATCGTGGAAACAACACCCCTGGGCTTATGGAATGCGTAGTAAACCCGGTCCGGGTCCATTTGAACTGGCTTGTGATCAACCTCTACATTGTCCTCCAGCGGGCGCACGCGGCTGCCGAGCTCAGTCACAACTTTGCCATTGACCTTCACTCGTCCCTTGACGATTAGGTCCTCAGAGGCACGCCTGGATGCAATTCCAGCTGCGGAAAGGGCTTTTTGAAGCCTTATACCTTCGGGCTTATCTTCTTGCTGATCTTCTCGATTACTCAATGCCATCCTGATCTGGGAGGTAGGGGCTAATTGCTGGAAGCTCATCTAGTGAATTGATGCCCAATACCTCTAACAGCATCTGAGTGGTTCCAAACATTGCGGCACCGGTGTCTAAATCGGTGTAAAGCTCAGTAACCAAACCCCTTGACAACAGCGTCCGCACCACTGAATCAACGTTTACTCCCCTAATAGAGGACACCTGACCACGAGAAATTGGCTGTCGATAAGCAATCACCGACAGAGTTTCCATGGCGGCATGGCTAAGCTTCGACGGGTTTTCGTTGGCAACCAATTGCCTGACGGCCCAATCGTGAGTCTGGCGAACGTAAATACGCCATCCGCCACCTACTTCTCGAAGTTCAAAACCTCTACCGGCACCCTCGTGTGCGCTCTCGTAGTCTGCAACAAGGGCGTCAATCTCTTTTTTTACCTCACCGATCGGGGCCCCAAGGGCTCCGGCAAGGGTTATCAGGTTGAGAGGCGTTTCGGCAACGACAAGAAGTGCCTCTAGGCCCGCACGCAGTTCGAAGTCATTTCTCATTATTGGCCCTCATAGTCAGTGCCTAAACTAGCCAGAGTTTCATCGCTAAAGTTGCTGTTTTCCCAAATTACCGTGAAATCAGAGAACGGCCCTGCCTGCTCAATGGAAATTGCTCCGACTCTGTATAGCTCAAGCACTCCCAAAAAACGCGCGACAAATTCGCCGCGGTCCTTACTATCGGCTATCAGTTCCCGAAAACTAAGTCGCTTGGTCTTTCGAAGCTTTGAAACCAAAATTCCAACCTGCTCGCGAATGCTTATTTTCGGGGCATGTAAATGAGTCAAGCCAACGCCAGGTATTTCTTTTGGAACAAATGCCAGCTGAGCCAGCTGAGAAAACTGCTCTAAATCAGTGCTCCAGACCAATTCTGGTCGCAGGTTTCGATAGGTTTCCTCGAGCCTGACCTCACGGGCAACGCGAACAGACTCCAGCTCTAGGGAAGTGCTGAACCAGGAGGAAATCTCCTTGAATGCGCGGTATTGGAGCAATCGTGCAAATAGCAGATCTCTTGCCTCCAAGGCGGCAATGTCTTCTGAGTCAACTGCCTGGCTCTGGGGCAGCAAGCTGACAATCTTCATGTCCAAGAGCGTTGCAGCCACGACTAAGAATTCAGAGGCACTTTCGATCTCTTGCCTGCTATCAAGCTGCTTTACATGCTTTAGGAATTCATCGGTGACCCGCGCTAGGGCAATTTGGGAAATGTCGAGCTCGTGCTTACCGATCAGGTTCAGCAGCAGGTCAAACGGGCCCTCAAAATTATCAAGGTGAAGCTGGAAGTCGACCTCTGATTCAAGCTGCGCTGCCACGTTTCACCAGCTCCCTTGCAACCCTGCGATAAGACTCCGCTGCAACCGAGGTTGGCGCGAATTGGGTAATCGGCTTGCGGGCGACAGTTGCATCTGGAAACTTAACGGTTCTGGCAATGGCCGTGTCAAAAACAAGTGTTGGAAACGCCTCTTGCAATCGGGCTAGCACCTCACGGGCGTGAAGAGTTCTTGCATCGTGCATCGTCGGAATGAGCCCGTCTAGCTCCAAGGACGGATTGGTTCTTGCTTTGACCTTGTCGATTGTCTGAACCAATAAAGCTACCCCTCGAAGCGCAAAGAATTCGGTCGCCATCGGGATTAGCACGCCATGGGCCGCGGTCAGAGCGTTGACTGTAAGCAAGCCGAGTGATGGCTGGCAATCAATAAAGATTATGTCGTAGTCGTTTTTAACTTTCTTCAAGATGCCGTCCAGGACACGCTCTCGTCCCATCTCGGTTACAAGGTTCATCTCGGCAGCCGACAGATCAATGTTCGCCGGAATGATGTCGAGGTTTTCGATGCTCGTTTTCTGGATTGCAGCAACAGGGTCCAAGGTCGAATCCATTAGAAGATCGTAAATGGTTGTCGCGTCCTGATAGTCAGCGTCAAGGTTGACCGATAAAGCCCCCTGCGGGTCGAAATCGACAACGAGAATTTTCCGGCCGTACTCTGCTAGAGCAGCCGCAAGATTAATTGTGGTGGTTGTTTTACCAACTCCGCCTTTTTGGTTGCACATAGCAATAATGCGAGCAGGGCCGTGCTGCTTTAGCTTGCCCGGAACGGCGAAAGCCTTGTTTGACAAATTCACCCAAACCTCCAAATTATCTTTTTTATAGCCTACCGCCGAGCACGAGGGTGAGCGCCAAGATAGACCTCTCTTAGTGTGTCAACGGTCATCAATGTGTAGATCTGAGTGGTAGCGACCGAGGCGTGCCCAAGCAGCTCTTGCACCACCCTCACGTCCGCACCACCCTCTATCAGATGAGTCGCGAACGAATGCCTGAGCGAATGCGGGGAAACTTCCATATCGCAGGCCTTGCCGGCCTTTTGGATTATCGCCCAAATACTCTGCCTACTAAGCCTGGTTCCACGGCCGTTAAGAAAAAGGGCGTTATCGCCACCCTTTTTAGCCAAATAAGGCCTAGTTCGAACCAGATAAGCCTGGACGGAACGCATTGCAAAACCACCCAGCGGAACGACTCGCTCCTTGGAGCCTTTGCCACGGACTCGAATAAGTCCAGAATCATCGATCTCATCAAGATCTAGGCCCACGACCTCGCTCACCCTGGCCCCAGTTGAATACATCAGCTCCAGAATTGCACGATCTCGTAGTCGCAGTAAATCAGTCGACTTTTCCTCCGGCTCTGGGCCTGCGGCAGTCAATAGATCCAAAACTTGCTGCTGACTTAGGGCTTTGGGGAGCCTAAAGGCAAGCTTTGGTGGTCGAAGCTTGCTTGTTGGGTCATCTAGCCTCTTGTCCTCAAGAACTAGAAATTTATGAAAGCCCCTCACGGCTGCCAAAATCCTGGAGATGGTCGTGGCTTTATACCCAGCAGCGCTCAATGTCACTGAAAACTCGACGAGCTCTGGGGCCGAAACAGTAAGTTCAGTCAAAGAGTTAGATTCCAGAAAACTAAAGTAAATGCCCAAATCGCTTTTATATGCGCTCAAGGTGTTCTTACTCAGGCCTCGCTCAACGCTGAGGTGCCGGAGATAAATATCTAGCGGCAACACAAGTAGTTAGCTTTCTTCAAAAAGGCGCTGCTGCCGCTGTCTTACCAGAGCGGCCTTCACTAAACCGTGAAACAGCGGATTTGGCTTTGTTGGTCGTGACTTGAATTCCGGGTGGGCTTGAGTGGAAACGTAATACGGGTGAACATCTGCTGGAAGCTCCACGTACTCAACGAGGCTGTCCTTTTCTGAGGTACCGGAAAAAACTAATCCAGCGCTTGCAAGTTGCTCACGGTAGGAGTTGTTAACCTCGTAGCGATGACGGTGACGTTCGCTAGCTAAGACAGAACCGTAGGTTTTAGAAACAACCGAGCCCGGCAACAAGTTGGCCTCGTAGAGACCGAGTCGCATCGTGCCACCAAGGTTGGAGGACGCAATCTTGTCCACCTGCTCGGCCATGGTCGCGATAACAGGATTTTTGCCTTCAGGATCAAATTCACTGGAAGTTGCATCGGTAATGCCTGCGACGTTCCTGGCAAACTCAATGACCATGCACTGCAGTCCAAGACATAGACCCAGGGTTGGAATTTGATTTTCTCTAGCGAACTTCAAGGCACCCAGCTTCCCCTCAATGCCGCGCACTCCGAAACCACCGGGAACACAAATGGCGTCCATTTCACCCAGATGGGTAAGGGCCCCTTGGTCAGTTTCGCAATCATCGGATCGAACCCAATGAATATTTACTTTCGTAAATTCGGCAAATCCCCCGGCACGTAGAGCCTCGGTCACAGAAAGATAAGCGTCAGGTAGATCAATGTATTTTCCAACCAACGCAATGTTCACCTCGTGCTTTGGTCGATGCACAGCCTCAGTAACCGGCTCCCAATTGGTCCAGTCAACTTCGCTGGTCTCAAGCCTTAGGGCCTTGATGATGTAACTATCCAGCCCCTCGTCATGAAGGACCTGAGGTATGTCATAAATTGATGACGCATCGGCGGCTGTAACAACGGCCTCTCGGTCAACGTCGCACATTTGAGAAATCTTGCTCTTGATGGCATCCGGTAACTCTCGGTCCGACCGGCAGACAATTGCATCCGGCTGAATTCCAAGCGATCGAAGCATCGCCACCGAGTGCTGGGTTGGTTTGGTTTTTAGCTCACCGGATGGTTTGAGAAAAGGGACCAGGGTTACGTGCACGAAAAATACGTTGTCGCGCCCTACATCTTGCTTTATCTGCCTGGCTGCTTCCATGAAGGGTTGAGACTCAATGTCACCAACTGTTCCACCAATTTCGGTGATGATTACATCGGGAACTGGCTCCAGTGTTGCCTGAAGTCGCATTCGCCTTTTCAGCTCGTCGGTGATGTGTGGAATTACTTGAACTGTGTCGCCTAGGTATTCACCGGCTCGCTCCTTGGCGATCACGGTCGAGTATGCCTGACCGGTGGTCACATTGGCTGCTGCATCCAGATTTATGTCTAGAAAGCGCTCGTAGTGCCCGATGTCAAGATCGGTTTCCGCGCCATCATCAGTCACAAAAACTTCGCCGTGCTGGAACGGGTTCATTGTTCCGGGATCAACATTTAGGTATGGATCAAGCTTTTGCATCACGACAGAAACCCCGCGAGCCCGAAGAAGATTACCCAGTGAGGCTGCGGTTAAGCCCTTGCCTAATGAGGATGCGACTCCACCGGTTACAAAGATGTGTTTGGGAGTTCCAGAGCGTTCGGCCATGGAACTTCAACCTATCAGTTGAACCGCGAAGAAGTAGCGCGACACAGAAAATTACCTTGCAGAATCCAATAATTCTTTGGCGTGCTCAAGCGCGACCTCGGAATCCGGGTTGCCCGAGAGCATTCGTGCAAGCTCAGTCTGACGCTCGGTGTCGCTTAGCAGCTCCACTGATGACTCGGTAATTTCACCCGAAACATCCTTTGACACACGAATTTGCCTGTCAGCAAATGCAGCCACCTGAGGAAGGTGGGTAACAACTATTACCTGTGTGGACTCCGCCAGTTTTTTTAGTCGTCTTCCAAGCTCAACCGCTGCCTGACCACCAACTCCAGCGTCTACCTCGTCAAAAATCATTGTGGGTAGCTGTTGACCGGCTACCAATACCAGCTCGATCGCAAGCATTATTCTGGAAAGCTCGCCGCCCGAAGCGCCCTTGCTCAAGGGCCGTGGGTCAGCGCCCGAGTGCGCAGCTAGTAAAAATTCAATCTTGTCGGCACCGTGAACATCAAAGTCAGAACCAGGGGTGACACTAATTTCCAGCCGTGCACCGGACATTGCCAGCTGTGCGAGCTCCTCCGAGACTCGACTAGACAGCAATGACCCTGTAGCTACTCGTTCAGCAGTCAATTTCGAGGCGTGAGACTGAAGCCTCGACTCAAGTTCCCGAAACTCCGTCTCAAGTTTTTCAATCTGTTCATCCGACGAGTCCAAGTCAAGTGCGTCCAACTGTAAACGAGGAAGGTCACTCAGAAGCTCGTCAATGGGCACTCCGTATCTTCTCTCAATAGCTACGAGTTCAGCTTTTCTTCCAAGTAACCGATCAAGGACTTGAGGATCAGCATCTAGGTCCGCCAGGTAGCTGGATAGCTCACCCGAAACATCTCCGGCTAAAGAAGTAAGGTCCGAGAGCTGCTTGGCCAGCTTTTTTAGGTCCGGATCGCTGGTGCTCTCAAGCGACTTGGAGGCCTGCGCAAGAAACTGTGTGGCGTCAGAGCCGTCCTCGCTGCTAAGAGCATCGTGAGCCTTGGTAGCGGCCGACCTCAGTGACTCAACATTTGAAAGCCTGTTAATTTGGTCCTCGACCTCAGTGAATTCTCCGACTTGAGACTCGAGCCCTGCTATGTCTGAAATTTTCAAACGTAATGCGTTGAGCTTTAGTTCGTCTGTCTCGGAAGCTGTTCGCATTCTTTCTATGCGAGAACGGAGCTCCTGGAACTCCCTAAAGATTCCCAAGTATGAGGCTTTCGTTGCAGCTAACCCTGAGCCCCCAAAAGAGTCCAACGCTTCTCGTTGCTTGGCCGGTGCTCTCAAGCGAATCTGTTCGCTTTGTCCGTGGATAGTGACAAGCTCGCTAGTAATTTCCTCAAGCACTGAAACTGGCACCGCAGCACCACCGATTGCCGCTCTAGATCTTCCATCACTCGAAACGGTACGATTAATTAGAATCTCATGCTCCGCTGTATCGCAGCCGAGCTCTTGGAGTCTGGTTAGTAGCTCCGGATTTGATGAGAAAATCCGGCCCTCAACCAAGAGTTGTTGGCTCCCTCGACGAACAGTTGAGGAATCTGCCCTGCTTCCTAGCAGCAAACTCAAAGCCGTTAGCACCATGGTCTTACCAGCGCCAGTTTCACCCGTGAGGGCAGTAAACCCTGGACCGAATTCAAGGTTCGCAGAGCTAATGACTCCAATGTTTCGAATGCCGAGACTAGCGATCACGCAGTTGCCTCCGGACCTCGCCACCCGGTGACCGGGAGCGCAAATTTCCTAACCAACTTGTCGCTGAATGGAGCGTCGGTCAAAATCGCCATTGGAATTGATTTGGGGCTTTTCTTGACTTCAATCCTCGAGCCGGGACCAAGGTCCGTTGCCCTTCTGCCGTCACACCAGATGACTCCCGCACCAGGAGAACGACGAAGGACCTCGATCGCAAGCTCTGAATCGGGTGCCACCACAAGCGGTCTGGCGAATAAAGCGTGAGCCGAGATCGGCACAAGCATCATCGCCTGCACATCCGGCCAGATAACTGGCCCACCGGCGCTAAAAGCGTATGCGGTTGATCCCGTGGGAGTGCTGACTAAAACACCGTCGCAACCAAAGGACGAAACTGGTCTGGAATCCACCTCGACGACAACCTCGAGCATGCGCTCGCGCGAGCTTTTCTCGACCGAAACTTCATTGAGCGCCCAGCTCTCGAATACGAGCTCGGAATCCTGAAAAACCTTTACTTCCAATGCTACTCGATGCCCAACCGTGTAGTTTTTGTTTGAAATCGCCGTAAGCACGTCAGTAAGATCATCTACCTCGGCCTCCGCCATAAAGCCAATGTGCCCCAGATTGACTCCGAGAATAGGCGCTTCTTGAGCTCTGGCCAATTCGGCCGCCCTAAGAATTGAGCCATCTCCGCCGAGCACAAGGACAACCTCTAGGTCTTGATTTGTGAAGAGGCTCTTGTCCGAGGGGGCGCTACTAAATTGCGCCCGCAATCTTCCGATGTCTTCGGCTGCAAAGACGCAAGTCATTCCAAGCTCTTCAAGGCTCCAGCACGCATCCAACGTTCTCTGCAGCTGCTCAGCAGACTCTGCAGATGAAACCACCAGAACATGTCTAGTCATTGGCAACCTTTCGAACCCCTTAAGACTAGTAACTACTTCGTGAAATTAGGTACTAGTTGTCAACAGCGTTGAGCTAAAAAAGAATCCGGGCTACTTGGTGGAAAAAAGCTTGTCCACCATAATTTGCTCCACCCCGTAATCAAGGCGCTCAAATTTCATCAGAGACAGATACTCAACGTTGCCATTGGTTCCTTTTATTGGAGATTCGATCAGCCCGTGACAGGAGAAGCCATCGTCATTTGCCCCCTGAAGCACCTGCTCCACCGCACGCTTGCGCTCGTTGCGGCTAGACACCACGCCGGTCGCGCTTAGCGAGTGCTTTCCAACTTCAAACTGAGGCTTGATCAGCCAAATCTGCTCCGCTGTTGGCGCCAGCTCAGCAAGCTTTTGGGTGACAAGTGTTAGCGAAATAAAGCTCAAATCCACCACCACTAGTGAAAACGGAGTCTCGCCGACTGCCCCAATTACCTGTTCACTGGTCAAATGTCTAAGATTTTGCCCCTCTAGGTTTACGACTCTGGGGTCATCCCTGATGAAATCAACTAGCTGGTTGTGACCGACGTCAACCGCGAGCACCTTTTCAGCCCCATTTTCCAGAAGGACTTGTGTGAATCCACCGGTGGACGCTCCGGCATCTAGGCATAGCCCCGCTGGGGCGATGCCAAACTCACTGAGAGCATGAGCCAATTTGTGGCCAGCCCTGGAAACAAAATCGATACCCGCGCTGAGCTCAACCTTGTCCCCCGGCTCAATCTTGCTAGAGGGCTTCTTGGCAAGGCGACCATTAACGCTGATTCTCCCCGATGTAATAAGAGCGCTGGCCTGCGACCTGGACCGAGCGAGCTCTCGGATTACAACCTCTATGTCTAAGCGCTCACTCAAAGTAAATTCTTCTCTAGCTCTTGAGCAATTTGGTCCAACGCTTCAACCTGCTCATCAATCGGCAAGCTCTCAATCTCAAGTAGTCGAACTTCTAAGTTTTCGATTGCCATTTTTCGTCCTAGCTGTAGATGCTTGCGTCGACATCGAGTGAATATATTGGTCGTCCGCTTGTCCAGATTACGTGGCAAGCCGCCCTCAATGTGTCCAATGACTGCGGGTTTCCTGAAACGATAACTACTCGATCCCCTAGAAGCTCGACTGTCGAGTCACCAGACTTAGCTCCTCTTTTAGTGCTCTTTGGATCATGGTAGGCATCGAATAGCCCCGATAGATCCTGAAGTATGAATTTGGGTCGGTCCTCTTTGCCCGCCGCCAAAAGCTCCTTACGAGTGACAATGCCAGTCATAACAACAGCCGAATCCAGGCCCGAGTTGTTGGCACCTCGAATGTCGGTATCCAAGCGATCACCGACCATGAGTGGGTTCTTGATTCCAAGCTGTAAGAGTGCTTGCTCAAATATTGGCCTGAAGGGCTTGCCGGCTATTTCTGGAAGTATTCCGACAGCGGTATGTACAGCACCCACCAGCGTTCCATTTCCCGGGGCTATGCCCTGCTCGACCGGGACGGTCCAATCCTGATTAGTGGCTATCCAAATCGCCCCACCTTGAATCGCGAAAGACGCCTGAGCCAGCTCTCTCCAAGACACGTCAGGGCTAAACCCTTGGATTACGGCCGCCGGCGAATGAGATGCGTGGTCAACTACTTCGAAACCACTTTCCGCGACGGCATGCTTGAGCCCCTCTCCACCAACGACTAATACCTTTGCGCCCTCAGGGATTTTCTTAGCCAGCAACATAACGCCAGCACTGGCCGAGCCCACAACTTGCTCGGAAGTAGCTTGAATCCCAAAACCAATCAGCTGTTCGGCAATAGTCTCTGCACGCCTTGAAGAGTTATTAGTTAGGTAGCCCACCTGAATACTGAGATTTGCAGCCTTATTGATTGACTCGACCGCATTTACAATCGCCTCTGACCCTTGATAGACAACGCCATCGAGATCTAGCAAAAGTGAGTCGTATTTACTTGCCAGCACCTCTAGGGCCTTTCCCCTTATTGTCAGAACGTTTGAAATCTGGACGCTTCGAATCCGGACGACTTGGACGATCAGTGCGACCTGAGCTAGAAGACCTGTCAGGTCGATCAGAACGGTCTGGACGACTCGGACGATCTGTCCTCTCCGAACGATCTGAGGAAGGACGACTCGGACGACCGGAATCTGAACGACTTGGTCGATCTGTTCTGTCAGGACGATCAGTGCGACCTGAGCTAGAAGACCTGTCAGGTCGATCAGAACGGTCTGGTCGACTTGGACGATCTGCCCTCTCCGAACGGTCTGAGGAAGGACGACTCGGACGACCGGAATCTGAACGACTTGGTCGATCTGTTCTGTCAGGACGATCAGTGCGACCTGAGCTAGAAGACCTGTCAGGTCGATCAGAACGGTCTGGTCGACTTGGACGATCTGCCCTCTCCGAACGGTCTGAGGAAGGACGACTCGGACGACCGGAATCTGGACGACTTGGTCGATCTGTTCTGTCAGGTCGATCAGTGCGACTTGAGCTAAAAGACCTGTCTGGACGATCAGGCCTAGCTGCACCGCCCTCTCGCGGTGTGAATTTACGCTCACCCGGAGTGAATTTGCGATCGCTTTTATTGAACGAGCCAGCAGGCTTCGCCGTTTTATCAAAGTCTTCGCTGGTGGGAATGTTTATCTCTTCAAAAACCTGAAATAGCTCCTCGCCCTGCCCGGCTATTGCCCTTTCGGCCCTAATCGCCAGGTCGTCCCACTTATCCCCATCACTGCCAGCTTCCCTAAGAGACTCGGCGTAACTCCTGAATAGCAAAGGTGACTGTTCAAAGATGCGCTTGGGATTGAGCTCAGGGATCTCTAGCTCCTGAACGGCTAGCTTGGCCTGACCAAGGTCAAGCCTTGCCCCCGACAGGACGATCGCAAGATTAATGCGAACGCCGATATCTAATTTGGAGCGATCAACACCAACCACGGCCTCAAGAGCGCGCTCGGGCCTATCGAGCCCTCGTTCCGAGTCTACGATCAAGGGAAGTTGGTCGTTGGATCCGGAAAGTCTTCGATGAGTTAGTAATTCTCTGATGGCAAGCGCGAATTCACCGCTTGCGTAGGCTGTAAGGCCTAGTGTTTCGTGGACGATAGCGAGCCTGCCGGCTCGTCTAGAAGCGGCAAGGGCATGTTTATGTGCGAGCTTAGGATCGTCATCAATCAGAAACGAAACCATGGCCAGATGCCTGGCCACCATCTCTGCGTTTTCGGCAGTGAGTGTTTTTAGCTGGACGCGCACCGAAATGTCGATGTCGTCCGGTGTTACCTGGGAGGGAATTAAGGGCGATTTCTCGACAGTTTTGACTCGATGAACACGAGTTTGCCATTCCGGTCGCTCCTTATCGGTGCGCTCTCCACGACCACTTGGCCCCTCTTCGTTGGGCCTAGGTCTTTTTCCTCGTTGTTCCAAGATCGCTCCTAAAGCAAATCGCTTAAATAGAAAAGGCCACCCCATAAGGAGTGGCCATTTCTAAAGTAAGTCCGGCGGTGTCCTACTCTCCCACAGGGTCTCCCCTGCAGTACCATCGGCGCTGAGAGTCTTAGCTTCCGGGTTCGGAATGTAACCGGGCGTTTCCCTCTCGCTATGGCCGCCGAAACACTATTGAGTTATGTGAATCGATTAAGCATAAGCTTATATTCGGTTCTCGACCATACCTCGAGAACCACACAGTGGACGCAAGCACAAATTTGAATTTGTATCAAGTTATCGGGCTATTAGTACGGGTCAGCTCCATGCCTTTCAGCACTTCCACATCCCGCCTATCAACGCAGTAGTCTAGCTGCGGCCCTCTCGACAATAAAGTCATGGAAATCTCATCTTGAAGCAAGCTTCCCGCTTAGATGCTTTCAGCGGTTATCTCTCCCAAACGTAGCTAATCAGCGGTGCACTTGGCAGTACAACTGACACACCAGAGGTTTGTCCAACCCGGTCCTCTCGTACTAGGGTCAGGTCTTCTCAAATTTCCTGCGCGCGCAGAGGATAGAGACCGAACTGTCTCACGACGTTCTGAACCCAGCTCGCGTGCCGCTTTAATGGGCGAACAGCCCAACCCTTGGGACCAACTACAGCCCCAGGATGCGACGAGCCGACATCGAGGTGCCAAACCATGCCGTCGATATGGACTCTTGGGCAAGATCAGCCTGTTATCCCCGAGGTACCTTTTATCCGTTGAGCGACAGCGCTTCCACAAGCCACTGCCGGATCACTAGTCCCGACTTTCGTCCCTGCTCGACTTGTCAGTCTCACAGTCAAGCTCCCTTGTGCACTTACACTCGACACCTGATTACCAACCAGGCTGAGGGAACCTTTGGGCGCCTCCGTTACTTTTTAGGAGGCAACCGCCCCAGTTAAACTACCCACCAGGCACTGTCCCGGAACCGGATCACGGTTCGCGGTTAGATATCCAGGGCTACAAGAGTGGTATTTCAACAATGACTCCACCTGAACTAGCGTCCAAGCTTCATAGTCTCCCACCTATCCTACACATGCAGCACCGAACACCAATACCAAGCTATAGTAAAGGTCACGGGGTCTTTTCGTCCTTCTGCGCGTAATGAGCATCTTCACTCATAGTGCAATTTCGCCGAGTTCGCGGTTGAGACAGTTGGGGAGTCGTTACGCCATTCGTGCAGGTCGGAACTTACCCGACAAGGAATTTCGCTACCTTAGGATGGTTATAGTTACCACCGCCGTTTACTGGGGCTTAAATTCTGAGCTTTGCCGAAGCTAACCCATCCTCTTAACCTTCCAGCACCGGGCAGGCGTCAGTCCGTATACATCGTCTTGCGACTTCGCACGGACCTGTGTTTTTGATAAACAGTCGCTCCCCACTGGTCTCTGCGGCCATACAGCGCTCCAACAGTAAATGTCTTCACGCCTCAGGCCCCCCTTCTCCCGAAGTTACGGGGGCATTTTGCCGAGTTCCTTAACCACGATTCTCTCGATCCCCTTAGTATTCTCTACTTGACTACCTGAGTCGGTTTGGGGTACGGGCAGCTTGAACCTCACGTCGATGCTTTTCTTGGCAGCATAGGATCACCCACTTCGTCCATAAGGACTCATCATCAGATCTCAGGCTATGTGAGAGACGGATTTGCCTATCTCTCGCCCTACATCCTTAAACGGGGACAACCATCGCCCCGCGGAGGCTACCTTCCTGCGTCACACCTGTTAATACGTTAACCGCACCAGAATAGGGTCGTAGGCTCGACTGCCCACCTCTGCCCGAAGGCATCAGTAAGCAGCTTCAGCTACTTAGCATTACTGGATTAGTTTGGTCGGTTCTTCGCCGGTACGGGAATATCAACCCGTTGTCCATCGACTACGCCTGTCGGCCTCGCCTTAGGTCCCGACTTACCCAGGGCGGATTAGCCTGGCCCTGGAACCCTTAGTCATTCGGGGTGCGGGTTTCTCACCCGCATTTCGCTACTCATTCCTGAATTCTCACTCGTGTGGCGTCCACGGCTGGGTCACCCCGCCGCTTCGCTCGCCACACGACGCTCTCCTACCCATCTGTACGCCTGGATCTTACGACCTAGCAATGTACAAATGCCACAACTTCGGTGACTTGCTTGAGCCCCGTTAAATTGTCGGCGCGGAATCACTTGACCAGTGAGCTATTACGCACTCTTTTAATGGTGGCTGCTTCTAAGCCAACATCCTGGTTGTCTATGCGACTCCACATCCTTTCCCACTTAGCAAGCGCTTAGGGACCTTAGTTGGTGGTCTGGGCTGTTTCCCTTTCGACTACGAAGCTTATCCCCCGCAGTCTCACTGCCTTGTTCTAACTCTCTGGCATTCGGAGTTTGGCTAACGTCAGTAACCTTTTAGGGCCCATCGGCTATCCAGTAGCTCTACCTCCAGAGAGAAACACAAGACGCTGCACCTAAATGCATTTCGGAGAGAACCAGCTATCACGAGGTTTGATTGGCCTTTCACCCCTATCCACAGCTCATCCCCTCCATTTTCAACTGAAGTGGGTTCGGTCCTCCACGACGTCTTACCGTCGCTTCAACCTGGCCATGGATAGATCACCTCGCTTCGGGTCTAGAACCTGCGACTAAAGCGCCCTATTCAGACTCGCTTTCGCTACGCCTCCCCCTCTCGGGTTAAGCTCGCCACAGATCACTAACTCTCAGGATCATTCTTCAAAAGGCACGCCGTCACCAGAACATGCTGGCTCCGACGGATTGTAAGCACACGGTTTCAGGTACTATTTCACTCCCCTCCCGGGGTACTTTTCACCTTTCCCTCACGGTACTTGTCCGCTATCGGTCAATAGGTAGTATTTAGGCTTACGAGGTGGTCCTCGCAGATTCACACAGAATTTCACGGGTTCCGTGCTACTTGGGATACTTCTCGAGCGGAAATAACGTTTCGACTACGGGGTTCGCACCCTCTATGACTGGCCGTTCAAGACCATTCGTCTACATCATTTACCTACTCGTGCAGATCAGCAGATCTGCAGAGAAGTCCCGCAACCCCAAACATGCAACGCCTGCTGGCTATCACACATGTCTGGTTTGGCCTCTTCCGCGTTCGCTCGCCACTACTAACGGAATCACTGTTGTTTTCTCTTCCTGTGGGTACTGAGATGTTTCACTTCCCCACGTTCCCTCTACCTGTCCTATACATTCAGACAGGAGTAACTGGATCTAGTCCAGCTGGGTTTCCCCATTCGGAAATCCTCGGATCAAAGTTTGCTTATCAACTCCCCGAGGCTTATCGCAGATTGCTACGTCCTTCATCGGCTCCTATTGCCAAGGCATCCACCGTGTGCTCTTTGAAACTTGACACACAAAGATGATCTATCACGAATAAATTCGCAATAAATCGTAGACCTGGAATAAATCCAAGTCTAAAGATGCTCGCGTCCACTATGTAGTTCTCAAAGTACGGGCGGTTCCGCATTCGTAAGTTTCCTTACTCAATACGAACCTGACCATGATGAGTCGAAACTCGAAATGGCCCCTGGGTTATCGTTTCCGATCCCCAAGGACCCAACAGCGTGCTAACCACGAACTCCTCCAATAACTTTCCGACCCGTGAGGGCGTACCGGTTGTTGGATTTGTTCAAAAATTCTATGTAATGTTCCACCCTGAGCTGACCAGCTGCAGAACATATGCCTGCAAGTGGCTCTCTTTTGGAGAACCGAAGTTCTCCGAGATGCTCCTTAGAAAGGAGGTGATCCAGCCGCACCTTCCGGTACGGCTACCTTGTTACGACTTAGTCCCAATTACCAATCCCACCTTCGACGGCTCCCTCCTTGCGGTTAGGCCACCGGCTTCGGGTGTTATCGACTTTCGTGACTTGACGGGCGGTGTGTACAAGGCCCGGGAACGTATTCACCGTAGCGTTGCTGATCTACGATTACTAGCGACTCCGACTTCATGAGGTCGAGTTGCAGACCTCAATCCGAACTGAGACCGGCTTTTTGGGATTCGCTCCACCTTACGGTATTGCAGCCCTCTGTACCGGCCATTGTAGCATGCGTGAAGCCCAAGACATAAGGGGCATGATGATTTGACGTCATCCCCACCTTCCTCCGAGTTGACCCCGGCAGTATCCCATGAGTTCCCACCATTACGTGCTGGCAACATAGGACGAGGGTTGCGCTCGTTGCGGGACTTAACCCAACATCTCACGACACGAGCTGACGACAACCATGCACCACCTGTATACAGACCTTGCGGGGAGCGTATTTCTACGCTTTTCCTGTATATGTCAAGCCTTGGTAAGGTTCTTCGCGTTGCGTCGAATTAATCCGCATGCTCCGCCGCTTGTGCGGGCCCCCGTCAATTCCTTTGAGTTTTAGCCTTGCGGCCGTACTCCCCAGGCGGGGTGCTTAATGTGTTAACTTCGTCACGGACCACGTGGAATGTGGCCCACAGCTAGCACCCACCGTTTACGGCGTGGACTACCAGGGTATCTAATCCTGTTCGCTCCCCACGCTTTCGCTCCTCAGCGTCAGTTACAGCCCAGAGATGTGCCTTCGCCATTGGTGTTCCTCCTGATATCTGCGCATTCCACCGCTACACCAGGAATTCCCATCTCCCCTACTGCACTCTAGCCTGCCCGTACCCACTGCAAGTTCGAGGTTGAGCCTCGAAATTTCACAGCAGACGCGACAAACCGCCTACGAGCTCTTTACGCCCAATAATTCCGGACAACGCTTGCACCCTACGTATTACCGCGGCTGCTGGCACGTAGTTAGCCGGTGCTTTTTCTGCAGGTACCGTCACTTTCGCTTCTTCCCTGCTAAAAGAGGTTTACAACCCGAAGGCCTTCGTCCCTCACGCGGCGTTGCTGCATCAGACTTTCGTCCATTGTGCAATATTCCCCACTGCTGCCTCCCGTAGGAGTCTGGGCCGTGTCTCAGTCCCAGTGTGGCCGGTCACCCTCTCAGGCCGGCTACCCGTCGTCGCCTTGGTGAGCCTTTACCTCACCAACTAGCTGATAGGTCGCGAGCTCATCCTTGACCGAAATTCTTTCTTCCTCAGTGGATGCCCACCGAGGAAAGTATCCGGTATTAGCTACAGTTTCCCGCAGTTATCCCAGAGTCAAGGGCAGATTGCTCACGTGTTACTCACCCGTTCGCCACTAATCCGCCGGAGCAAGCTCCAGCTTCATCGTTCGACTTGCATGTGTTAAGCACGCCGCCAGCGTTCGTCCTGAGCCAGGATCAAACTCTCCGTAAAAATCAATTCTGCCGATAAATCGGCAAAGCTTTTACGAACGCCTCGGAAATGAGGCGATCAATTTGATTTGGCTTTCGAACTGTCTACTGACAATTCTGTTTCATATCTTTATCCAAAAAGGATCTTGCCAGGAACAAGTTCCTGCCAAGGTTTTTGGCATTACATAGTGCACGCTGTTGAGTTCTCAAAGATCGGATGCTTCTGTGATTTCCCTTCCGGGTCCTACGCAGAGCAACTTTTCAAGTCTACCGATTTTGGGGCCGCTGTCAACTCCTGGTTGCCCAGTAATTTCTTGCGATTTCCCTAGTTGGAAGACCTAAATCCTAGACACTAAAACACTTGGCCACAAGGGCCAGTATTTAGTACTTGGAAGTGTTGTACTTGAGCCGGCGATCACAATCGGATCTTGCCAAACTTTGGTCAACTTGGGAAAGCTTAGTCACGTTTTTATAACCTTGTCAAATCCAAGATAAACCGGCGTGTTTTAGCCGAAAAATAAGCCTGCGAGTGACTTTTTTCCACGCGATAAAACCGCCACTTTTCCAGGTAAATACTGGTCTATAACGGCAAGCTCGTCGGTAACCTTGATTTTATTGACGGCAACCGAACCTTGAGCGATTGCACGGCGTGCCTGACCATTAGATTCAACCAGGCCTGACTCGACCAAAGCAGTCACGACCGAAATACCAGTTTCGCAACTGATATGTGGCAGTTCTTTTAGGGCAACTCGCAATGTTTCCGGTTCAAGCTCGGCCAGTTCACCTTGCCCAAATAGCGCCTGAGAGGCCTTCTCCGCGGCAAGCGCCTCCTTTTGAGAGTGCACTAGCTCGGTAACCTCGAGGGCCAGCCTGCGTTGTGCTGCTCGCTTATGAGGCTCGGCTAAGACCTGTTGCTCGTAATCCTCAATCTCCTTGCGTGTTAGGAAAGTAAATACCTTTAGCCGATCAACAACATCGGCGTCGTCGGTATTGAGCCAAAACTGATACATTGCATACGCACTAGTGAGGTCCTTATCGAGCCAAACTGCGTTGCCCTCGGACTTACCGAACTTTTTGCCATCTGCGTTTGTGATCAATGGTGTCGCAATCAAGTGAACGCTCTTGCCCTCAACTCGATGAACCAGATCCGCCCCAGAGGTCAGGTTTCCCCACTGATCGCTGCCGCCGGTTTCAAGAACACAATCGAAACGCCTATAAAGCTCCAAGAAATCTAGCCCCTGAAGAATCTGGTAGCTGAACTCGGTGTAGCTGATACCGCTGTCGGAGTTCAGCCTCGCGCTAACCGCATCTTTTGCAAGCATCTTGCCGACCCGGTAGTGCTTGCCGATATCTCTCAGGAAGTCAATTGCACTGTATTGGCTGGTCCAATCAAGGTTATTCACCATCTGCGCCTTGTTTTCACCCTCGAATGATAAAAACTTTCGATTCTGATCACTTAGCTTGGTAACCCAGCTGGCAACGGTCTCTCGATCGTTCAGCGTTCGCTCCGCAGTCGGCTTCGGGTCACCGATTAGGCCCGTGGCTCCCCCGACCAACGCGAGCGGGTGATGCCCGGCTAATTGCAACCGACGCATGGTGAGTAGCTGAACTAAGTTTCCAAGGTGAAGGCTCGGAGCCGTTGGGTCAAAACCACAATAAAAAGTGATCGGCTTATTCAGCGCTTCCTTGAGCGCGGAAGCATCGGTTGACAGGGCCACCAGACCTCGCCAATTGAGCTCATCTAACACGTGTGTGAATGAAGAATCGTTCTTTTGAGCTGAAAGTGTTGATGAGTCAGCCATTAGGCCCTCCGATGCGGCGCAAGCTTGCGAAGAGCAACTAGCTGATCTATTACCTGAGAGGAAGAAGTTCCTCCGGCGCCATTCCTTGCTTCAATCGAACCGGAAACCTTCAGAACTTTTCTAACTTCAGGCTTTAGGTGCTTAGAAACCTTTGCCAGTTGCTCATCGCTGACCTGATCAAGCTCAAGCTCGTTCGCCTCACAGAACTGGACCAACTGACCCGTAATTTCGTGGGCATCCCTGAAAACAACTCCTTGTTTAACTAGCCACTCCGCAACGTCAGTCGCGAGCGAGAAGCCCTTGGGAGCCAAGAATTCCAGTCGTTCCTTATCAAAGGTCAAAGTAGAGATCATTCCGATAAATGCCGGGAAAATAAGCATCAGGGAGTCAAAAGAGTCGAACATGGGCTCCTTGTCCTCCTGCAAGTCACGGTTATAACTAAGCGGCAAGCCCTTGAGGGTCGCTAGAAGTCCAGTTAGGTTTCCAATGAGCCTTCCGGATTTACCTCTGGTCAATTCGGCAATGTCTGGGTTTTTTTTCTGAGGCATTATCGAGGATCCAGTTGAGAACTCGTCTGCAAGAGTTGCGTACCCGAACTCATAAGAAACCCAGGCAATCACCTCTTCGCTAATTCTTGAAAGGTCGATCCCGATCAAACTCAAGATGAACACGAACTCCGCAACTAAGTCTCGACTGCTGGTGGAATCCATGCTGTTTTCGCTAACACCTTTGAGCCCAAGCTCTTCAGCAACGAGTTTTGGATCCAGACCCAAAGTGCTTCCCGCCAAAGCGCCGGCACCGTAGGCCGAACGATTCGTTCTTTTCCGCCAATCCTCTAGTCGCTGCAGGTTTCGAACCTGTGGCCAAGCATGTGCCAGCAAATGATGTGAAAGCAAAACCGGCTGCGCTAGCTGGAAATGTGTCCTGCCGGGCATTGCAACACCAATGTGATTCTCAGCCTGGCTGCAAAGAGCGTCTAGGTAATCCAGAACCTGAGCTTCGATTGCGTCGGCTGCGTCCAGCATAAAAATCCTAATCAGAGTGGCAATCTGGTCATTGCGTGATCGACCGGCCCTAATCTTTCCGGCAAGCTGAGCTCCGGCTATCTGAATAAGCCCGCGTTCAAGAGCCGCATGGACATCCTCTTCGGTTGCCTTTGGTACAAAGGAACCGCCTTCGACTCGCTTGGTTAGCTCAGCAACCGCCTTGTTCAGGACCGCAAGCTCATCTTTAGTGAGGTACCCTCCGGCATGAAGCGCCACCAGGTGAGCGGAAGTGCCCCTTAGGTCATAGGTCGCAAGGCGCCAGTCAAAATGAGTCGACTTAGAAAGAGCCGCGAGTGCTTCGCTCGGGCCTCCGGCAAACCGGCCTCCCCAGAGAGAGTCTTTACTTTGCGCCATTTCTACCCAATTTCCTGTTGTCTAAAGTCTAGTTTTGTTCGGCAAGCCAGGCCATCAGGGCCTTCTGGGCATGAAGTCTGTTTTCGGCTTCCTGCCAAACTCTTGACTGGCTGCCATCGATAACATCCGCGCTGACTTCAAAGCCACGGTAAGCAGGCAGGCAGTGAAGGAATATTGCGTCTTTTTCTGCCCCGGACATCAAAGCCGAGTCCACCGTGAAGGCTTGGAACACCAGGGCACGCTCTTGAGCTTGATCCTCCATGCCCATTGATACCCAGGTGTCGGTTACCACGACGTGAGCACCAGCTACGGCCGCGACTGGATCATTAGACGAGGATATCGTGCCCCCTTGAATAGCAGCAATTTCTCGGGCACGATCCAAGACCGCCGAGTCTGGCCCATAGCCTTCTGGAGCAGCGATCGAAACGTCCATACCCGCCATGGCGCAGGCAACAAGGTAGCTATTTGCCATGTTGTTATTGGCATCACCGACGTAGGCAAGCTTTAGGCCCTCGGTTTTCCCGAAGCACTCTTTGATTGTCATCAGATCAGCCAACAACTGACATGGGTGCCAGCTGTCGCTCAGTGCGTTTATAACTGGAACCGAAGAATTGGCGGCCATTTCATCAAGCCCGGCCTGCAAATACGTCCGCCAAACAATTTGAGCTACTTGGCGCTCTAGAACTCTGGCCGTGTCGGCAACTGACTCTTTCTTGCCCAACTGCGAGACACCGCTATCAATGATTAGAGGGATCCCCCCTAGTTCTGCAATACCGACAGCGAATGAAACCCTTGTCCTTGTGGAGGTCTTATCAAAAATAACCGCCACGGTTTGAGGTCCAGCAAACGGCCTCTCGCTAAATCGGTCCGCCTTTAGCTTGATGGCGCTATCGATAATCTGGGCCTGCTCGGACGGAGTAATGTCATCGTCCTTTAAAAAGTGCTTGGTCAATTTGTCCCTAACTCGTTACCTGGGTACCGACACCGGCTTTTGTGAAGATTTCCAGCAGGATGCTGTGCGGTTGTCTGCCGTCAATGATGTGAGCCTTTGGAACCCCACCCTGAACCGCGCGCAAGCAGGCTTGCATTTTTGGAATCATCCCAGATTCAAGCTTAGGCATCAGCTCGGTTAGCTCCTCCACACTTATCTCGGACAAAAGTGAGTCTAATTCTGGCCAGTTCGCATAGAGACCTGGAACATCAGTTAGCACCATCAACTTATCGGCACCGAGCGCAATCGCGAGCGCCGATGCAGCTAGGTCAGCATTGACATTTAACAGTTGCCCGGAGTTAGACGGCGCCACAGAGGAAATAACGGGCACCTTGCCCTGGTCAAGTGCTTGAAGCACTGCTCTTGGATTGACAGTCTTCACTTCACCGACAAGGCCCAAATCGACCTCACCTTCCGAAGTCTGACCCTTTACCTTCGTGGCCCTAAACAGGGAATCATCTTCGCCGGAGAGAACCACGGTCTGTGCTCCAGATTCCTCAATGAGAGTCGCTAAGTTTTTAGAGATCTGATTTCTAAGTACGTCTCTAACAACCATCATGGTCTTTTCATCGGTGTAGCGCATTCCAGCCCGAAATTCACTTTCAATTCCAATTTCAGCGAGCCTGGCAGTTATTTGTGGCCCTCCGCCATGCACCACAACCGGCTTAATGCCCACGAACCGAAGATATGCCATGTCCTGAGCAAATGCCAGCTGCAGCTGCTCGTCAACCATCGCATTCCCGCCGAATTTCACCACAACTATTCGCCCGTGGAACTCTCGCAGCCAATCCAGCGACTCGATGAGAGTTTCGGCCTTGAGTCTTGCAAGTGCTTGGTCCGTATTTGCTGGAATCATTAGCTTGAGTATGCGCTGTTCTCTTCGACGTAGCTGTGGGTTAGGTCATTGGTAACAACCGTAGCGCTGAGGCTACCGGCATGAAGGTCTATAACCACTTGAACCTCTTTACCGCGCAAGTCAACCTTTGAACGATCTTCGGCCGGCTCCCCCTTGGAAGAAATCAATATGGAGTTGATAGACACGTCTATCCCGTAAGGATCAAATTCTGCTGAAGTTGTTCCGACCGCTGCCAAGATTCTGCCCCAGTTCGGGTCTTTGCCAAAGATTGCAGCCTTGAACAGGTTGTTGCGAGCTACTGCCCTAGAAACTTCTAGAGCGTCATCCTCGGTCTTGGCGCCTTGCGTGGTGATGTGAATGTTGTGACTTGACCCCTCGGCATCATCTAGCAGCTTCAGCGCCAGCTCCTTGCAAAGCTCAGTGAGCAATGCCGTGAACTCTGCTAAGTCCGGCGTTTTCTGGCTTGCCCCAGAAGACATCAAAGTGACTTGGTCGTTAGTGGACATGCAGCCATCCGAATCAAGTCGATCGAAACTCACTCGGGTGGCAGCCCTGAGGGCAGTGTCCAGCTGTTCGCCATCCATAACCGCATCGGTGGTGATAACCACGAGCATTGTTGCAAGTCCCGGGGCCAGCATTCCAGCTCCCTTAGCCATCCCGCCCAGAGCCCAACCGTCAGCACTTGATCTTGATCCAAGCTTTGCGACGGTGTCAGTGGTCATGATTGCGTGAGCCGCGTCTTGTCCACCTGTTTCCGAAAGCGCTTCGAAGGCCGAGGTTGCCCCGCTCAGTAATTTAGGTCTGTCTAGCTGCTCGCCTATTAGGCCGGTCGAGCAGACCACAATTTCAGCTGCGGGGAATCCGCTAAGTTCGGCAAGTTTTTCTGCGGTCGCATGCGTCGTTTGAAAACCCTGCGCGCCGGTGTAACAGTTGGCTCCGCCGGAGTTCAAAACGATAGCTCTGGCCTGTCCACCAGCAACAACCTGCTTGGACCAGAGAATTGGATTTGCAAGACATCGATTTGTTGTGAACACCGCGGCCACGGCACTATTGGGCCCCTGGTTTACTACAAGGGCAACATCAAGACCGCCACTGGCTTTCAGCCCAGCCGCGACTCCGGAGGCTACGAAGCCCTTAGGGCCGACAACACTCATGGAGCGACCCCAATCGAGCTCAAGCCAACCTGCTCCGTCAATCCAAGAGCAATGTTCATGCACTGAATGGCGGCGCCAGCTGTCCCTTTGACCAAATTATCGATCGCGCTCACCACAATAACTTTCTGCGCGTGCTCATCAAAAGCAAGAGAAATCTGGGCGTTATTCGTGCCCAATACGCTAGCGGTTCTCGGCAGCTGACCCTCCGGAAGTAGCTGGACAAAACTTTCGTCCCCGTAGGCGCTCTGATACACATCTCGGAGATGCTCCAGTGAAAAACGACTAGAGGGCTTTGCAGTATTAACGGCCAAAATTCCCCTGGACATCGGGACCAGAACCGGAGTCATCGACACTGTCACCGGCTTGTCAGCTGCCAACGACAGGTTCTGCTCAATCTCCGGAGTGTGTCGATGAGCTCCCCCCACCCCGTAGGCTCTCGCAGATCCAAGAACCTCGGCTGCCAATAGGTCAATGCTGCTTGCTTTTCCAGCTCCAGAGGTTCCAACCGATAGTACTGAGACGATGTCATCTGGTTCGATAAGCCCCGCTGCCAGCGCCGGTGCCAATGCAAGCGAAACCGCTGTAACGTTACAGCCCGGTATCGCTAAGCGCCTAACTTCACGAAGTTCAGTCCTGAGTTTGCCTCCGGTTGCCAGAGTTAGCTCCGGGAGGCCGTAGGGCCATGAGCCGGCGTGAGTAGTTTGGTAATAAGTTTCCCAAGCGGCTGCGTCTTGCAATCTAAAATCAGCTCCGCAGTCAATCACCATGACGTGGGTAGGAAGCTGCGCTGCCAGTTCCGCACTTTTGGTGTGCGGCAAGGCTAGAAATACAACTTCGTGTCCCGCCAGATTCTCAACCGAAGTTTCTACTAAAACGCGATCGGCAAATTCTGGGATATGGGGCTGGAGCTGGCCGAGGCTTTGACCAACATTGCTGTGGCCAGTGACGGCTCCAAGGTCGAGCATCGGATGCGCTGCTATTAGGCGCAAAAGCTCTCCGCCAACGTATCCACTTGCTCCAGCAACTGCCACCTGAATAGTCATTTAGCCCCTTAGAGTTGCGCCGAATTGTTGGTTTGCAAGCTCCACAGCCTGGTCCCTGGCTGCAGTAGCCTCCGCTTGGGTAAGAGTGCGATCATGCGCTCGAAACAGCAGTGAGAAAGTCAGGGATTTTTGGTCAGCGTCTAAACCTTTACCCCGGTAGTCATCAACCAAGCGGATTTCTTCTAGAAGACCTCCGGCGCCGGTAACGATGCTCTTGATCAAATCGGCAGCACTGACCTGAAAATCGACCACGAGAGAAAGATCCTGCGTCAGGAAAGTCATAACACCGAGCTCCTGTGCCTGAACCAAATCTGGAGCCACAGCGAAAATTTCATCCAGATTCAACTCAAAAACCCCAACGGACCTGGGTAGGTGATTTTGTGAAGCTAGCTCTGGGTGAACTTCGCCGACAAATCCCACCACTTTTCCAGCCACCAACACATTCGCGGCCCGTCCCGGGTGAAGGCCGGCAATCTCAAGTTGCTCTAGCTCAAAAGAAACAGCAGCCTGCTGCATGACTATATCTACTGCGCCCAAGGCCTGAGGATAGCCTGCCGGTATCGAGTGCTGCCCTGGGCTTTGAGGTAACCAGTTGCCCGCGAGCAGACCAGAAACCAACCTCGGCTGCCCTGGTATTGCAGCCTTAAGCGCGGCCAGAGTTGCTTCCGAGGGTCGCTCATTACCCGCGGGCAAAGCGGTCACGGCACTGCCGCCATTTGGCAGAAATACCGAACCCTCTTCTAGTAAAGCTATGTCGGTGGATCCGCGAGAAATGTTTCTGGCGGCAGCGGCAATCAACCCCGGAACCAATGACGTTCTCAAGAAACTCGCCTCAGACTGCATAGGGTTTTCAAGCTCTACAGCGCTAACCGAACCCATCCAGCCGTTTTGTTCAGCAGAGACAAATGGATAGTTCAGAACCTCGACGAATCCAGCGCCAGTGAGTCCTGATAGCACCCGGCGGCGAAGTTTCTGCCTTGATGTGAGGCCACGCCCCGGAGGTGCAACCGGCAGCCTGGCTGGAATTTTGTCGTATCCGATAAGCCTTGCGACCTCTTCAACCAAGTCAGTCTTATGAGTAATGTCAGGACGCCAGCTGGGCACAATGACCTGAACGAGATCTTCGATTTTGGTAACCGAGCAGCCGATCTCCTCGAGGCTTGCAATCACTTGGTCTGCTGAGTACTCAACACCCACCAATTGGCCCGGATAGTCAAGTTTCATCTCGATTGCTGTGGGTTCAAACACGCTTGCGTATTCGGCACCGAGACCGCTAAGGCTTCCGGAGGCAAGCTCGGTCAATAACCCCGCTGCCCTTGAGGCCGCAGCTCTAGAGATGGAACTGTCTACTCCACGCTCAAACCGCTTCGACGCTTCGGACGGCAGTTTGTGGCGCCTAGCGCTTCTTGCAATCGAGATCGGATCGAAAATCGCCGCCTCTATAAGAACCGACTTAGTGCTCGCACCAACTTCGGTCCGGGCACCACCCATCACGCCGGCGATTCCTATTGGGCCCTGTTCATCACAGATTAGCAAGTCTTCTTCGTGAAGCTTTCTGGTTTTTTGATCCAGTGTTACGAGCTCTTCGCCGGCCTTTGCTCGGCGAACGCTTATGCCCCCAACTAGCTTGTCAAGATCGTAAGCGTGCAGTGGCTGACCGAGCTCGAGCATCGCATAGTTCGTGATGTCCACCGCAATTGAGATCGAGCGCATACCGGCAAGCTTGAGACGGCTTACCATCCAATCCGGAACCTTCGCCTCAGCGTCCAGGCCAGAAACTCCAACCAGGACAAACTGACTGCAGCCAGCCTTACCGTGAACGGGGGCACTGTCCTTGACTTCGAGCGTAAAGCCTGAGCCCATTACCGGATCAATGGAGAGAACCGGGTCTTGAAACTTCACTCCGGTCGCATGCGAATACTCTCTTGCGATTCCTCTTATGGAAAGGCAGTAACCACGGTCCGGAGTCACGTTCACCTCTGCGGCAGACTCATCCAAGCCCAGCAGTGTGATTGCATCGAGCCCAATTTCAGGGTCCAGGCCTATAGAGCTGAGGACAAGAATTCCTTCGTGCTCATCTCCCAGCCCAAGCTCTCTGGAAGACGCAATCATTCCATCGGACACATGTCCGTAGGTTTTTCTAGCTGCAATCTCGAACCCTCCGGGCAAAACCGCACCTGGCAGGCTTACTACAACCTTGTCTCCTGCCACGAAATTAGCTGCACCACAGACGATGCCCCTGATCTCTTCGTCGCCGCTGGTTGCAACTCGGACTTGGCACCAACGAATAGTTTTCCCATTTTTCTGCTCTTCAGCCTCGAAGGACAGCACTTCCCCAGCGACCACCGGTCCGGAAATGTCCCCACCATGGGAGCCTTCTTCTTCGAGGCCAACTTTCACGAGTTCAGCCATCACGTCATTCGGGGTGACTTTAGAACCAAGCTCAACCATTTCGCCGAGCCAGCCAAGTGGAATTCTCATCTAGATCACCGATCCAAACTGAGCGCTAAAACGAACATCGGCTTCGACCATGTCGTGCATGTCTTTCACGCCGTTTCTAAACATCAAAGTTCTTTCAATACCCATCCCGAAAGCGAATCCGGAATAGACCTCGGGATCAATTCCTGCGGCGAGCAACACGTTTGGATTGACCATGCCGCAGCCACCCCACTCGACCCACCTAGGACCGCCTTTGGCATCCGGATGCCAAACATCCAGTTCTGCAGAAGGCTCAGTGAAAGGGAAAAAACTCGGCCTCAATCTGATTTTGGCCTCATCGCCAAACATCACTCTTGCAAAGTGCTCCAAAGTTCCCCGAAGGTCGGCCATGGTCAGGCCCTTATCGATCGCCAAACCCTCCACCTGATGGAAAACCGGAGTGTGGGTTGCATCTAACTCATCGGTTCTAAAGACTCTGCCCGGGCACAGCACATAAACCGGTAGTTCACGCTCGAGCAAGGATCTAACCTGAACAGGAGAGGTGTGAGTCCGCAAGAGTAGGTGATTCTCAACTGGTTTCACAAAGAAAGTGTCTTGCATTGCCCTGGCTGGGTGGTCGGGGTGGAAATTTAAGGCGTCGAAATTAAACCATTCGTTTTCAAGCTCGGGGCCATCGGCTATCTCCCAGCCCATGCCAACGAATACATCGCTGACCTGGTCCATCAAAAGAGACAACGGGTGCCTTGCGCCAAGATTTATAAACTTTGGTGCCGCAGTCATATCAACTTTTTCGCTGGCAAGCGCCTCGTTAGCCGCTAGCGACTCAAGCTTGACCTCTTTTTCCTGAAACGCATGATTTAGCTGCGCCCTAGCCCCTCCAACTAATTTGCCAGCCTCAGCCTTTTGCTCATTGCGCACTGACTTGATCAAAGCATTTAGCCTGCTAATCGGGGAGTTCTCTCCGACAATCTGGGCCTTCTGGCTTCTTAGGGTTGCCGCGTCTTCCACGACCGCCAAAGCGCTTAGGGACTCTTGCAGCGCCTGGGCTACTACTTCGGGAGTTAATTTCTCTGACATCACCACAAGTTTAGCGATTAGTGTGCTGAGCGACCGCAGTGAGATAAAGGCAAATTGAAGCCGCTGTTCCTAAATTCAATGATTCGGCGGCACCATAAATAGGCAAAGACATGTTCTTATCCGCTTTTTTGGCAACCTCGTCGGTAACACCATGAGCTTCATTTCCAAAAACCCAAGCGGTTGGCTTTGCCATTTCCGCAACAGAAACTGCGGTCACATCTTGACCCGAAGAGCTAGAAGAAAATACTTGAATGCCGGACGCCTTTATCTTGCTAATCGCCTCAACTAAATCTTGATCTACGACGATAGGTACATTCAGAATGCTCCCTGCGGTTGACCTAACGACCTTCGGGTTATAAACATCCACCGAGTCGGGGCTGAGAACAACAGCGTCGGCGCCGGCTGCGTCAGCGGCCCGTATTATCGAGCCGAGATTACCGGGGTCTCGCCCTTGATCGATAAGTGCCAGCAAAACCGGCCCTGTCGAAAGAAGCTGGTCAAGCTCGATGTCCAAATGATGGACGACTGCCACAACACCCTGAGGCGTTCTGGTGTCGGAAATTTTGCTCATGACTTCGTCGGAGACTTCTTCGATAGCAACACCCAGATCGGATAGTTCAGCCAAGATTTCACGATAACGATCCCAAGCCGAGGCAGTCACGAAGACCTCCTCAATTAAACGGGGAGATTTCTCTAGCTCTTTTAGGCCCTGTGGCCCTTCAAGCAAAAAGAGCCCAGTTTCATACCGGGCGTCTTTTTGGTTCAGTCGAACAATCCCCTTGACCCTGTTGGATCTGGGATCATCCAACATTAGCTAGCCTTTGGAGCGTTCACGTCCTTTGGCAATGCTGCCTTCGCCGAGGCAACCAAGGTTGCAAAAGACTTAGGGTCATGAATTGCCATGTCGGACAAAATTCTGCGGTCTACCTCAATACCAGCGAGGTTTAGCCCCTGGATGAAGCGGTTATAAGTCATACCGTTTAGACGAGCCGCAGCGTTGATTCGCTGAATCCATAGTCTGCGGAAATCACCCTTGCGCTTGCGACGATCGTTGTATGCGTAGACAAGCGAGTGCAGCAACTGCTGCTTGGCCTGACGATACAGTCTCGAGCGTTGTCCGCGGTAACCCTTGGCGCGCTCTAGAGCAACTCTGCGCTTTTTGTGCGAGTTGACAGCATTTTTTACTCTTGCCATTTTCTTACTCCTTCTTAGTCAGCCCTAGCGGCCGAGCTGCCTTTTAAGCTTCTTGAAATCTGCTGGCGAAACGACCTGGTCAGCATTCAGGCGACGCTTGCGCCTGGAGGACATGTGCTCCTGGTTGTGTCGCATGTTGATCTGTTGCTTCATCAGCTTGCCGCTGCCAGTAAAGCGGAAACGCTTTTTGGCGCCCGAATGGGTCTTCATCTTCGGCATGAGCTCTCCTTTTAGTTCTCTTGCTCCACAGCAGGCTTCTGCTGTGCCTTTTTAGCCTCTGCTCGAGCTTCGGCCTTGTTCTTGAGTGGACCTATAACCATGACCATGCTTCGGCCATCGATTGATGGATTCGACTCAACTGTTCCAAATTCGGTAACTTGGTCAGCTAAATTCCTTAGTAACTTGACACCCATTTCGGGTCGAGACTGCTCTCTACCGCGAAACACAACCATTACCTTGACTTTGTCGCCGGCCTTGAGGAACTTTCGAACCTGTCCTGCCTTCGTTTCATAATCATGGCTATCAATCTTCAAACCAAATCGAACAGTCTTCAAAACTGTGTTGACCTGGTTCTTGCGAGCCTCACGGACCTTTTGGGCAGCTTCATACTTGAACTTGCCGTAATCCATAATCTTGCATACAGGAGGGCTTGAGCCTGGCGAAACCTCGACTAGGTCAAGGTCGGCCTCTCTTGCCAACTTGAGTGCTTGATCAATATCAACAACGCCAACTTGCTCTCCAGCTGGTCCCACAAGACGAACCTGTGCCACCCGAATACGCTCATTAATGCGAGGATCGCTGATAATTTCTCCTTAGTAACTATTTTTTGACCACGCAAGCGTGCAGAAATAAATCAACTCTCATACCCGGCAGCCTATTTAGAAGGCGGCTGACAGGTGGGATTGTAATCCACTTCTGACTGAGCAATAGCTCAGAGCCTCCGGTAGCCTAGCAGAGCATTTGAATATTGAGAAGAGGAAAAGTGGAAGAAGATTTAGCCCGGGACATCGCAGAGGTTCCAGCGGTCGAGGTTATCAACACCACCGCAGTGCACCTAATGAGTGCTGCTGCGGTTCAGTGCGGGCTGTCCGACGACACTCCAGGTGACCTAGCCGAGGCACGAAAGCTGATCACTGCGCTGGCAGGTCTAGTTAGCGCTGCTGCAGGAGAAATCGGCGACCACCACGCTCGCCCCCTGAGAGACGGTCTTAGATCCCTGCAGCTTGCATTCCGGGAAGCCTCGTTTATCAAGGATGCCCCCGGTCAAGGACCCGGAGAGAAATACACGGGTCCAGTCTCCTGAACTAAATAACTGAAATTATTTTCAGCTTGAAAGAGTCGACGAAGTCATCAAGGCTCTCAGCCCTTAGGTGAGAGACAAAACTGGTCAAGGCGGTTTCCAAGCCTTCAGCCGTCAATCCTGGCCTCATGCCGACCTCGATTATTATTTCCTCCGCCACAAGTCTTGCCTCCGGGTCTCCGGCCGAAACTCCGGCCATGACAACGTCTTCTGCCTCCTTAACGGCATGGGCAATCACACGCTTCACTTCGGGGCCAGAAACTGCGTCAATTATCTTTAGGTCTTGAGCCAGAGCCGCGAGTTCAGTCCTGCGAAGAGCTCTTGCGTGGGTTGCCGGATTTATAATCACACGTGTGTGACCTTCGCCGACTGTTGCGACGCAGAGCTTACTTATAGACACTGGCACTGGACGCGCATCCGGCTTCCATGAAAGCATATCTTTTACCGACGTGAAGGCAGGGATTGCAGTTCTGTCATCTGGAGTTGCCACAGCAACAATTGCCAAGTCCGCGCTTTTGTCTGCCAATTGACCATGGGGACCAATGCCGGTCTGGCCAATCTCGGCAATTAGCGGAACCAGTAAACGCTGCCCGCGAAGTGACTCGATGAAAGTCATTTTTACAAACGGAGTGGCGGCCAGAGCCGCCGCAATTAGTTCTGGAGTCTCACCGTCATCTTCTGCCCAAGGATTCTCCTCAAATGACCGACCCTTCCAAGGGACGCCGGCCGAATCGACAAACGGGCTTTCAGTCAATGTCCGGTCGCGATCGCCAGCGCTTGCTCCAATGTGAAGCGACCTGCGTAAAGTGACTTGCCCAAAATCGCGCCCTCCAGGCCAAGAGGCACCAAGTCAACTAAGTCATGAATGTCCTGGAGAGTAGAAATACCCCCGGAAGCCACGACCGGCTTATCGGTGTGCTGCATAACTAATTTCAAAAGCTCGAGGTTAGGACCCTTCAGGGTTCCGTCCTTGGTAACGTCGGTCACGACATATCTGGCGCATCCATCCGCTTCTAGCCTGGCCAAAACTTCAAGCAGGTCTCCGCCTTCTTTGGTCCATCCTCGAGCAGCCAAAGTGGTCCCCCGAACATCCAAACCAACGGCAATCTGATCACCGTATTTGCCGATTACTTTTGATGTCCACTCTGGATTCTCAAGCGCGGCGGTTCCAAGATTCACTCGCGCGGCACCAAGCCCCAGGGCTGCCTCAAGCGAATCATCGTCGCGAATGCCTCCAGAAAGTTCAATTTTTACCGAACCACTTTGGGCTACTACTTCGGCAATCACCTCTCGATTGTGCCCACGCCCGAACGCGGCATCAAGATCAACCAAGTGAATCCACTCTGCACCAGCCGTAATCCAATCCTGAGCTGCCGTAATAGGGTGCCCAAAGTCTTCCTCAGTGCCGGCCTCGCCCTGGGTAAGACGCACCGCCTTACCCAACGCAACGTCGACCGCGGGTAGCAACTCAAGCTTCAAGGTGTCTCCTAGATAGATTCAATCCAATTTGAAAGTAGCTTCAAACCGGCTGGGCCAGATTTTTCGGGGTGAAACTGCGTGGTTGACAGCGGGCCATTTTCAACTGCCGCAAGAAATCGTTCGCCGTGGTTAGACCAGGTCAAGTGAGCCGGGATAAATGGAGGTCGGATATCAAGCTCCCAAGCCACGGTGGCATAAGAGTGCACGAAGTAAAAACGCTCCTTCTCAACTTCATTAAACAAAATCGAGTCCGAGGATGCCTCGACTGTGCTCCACCCGATGTGAGGCAATCTAGGGGCATCCAGTAACGTGACGGCGCCAGGCCATTGCCCTAGGCCCTGAGTTTCAACGCCGTGCTCCATACCGGTTTCAAACATCACCTGCATGCCAACGCAAATCCCAAGCACGGGCCTAGAAGCGGTCAGTCTCTTATCAATTAGGCGATCGGCTCCATGCGCCTTTAGCTTTTCCATGACCGAACCAAAAGCCCCAACACCGGGAACTACTAAGCCGTCAGATTCATAGACATTATTGGCGTTGTCCGTGAGGGTTACATCCGCCCCAGCTTCAGTTAGGGCCTTGCAGACGGAATGGACGTTGCCACTGCCGTAATCAAGAACTGTGACCGATTTGGTCACAAGCTCCCCTTGGTCGATGGCACGCCTACAACGCGAGGGTCCAGCGCTACCGCCTGCCTAAGCGCTCGTGCAAAAGCCTTGAACTGAGACTCTGCGATGTGGTGGGCATCTCGGCCCGCCAAAACGTTTATGTGGACCGTGAGGCCGGCATTATGTGCAATCGCCTCAAACACGTGTCTTACTAACGACCCGGTGAAGTGTCCGCCGATCAAGTGGTATTCGAATCCAGCTGGCTCACCGGAGTGAACCAAAAAAGGCCTGCCCGAGACATCCACTACAGCTCGAGCTAACGCTTCGTCCAGCGGCACGGTTGCGTCACCGTAGCGACCAATACCCTGCTTGTCACCGAGCGCCTGAGCAAGAGCCTGACCCAAAACAATCGCAACGTCCTCGACCGTGTGGTGTGCGTCGATCTCCACGTCGCCGGCGGCGACAACGTTTAGGTCCACTAAAGAGTGCTTAGAGAATGCAGTCAGCATGTGGTCATAGAAGGGAACACCCGTCGAGATTTCACTCTTTCCGGTGCCGTCAAGATTGATTGATAACTCAACAGACGATTCACTTGTCTTGCGACTGATTTTTGCTTCCCTATTCACAGCTTTTCCTTTGGCTCTAATGCCCCTAGTTTAGTCAAGCAGCAATGCCAGCTCGCCAAGTAATTTTGTGGTCTCTGCTTCGGTTCCGGCTGTAACTCGAAGACAACCCGGAATTCCGATGTTCCTCACAATGATTCCCTTTGCCAGCAGGCCTTCAAAGACAACTTGAGTATCTTGGAACCCTTGAATTAGAACGAAGTTCGCATCCGAAGTTAAGGGCCTAAGCCCCATCTTCGAGACGCCGACCATAATTCGATCACGCTGAAGCTTTATTTGCTGGATGTTAGCCAAAAGTTGCCCGCTGGTCTCCAGGGCTGCCATGGCCGCTGCTTGGGTCAGCGCTGATAAGTGATAGGGCAACCTAACAATGCGCATGGCATCAACCACGGCAGCATCGGCAGCCATGTATCCAACCCGAGCGCCTGCAAATGCGAATGCCTTGCTCATAGTGCGGCTTATCACTAACCGTGGTCTTCCAGGCAACAGCGAAATAGCGCTCGGGGAGTCAGAGAATTCCTGATAAGCCTCATCAACAAGCAACATTCCCTCGAAGCTGTCGTAGGCCGCCTCAATCACATCTAGCGCCAAGCCGGTTCCGGTTGGGTTATTTGGCGAGCAGAGAATAACTATTTGCGGCTTCGCTTTTTGGATTTCCTCACGCACGTAGTCACCGGTCAAAGAATAATCATCGAGCCGAGGAAGCAACTGGTATTCGGTAAGGGTCGTTCGGGCGATATTGGCATACATCGAGTAAGTGGGACCGAAACTCATTGCCATTGCCCCTGGACCACCAAAGACTTGAAAAAACTGCTGCAAGATTTCATTCGAACCATTTGCAGCCCAAATTTGCTCCGCCGCTAGATTTGCGTCCAAGAACTCAGCCAGCATTTGACGGAGCTGAATGAACTCACGATCTGGATACCTGTTGAGCGTTAGAGCCGCTTCAGCTGTTCGCTGGACAATTCTCAGCGCTACCTCTTCGGGGATTCCGAAGGTGTTTTCGTTTACATTAAGTCTGATTGGAACGTCGATTTGAGGCGCGCCATAGGGCAGCTGTCCGACCAAGTCTGGTCGAATGGGCAGATCTTCGAGGTTAGTCACCCCTCAAGATTAGCGAATGAGTTGGAACCCTAGCGACTCAGGGCAGAGCTATTTGCTGACCGGGAGTCAATTCGACAGTTTCTAGAGCATTCACCATGACAACCCTTGCAATCCAGTCTCTAGGATCCTGGGCCGGGGCGTACTTGTCCGCCAACTCCCAAAGCGAGTCACCTGACTGCACCGTGACAAATTCAAGGGTTGCGCCTGGGGCGCTTCCGGCAAAAGAGCCGGTTATTCCCATGATGCTGATGACGAAACTGAGAGCGAGAATTACCACTGCGCGCACCAAACGTCCTGGGTTGGTAAGACGGTAGCTTCCAAGAACTAACATGTCGAGTCCCTTCATTCCGAATACTTGTTTCGAACACTTGTTCTAAGTTTATGCATACTTTTCGAAAAAGCAAGCGTTTCTGCTCAATTTTTCCTGTTTTATCGAAAATGTGTTTGGTATTTGACGTAAATACGAATACAGTTTCGATACAGGTAGTAAACAGCTACCCTCAGACATTTTGCAGAAGGGGCACGTATGGACACCTCAAACTTGACCAATGTTCAGCAAAGGATTCTCACGGTCATTGCCGAATCGATGGCCGGCCGCAACTACGCGCCCTCCATGAGAGAGATTGGCGAGTCCGTTGGTCTATCTTCGACCGCGAGCGTATCTCATCAGCTGAATAAGCTAGAGCTTCTCGGTTTCATAAGTAGAGACCCCCGCCGACCCCGCACAATTGATCTCCTAGGTCTAGAGCCAGCCGGAGAAATTATCAACCCAGACGCCGCGATGGTTCCACTAGTTGGGCGAATCGCTGCGGGTGGGCCAATAACAGCAGAGCAAAATGTTGAGGATGTCTTTGCCCTCCCCCGACAGCTTGTTGGGCAAGGTGATCTGTTTTTGCTCAAGGTAGTCGGAGAATCAATGATCGATGCCGCCATCTGTGACGGCGATTGGGTAGTGGTTCGTCAGCAGCAGACCGCTGAAAACGGCGACATAGTGGCCGCAATGCTCGAAGACGAGGCGACGGTCAAGATGTTCAAGCAGCGCGACGGAAACACCTGGCTGCTCCCCCGAAACTCCGCATTCGAACCAATTCCCGGAGATCACGCCGTGATTCTTGGCAAGGTTGTTGCTGTTCTTAGGGCCGTCTAGTAAGGCTTGCCAATTCCGCAGCGAGATCTTCGCGCACCAAAGCTTTGACCTTGGTGCCACCTTCTACGTACTCAACACTCTGGACTTTTCCTGCCACATGAATCTTTGACACTAGATCGCCGCGGTCGTATGGAATTAACCCATCAAACAGGACCTCTGGTCGAGGCAAAGAAGAAGCAATAGCGGCCTCAAGTTCGGCAATACCCAAGCCGGTTCTGGCAGACACTAAGAACGCCCCGGGGCAAAGACCCCGCAGCCTGATGTGCTCCTCTTCGGATACCAAATCGGCCTTGTTGAATACAATCAATTCTTCAATTGCGGAAGCATCGACATCGGCCACCACCAAACGGACGGTCTGGATCTGTCCAAGTGGATCCGGGTCGGTGGCATCCACAACGTGAACGATCAAATCTGCACCCGAAATTTCTTCGAGGGTAGACCGAAACGCCTCGACCAGCTGGTGAGGCAGCGAGCGCACAAAACCAACGGTGTCAGCGATCGTATAACTTCTTCCGTCCGGTGTCTCGTGCCTTCTTATTGTTGGATCAAGAGTGGCAAAAAGTGCGTTCTCCACCAAGACTCCAGCCTTGGTGAGCCTGTTAAGCAGAGACGATTTTCCCGCGTTGGTATAGCCGGCGATTGCCACCTGCGGAACTCTTGCTTTTTCCCGCTTGAGTCTTTTAGTATCTCGAGCGCTCTTCATCAAGACAATTTCGCGACGCAATTTAGCCATCTTGGTGTTGATTCGTCTTCTATCAAGTTCAATCTTGGTCTCACCTGGTCCGCGCGAACCTATTCCAACGCCACCGGCAGCCTGGCCTCCGGCCTGCCTTGACATTGACTCGCCCCATCCGCGCAATCTCGGAAGTAAATACTCAAGCTGCGCAAGTTCGACCTGGGCTTTTCCTTCTTTGCTCTTGGCGTGCTGGGCAAAAATATCAAGAATGATTGCAGTTCGATCGACGACCTTTACCTTGACTATGTCTTCCAGGGTTCTTCGTTGTGATGGGGCAAGCTCTGCATCAGCTATGACAGTGTCAGCGCCAACTTCTTTGACCAGCTCCCTGAGCTCTTCTGCTTTTCCTTTTCCAAAGTAGCTGGCGGGATCGGGCTTTGCGCGTCTTTGCAGAAGGCCGTCCAGCACTTCAGCTCCAGCAGTCTCGGCAAGGGCAGCAAGTTCACGGAGCGAGTTTTCGGCTCGGGTTACCGTCCCAGTGCCCCAAACACCAATTAAGACCACCTTTTCGAGGCGCAGCTGTCTGTACTCGACCTCCGAAATATCTTCTAGTTCAGTCGAAAGCCCGGGGACTCGTCTAAGCGACGCCCGCTCTTCCAGCTCGAGCTGGTCTCCGTCATACTCGGACGCCGGCGCTAGAGAGCCGCGGCGTAAAATTCGGTCGATAGTAGATTCTGGTTCCATTGTTGTTTAAGACTAAGCCTGTATTAGATTTGGCGTATGGCGATGGAGCACTATTTCAGCTCAGAGCCGACAGCGAAGAAAATTGAAACTGAGGTTTCATTTGAAGTTGACGGTGTGAGATTTGACATGGCTGCCGCAAGCGGAACCTTTAGCTCCACACAAGTAGACCCCGGCACAAAGGTGCTTCTTTCACATACTTCGCTATTGCCCAAGGATGGAAACGTACTTGATCTCGGCTGCGGGTGGGGTCCGATCGGCATCGTGATTGCAACTCTCTGTCCAGCCGCAAAAGTTCATGCGATAGATATCAACCAGCGGAGCATTGAGCAGACCCGGGCGAACGCCGATCGCGTTGGGCTCACAAATCTCAGCATCTGCCTTGCCGAGGAGCTACCCACGGACCTGAAATTCGACGCAATCTGGTCAAACCCACCAATTCGAATTGGTAAAGTTGCACTTCACGAATTGCTGAGAATCTATATCCCTCGGCTGGAGGCCGGCGGAAGAGCGGTTTTTGTGGTTCAGAAGAACCTGGGGGCCGACTCACTAGTCCGCTGGCTAGCCGAAGAATTCCCCGGTCATGAAGTTTCCAGAATTGGAACGGCAAAGACCTACCGAATAATCGAGGTGGCTAGTCCTGCCAAGTCCCAGAGTAAGTGAGTACTGCCGGGCCACTGATTGAAACGTGTTCGCCGTCCTCGGTTGGAAACATCCTGACGGCAACCTCTCCCCCAGGAACTTTCACCTTCCAAAAGTTCTGAGTCCCGCCAGCCCAGTGGCGAATTGCCAGAGCCGCAGCTGCTATGCCGGTCCCGCAACTCATGGTTTCGCCTGAGCCGCGCTCATGGACCCTCATGGTTAGCCCCGCAACTCCTTTATTGATAAGAGGCTCATCCAGGACTACAAATTCTAGGTTCGCTCCGTCTTCAGGCAGAGGCTCCAGAACGGGAGGCTTCGATAGCTCCAGGCCCTGAAGCTCTTCGAGATCCGCAAGCGCAACCACAACATGAGGATTTCCAACATTCACAGAAAGACCAGGCCTAGAAACCTGAAGGCCCAGAGCGCCTACAAGCGTTTGGTCGTCCCCGATTGAAAAAAGACCTAGGTCAACAGCAAAACCATTGACGGTTGCAGTTAGATCTTTAATGCCATCCCTGGTGGCGACCGGCAAAGTACTGCCGTCGGTGAGCGTCGCCAATCCGTTTTCTAGCAAGTAGCGGGCAAAAACTCGAATGCCGTTTCCGCACATCTCTGCCCTAGAGCCGTCGGAGTTTCTGTAGTCCATAAACCAAATAGCTTCCGGCTCGTCGTCCAGCAGCTCCGCAACCTCGGAATCCTTTGCCGTGGGTTTCACAATAATTAGACCGTCGGCACCGATACCAAAGTGCCGGTCGCACATTGCGGCAACTTGATCGGCACTTAGATCAACCTGTCCAGCCTTATCAAGCACAAGGATGAAGTCGTTACCCGTTCCGTGCCCTTTTGTGAATTCGATTTTCATACCCCAAGCCTAATTCGCTCCAGTGCGGACTGGAGCAATTCCGGGGAGTCCGGCAACCAATGAGTGCGACGATCTCGCTTAAACCAGGACATTTGCCGTCTCGCATATCGGTTAGTTAGGCGAATCGTGTCTTGAATTGCCGAAGCTTCATCAAGCTCTCCAGAGATTTGCTGAAAGGCCTGTTGATAGCCGATAGCAGCAAGTGCGGTTTTGGACAGCGACGCTTTGCCCTCTAGCAGCCGTCCAGCCTCGTCAATGAGTCCCTGCGACCACATTTCTGCAACACGATTTGCGATGCGGGTTTTCAGGACCTCTCTGTCAACATCGATGCCAATAGTGACAGTGGGGACAAGGTACTCAGGGTCCGGAAGCGAAGAGGCAAATGGCAGTCCTGTTATTTGAATCACCTCGAGTGCTCTGATGACCTTCCGAACATTATTGCTGTGGATTTTTTGACCAGACTCTGGATCTAGCCTCGAAAGCTGATTATGCATTTCAAGGTTGCCAACAACCTCCGCCTGAGACTCGAGTTGGTCCCGAATGTACCTATCGGTAGGAGCGAAATCGAAATAATCAAGAGCGGCTGCCAAGTAGAACATGCTCCCGCCCACGAACACCGGCAACTTCCCTCGAGCCCTTATCGCGTTGGCGGTGTCTATTGCCAGCTTGCTATATTCGGCCGCTGTCATTTCCGCGCTTGGTTCAATCGCGTCTATCAAGTGATGCTCAATACCCCGACGCTCATTTTCGGGCAACTTTGCAGTTCCGATGTCCATGCCCCTATAAAGCTGCATGGCATCCGCATTAATAATTTCAGCCGGCTGCCCAGACGACTCCAACGCTTCGACCAAAGACAAAGCCAGCCCGGACTTGCCCGAGGCAGTGGGGCCGACAATAGCTAGGGCGCTAAACCCCACTTTTCACTCTGATCGGTAACCCAAGTGACACTTTGGACTCCCCGGGGCCCGGGACACCGCAGCTCTCGAGCTGACGACGGTCATAGGCGTCCCCACCCGCGGTTCTGCGGACCTCGTAAAGGCCCCCGGGGGCGAAGTCGGCAACAAGGAAATATGGAGCCGCTCTGGTGATTCTGAGCCTCACGGCGTCACCTGGACGAGGAGTATCCTGACCCTTTGGAACATCGAAGTGGACAAGTCGGTTGTCCTTCGCTCTTCCAGTTAGGCGATCGGTCTGAGAGTCCTTGCGACCTTCATTGGCTGAAGCCAGAACCTCAACCTCTGTCCCAACCAAGAGTTTATTTTCCTGCCAAGCGACTTCGTTCACGACAGCTAGAAGGCGTTCGTATCTTTCTTGCACTACTTCCTTGGGAAGCTGATCGGGCATTTCGGCAGCGGGAGTTCCCGGCCGCTTCGAGTATTGATAGGTGAAGCAGGCTGCAAACCTCGATTTTCTAACGACGTCTATGGTGTCCTGAAAGTCCTGCTCGCTCTCACCGGGAAAGCCGACAATTATGTCGGTTGTTATTGCAGCTTCCGGCATTACCGCGCGAACGCGATCAAGAATCCCTAGATATTTTGACGCCCGGTAACTGCGCTTCATGTCCTTCAGGACCTTGTCTGAACCAGACTGCATTGGCATGTGTAGTTGGGGCATAACGTTCGGGGTTTCAGCCATCGCGGCAATCACGTCGTCTGTGAATGACGCAGGGTGAGGAGATGTGAATCTGAGCCGTTCAAGCCCCTTGATCTCACCACACGCCCTCAACAACTTGGCGAATGCACCTCGATCACCGAACTCAACACCGTAGGCATTGACATTTTGGCCCAACAGAGTAACTTCGATTGCCCCATCAGCAACAAGTACTTCGATTTCGGCCAAAATCTCCCCGGGGCGTCGGTCCTTCTCCTTGCCCCTAAGCGTTGGGACTATGCAGAAAGTGCAGGTGTTATTGCAGCCAACGGAAATCGAAACCCAGCCGCTAAACGGGCTCTCACGCTTGGTTGGAAGGGTAGAAGGGAAAACCTCCAAGGATTCAAGGATTTCGATTTGGGCTTCAGCATTGTGCCTAGCGCGCTCGAGCAGAACCGGCAAAGAGCCCATGTTGTGGGTTCCAAACACAACGTCCACCCAAGGCGCCCGCTGCAAGATTACGTCCTGATCCTTCTGGGCCAAACAGCCGCCCACTGCAATCTGAAGCTTGGGATTGGCCTCTTTTTTGGGAAGCAACATTCCAAGCGTTCCATAAAGCTTGTTGTCCGCGTTCTCACGAACGGCGCAAGTGTTAAAGACAACAACATCCGGGTCTGAACCGTTGCTTTCCTCATAGCCAGCTGAGTCAAGCAGTCCAGAGATACGCTCAGAATCGTGAATGTTCATCTGGCACCCAAAGGTGCGGACTTCGTAGGTAAGAGACATGACAGACTTGATTTTAGTCGTCAGACCTAATTTCGCGAAGTGCACTGGAAACCATTGACGAACTGAAGCCTCTTCTCATCAAGAAACCGGAGACTCTTCTGTACCTCGCATCGAGTTCTAAACTTCCCAGCCGATCCCAACGAGCCCTACCTAATTCCAGAACCAACTTCTCTTCATCTTCTCTGGTTATGCCTGAAACGGCCTCTTCAACTAAAGATCGATCCACGCCCTTTTGTTGTAATTCTCTGCTGATGATTCTTGAAGATTTTCCCTTTTCGACTCTGGATCGAACGTAGGCAGCGGCAAAAACTGAGTCGTCAATCAACTGGACTTCCTCGAAGCGATCCAGAAGTGGTTTTGCTATCTCCGAAGGAATCTCTCGTTTTTCAAGAATTTGGGCTAACTGCCATTTAGTCTTCATGCTTCGAGAAAGCTGGAAAAGCAGCACATTACGTGCGCGCTTCTCCAGCTTTTCTGGAGACCGTGTCTCTTGAAGCTGTGCTTCTTGAGGCTTTATTTCAGGCATCGTTTGCGGCCTTAGCGACCGTCTTGGTGTCCTCTATTACATCTGCAATTTCCTCGACCGGAAGGTCAGCAACGGGTCTTGGAACTCCCACGCCAAGCTTCGCCTTTATCTTCTGTTCAATAGTGGATGCAATCTCAGGATTTTCCTTCAAGAACTTGCGCGAATTTTCTTTTCCTTGACCCAGCTGTTCGCCATCAAAGGTGTACCAGGCTCCTGACTTATTTACAATGTCCTGCTCGACACCAAAGTCAATCAAGCTGCCCTCGCGGGAGATTCCCTCACCGAAGATAATGTCGAACTCCGCCTGCTTGAATGGTGACGCAAGCTTATTCTTTACGACCTTCACTCTTGAGCGGTTACCCACAGCGTTGTTCTGTCCGTCCTTCAGCGTCTCAATTCGACGAATGTCCAATCGGACTGACGCATAGAACTTCAACGCCTTTCCGCCCGAAGTGGTCTCTGGAGAACCGAAGAAGACTCCGATTTTTTCGCGCAGCTGGTTGATGAAAATTGCAGTGGTGTCCGTGTTGCTGATTGCGCCGGTTAGCTTACGAAGGGCCTGAGACATCAAACGAGCCTGAAGACCCACGTGAGTGTCTCCCATTTCGCCTTCGATCTCCGCACGAGGCACTAGCGCCGCCACTGAGTCAATCACGATGACATCGATTGATCCAGATCGGATCAACATGTCAGTAATTTCGAGAGCCTGCTCCCCGGTGTCTGGCTGGCTAACAAGAAGTGCATCGATGTCGACACCAAGCTTGGCCGCGTAAATAGGGTCTAGAGCATGCTCAGCATCAATAAAAGCAGCTGTACCGCCGGCCTTCTGAGCGCTAGCGATAGCGTGAAGAGCAATGGTTGTTTTACCCGAGGCCTCTGGCCCGTAAACCTCTACGATTCGACCTCTTGGAAGCCCACCAATTCCCAATGCGACATCCAACGCGATTGAGCCGGTTGAGATCGAGGCTACTGGAGCGCGCTCTTCGGATCCCAATCGCATAACTGACCCTTTGCCAAACTGGCGATCAATCTGCGCTAGCGCAGTGTCTAGGGCCTTTTCTCTATCTGATGCACTTGGCATTTCAACCTCTTTCCGACGCCTGGCGCCTTGTTTACAACGAAGCTACGCTCCCTCTAAGACATTTTCCAAACCTGTCGAGAAACCTCTTGATAAGTCTTAGAAACTCTTAGCTGTTAGTAACAATAGGCGTTCGAACAAAATTTCGAATGATTAGTTTTCGGCGTGTTGCTTTGTCCGAGGTTTACCGTGCCAACGTTCCTTAGGAACGCCCAGGTGAGCACAGAGCGCTAGCCATACTTCTTTGGGATCATCGCCAGACTTGATTAGCTCCAGCGGGGTTTGATCTGATTTGTCCGTGAGTCTAGTGTCCGCCAATATCACGGCGGCGAAGTGGGGGCCAAACTCCTCGTCGACCAGTTGCCGAAACTGACTCAGCTTCACTAGTGAGAGTAAAGCTCTGCTTCGGTTACAAAAGCATCTGGAACAGTGTCCGGAATGTAAGTCTTTTCGGCATAAACGCCTTCGACAAGTGCAAGACGGTCAGAAACCTCACGCAACAACTGTGCTAATGGCACATCTAGCGCCTCGGTTACGGAAGCAAGAATTTCAGAGGAGGCTTCTTTTTGACCGCGCTCGACCTCGGAAAGATAGCCAAGGGCAACGGAAGCCTTGGCAGCCACTTGCCTAAGTGTCTGACCCTGTTCTAAGCGGTGGTTACGAAGCACGTCACCGATTTCTTGTCTAAGCAGAACCAAAGTTTCCTCCTGGCCGATAATCTATCGGCTTCTATTGCTAAAAATACCCAAAATAATTGAATGTTTCCTGATTGGTAACCAACTACTCAGTCTAAATGTTCCCTGAGGATCTCGATTGCGCGATCCAGACAAAGCATTCTGATTTGATTTCTTGAACCCTCAAAGTTTTCGCTGTAGACGGTCACGCCTTGAGGGGAACTGATTGCGATGAAAACTTCGCCTGGCATTCTCCCCGACACGCTCCTTGGTCCGGCAACACCCGTAGTTGCTATTCCGATTACCGAACCTAAATCTTTGCCGGCAGCCTTAGAGAGCCTTTCCCGGACGCCTTCAGCCATCTGTGCAGCAACTTCGGCATCCACCGCGCTCTGATTGGCTATCAGAGCCGGTGACACCCCTAGGAGTTGCTCCTTTATCCTGTCCTGGTAGGCAACGATCGATCCAAGAACTACCTCGGAGGCTCCGTCAATACTTATTAGAGCGGAGGCTAATGCGCCTCCGGTTATTGATTCAGCAATAGCGATTGAGAGGCCGGCCTTTTTTGCCAGCGCTATAACTTGCTCGGCCATAGGACCTGCTTTCCGCTCCAAAGCGTTAACACCACGGTAAACCAGACAACGGCCTGGGTGAAGAGCACGTACCAGCTACCCAAGACTTCAAAGGGCGCCAATGCCAGGCTAACCGCGATGATTTGCATGACTGTTTTGAATTTTCCACCCCCGGTAGCTGCAATAACTCGACGCTTCGCAACCACCAGCCGGTAAACGGTAACAATCAGCTCTCTTGCCAGAATAAGCAAAGTGGCTATCCAAGGAACTGCACCCTGAATAGAAAGTGCAACAAGGGATCCAGTAAGTAGGGCTTTATCTGCGATTGGATCAATTAGCTTGCCAAAATCACTGACCAAGTTTCTTTTTCTGGCAATAGCGCCATCGATACCATCTGTCGAGGCAGCAAGCACCAGCAGCACCAGCGCGGCAAACCGACCCCAGAAATCCCAATAATCAAAGATTAACCACAGCACAACTGGCACCATTGCCAGCCTGGTCAATGTAATTAGGTTGGGGGTTTGTCTGTAAATAAAGCTTCTAGAAGTCATCGCGCCTGCCGGTCAGCTGCCAAGCGTCTTCGTCTGGTTCGTCATCGGAACCCGGCAAATCCCCCTCGACCACAGCCGAGGTTTGGCCACTGATCTTGGCAAGTAAAGCTGGCAGATCCTCTGCCTTAACTAGAACATCTCTGGCCTTCGAGCCTTCAGAAGCTCCGACAACCCCGCGGGATTCAAGAAGATCCATCATTCTTCCGGCCTTCGCAAAGCCAATCCGAAGCTTCCGCTGAAGCATTGAGGTTGACCCAAATTGAGAGTTGACGATTAAGTCACAAGCCGCAAGGAGAATGTCCATGTCATCGCCGATGTCACTGTCCACGACCTTAGAAGTCACCCGCTGTATTACGTCACTTCGGTACTCAGGGTTCATCTGAGCCTTGACATGGTCAACTACTTTTTGAAGCTCGGCTTCAGACACCCAAGCTCCTTGAACGCGAACTGCCTTATTTGTTCCCATTGGTGCAAAAAGCGCATCACCCTGGCCCACCAGCTTCTCAGCTCCTGGCTGATCAAGAATTACTCGAGAGTCAGTCAAAGAAGAGACCGAAAAAGCAAGCCTAGAAGGAACGTTTGCCTTTATCAGACCGGTCACCACGTCCACCGAAGGTCGCTGGGTTGCCAACACGAGGTGGATGCCGGATGCTCTGGCCAACTGGGTAATCCGAACAATAGAATCTTCAACGTCCCGTGGCGCAACAATCATCAAATCCGCAAGCTCGTCCACGACGACCAGAAGATAGGGATAGGGCTGCAGGTCTCGCTTGGAGCCCTCTGGAACCTTCACGTCTCCGCTGATAACAGCGCGATTGAAATCATCAATGTGTTTGAAGCCAAAGGATGCCAAGTCGTCGTATCGCGACTCCATCTCTCTGACCACCCATTGCAAAGCCTCAGAAGCCTTTTTAGGATTTGTAATGATTGGTGTTACCAGGTGCGGAACACCCTGATAAACCGCGAGCTCAACGCGCTTAGGGTCAACTAGCACCATTCGAACTTCTGCCGGAGTGGCCCGCATCAAGACAGAGCAGATCATAGAGTTTATAAAACTTGATTTACCGGCCCCAGTGGCTCCCGCCACCAATAAGTGAGGCATTTTGGCAAGGTTTGCTACCAGGTAACCCCCTTCGACATCTTTTCCGACACCTATTGTCAACGGATGCTGGACACCGGCTGCAGCCTTAGATCTCAGAACGTCTCCAAGAGAAACCGTCTCCCTATCGGTGTTGGGTATCTCAATGCCGATGGCACTCTTTCCTGGGATGGGGGCCAAAATACGAACTTCACTGGAGGCCACCGCATAGCTGATGTTGTTCACCAATCTTGTTACAGCTTCGACTTTCACACCGGGGGCCAGCTCAACTTCGTACCGAGTCACTGTAGGTCCGCGCTGGAAATCGGAAACTCTAGCTTCAACATCAAACTCTTTGAAAACATCGTTGATGGAGGCGACCACCTGATCGTTGACCGCAGATTTTGCCTTGTGGGGTGTTCCTGCCGAGAGCAGACCGAGAGCCGGAAGCACATAGGGCCGTTTTGCTTTCTCGGTTGAAGGTATGTCGATTGGCTCGGTCACCCCTTCTGGTTGTGATAAAAACTCCGGCTCATCAATCGAGTCATCGTCATTGACCGCGACCTCTACCGACTCAATCGGAGCATCTATCTCGGATGCAACAAACTCATCGATGTCCGACACGAGGGGAGAGTCAAAAGCGGGCTCGAGCTCACGCTCTTTCTTCCACCAGCTTGACTTCTTGGCGTCAAATGCGTCGGTCTCAACCGCGTTCTTATTTTCAGCAAACAAGAACCCGTAGAGCTTCTTGAAATTGACGACAATTTTATTCGGAGCAGTTCCCGTCATGACCAATAGAGCAACGGCCGCCAACAAAACTAAAGCGGGCACGGCCACGTAAATGCTCAAAATCTCAGCAAGCGGGCCTCCAACTAACCAACCAAAGAGGCCTCCTGCCTCAGCTAATGCATCGACGCCATCCCGCGGAGACGGCATATTGGAAAAGACATGGAAAAAACCAGAGATGACAGATAGAAGCAACCAGAAGCCCAGCGCGAATCTAGAGCTGTCCTTGACCGAAGCAGGGTGCCTAAATAAATAAAGCGCGTAACCAAAAAACACGACTGGCAGGGCGTAAGCAACTAACCCGAAGAGCATTCCGAAAGTGAAATTGTGCAGTGCTAGTGCCCAAGGTTCTCCGATTAGGAACCAGGCGTTCGCGGCACCAGAGATGCTCAGCAGCAGCAGAAAAAATGGAGCGCCGTCTCTACGGTCTTCCTTCGAGAGTTTTTCGGTACTGAAGGCCCGAATTATGCCACCGAAAAAATGAGCGACACCAAGATAACCGGCGCTTAGTGTGGCGCCAAGATTTGAACGTTGATTCGAAGCGTTCGAAGGTTTGCGGGCAGCCGCCCTCGACCTTGAGGTCGCAGGCTTTTTGGCAGACCGGCTACTAGTCGGTCTGCGGGGTGGTGGAGTCTTTGCTGCCATGAGGAAAAACTAGCAATCTATTTGGTGATTTGGGCTTAGGCGGGGCGCGAAGAATAAACAACGATTGGGATAATCATTGGCTTGCGACGGTGTGCTCTGGCAACCCAGGAACCAACTGTTTTACGAATTACCTGCTGAAAGCCATAGGTGTCTCTGACGCCGTCGGCCGCGGCACGCATCAGTGCAGTACGAACCTCCGGGAGAATGTCGTCAAACACGTCATCCTCTTCGGCATAGGCTCGAGCCTTGATCTCTGGGCCTTCAACAATTTGTCCGCTTGCCTTGTCAACAACGACAAAGATGGAAATGAAGCCCTCTTCAGCCAATATCCTGCGGTCCTTGAGGTCATCTTCGGTAATCTTGCCAACGGTCTTGCCGTCAACGTAGAGCATGTCACAGGCCACTCGACCAACTATTTCGCAGATCCCGTCGGCCATGTCGATTACGGCGCCGTCTTCAGCCAATAACGTTCGCTCCACGGGAACTCCGGTCTTAATGGCGAGGTCAGCGTTTGCTTGCAGATGACGGAACTCGCCGTGAATCGGCAGTACGTTTTTCGGCTTCAAGATGTTGTAGCAATAAAGAAGTTCTCCGGCTGCCGCGTGACCAGAAACATGAACTTTGGCGTTGCCCTTGTGGACAACGTTGGCGCCAATCTTGGTGAGCCCGTCGATGACGCGGTAGACGGCGTTCTCGTTGCCTGGAATCAGTGAGCTTGCGAGCAAGACTGTATCGCCAGGTCCGATTTGAATTTGGTGATCCTGTCTAGCCATTCTTGAAAGCACAGCCATCGGTTCTCCCTGGCTACCGGTGGACATGAAGACCAACTTGTTATCCGGATAGTTTCCAGCTTTTCGAATATCTACTATCTGCCCATCTGGAACCTTCAAAAACCCAAGGTCAGCGGCGATGGTCATGTTTCGCACCATACTGCGGCCTACGAAAACAACCTTGCGATTATTCGCGAGCGCCGCATCGATAACCTGTTGAACTCTGTGGACGTGTGAGCTAAACGATGCAACTACGACTCTTCCAGGGGTCTTAGCAATAACGTTCTCAATAACTGGCCCAATGTCGCGCTCAAGCGGTGTGAAGCCCGGGACATCGGCGTTGGTACTGTCGACCATAAATAGATCGAGCCCTTCTTCGCCAATCTTCGCGAACGCCCGAAGATCGGTGAGCCTGCCATCCAGTGGTAGCTGATCCATCTTGAAATCTCCGGTCGCAAGAACTGTGCCAGCGACACTCCGGATTATCACGGCCAAGGAGTCTGGGATTGAATGGTTTACTGCAACAAACTCAAGCTCGAAAGGCCCCATTCGCTCTATTTGCCCGGCGGCGACAGTATGAGTCAACGGTGCAATACGGTGCTCTTTTAGTTTCGCCTCAAGGAATGCGAGGGTCAAAGTGGAACCCAAGATCGGTATGTCTTTTTTATGACGGAGAAGATACGGCACTCCCCCAATGTGGTCTTCGTGCCCGTGCGTGAGAACCATCCCTACGATGCGATCCAGTTTGTCTTCCAGGTAACTAAAGTCAGGAAGAATTACATCTACTCCGGGCTGAGTCTCCTCAGGAAACAACACACCGCAATCGACGATCATGATTTGCTTATCGAGCTCGAAAACGGTCATGTTTCGACCGATCTCTCCTAAACCACCAAGTGGAATGATTCTCAGAGTACCCGGCTTGAGTGCCGGTGGAGCATGCAGCTCCACTATCTGGTGGTCCCAGCTACCTTGGGCAGCGCACCGCCAGCAGCGGCATTTCTATCGGGACGGAAGTTATCAAAACTCAAGCCAGGTACGCTTTCAACCTGGTCAATACCGGATTCAATTGCAGCAGCCTCACTGTCCTCTGGACCCACGAGTGGCAACCGGACTCTTGGTGAACCAATAAGCCCTAAGCCGTGCAGCACATACTTCGCGGCCACTGTGCCCGGAACATGGTTCATCACTGCTCGCTGCAACGGCTCAAGGGCGTTATGCACCTTGAGGGCGGCGTGAAAATCATTTGCATTGGTGGCATCGATCATTTCCCGGTAAGCATGCGGGGCAATGTTCGCAGTTACTCCAATGAGGCCGGTAGCACCTACTGAAAGATGCGGTAACGCGTAGGAGTCATCTCCTGAGAAATACATCAAACCTGTTTCCAGCATCAGCCTTGAGACCTGTGCGAGGTCGCCCTTGGCATCCTTGACCGCAACAATATTTGGGTGCTTGGCTGCTCTATGAAAAGTGTCATATCCAATTGCGACCCCAGTGCGACCAGGAATGTCATAGAGAATCACCGGAAGATCGGTTGCATCGGCGATCATTCGAAAGTGGGTGAGAATTCCAGCCTGAGTCGGCTTGTTGTAATAAGGCGTGACTATCATCACTCCATCAGCTCCGGCTTTTTCACTGGCCTTATAAAGCTGGATCGCATGGGCGGTCTCGTTGGATCCTCCGCCAGTGATGATCTTGGCTCGGCCCGCCGCCACAGACTTGCCAACTTTCACAAGCTGAAGCTTCTCCACATCAGTGAGAGTCGATGTCTCACCGGTGGTACCGGTGATGACAATGCCGTCGGCTCCGTTTGAAATGACGTAGTCCATGTGTTTTTCGGTTGCGTCCCAATCGACCTCACCATCGTGAGTCATTGGCGTGACAAGTGCCACCAGCACTTGCCCAAAAACGTCGCGTTCCTTTATAACCATCCCGATAGCCTATCGTTCGAGGAACAGGGAGCCTACGGAGCGACTCGACCGTTCTCATTGAACGACTCATAGCTCAGTGGCATCAACTTGGCCCAAGCATCTTCCATCTTCTCCGCGCACATCTCTATTTCCCGCTGCGGAAACGATGGGAAGTGCGTGCCTTCGCGTTTGGTGCGAAGCGACAGGAAATTCATTAGAGCTCGAGAATTCATGGTCACATACATGCTGGAGTAGATATTTACCGGCAAAACAATTCTGGCAACCTCGCGGGCGACTCCGGCCTCCAGCATGCGCTGATATGACTCGTAGGCGGCACGTGTGATTGCCTGTGTCTCCTGGACCACCAGAGCAGTCTGCTCAACGGTTCCATCCTCAAAATCATAGGCACCGGGCTTTCCAACCTGAACCAGTTTGCGCTCGGGGCCTGGGACATAGAAAACCGGCTGCAGTTCGCGGTAGCGACCAGATTCCTCGTTATAGCTGGCGATTCGGTGCCTCATGAACTCGCGGAAAACAAAAATAGGAGCCTGAACGTAAAAAGTCATTGAGTTGTGCTCAAAAGGAGAGCCGTGTCTATCTCGCATGAGGTAGTTAATCAAGCCCTTATCGCGCTTTTCAACCTCGGCGCCAGATTGCATAGCGCTCTCAAGAGTCTGCTCTCCTTGAGTTGAAACCCTGGCAGCAAACAGCACGTCGGCATCTTGAGCACTTGATCTCACAAGCTCAACGGTCACATCGCTGCGGAATTGAATTTCGGTCATCTGATAACCCTAAGCCCGTCCAAAAGTAAAAAAGCGCAACACTCCGCATTTTTGCCTTTGAGTCACCTACGCTTTCCTAAGTGGACTCGACAATCGCCCTTTCAATCGCCCTAATCGTTGTGGCAACGCTGGCTGGACTCGTCTACCGCTTTTTCCGAGGTCGTGGACATAGCGTCTCAGGAGCTCAATGCATCAAGCTTGAAAAACTCAAGATCCTCAAGGACGGCGAAGAAATAACCAAGTTCGGTAAAGAAGCCACGGTGGTTTTGTTTTCCACTGAATACTGTGGCCAATGCCCAGCGGTTAGAAGTTCACTTGCAAAACTCGAGCACCGAAAGGGTGGGCTTTTATTTATTGAAGTCGACATCACCCACAGGATAAACCTGGCTGCACAATTCAACATAAGCCAGACGCCAACAGTGTTTATCCTAAATCCGGCCGGCGAGATTCGCTTCCGGATTGGTGGGACACCAAAACCGACAACCATCGAAACTGAATTAAAGAAACTAGGAGTGAAATGACCACCGACAATCACGTAGACCCACGAGGACCAAGATTTGGCGCCGCTATCACCTCGGTGTTATCCCTAATAGCTTTTTACCTAAGTCTTTCCAACCAATCGCTTGCCTACGCAATAGTTGTAGCGCTGGGAGTGCTTTTCACCTGGTCGCTAGTTTCCCCAAGTACACACCCATATGGTTGGTCATTCGCCAAATTTATTCGGCCTAACTTGGCTGCCCCCAAAGAACTAGAGGACCCGAGGCCACTGAAATTTGCTCAGCAAGTCGGACTGGCGTTTGCACTTCTTGGAGTTATTGGTGGCATCTTTAGCGCGCCGCTAATAACCGTTTCAGCAGCATTTATTTTTATTGCGGCTTTTCTGAATGCCTTTTTTGGACTGTGCCTCGGTTGCCAGCTCTATCTACTGATCCGCAGAGTCGGGATTATTCGCTAACAGGATCGCTTTTCTGATCGCCGCTCGGGCATTCTTACGCTCTCCGGCAGCGTCATGAGCTTCTCCCAGCTGAAACCAAAGGCTCCAGTTTTCCGGGTCCTTAGTAACTGCATCTTGAATTCGCTCCAGCTCTTTACTGGCGGACTCCTTGGTGGCTCTCCCGCTCGCCCGAAGTTCAAGATCTAACCCCGGGATATCTAGCGCAATTAACCGCCTTGAGAGCCGCTGGGCCTTCAGGCCAAATTGCAGCTCAGCGAATAGCGCCCAGAGCGCTACCAGCGGCAGCACAAGAATCGCCAAACCCATGGCAATAGCAATGAGGCTTGGCTCCTGAAGCAAGATGATGCCCCTGCCGAGCAAGGTCAAAACATAGAAAATTGTCAGGGCCAGCATTAAGCCGACCCATATTTTGGTAATCATTTGCCGAGAACGTTTTCCAGGCCAACAGTCAAGCCGGTTGCGGTTTGCGCGAACTCAATTGATCGAAGGATCCCAAGAGAGTAGGCCCGCGGAGAAGACACATCGTGTGAAATAACAAGCTGCTCGCCCTCGGCACCAAAAATTGTGTCCTGCTTGGCAGAAATGCCCTTCTGACGCAGGGAGTGAATAACTACTCCCGCGTGAACTTCTCCTCTTCCAGGTTGTCCAAACCCGGGAATTAGATGCTGTGGCAAGTCTTTTCTAGCCTCGGCAATCAACTCAGCAGTTCGGATTGCAGTGCCGGAAGGTGAATCAACTTTTTGCTCGTGGTGAGCTTCGAGGATCTCTATCGAGTCAAAGTACTTGGCCGACATCGCAGCGAAGCGCTGAGCAAGCATCGAACCAACCGAAAAGTTGGGCACCACTATAACGGCCGACTTGGGGTTTGCTTTCAGGGCCTTTTCTAAAACCGCTAGCTTCTGCTGGCTCCAGCCAGATGTTCCAACCACGGTTCTTAGACCACTCTCAATTGCGAACAGAACCAGTGATTCAGAAACGGCCGGGTTAGTAAAATCAAGCACAACGTCGGCGCCCAGCATCTGCTCCATGGGTGACGAGGAGTCCAGAGCGGAATGCAGCTTTAGATTGCTGTCTGCATCGATTACTTGCTTGGCAAGAGCTCCCATTCGACCGGTGGCTCCGAGTATTGAAACATGAATCATGTTAGAAAACCTATCCAGCTAATTGTTTGAGTGCTTCTAAGTTAGGCCCAACCGCAACTAGAGCGGAACTATTTGCAGCGATTCGAGCAGCGACGGTTTGTATCTCCGAGATGTCAACCTGCTGGAAGCGCTGCAGTATTTGTTCGGTAGACAAAAACTCTCCGCTGCCGATTTCGGCAGACAATAGCCGGTTCATTCTTGCCAGCGAGCTTTCGTAGCGAAGCGCTAACCCTCCGGTAAGTGAACCAAGAGCCAAATCAAACTCTTCGCGGGTAACTCCGTGCTCGGCAATCGAATCGAGCCCGGATTTCATTAGCTGGGTCACTAAAGTAGCGTTTTCAGGACTGGTTCCTGCATAGAGCCCAAAGTAACCGGCATCGGCATACCCTTGCTGATACGAGTAGGTCGAATATGCCAATCCGCGTTCTTCTCTGATTTCTTGATAAAGCCTTGAGGACATTCCTCCGCCCAGGATGCTGCTCATCAAACCAAGCGCATACCTGTCCTTGTCCATGCCCTTGATGCTCTGGTATCCAAGCAGGAGATTCGCCTGCGAAAAATCATGATCCAAGTTGGTGAATGGAATAGTTTTAGGCATCTCAAAAGCCATTTGAGAACGTCGCTCATTTGGATTTGCCTCGGCATCTGACCAGCCGACCTTTTCAAGCTCTTGCTGAACCAGCTCGACTAGAGCTTCGTGTGAGACTCCCCCGGCAGCTGTTACCACAAGGTTCTGCGGAATATAGTGCTGGCGGTAATGCTCGATAACCTGCTCACGTGTCACAGCAAGGATTGTTTCCTTAGTGCCACCAATTGGTCTACCAAGTTCATGATCGGGCAACAGGGCACTTGCCAATGCCTCATGAGCCAAGTCCTCGGGATCATCCTCACCCATGGCGAGCTCCTCGAGGATTACAGTCCGCTCAACATCAAAGTCGTGCTGCCCAATTTTTGCCGAAGTGAACATGTCAAGGATTACATCTAGCGCCAGTGGCAACGCTGAATTCATCACCCGCGCGTAGTAGCTGGTGTATTCCTTGGCAGTTGCGGCGTTCGAAGATCCGCCAACCGAATCGAATGCCACGGAAATGTCTTTGGCATTTCTTCGGGAAGTTCCCTTGAACAACAAGTGCTCAAGAAAATGCGTGGAGCCAAATGTTCCGGGTAGCTCATCTCTGGAGCCGACCGCTACCGAAGCCGCTATTGCGACAGACGGTGCTCCGGGGATTTCCTCGCTTAAAATGCGAACACCGCTAGGCAGCACGGTCCTGCAAATCCGTGATGCCTCAGCGGTGAAATCGCTTGAGTCTAAAAGACCTAGCTTCAACTATTACTCTTCGCCCGCTGCGTCATCCTCAACAACAGGTGCGAGTGACAACTTGCCTCGGTCATCAACCTTGGTGATTTCAACCAAGACTTTTTGACCGACGGTCAGGACATCCTCGACATTTTCAACGCGCTTGCCAGCCGAAAGCTTCTTGAGCTCGGAGACGTGCAACAGTCCGTCCCTGCCTGGCATTAGCGATACAAATGCACCGAATGTTGCTAGCTTCACGACGGTTCCTAGGAAACGCTCACCAATTTCTGGCACGTGTGGGTTAGCAATCGCGTTGATGGCAGCCTTGGCTGCATCAGCGCTTGGTCCGTCAACTGCACCGATGTAGACGGTTCCGTCGTCCTCGATGGAGATGTCAGCGCCAGTGTCTTCCTGAATCTGGTTAATCATCTTGCCCTTTGGCCCGATAACTTCACCGATCTTGTCGATTGGAATCTTGACTGCGATAACGCGAGGTGAGTACTTAGACAGCTCATCTGGCTCGTCGATAGCTTCCGCCATGACGTCCAAGATGAACAAGCGAGCTTCCTTGGCCTGCGTAAGCGCCTTAGCTAGCTCTGCGGATGGGATTCCATCCAGCTTTGTGTCCAACTGAATCGCGGTGATGAAGTTGCGAGTACCGGCGACCTTGAAGTCCATGTCGCCCAGTGCGTCTTCAGCGCCGAGGATGTCAGTTAGTGCCGCGTACTGAGTCTTGCCATCAACGGTGTCCGTAATCAAGCCCATCGCGATTCCAGCAACTGGAGCGCGCAATGGCACACCGGCGTTTAGAAGTGCGAGAGTCGATGCACAAACAGAACCCATTGAGGTTGATCCATTCGAGCTAAGAGCCTCTGAAACCTGACGAATTGCATACGGGAACTCATCACGTGCTGGTAGGACTGGCATTAGAGCCCGCTCTGCCAAGGCACCGTGACCAATTTCGCGACGCTTAGGCGTGCCAACACGACCAGTCTCACCGGTTGAATATGGTGGGAAGTTGTAGTGGTGCATGTAGCGCTTCGACTTCTCTGGAGTTAGAGCATCAAGCTGCTGCTCCATCTTCAGCATGTTCAGCGTCGTGACACCCAAGATTTGGGTCTCGCCTCGCTGGAAAATTGCTGAGCCATGGGTCCTAGGTATTACTCCAACTTCGGAGTCGATTAGACGGATGTCGCTTAGTCCACGACCGTCGATTCGGATTCCCTCTTTTAGAACCCTGGTGCGCATTGCCTTCTTGGCCACTGACTTGTATGCGGCTGAGAACTGAGCCATGTCTTCTTCACTTAGCTTTGCAGCTAGTGCTTCCTTGACGCTGGCCTTCAGTGCATCGTCAGCATCCTGACGCTCTTGCTTGTCGGCAATCTGGTAAACCTTCGCGACCTCGGCTCCGGCAGCTTTTTCAACAGCTGCTAGCACCTCGTCGGTGTATGGCAAGAACACTGGGTAGTCAGCGGTTGGCTTTGCAGCCTGCTTGGCGACATCGTTCTGTGCTCTAACTAGTTCCTTGATAAATGGCTTTGCAGCTTCAAGTCCCTGAGACACGATTTCTTCGCTCGGCGCAACAGCGCCACCGGCAATTAGATCCCAGCTGTTTTCAGTCGCTTCTGCTTCAACCATCATGATCGCAACATCGTCGCCGTCAATAACTCGACCGGCAACAACCATGTTGAACACAGCGTTTGCAAGCTGTGAGTGCTTAGGGAAAGCAACCCACTGGCCATCAATTAGTGCCACGCGAACACCGGCTACTGGGCCAGAGAATGGCAATCCAGCTAGCTGAGTGGACATTGAGGCTGCGTTGATAGCAACTACGTCGTAAAGCTCATCCGGCTCGATCGACATAACTGTTACGACAACCTGAATTTCGTTGCGCAAGCCGTCAACAAATGAAGGCCTAAGCGGCCTGTCGATCAAGCGACATGCCAAGATTGCGGCGGTGGATGGGCGACCCTCACGACGGAAGAATGAGCCCGGAATTTTACCCGCGGCATACATGCGCTCTTCAACATCAATTGTGAGTGGGAAGAAATCGAAGTGATCCTTCGGTGCCTTTGAGGCTGTGGTGGCCGAGAACAACATGGTCTCGTCATCAATGTAGACAACCGCTGCACCAGCTGCTTGCTGGGCTAGTCGTCCGGTTTCAAAACGCACAACGCGCTTTCCGTACTTTCCGTTGTCAATAACGGCTTCTGCGAATTTAATCTCTGGGCCTTCCATGGCCCCTCCTTATGTATCTGCGCAGCGCAAAGCCCGCTTCACTTTCAGTGAAGTTTCGTGCGCGCTAGAGGTCGGACCTTGCCCGATGAAGTGCTGATCGTCAGTAAAAAACTCTGGGTCTGGACCCAGAAACTTCCACCGAAGACCCGCCTTCTAATCCTCGTTGTTACAAGCCTAACAACCAAAGAGTAAAAAGCCTAGTAATGAAAAACCCCGGCATTTCGGCCGGGGTTAGTCAAAACTGAAATTTCAGGGATCTAGCGACGAAGTCCTAGTCTCTCGATTAGCTTGCGGTAACGGTTAATGTCAACGCGTTGCAAGTAACCAAGAAGACGGCGGCGCTGTCCCACGATTAGCAGCAATCCACGACGTGAGTGGTGGTCGTGCTTGTGGTCTTTTAGGTGCTCGGTAAGGTCAATGATTCGTCGGGTCATAACTGCAACCTGAACCTCAGGCGAACCGGTGTCTCCTGGCTTCGTTGCATACTCTTCGATGATTTGAGTCTTTACCTGTGGGTCTAGAGCCATTGCTGATCCTTCCGATCCGCTGCGCGGCGCGTCAAACAGGTTGTCTGTCGCTCTCTTAATCCGCGGCCGTTACACGGCAACCTCAGAAGTCTAGACATAAAAACTGTTTTTGGCTAGGCGGTAGTGCCCTCATCAAGCGAATCAAGCGGCTCTGGCTCAACATATTTGTTCCCGTCATAAAAACTCTTTGAGGTTTTTAGAACCAAAACCAAGAAAATAATGAAGACGATGGCAGCCAACGCGAGAATCGGGACAATCAGGAACACCAAAGACATCAAAAGTTCTGGAGAGAACTCCTGGCCAGAGGGGTAATCATTTATCAAAGCGATCGCACCGACAGTCGCAAAAACAGAGTAACCCGCAGGAACAATGATCAGAAACAACCACTTTGCGCTGAAGCCGGCATCATGGAGACGTCTAGCCAGAATCGAGAGGTTCGGCAAAAAAAGAACTAGCGAAGAAATAGTCGTGAGTGGAGTGAAGTCAGTGCTCAGCGACTGAATATCGGTCACTGGATCCCCTGTGGTCGCAGCGGTTGGCCAAATTACGCCTTCAATTGTCCCAAGGACTAGCGCTAGCAGCAGCGTGAACAGCACCCAATACCAGTACTGAGCTCGGCTGGCCTTGCCCTTGAAGTTCACGTAATTCTTGAAACCGCTTGAAATTGCTCCTACAAAACTCATAGTTAGACCCTACTCCCCTAGCACTCGCCTGCAGGCTTCAACATCGGAGCCGATCTGCTCGATGAGCTTTTCCATGGACTCGTATTTGGCCCAAGGTCTGACTTGCTCGACATACTCACAAGTCACGATTTTGTCATAGAGGTCAAGATCATCCCGGCCGATAACGTGGGATTCCAGAAGGCGTGGAACAGCCTCTATGGAGTCGTTAGTCCCCACCGAATGCGCCGCTGGATAGCGAACACCGTCCGAATGCAGCCAGCCGGCGTAAACACCGTCAACCGGCAACAACCCCTCGCTGTTTCGAGCAAGGTTTGCAGTTGGAAAACCGATTTTCCGGCCGATCTTGCGGCCATGTTCAACCATGCCCTCGGTTTGATGATTTCGTCCAAGCATGGCGTTTGCAGCCTTGATGTTTCCAGCAGCAATCGCTTTTCTTATCTCGGTGCTAGAAACCGGAAGGTCGCCAAAGACAACCGTGGGAACCTCTTTGGCCTCGAAGCCAAAACGTTCGCCAAGCTGCCTAAGCTCAATAATGCTTCCGGATCCCTTGTGTCCAAAACGAAACCCTTGCCCAACGAGTACCAATTTAGCTCTGAGGGACATCAGGTGATCTACGACAAACTCCTCTGGAGAAAGGTTCGCGAGCTGCTGATCAAAGCGCAGAGTTATTAGAGCATCAGCCCCAAGCGACTCTACAATTCGGGATTTTTGGATGGGCCCAATAATTGAAGACGGCTCGGTTCCGGGCTTCAAAAACGCATCGGGGTGGCGATCAAAAGTTAGGACCGCTGCTGCAAGACCCGCCCCCTCAGAAAAATGCACGAGTTCACGGAACAACTGCTGATGCCCCAAATGAATACCGTCGAATTTGCCTATGGCAACGGCCGTATCGGTGTACCCATCCGGCAAAACGGAATTACTTAGTTCCAGCACTCTGCCCCCTCAGCCAAATCAGACCCAACACCGGCAACACAAGCGGGATAAAACCATAACCAACACCGAAGCCCGACCAAACCGATGGATGACCAAATAGCTCAGGCATCAAGATCGAGAGCAAGCCAACGATGATTACTCCTGCCAGTTCAAAGCGGACCGCCAACAGGGCCAACGCGTGATGCTTTGCCGGCTGAGCAAGTGAAAAAGTAGCGACTAGGTAAACCACCGCGGCAACCGCCGATAATAAATAAGCAACGGGAGCCTGATCAAATTCTCGAATTAGCTGATAACCGGCTCTAGCCGATGCAGAAAGTGCAAAGACGCCATAGACAGCGACCAAAACCCTGCCAACGCCCATTGATTTTTTCATGAATTCTCCAAGACCAATCTTAGATTGCGAAAGGGTTGACACCGGTCCAGATTTGCTGCATTCTGACCAACATCACGGCGATCGTAAGAACTGCTGCCCCCAAAACCACAGTTGACCAACGATTTCGTTCAACCAACGCCCAAACCGCTCCGACAATCGGGACCATAAGGGCGACTATTAGGTAACCAAAGAACTCCCAGGTGTCGATTACCGCGTACTGACCAAGAGAAACCAAAACAATCGAGAGAATCAACTGGACTAGTAGGCCCGCCTCAACTCCGATTGCTAGCCCAAGGGAAAATCCACTCGGTGATTTGCCGATTAGCCCCAAAAAAATCAGAATCAACCCTGCCGCGACTGCATACCAGGCCAAAATCAAGAAAAAAGCGTCTATCAATGCTCCCCCTGAAATACCGCAATCGATTTGTATTGGGACCCGGTCTTTGTGGCAAGAGCAATCAGTTGCTGCTCGCGAATAAGTGCGATTTCAGGCTCGTCTGATTCCAATTGGATTTTCTTGCCGTGTCTAAGGTCGCGTTCCTGGTCGCCAGAAATCTCGAAGCTTGGGAACAACTTGGATGCAGCATCAGCCAAGCTGATCCAACGAGGCTCTTCGGTGATTGCCGTCGCATCACCAATCAAAAAAGAAGCAACTGCGGTTCGACGAAGCTCAATCAAGTGTCCGCCCACTTCGAGAGCATGACCCATGTCCCTTGCTAGGGCACGGATGTAGGTCCCGGAACTGCAACTAACGCTGATGTCGAAATCAACCAAACCCTCATGGCCTCTTAGTTCGCTGGTGCGAGCAAAGTCACGAATCACTATTGACTTGGGCTTTAGGTCAACCTCTTTACCCTGTCGCACCAAGTCGTAAGCCCTGACGCCATCAATCTTTTTTGCGCTCACACTCGAAGGTATTTGATCAAGCGGTCCGGTCAAAGACGCAATGACCTTGTCGATTTGGTCGGCAATGATGCCTGAAGCATCCTTGGCCTCAAGGACGTCCGACTGAGAATCATCGCTGAGGGTTGATTGCCCCAGCCGCACGGTAGCGGTGTACGCCTTGTCTTGACCGAGCAAGAACTGGAGTAATTTTGTGCCCTGGTTTGCTCCGAGCACCAACAGACCGGTAGCCAAAGGATCCAAGGTTCCGCCATGCCCGACTTTTTTTGTGCCGAGAACGCCTCGCATTTTTGCGACAACATCAAAAGAAGTCCAGTCCTGGGGTTTGTCAATCAGAACTAGGCCATGCTGCATTAGTCTTCCTGCGGCTTTTGAATATATGGGTCGGCATCGCCCGCGTGCTTGGCACCCTTGGCAAGTTTCTCTAATTCGCCATCGCGTCTTTTAGCCTCGGCCAAAAGCTCGTTCAAGTCGCCAGCATTTTCTGGGACATCGTCGAGAACAAGTTCCAGGGTTGGGGTCATTCTGATTCCCAGCTGTTTTCCGATCTCTCCCCTGAGCCGACCGGTGTTTTTCTGCAGAATAGCTACCGTGGAAGCCTTGTCGGCATCGGAACCAAAAACAGTGTAGAAAAGTCGGGCCTGCATTAGATCGGGGGTAACTCGAGCGTCAGTAAAAGTAACGAAACCCAAATCAGGGTCCTTGACAACCTTTGCTAGCGCGGAGGCCGCCAAAACTTTAATACGCTCTGCAAGACGTAGTGCTCTAGCGTGATCTGCCATTAGCCCCTCGGCTTCTCAACCATCTCGTAAGTCTCGATGACGTCATCGATCTTCACATCGTTGAAGCTACCGAGTCCGATTCCACACTCGAAATCAGCCTTTACCTCAGTGGCATCGTCCTTGAATCGTTTCAGTGACTCGACCTTGAGGTTCTCTCCGATTACTTCGCCGTTTCTCAAGACTCTTGCCATAGCGTTTCGACGCATTAGGCCGCTTCGAACATATGAACCAGCGATGAGACCGAACTTGGAGGACTTGAATACTTCTCGAACTTCGGCTGTTCCCAACTGAGCTTCTTCGTATTCCGGCTTGAGCATTCCCTTGAGTGAGCTTTCAATGTCTTCAAGGACGTTGTAGATGACGGTGTAGTGACGGATGTCGACACCCTCACGGTCCGCTCGTTCCTTCGCCTTGTTGTCTGGACGAACGTTGAATCCGATGATTACCGCCGAGTCGACAGTGGCTAGGTTTACGTCAGATTCAGTGATTGCTCCAACACCACGGTGGATGATTCGCAGCTGCACTGAGTCGCCAACGTCAATCTTGAGCAAGCTGTCCTCCAGGGCCTCAACAGCACCCGACACGTCACCCTTGATGATCAAGTTCAGTGATTCGACCTTGCCATCTTCTAGGGCCTGAGTGAAGTCCTCGAGTGAAAGCTTCTTTCTGGTCCTCGCCAGCAGGGCGTTTCGGTCGGCAGCTTCACGCTTTTCTGCGATCTGCCTGGCCTGACGCTCGTCCTCGGCAACCACGAAGGTATCTCCGGCGCGCGGAACTGACTGCAGACCGAGAACCTGAACCGGCCTTGATGGAGTCGCAAATTTAACCGGATCTCCGTTTTCATCAAACATCGCACGGACTCGGCCGTAAGCAGCACCGGCAACAATTGCGTTACCAACCTCTAAGGTTCCTGACTGAATCAGAACCGTCGCAACGGAACCGCGTCCCTTGTCTAGGTTTGCTTCAATGGCAACTCCACGGGCTGCCTTGTCAGGGTTGGCTCGAAGATCTAGAGCTGCATCGGCAGTCAAAAGCACTGCGTCAAGAAGCTTGTCGATGCCGTCACCCTTCAGCGCAGATACGTCTACGAACATCACGTCTCCACCGAATTCCTCCGCAACCAAGCCAAACTCGGTTAGCTGCTGGCGAATCTTCGCAGGGTTTGCTCCCTCTTTATCAACCTTGTTGACGGCAACCACAATTGGAACTCTTGCGGCTTGGGCATGGTTCAAAGCCTCAATGGTCTGAGGCATTACACCGTCGTCCGCAGCCACAACCAAGATGGCAATGTCTGTGACTTCAGTACCTCTGACTCGCATGGCAGTGAAAGCCTCGTGACCTGGCGTATCAATAAATGTGATCGCGCGATCTTTAGCCTCGTGAGTCGTGTGAACCTGGTAGGCACCGATGTGCTGGGTAATTCCACCCGCCTCACCGTCGACAACATTCGCATTACGAATCGAGTCAAGCAACCTAGTCTTTCCGTGATCAACGTGTCCCATTACGGTCACAACCGGAGGTCTTGGGGAAAGCGATTCGTCGTCTTCCTCCTCGATGCCAGTCGAAATATCCAGTCCGAAGCCCTCGAACAGCTCTCGCTCTTCATCTTCAGGCGAGACAACCTCGACCTTGTAGCCAAGCTCTTCACCAAGAATCTGGAAAGTTTCTTCGTCTAGAGACGCTGTCGCAGTCGCCATCTGTCCCAAGTGGAACAGGATGGTGATCAACTGAGCGGAGTTAGTGCCAATCTTGTCTGCGAAGTCCTGAATCGAGGATCCACGACGAACTCGCAGCACAGTTGTTCCATCGCCGCGAGGCACCATTGTGCCGCCCAGGCTGGGAACATCTCTTTGTTCAAATTCTTCGCGCTTTGTTCTTTTTGACTTACGAGATTTTCCTCGGGAACCGCCCCTACCAAATGCTCCTGCAGTGCCCGCTCCGCGGCCACCACGGCCGGCTGGGCCTGGTCTTCCGGCTGGAGGTCCAAACCCCGGCTTCTGTCCCGGTGCTCCGAATGCTGGGGCTCCACCTGGACGCGGTGCTCCGCCGCCTGGGCGAGGTGCTCCGCCGCCTGGGCGAGGTGCTCCGCCGGCAGGTCTTGGCGCTCCTGGTCTTGGTGCTGACCCGGCAGGTCTTGGCGCTCCTGGTCTTGGTCGCCCCATGCCCTGGTTTGCAGCAAATGGGTTGTTGCCTGGACGAACCATCGGGCGAGGTATTCCCATGCCCTGGTTCGAAGAAAATGGATTGTTGCCTGGGCGAGGTGTGCCAAGCATTGTTGCAGCGGCGGACTTCTCCTCCACGACTGGCTCTCCAGCTCCAGGCGCAGCAACCGGCGCTGGCTCAACTGCCGCGGGAGCGGCCGGCTCAGCGATTTCTGAGGGCTTTGGACTTTCGGCAACAGCCGGGGCCTCTGGAGCAGGTTTAGCCTTTGGCTTCGCTGGCTCCTTCTTGGCTGGAACTTCCTTCTTTGGGAAGGCACCCTTTAGCCTTGCAGCTACCGGCGGTGTGATTGTTGACGAGCCACCTTTGACGTATTCGCCAAGCTCTTCTAATTTGGCCAAAGCTGTCTTGGTGTCAATCCCAAGTTCTTTAGCAATGTCGTATACGCGTGGAAGCGCCACTTTTTTTCTCCTGTTCGGGGCCGACCCCAAACAGGGAAGGCCTTAGTTCTGAGGGGGTCTCATTTCGAGGAACTCATTGTGTGTCAGCCATGTTTTGTGCCTGATTTCTAAGCCATGTCTCGAGAGACTCTGAATTAGAGTCACCCAAGGCGCGAACTAGACCTTTTCGATCAAGCGCCAACCGCAAACATTTTTCGTGAACCCAAGCCCCTCTTCCAGCTAACTTTCGATGCTGGTCAAGAACAAAACTTTGATCCACTGAAACAATTTTTAGCAGGTGCTTCATCGAATCTCGCTGGCGGCAGCCAACACAGGTCCGAATAGGCTCCATTCTAGGGCCCCTTACCCAATGACGCTATCCCTCAAGGATGCTATCTGGCTGAATGTCGATTTTGGCACCGGTCAATTTCGCTGCCAGGCGGGCGTTCTGGCCCTCTTTGCCGATTGCCAGCGAGAGCTGAAAATCAGGAACTAACACTCTAACTGCCTTGGTTGCAGCGTCTAAAACAAAGCTGTCCGAGACCCTGGCTGGCGATAGGGCGTGAGCTACGAAGGTCGCTAAGTCCTCCGAGAAATCAACAACGTCGATTTTTTCCTCATTCAATTCCGCGCTAACTGCTCGGACTCGTTGGCCAAGTTCGCCAATGCAAGCTCCCTTGGCGTTGATACCAGGTTCTTTTGCAAAAACAGCAATCTTGGTTCTATGGCCCGCCTCGCGAGCGACGGAAGCAATTTCCACTTGGCCGGAAGCGACCTCTGGGACCTCCATTGCGAAAAGTTTTCTAACCAAGCCCGGGTGGGTCCTAGAAACCGTGATCTGAGGTCCCCTGGTTCCCATTTGAACGCTGGTTACATACACTCTGATGCGACTTCCGTGCAGATACTCTTCGGTTGGAACCTGCTCTTCGGGAGGCATAAGAGCCTCGATTGAGCCTAAATTCACGTAGACCATGTGTGATCTGGAGCCCTGTTGAATCTGGCCAGAGACTATGTCGCCCTCTTTGCCCTTGAACTCGCCTAACAAGCCTTCGTCTGAGATGTCCCGCATCCGTTGCGCAATAACCTGCTTAGCGGCGTAAGCGGCGACTCGACCAAAACCTTCGGGGGTCACTTCCTCTTCACCAACGGGCTCTAGGTCCTCATCGAGAGTGGATTGGAAGATTCGAACGTGACCAGTTTTGCGATCAAGCTCCGCTCGCGCTCCCTTTACGGGTTCTGGAAAGCCCTTGGCGAAAGCGGCCAGAATGGCGGCCTCGATTATCACGACTAGCTCGTCAAATGGGATTTCCCGCTCGCGCTCTAGCAGACGAAGAACTTGTAAATCAATATCCATGACTCGCCTCTTTTTAGTTTCTAGCGCTTAGCCATTAGCTCAGCGAGAACTGAGTCTATCTTTACTTGAGAGCGTTCGCCTGTCACTCTGTTCCAAAGCTCAACTTCACCCTCTGCTACGCCTCGGCCACAGATGATTATCCAGGGGTTTCCAATCAGCTCCGCGTCGGCAAATTTCACTCCCGGACTGACCTTTGGTCGGTCATCAAGCATGATCCTGAGCCCAAGAGCCTCAGCGGCTACGGTCAAGGACTCAGCTACCTCAAAGGCGGCCTCATCTTTACCAGCCGCAATCACGTGAAGGTTCGCTGGAGCCACTGAATCTGGCCACATCAAGCCCTTTTCGTCATGGAACGCCTCAGCAATTACTGCCACCAACCTGGTCACACCAATTCCATAGGAGCCCATGGTTACTGTCACAAGCTTTCCGTTTGAATCAAGCACCTTCAGGCCCAGCGCCTCGGCGTATTTACGACCCAGCTGAAAAATGTGACCGATTTCGATGCCGCGAGCCATTTCCAAGGGTCCTGAACCGTCTGGGGCCGGATCTCCGGCGCGAATCTCTGCGATGTCGGCAATTCCATCCGACGAAAAGTCTCGACCAAAAGTCAGGTACCAAGTGTGCATCTGATCTTTATTGGCACCGGTAATCCACGAACTTCCCTCAGCAATCCTGGGGTCCAGCAGGTACTCGATCTTCGAATCGGTTTCTAGGCCCAAAAATTGTTTGGAATCTTTACGGGGTCCGATGTAACCCTTGACAAGTTCGGGGTGGCTTTTGAAATCGGCCTCGTTGGCCTGCTCAACATCGCAGCCAAACCAAGCTTCGGCGCGCTTTTGATCAACTTCTCGGTCGCCCGGAATTCCAACCGTCACCAGTGTTCGCTTGCCATCTCCAGCTATTCGCGCAAGCACCACATTTTTCAGGGTGTCAGAGGCCTCCCAAGTGCCATCTGGCTTGGGGTGATTCTCATTCGAGAAGCTAACCAAGGTGGCAATTGTTGGAGTGTTTGGTGACGCGTGATCCTCAGCCTCGTGATTATTCGGCGTGATGGCTGGAGACTGCTTGAATCTAACCGCCTCTACATTGGCAGCAAAGCCGGATGCAGATCTGACAAAGGAGTCCTCGCCGATTTCGCAAGGACTCAGGAACTCCTCCGATTTCGAGCCACCCATCGCTCCAGCATCCGCGCTCACGATTACATACTCCAGCCCTAGGCGCGTGAAAATGCGCTCGTAGGCTGCGCGCTGGGCCTGATAAGAAATCTCGAGGCCCTCGTCAGTCACATCAAAGCTATACGCATCTTTCATTACGAATTCGCGACCACGCAGAAGACCGGCTCTTGGCCTAGCTTCATCGCGGTATTTATTTTGGATTTGGTAGATGCTCAATGGGAGGTCTTTATAGGAGTTATAAAGATCCTTCACCAAAAGAGTAAAAACCTCTTCGTGAGTTGGCGCCAGCAAGTACTCCGCGTCTTTTCTGTCTTTCAAGCGGAAAATGTTATCTCCGTAGTCATTCCACCGACCGGTCACCTCATAGGGCTCCTTTGGAAGCAGGGCTGGGAAGAAGACCTCTTGGGCACCAGCGGCAGCCATTTCTTCGCGAACGATTTGCTCGATCTTGGTTTTGACCATCAGACCAAGAGGGAGCCAGCTGAAAATACCCGGTGCCGCACGCCTTATGTAACCCGCGCGAACAAGCAACCTATGGCTTTCAACCTCAGCGTCGGCTGGGTCTTCTCGAAGGGTTCTTAGGAATAATGAGCTCAGGCGATATGGCATGAGCACAATGTTAGCTACTCCCCGACGCTAACCTGGGCGGTTCCGATAAGTGCGCTGTCCATTTCGGCTGCAATTCGGTTCGCCTCTTCAATCAAAGTGGCAACAATTTCATTTTCCGGAACAGTTTTGATGATCTCGCCCTTGACGAAAATTTGACCTTTGCCGTTTCCTGAGGCAACTCCCAAATCTGCTTCCCTTGCTTCACCCGGTCCGTTTACAACGCAACCCATAACGGCAACTCGAATTGGAACAGTCAGGTGTGAAAGCCCCTCGGTAACGTCGTTCGCGAGCGTATAAACATCTACTTGCGCTCGCCCACAGCTTGGGCAAGAGACAATCTCGAGCTTTCTGGGACGAAGGTTCAGGCTCTCCAAGATCTGCGAGCCCACTTTGATCTCCTCAACCGGCGGAGCTGAAAGCGAGACTCGAATCGTGTCGCCAATTCCTTGAGCCAACAGGGCACCGAATGCCACTGAGGACTTGATTGTTCCTTGGAATGCCGGTCCGGCCTCGGTAACGCCCAAGTGAAACGGCCAGTCTCCCCGCTCGGCGAGCAGCTGATAGGCCTTGACCATAACAACCGGGTCATTGTGCTTCACAGAAATCTTGAAATCGTGAAAGTCATGCTCTTCGAAAAGACTTGCTTCCCAAACCGCGGACTCCACTAGGGCCTCAGCAGTTGGCTTGCCATACTTTTGCAACAGTCTTGGGTCTAGGGAACCCGCATTCACGCCAATGCGGATTGAAATTCCAGCGTCCTTGGCAGCTTTTGCGATTGCCCCGACCTGGTCATCAAATTTTCTAATGTTTCCCGGGTTCACTCGCACCGCTCCACAGCCAGCCTCAATGGCTTGAAAGACATAGCGGGGTTGAAAGTGGATGTCAGCGATTACCGGAAGCTGGGAGCGCTTGGCAATGACACTCAAAGCTTTTGCGTCGTCGCTAGTTGGGACAGCAACTCGAACAATGTCACAGCCCGTTGCAGTTAATTCAGCAATTTGCTGAAGGGTTCCATTTATGTCCGTGGTCTGAGTGGTTGTCATCGACTGAACTGAAATTGGAGAATCCGACCCTACGGGAACCTTCCCAACCATTATTTGGCGAGTTTTCCGCCTAGGCGCGATTGTTGGTGGCGGTCCCACTGGAAGACCAAGATTTACAGCTGGCAATTGTTACCTCTCGTTTGCTCCAAGCTTCAACAGCAAAGGAGGAAAGTTACTTCCTAGCCCAATGTTATTGGGTTTACAAGGTCAGCTAATATTAGTATCAGGCCCGTCGCAATCAGCAGCATCCACACCGCGTATGCAACAGGTAAGGCCTTAGCGGTATCGATTGGACCCGGGTCCTTCTTTCCAACAAGAACCCAAGATCTTCTCTTCGCACTTTCGTAAAGCGCCCCAAGAACGTGCCCACCATCTAGCGGCAGCAGCGGAATCAAGTTGAATACGAATAGCGCAAGATTCAAAGATCCGATTAGCAAAAGCAACGAGGCGAGCTTGGCCTCCACGCCGATATCTGCTGCAGTGAGCTCTCCCGCTAACTGACCAACTCCCAAAATAGAGACCGCACCATTTGGATCTCGATCGGTGCTCCCGAAGGTACTTGCCGCGACCTTATAAACCTGTTGCGGCAAATCAGCCACGAAGGCAAGCATTCCACCGGTTGCAGCGAGTGAGAAATTGACCGATTCTCCCATGCTAAGTGGCGTCATCTCAGACCCCAACTGAATGCCCAGAATGGGTCTGAGTTCGGTGACTTTATTTCCTGCCGGGTCTAAAGCTGCCGCTCCCGACTCTAGGAAGACTTGGGTCTCGATAAATGATGGGGTAATTGCGAGGGTGATATTTGCTCCGTCGCGAACAACCCCCAGCATTGACTGACTAGTCTGATTTTTGCTCAGTCCAGCAATTACTTCGTTCCAGTTCAGAACCGGTTTGCCGTTGACCTGATTGACGGTGTCACCAGGTAACAACCCGGCGGCAATAGCGGGCGAAACCGGAGCGCCGCTGGGGCAATTACCCGCGGAATCAGCCTCAATACATTCATAGACCTTGCTGACGCTCATCGTGGATTGCATTGTTCCGACACCACTGAGTGCCAGAAGAATGAGCAGCATCCCCAAAATAAGGTTCATCAGCGGACCACCGAGCATGATAATTAGCTTCTTTGGGGAGGACAGTTTGTAGAACTGGCGATTTTCATCGCTGGGCTCGATGCCCTCTCTTACCTGCTGCCTGGCATCCCTGATCCAACTCGCGAATGGCCCACGATATGGCTTGGACTCGGGAGGATACATGCCAGTCATGAGGATATATCCACCCAGCGGAATTGCCTTAATCCCATACTCGGTGTCGCCCCTGGTCCAGGACTTCACGGTGGGGCCAAAGCCGATCATGTATTGGTTTACTCGAATGCCAAAAATTTTCGCAGGTACCAAGTGACCGATTTCGTGCAGGCCAATTGACAGAGCAATTCCAATAAGGACAATTGCAATTCCGGCCGCGTACAAGAGGATGTCGATCACGGTTCAAGGCTACCTGAACACTTGAGGATTTAGCTCTGTGCTATCAGCGAATCGGCAGTCCGTCGGGCCCAGCTTTCGGAAGCCAAGACACTTTCGAGACTTAATGGCCCCGGCGTATGAACCTGAAGCACCTTATCAATCGTTTCGGTGATGCCAAGGAAAGATATTTCACCTCGGTGAAAAGCCTCAACAGCCTGCTCATTTGCTGCGTTATAGACGGCTGGGAAAGTGAGCCCTGCCTGTCCAACCTGCCGTGCCAACTTGACGGCTTTGAAAACCTCCTCATCAAGCGGTTCAAAATCCCATCGATGGCTTTGGGTGAAATCCAACGGCTTTGTGGAATCGGCAAGCCGATCTGGCCAACCGATAGCAAAGCCAATCGCGAGTTTCATATCCGGCACTGACGCCTGTGCAATAACCGAACCGTCATAAAACTCGACCATTGAGTGAACTATTGACTGCGGATGAACGGTGACGGCAATGTTTTCAAAGCCGATGCCAAATAAAATATGAGCCTCAATTACCTCGAGGCCTTTGTTTACCATTGTCGCCGAATTAGTGGTTATGACTTTGCCCATGCTCCAAGTCGGGTGCTTGAGAGCTTGACTCGGAGTCACGTTCTCGAGATCGGCCCTTGACATGTTTCTAAATGGACCACCGGAGGCGGTCAATATAAGCCTTGAAACCTCGGATTTTTGCCCTGCCAGTAAACACTGAGCGATTGCTGAGTGCTCGGAGTCAACGGGCAAGATTTGATCTTTCGCCGCAAGCTCAGTTACTAGCGATCCGCCGACTATCAGAGACTCTTTATTGGCAAGGGCTAGCTTGCTTCCTGCCCGAAGTGCAGAGAGGGTTGCCATCAATCCGGCAGAACCGGTTATTCCGTTCACAACCACATCCGCTGACAGCTCACCAGCTAAGTCAGCGGCCAGCTCCGGACCCAGAACGGCTCTGTCCTTGGACAAGCCGAATTGGACGCGCTGAGATTCGAGTAGCTCGATATTCGAATTTCCAGAGATTCCTACGAGCTGAAACTTGTCGGGGTTTGCCGCCAGCAACTCCAGCGTTTGAGTGCCGACAGAACCGGTGGAGCCTAAGACCAAAACAGTGCGCATCTACCAAAGCTTAGAACTCCATCCGCATTGCGAGTCAGGAATGATAAAAATCCATATAAGTATCTAGAATTAAGTCATGAGCCTTGAACAAAAAAGAATCTTGAACACCTCTATCCCGGGACCTAAGTCGGCAGAGCTTCAAAAGCGCCGAACCGCGGTTGTTTCCGCGGGTGTCGGAACAATGCTTCCGGTGTTCATTGAGCGAGCGCACGGCGCGATCCTCGAGGATGTTGACGGTAACCAGTTGATTGATATGGGCACAGGCATTGGAGTTGTGACAATCGGTCACACAAACCCCGGCGTTGTTGCCGCAGTTCAGGAGCAGGTTGCGAAACTTACTCACACCCTATTCACCGTTGCCCCCTACGAAAAGTATGTTCGAGCAGCCGAGCTTCTGGCAGCTCACTCCCCCGGTTCTTTTCCAAAAAAAGTCGCCTTTTTTAATTCAGGTGCCGAAGCCGTTGAAAATGCAGTGAAGATTGCAAGGCGTGCGACCGGCAGGACTGAGATCGCAGTTTTCGACCACGCCTACCATGGTCGGACCAGCCTTACGATGGCGATGAACTTCAAGGCGCACCCCTATGCCACTGGCTTCGGTCCACTTCCCGGAAGCATTCACCATGCTCCAATGAGCTACCCGTTCCGTGATCCTGAGGGAATGACTGGCGAGCAGGCAGCGGCAAGGACCATTACATACCTAGAAAAAAGAGTTGGTGCATCTCAGCTTGCCGCCGTTTTCATCGAGCCCATTCAGGGAGAAGCTGGATTCATAGTTCCGGCCCCAGGATTCCTAAAGACAATCGACAGCTGGTGCAAGGCGAATGGAATTGTCATGGTTGCCGACGAAGTTCAAAGCGGTATGGCCAGGACCGGAAAATGGTTTGCTAGCCAGTGGGAAGAAGGGTTCGATCCCGACCTAGTGACTGTTGCCAAGGGAATTGCCGGCGGCATGCCACTCTCCGGCGTTGTAGGCCGGGCTGAAATTATGGACTCGGCACACGCCGGCGGCTTGGGCGGCACCTTCGGTGGTTCGCCAACTGCCGTGGCGGCCGCAGTGGCGGTCATGGAACAGTTTGAGCAAGGAGACTTTCTGAGTCGCGCCCGGGAGATCGGAGCCATAATCGTGCAGCGCCTAACTGAGATGATGGCGATGTATCCGGTGATTGGTGAAATTCGTGGGGTGGGTGCCATGCAGGCATTTGAACTAGTGATGCCAGGTACCCTTGACCCCAACCAACCCGCCACCGACGCGCTCTTGAGGCACTGCCACCAAAACGGCGTCGTAGTTCTAAATGCCGGAACCTATGCAAATGTCGTTCGCTTGCTTCCGCCGCTTTCCATCTCCGACGAACTGCTTCACGAGGCATTGGATGTCATTTCCGATGGTCTCGCGACCCTCTAGCTTCGTGGTCAGCTCCCGGCCAAAAAGACTTTACGAATAACCGCTAAACCAAAGCTAAGACTGGAACAACATGGGTCAATATGAAGATCGCGAGCGTCTAGCAGATCTATTTGCCAAAGAAGTGAGCACCTACGTCTCGACCCATCCGAATTCGCAAAAGGCTCACCAAAAGTCTCAAGCCTCGCTGGTCAATGGCGTTCCTATGCTCTGGATGGCAAAGTGGCCCGGGCCATTTCCGATTTACGTAGAGAGCGGAAAAGGCGCGCACTTCACAGATCTGGACGGCAACGACTTCACTGACTTTTGCCTCGGTGACACTGGAGCGATGTCTGGACATGCCTCAGCGCCGACTGTCAAGGCGGTGCAGGACCAGATAGCTAATGGTGCCACCTTTATGCTTCCAACCCTTGACGCGGCAAGAAATGCCGAAACGCTTGGAGCCAGGTTCGGGCTTCCTAAATGGCAATTCACTCTTAGCGCCACAGACGCCAATCGCCACCTAATACGCTTCGCCAGGCAAGTAACCGGCAGGGCAAAGATCGCAGTTCATGACTACTGCTATCACGGAAGCGTTGACGAGACCTTTGCGGTGCTTGATGACCATGGCAACACAATTTCAAGGCCAAATAATATTGGCAAGCCATCGGAGCTAAACACCACAACCGTCTCCCTGCCATTCAATGACCTGGTTGCTGCGGAAATGGCATTTGCGACCGGCGAAGTTGCCCTCTTATTGATTGAACCAGGGCTAACAAACATTGGCATCGTATTACCGGAGGCTGGTTACCTAGAGGGTCTCCAAGCGCTCTGCCTAAAATACGATGTGATTTTTGCGCTTGATGAAACCCACACTCTTTCCGCCGGTGCAGGCGGCATTACAGCCCGAGATAATCTCAAGCCAGATGCAGTTGTCCTTGGCAAGACCATAGGCGGAGGAGTTCCGGTTGGCGCACTTGGCTTCTCGGAAGAACTGTCGGAGAAGATCGCAAACAGCCTGGAACTGGAAAGCATCGACGTTGGAGGCGTGGGCGGCACATTGGCCGGGAACGCCCTGTCGATGGCCGCAGTTCGCGCCACGCTCGAAGAAGTGCTAACCCCGGAGAACTTCTCCCGCATGGAGCAGTTAGCAGTGACCTGGCAGGCCAACATTCAGGCCACCATTGACGAATATGCATTGCCCTGGCAAGTTTCCCGAATTGGCTGCCGAGGTGAATACAGCTTTAGAGAAACGGCACCCTCAACAGGAGCCGAGGCCGCGGCTGCAGAGGACTTTGAATTGGGGCAGTTCCTTCAACTTCACGCAATCAACCAAGGGATTCTAATGACGCCATTTCACAATATGGTCCTGGTCTCACCCGACACCAGTGCCGCCGACATTGAAAAACATCACCGCCATTTTCGCGATGCCGTGAGCCTGCTATTTGCTAAGTAGTTTTCGTTTCTTCATAGCCGACCGGACCTGAACCGCAATCACAATTGCGATCGCGACAATGAAGACGAATGAGCCAACGACGTTTGCCTCCGGTGGGATTCCTCTGGCTGCAGCCGTGTAGACAAACTTGGGGAAAGTGTCAACCGACCCTGAGTTGAATTGAGTGATGATGAAATCATCAAAACTCAGAGCGAAGGCAAGCATTGCAGCCGAAAGAATTCCAGGAAGCAATAGCGGGAACGTAATCTTCCAAAACACCTGCATGGGGGACGCGTAAAGATCGCGGCCAGCCTCCTCTAGGGCCGGGTCCAAAGTTGCGACCCTTGCCTTCACGGTGACGACCACAAAGCTCAAGGTGAACATGACGTGAGCAATGATCACTGTGGTTAGGCCCTTTGTCCAACCAAAGTCCAGAAACTGAGCTGCCAAGCCTGCGCCCATGACGACCTCGGGGGTTGCCAGCGGCAAAAACAGCAGCAAGTTGGTCGCACTGCGGAATTTAAAACGGTATCTGACCAGGGCAATTGCAATCATTGTCCCGAGGACTGTGGATACTGTCGTGGCAGTCACTGCAACTAACAGCGAGTTACCAAAAGCCCCACAAACATCCGCCTGATCGCAAACGTTTAGCCAGTTATCAAGGGTGAAGCCGCGCCAAATTATGTTTGATTTAATCGAATCATTAAAGGAATACACGAAGGTATATCCAATTGGGACCATCAAAAACAAGAAGGTCAGGAACACATAGGTTGGGAGCAGGTACTTGCCCAGTGAGAAACGCGTCATAGTAGGTCGTCCGTTCCGCTGCGTCGAACATACGCTGACACCAAAACCACGATCGTCGCCATTAGCATCACCGAGATTGCTGACGCGGTCGGGTAGTCCTGGATTCTAAGGAAGTTGGCCTCAACCACGTTTCCGATCATCGCAGTATCTGGCCCTCCCAAGAAGTCCCTGCTGGCAACAACATAATCCCCGCTAATCGGGATGAATGTCAAAAGAGTCCCGGAGATGACTCCTGGAAGTGAAAGCGGCAGGGTTATTTTCCGGAAAGTTTTTGATGGGCTCGCATAGAGGTCAGAGCCGGCCTCAACCAGGCTCAAGTCAAGTCGATCCAGGTTGGCATAAATTGGCAGTGTCATAAACGGGATGAAGTTATAAACCAAACCAAAGACCACCGCAAAGTTGGTGCCGATTATGTAGCTGTCCGCTCCAAAAATACCGATATCTTTGAGAACGTTCACGACCAGTGAATCATTAGAGAAAATCTGCTTCCATGCAAAGGTTCGAAGCAAAAACGAAATAAAGAAAGGCGCCACAACCAGGGTTAGCAGGATGCCTCTTAAAAGCGGCCTGTTTCTGGACTTGACGGCGATGAAGTATGCAATGGGGTAGCTAATGGCCAACGCAATCACGGTCGCAAGAACTGCGAAGCTGAAAGACCGAAAAATTTGGGGAGCGTACTGCGTAAGCGCATACACATAGTTACCAAATTCCAGGCCTAGGTCATACCTTCCAATTGCCCCAGTAGAACTGGGGGCCTTCAGCGAGGTGATGATCAGAGACACCAGGGGCGTGATGAAAAATAGAGCCAGGTAAAACAAGCCCGGCAGCAATAAAAACAGCGCCACGCGACCGGTCTTTGAAGGCCCCTGCTCCTTAGCCGGAGCCTGTGACCCGAATGCCACGAAAGCCATTACTTGTCTTCTTCTACTCCGGAGGGAAGATCGGACAGCCCAAAGCTGTGCTCAATTTTCCAGCTGACATAAACTTGCGCACCAAGCTCCACGACCGGAGAACGGCCAACGTTCTGAGCAAAAACAGTCATTACTCCAATGGCCGGAATGTCAATCTGATACTGATTGGAAACTCCAGTGAATCGAATGTCGGTTATCTCGCCCGGACCCAAAATATTGAGGCCTGGATCAGAAACTGGCTCAGTCTCGTGGAAGTTAGTTTTTTCGGGCCTTACTCCGATTGCGATAACCCCAGTTACTTTTTCACTTCTCTTGGTCAAGCCGGTAATTTTCTTACCCTTGTATTCAATGCTTGTGGTTTCGGAGTTGGTCTCGGTGACCTTGCCAATAAACATGTTCGACTGACCGAGGAATTTGGCCACGAAGGCAGTCTTAGGTCGGTCATAAAGAACCTCGGGCGCACCAAGCTGTTCGATGTGTCCCTGATTCATAACCGCGACGGTATCGGCCATGTCCATGGCTTCTTCCTGGTCGTGAGTAACGTGCAGGAAAGTAAGCCCGACTTCCATTTGGATAGCCTTTAGCTCAATCTGCATCTGCCGACGAAGCTTTAGGTCTAATGCACCCAGTGGCTCGTCTAGTAGAAGTAGGGACGGTCGGTTGACAAGGGCTCGTGCAAGAGCGACTCGTTGCTGTTGACCACCGGATAATTGCTGTGGCCTACGTTGCGCAAGATGTTCGAGCTCAACCATTGCAAGAGCTTTTTCAGCCTTAGGAAGTGGTTCGGTTAGCTTCCGTTGCCTTATTCCAAACGCCACATTTTCCAAAACATTCATGTGTGGAAACAGCGCATAGTTTTGGAAGACTGTGTTTACGGGCCGCTCATGGGGCTTCATGCCAGCAATATCTTTACCACCGAGCAAGATTTCGCCCTTGGATGGGCTCTCGAGACCCGCGATCATGCGAAGAGTCGTTGTCTTACCGCAACCCGATGGTCCTAAAAGAGCAAAAAACTCCCCGGCCGGAATCTTGAGGTCGAGATTGTCGACAGCAACAAAACCGGGGAACTCCTTGCGAATACCCTTTAACTCAAGGTCTTGACCTCTGGCTATGAACTCAGTGGCCACCTAGGAACCTAGAAGAAGGTTTTGCCACGCAGCTGAGAAACGTTGCTCCTCTGGTCCAGTCAAGCTCCGGAACGAATGGCTCTTAGCCAGAGTGTCAGCATTTGGAAAAATCAGCTGGTTCTCTGCCAATTCTGGATCCGCTGCAGCGGCAATTTCCTTGGCCCCAACTACTGGAGTGATGTAGTTAACCCAAAGAGCAAGCTCAGCTGCGTTTACTGGGTCGTAGTAGTACTCGATTAGCGCTTCAACATTGCGCTTGTGAGTTGCACCTATTGGCACCACGAATTCGTCAGCCCAGAGAGTCGCACCAGATTCCGGGAAAACAAAGCCGAATGGTTCTGGGTCTTCATCGGTGCCGCTTTCGTAGTTGATGACAGTGATGTCACCGGACCAAGCAGTTGCGGCGATGATGTTTCCGGTTGTTAGGTCGTCAAGATAGCTATTTCCACGGACGTTGTAGATCTGCCCGCTGTCAATCTGAGCCTTGATCTCTTCGAGGGCTGCGTTGAAGGCATCCTCATTGAGGCTGTCAGCAGAAGTAATGTCGATGCCTTGGCTCAAAAGAACGAGCCCAACAGTGTCGCGCATCTCGGAAAGCAACCCGACGCGGCCCTTTAGCTCTGCGGCCCAGAGGTCAGACATGGTTGCTGGCTCATCCTTGCCGGTTGCGTCCTTGTAGGCCTGCTTGTTGTAGCCAATACCAGCAAATCCACCTTGCCATGGGATTGAGTAAACGCGATCCGGGTCATCCGGGTTTCCCTGGTATCCAGGGGCTAGGTTTGCCACTTTATTTGGCATATTTGCGTTGTCCAGCGCCTGAAGGTATCCAAGGCCGCGAAGACGCGCTGCCATCCAGGTGGTTGGACAGGCAACATCAGCACCGATGTCCTGTCCGAGTTCTAACTGATCCTTGACCTTGGCGTACCAAGTGTCGTTGTCATCAATCTCAATGCGGTAATCGACAGTGATTCCACTCTGTTCTTGGAAGCGAAGCAAGGTTGGATAGTTACCATCGTCGTCTTCGTCCATGTAAGCCGCCCAGTTGTGCCAGGTAAGTACTTTCTCACTGTCGGAAAGGTCGGTGGCCGCAACAACCGTCTCTTCGGCGGCGGCACACGAAGCGAGTGACAATGCAGCAGCGGTTCCACCGACGCCGGCAAGAGCCGTTCTTCGAGAGATTTGGTGCTGTCTAGCCATCTGAACAAGCTGAGCCAGCATTGGGTCTTGAGGTAGTCCTCGCTTCATAGCATTCTCCTATTGTCCGCAGCTTCCTGCGATTATCGGTTGTTCACGTCCTATTTCCTTGAGTGTCCAAAGGCAATTGAAAGCTTTGCACAATTTTCACCAAAAAAGATGCAATGAAATCTAATCTTTACTTTCAATCTCCTATGTAGTGCATCACGTGTTTGACTCTGGTGTAGTCCTCGAAGCCGTAGTGAGATAAATCTTTACCGTACCCAGAGTGCTTGAAGCCGCCGTGCGGCATTTCAGCAGCCAACGGAATATGGGTATTTACCCAGACGGTTCCGAAATCTAGATACTTAGCAAAACGCATCGCTCTCGTGTGATTAGTTGTCCAAACCGAGGATGCCAGTCCATACCTAATGTCATTGGCCCACTCCAACGCTTGAGCATCATCCTTGAATTTCTGGACGGTCATGACCGGCCCGAAGATTTCGTCCTGAATGTGCTCATCAGTCTGCTTTAAGCCAGACAGGACGGTCGGCTCAAAGAAGTAGCCGCTACCGGGGATTCGTGATCCTCCGGTTTCAATCTTTGCGTGGTCAGGTAACCTGTCGATGAAGCCTTGAGCACGAGCCAGCTGATTAGCGTTGTTAACAGGACCAAACAAGATATCTGGCTCATTAGGCATGCCAACCTTTGCACTGTTTTTTACTTCGGCGATGAGTGCTGCCATGAAATCGTCATATCCGGATTCCTGAACTAGCAATCTTGTTGCTGCCGTGCAATCCTGACCCGCGTTGAAGAAGCCCGCAGCGACGATGCCCTCGGCCGCCTTCTGAAAGTCGGCGTCGGCAAAAACTATCACCGGAGCCTTACCGCCCAGCTCAAGGTGGACGCGCTTTAGATCGCTGGAGGCGCTCTTTGCAACCTCCATTCCTGCCCTCACCGAACCGGTGATGGACACCATCTGAGGTATGTGGTTCTCAATCATTGCCCTGCCGGTGTCTCGATCACCAGTAACAACGTTGAAGACCCCCTCAGGTAAAAACTCGCTCGCAATCTCGGCCAGTAGCAAAGTAGAAGCTGGAGTCGTGTCCGACGGCTTCAGCACAATTGTGTTTCCGGCTGCAATGGCCGGGGCAAACTTCCAGACGGCCATGTTTAGTGGGTAGTTCCAAGGAGTTACCTGTCCGATAACGCCGATTGGCTCTCTTCTTATCGAAGAGGTGTGATCCTTCTGGTATTCAGCAGTTGCCCTGCCCTCTAGGTTCCTGGCCGCTCCAGCAAAAAATCGAATCTGATCAACCGAAGGTCCGATTTCGTAGTCAACCAATGTGGTTCGGGGCTTGCCGGTATTTTCAGACTCGATATCGGCTGCTTCTTCGGCCCTTGTCTCAAGGGCGTCCGCAATTCTAAATAACGCAAGCTGGCGTTCGGAGGGGGTTGTCTGTGACCAAGTTTCGAAAGCTTTAGCGGCGACTTTATAAGCGTGGTCAACATCAGCCGCGCTAGACACTGGAGCATGCGCATAGACCTGCTCAGTCGACGGGTCAATAACGTCGCTGACACTGTCGGATAGAGGTGACTGATATTTGCCACCAATAAAGTTCTGCAATTTTTTTACCGCCACTGTTCATCACTCCTCTTTGAGTTATTCCACTAAGACTCTAAACCCAAATAGGCATTTCGACACTCTAGTTTTCAAACAGGACCGATTCCGTAACAAATTGACAATAATTCGGCGTAAAAGACCATTTGGGGGGCGAAAAGGTGTGATACTGACGGTATGTCCAAAACCTTGAGGACCCGCCGGTCGCAACTTGACGAGACTTCTAAGCTGATCGTTGAAGAGCTGCAGCATGATGGCAGGAAGTCCTACGCGGAAATTGGCAAGGTTGTCGGCCTATCTGAAGCGGCCGTGAGGCAGCGAGTCCAGAAGCTTACCGAAGCCAAAGTCATGCAGATCGTCGCGGTAACCGACCCCCTTGTCTTGGGTTTTTCCAGGCAAGCAATGATCGGGATCAAATGCTCCGGCGATGCTTTGATTGTCGCTAAGTCGCTGGCAGAGATAGCCTCCGTTGACTACGTGGTCCTAACTGCCGGAAGCTTTGACATCATGGCGGAGGCTGTCTGCGAGGACGACGACGCCCTGCTAGCGCTTATCAATGAGCAAATACGAGCATTGCCCGGAGTTATTTCCGCGGAAAGTTTTGTCTACCTGAAACTAGAAAAGCAGCATTACAACTGGGGAACTCGATGACGAGTTTCTCTCCAACTAAAGACGGTAAGAAGTGATATGAAATGGCAATCCAGGAGAACAACAAGGCTAAATCCCTAAGGGGTCTGTTCAGTTCCAAGAAAAAAGGCCACGTTTCAACTGCATCCAAGTCCGATTTCCCGATAGTCCAAGCTATGGCAGCTGGTCAAGAAGTCGGAGACAAGGCACTTCAAAAGAGTGCGAAGAAGCACCTTTGGATGCACTTCACTCGCCACAGCCCCTACAACAAAATCGACATGACCATTATTCAGAAGGCCGATGGTCACTACCTAACTGACTCAAAGGGCCGCAGGGTCATCGACGGATTATCCGGGCTCTTCACGGTCAACGCTGGTCACGGAAGGCAAGAACTGGCTGATGCTGCTGCCAAGCAAACCATGGAGCTTGACTTCATGCCGCTTTGGTCCTACGCCCATCCAAGAGCGGTCGAGCTTGCCGAAAGATTGATTTCATACGCACCAAAGGACATGACCCGAATCTTTTTCACCACTGGTGGAGGCGAAGCGGTGGAATCAGCTTGGAAGATCGCCAAGCAGTATTTCAAGATGACGGGAAAACCGCTGAAACACAAGGTGATTTCCCGACAGACCGCCTATCACGGCACAAGCCACGGCGCGCTGTCAATAACTGGAATTGCCGCCTTCAAGCAGATGTTTGAGCCGCTTGTGCCATCGACATTCCGAATCCCGAACACTAACTGGTATCGAGCAGACCCACGCTTCAAAACCGAGGATGAATTCGCGCTCTGGGCTGCCAACCGCCTAGAAGAAGTCATCTTGTTTGAGGGGCCCGATACAGTTGCGGCTTTCTTTGTTGAGCCAATTCAAAATGCTGGTGGATGCTTCACGGCACCAAAAAGCTACTTCAAGCGCATTCGCGAAATCTGCGACAAGTACGACGTGATCCTGGTCGCTGATGAAACCATCACCGGCTTTGGCCGAACCGGCGAAATGTTTGGATCGCAGCGGTACGACATAAACCCAGACATGATGATCACCGCCAAGGCGATCACTTCTGGTGTCGCACCGCTCGGCGCTCTATTCATCAAGGAAAAATACTTCACTCCCTTCAACGAGGGGACCGTCACTCTTGCCCATGGCTATACGTTTGCAGCCCACCCGGTCGCGTGCGCAGTTGCATTGGCAAACTTGGACATCTATGACAAGGAAAGGCTGGTCGACAACGTCCGCACCAACTCTCCTATCTTCCGGAAAACACTTGAAAAGCTGAAGGACCTGCCCATCGTTGGAGACGTCAGAGGCGATGGTTACTTCTTCGCGATAGAGCTAGTTCGGAACCAGGAAACTAAGGAGTCTCTCACCCGAGAGGAATCCGAGAAAATTCTTCGAGGTTTCTTGAATAGCGCTCTCTACGAACAGGGGCTCTACTGCCGAGCTGACGATCGTGGCGATCCAGTAATTCAGCTTGCTCCTCCCCTTACTTGCGGTCCGAAGGAATTCGAAGAGATCGAGCAAATACTGAGGTCGGTCCTAATAGAAGCCGGGAAGCGACTCTAATTTTGTGATTTTTGCACAGGTCCCAGAGTCAAAATTCTGGGTCTACTGGAAACTTTGCAATACTTCTTGACATGACAGAACTATCGTCGCTCAAGCTCATCAAATCCCCCATAGGGCAAATTTCCATAGGGGCTAGCCAGGCTGGCGTCGCTCGACTAGAAATTTTGCCGCCCGGTTCCGTTCGAATTGAATTTTCAGACTCGGCGAAAGCACACCGTTTTGCTCTAGATGCGGCCGATCAGCTTTCCGAATTCTTCGAGGGCTCTAGAAAGGACTTCTCAGTTCCTTTGGACATAGCTGGAACTGCGTTCCAGCTGGCAGTCTGGACGCAAATAGCCAAGCTCGACTTCGGTGAACAAAAAACCTACGCGGAGTTGGCCTTAGCAGTCGGGAATCCAAAGGCCGTCCGAGCAGTCGGTGGTGCCGTGGGCGCCAACCCAGTGCCACTACTGGTCGGTTGTCACAGGATTTTAGGTGCACAGAGACGAATTACTGGTTACTCCGGTGGCGAGGGTCTTGTTACCAAGCGTTGGCTATTGGACTTTGAGCAGATTGAGTACAAAGAGTGAACAACGCCTCCCAAAATCTCGTCAGGTGCCCTTGGGTAAGCGCGCACGACATATACATCAACTACCACGACAATGAGTGGGGCAAAGAACTCAGGGGGCAGCGAAACCTGTTCGAAAAGATGACACTTGAAGGTTTTCAGGCAGGCCTAAGCTGGCTAACAATCCTGAAGCGAAGGGAAGGCTTTCGGGAAGCTTTTGAGAACTTTGAACTAGAAAAAGTCGCAGCCTTTGACGAATCGAAGATCGAAGAGCTAATGTCCGATACGGGCATAATCCGGAATAGAGCCAAAATATCCGCCGCCGTAAATAATGCTCGGGTAATCCTTGATCAGTCTTTGGACCTAACCGAAATTCTTTGGTCTTTCGCCCCAAGCCCATCGTCATCCGGCAGATCTCAAGAATCGATCACAACGACCCCAGAGTCCGATGCTCTCAGCAAAGAGCTCAAGCGACTCGGAATAAAATTCGTGGGCTCCACAACCATGTATGCCCTTATGCAATCAACTGGAATGGTGAAGGATCACTCAGTAAATTGCTTCTTATCTAGCTGAAAATTTTTGTGCACTGACTACATTTAGTAGCTAGAGGAGCCATATGTCGCCAGAGGAATTCAACCGAGTGTTTCGCGCTCAGTTGCCAATGATCAGCGCATATTTGTCCAGGCGAGTTCCGTTCAGCGACGTCGAGGATCTAGCATCAGACCTTTTTGAGATTGCCTGGAGCAAGAAAGAGCAAATTCCTGAGGGCTTCGAATTACCGTGGCTTTACAAAACAGCTCGGTATCTGGTCTCCAACTTTCACCGCAAGCAATCTGGGCGCAATGGCATCCTCGCCAGGCTCGCCGAACCAGTAGCAGCACCCTCCGCCGAATCAATCGCCCTGGCAGATATAGAGCTGAGCGATGCTTTTGCCGGCCTGATTCCAGCGGAGCGAGAAATAATTTCGCTTTGGGCGCTGGAAGGTCTTTCAAACGCAGAAATTTCGAAAGTCCTCGAGATGTCCGAAAATGCGGCAGCGATAAGGCTAACCCGGGCAAAGCAAAAACTAAAAGGTTTGCTAAATCTTGAAAATATTCGGTAGCTGGTTACGCATAACTGACATGAACGAAGAATTTGAACTCCAGAAAAGAATCGCCTCAGCTGATCCTGGGAGAGATGCTCCCGTACTAGACCACACCGTTGTCACAGGGGCATCCCTCGGCAAACCCCGCAGACAGTTCGGCTTTCGCGGACTAAGGCTTGGGGTCGGGGTTGGCAGCTTCTCGCTTGCAGCTACCGCGGTAGCGCTTGCTGTTACCCTGCCTGCGGTCATGACGCCTCCTGCGTTGTTCACCGTCGCCGATTCATCGGGTGGTGGCCAGAAGCTGAGCTCAGATGCCGCGAGCACCTCAGACATGGCAGAGTCCTCGGTTTATTGGCCCGGCTGGATGAGCTACGAATACAACGCAGGCTCAGCAGTAAGCAATGCGACTGGCAACGGTCAAGTTTTTCAAGGAAAACTTGTCGGTGACCCCCTAGAGATCTTGAAAAGAATGAGCATTCTGTTTGGAGTTACTGGCGAACCAGTTCGTGACGAGTGGTCAGACGACAGCTACCCGAGCTATTCGATAACTGAAGAAAACGCCTACCTCGGTATCTATTGGAGCAGAACCGGTACGTGGTCATTCTCAAATTGGACCAATTACCAATACGACTGCGTGGAAGATGCACCGGAAACTTCAAATGACAAACGCCAACCCTGTGAGCCTCAACCGACCCCCGAACTAATCCCCTCGGCCTCAGAACTTAGAGGCGAAGCGGTTTCGCTGCTCGAGCAAGTCGGTCTGGATTTTCAAGCGGATTCGATAACCATTTACCGTGACGATTGGGGAGCATACGCTTATCTTCCCTACCTGACCGGGGGCATAGACAGCGGCTTGGCAACATACTTGAACTGGGGAATGGATGGCCAGCTGACCTACTTCTCTAGCCACAGCATTGAGCTTGTCGCCAGGGGTTCATTTGACACTGTTTCAGCCGTCGACGCGGTCAGTCGCATTTCGGAGGGTCGCTGGTACGGAAGCCCTCCAGAGAGCTTCTACCGGGCTCTTGAGGGCCAGATGGTAGCCGATTCAAGGATGGCGAGTAGCGAACCAGTAGAGTCTGGAATTAGCGACGAGATTCAGTCCGAACCCTACTTGGAGAATGGAACAGCGCCTGCCACAGAACCTGGAGCTGTCTCAATCGACGAGCCTTACATAGAGGATCCGATTCAAAACTATGAGCCAGAAATCACCCAGCTAACCGTTGAACGGGCCGAAGCGACCATGCTGTCAGTTTGGGACTCCTTGGGAAACTACTGGCTAGTGCCGGGATATTTGCTGTTCAACGATCAGAGTTGGTTCGATTCGGTCATTTCGTTGGAAGAAGGAGTTCTTGAACTTCCCGAACCAATGGTCATGCTTCCAATGGATGTGAATCAAAAGGGGCCTGCTGTCTCGGAGATGATCGACTAGAAGCCTTCTGGCACGAACAGTTCTACTATTCGACCTGAAATTCTGGCTTCTAAGCCAGCAAGCTTTGCAACTTTTGGTATCTCCGAACTGGATTCAAGCCCTGTCTCAAGGATTGCTTTGGCAAAAGCGCCCTTTGCTTTTTTATTGAAGTGATTCAGCGCTCTGCCACTGTTGGCGTCTAACACCTCTAAGAAAAAAGAACCTTTGTCTTTAGGAATGGGATTCAAAGAAACATATGCTTTTGATCTCATGTCTAAAATTTCACCCGTGAGCCTAGGCCAGACGTCTGTATGGGCAGCCGCCCAAAGTTTGGAAAGAGAAACACCTGGAAGCAAAGAGCCCGCGGAAAGCCGATAGTAAGGGATTCGCTCAAGAGCAGGAACCAGCCCAAACAAAGAAGACTGTATGAACATCTGATGTTGTGCTCGTAGAAGTGCATCTTTGGAAAGCTCATCGTAACCAAGTGCGTCATACAGCACACCCGTGTAGCGCTGCAGGGCAGGCATTGTCCCGGAAGTCATAATCTCTAGGTTTGCCTGAATATCTCTTCTGTTTGTCTTGCCAAGCTTTAGGGACTTTGCAGCCGCCTCTTCGTCCTGGCACAGCTGGACTAAAGCATCTATCGCAACATCTCTTGCGGGATCCAAAGCTGCCCAAATTATTGCGGCTTTATCTATGGAAACACCAACGCCGCCGGGACGCTTGGTCTCCGACGGCGGCAGTAGAACTAGCATTTAGCTAACTAAGTGAGCGTCCCTGACCACAAGAGTCAGAGTGTCATGCTCCATAGACAAAAAGCCACCCGCTTCAGTCTCGGCAACAACTTTCCCGCCGTCGGCTGTAGTGACTCTGATTGAGCCCGGAATCAGGATTGCAAGCATGGGCTCATGTCCAGCCAGTAATCCAATCTCGCCCTCTGAAGTTTTCGCAATGACCATAGATGCCTCGCCGGACCAAATTTCGCGGTCCGCGGCAACTAAGTTCACCTGAATAAGGTTGGACACTAGCCGATGTCTTTCTTGATGCGCTCATAGGCCTTCATCACGTCATCTATGCCACCGCAGTTGTAGAAAGCCTGCTCTGGCACGTGATCAAGATCTCCATCGGCGATCATAGTGAATCCCTCGATGGTGTCCTTTAGTGGCACGGTCGATCCAGCGACACCGGTGAACTTGGTTGCCATAAAGGTGTTCTGGCTCAAGAACTGCTCCATGCGACGCGCCCTTGAAACAGTGATTTTGTCCTCCTCGGAAAGCTCCTCAACACCCAGAATGGCGATGATTTCTTGGAGCTCCTTGTTCTTCTGAAGAATGGCCTTAACTCGAATCGCAGTGTTGTAGTGGTCGTCGCCTAGGTAGGCGGCGCTCAAAATACGCGAAGTTGAGCTCAGTGGATCCACAGCTGGGTAAAGACCACGTGAAGCGATCTCACGGCTTAGCTCAGTGGTTGCGTCCAAGTGGGCAAAAGTAGTCGCTGGGGCCGGGTCGGTGTAGTCATCGGCAGGAACATAAATGGCCTGAAGTGACGTGATCGAGTGACCCTTGGTCGAAGTAATGCGCTCCTGCAATAGACCCATCTCGTCCGCCAGGTTCGGCTGATATCCAACAGCTGATGGCATACGACCAAGCAGTGTCGACACTTCGGCTCCGGCCTGAGTGAATCGGAAGATATTGTCAATGAAAAGCAACACGTCCTGGCCTTGAACGTCACGGAAGTACTCCGCCATGGTCAACGCTGAAAGCGCGACACGCAAGCGGGTCCCAGGTGGCTCATCCATCTGGCCAAAGACCAGTGCGGTCTTCTCCAAAACGCCGGCTTCTTCCATTTCTTCGATGAGGTCATTACCTTCACGGGTTCGCTCACCAACACCGGCGAATACCGATACACCGTCGTGGTTCTCAGCAACACGATAAATCATTTCCTGGATCAAAACGGTCTTACCTACACCGGCACCGCCGAATAGACCAATTTTTCCACCCTGAACATATGGGGTTAGCAGGTCAATGACCTTGATGCCCGTCTCGAACATCTGAGTTTTGGACTCAAGCTGATCGAAAGCAGGTGGCGTGCGGTGGATTGGCCAACGCTCCTTGATATCAAACTTTTCCCCAGGCTTACCGTTCAAGATCTCGCCTAGAACGTTGAAAACCTTACCCTTGGTGACGTCACCAACCGGAACCATGATTGGACTACCTGAGTCGTGCACCACTCCACCGCGGACTAAACCATCCGTCGGTTGCATGGCAATGGCCCGAACAAGGTCATCTCCTAAGTGCTGAGCAACCTCGAGAGTCAAGGTGCTCTTCTGGTCGCCGAAGGCAACCTCTGTGGTCAGGGCGTTGTAGATTTCCGGGATGGAGTCATGCGGAAACTCGATGTCTACCACCGGTCCATTGACTCGCGCGATACGACCCGTTGCGGTCTTTGTGCTCTCGGCCATTATGTTTTCTCTTTCTTAGTCCTCGGACACCGTTGAGAGCGCATCTGCGCCTCCAACAATTTCCGAAATTTGCTGGGTGATCTCTGCCTGACGCGCCTGGTTGGAGAGTCTGGTGTAGTTCAGGATTAACTTTTCAGCGTTGTCTGTTGCGCTCTTCATCGCTTTTTGTCTTGCGGCATGCTCCGCAGCCGCGGACTGGAGCATTTTGTTGTAAACGCGGTTTTCAATGTAAACCGGAAGCAAACTGTCAAGAACCTTTTCTACCTCAGGCTCGAACTCGTAAAGTGGGTGAACTTCACTCTCTTCGGCCTCCTGCTCAACGATTTCTAGGGGCAACAACCTGGTGGTGTTTGGCTCCTGGACCATCATGGAAACGAATTGGTTCCCCACAAGATAAATCTGGTCAACACCACCGTCTTCAGTCGGCTTGATGAACAGATCTGTTATTTCATCGGCAATCTCGCGAGCGGTCTCTAAAGTTGGGACGTCGGTACCGCCGGTCCACTCCTTTTGCGCTGCACGCTGGCGGAACTTGAAGTTCGCGACTGCCTTTCGCCCTACTAGGTAGTAAAGAACCTCTTGGCCCTGGTCTTTTAGAAGTTTTGTCAGCTGCTCAACTTCTTTGAGGACAGATGAAGAAAACGCTCCGGCAAGACCTCGGTCAGACGTAAATACCACAATCGCGGAACGAGTAGGCGACTCAATTTTGCGAGTAAGTGGGTGGTCAACATCGGAGTAGGTCGCTACTGCGGAAACAGCCTTGTTAACAGCCCGGGTATACGGATTTGACGCGCTCACACGCTGCTGTGCCTTTTGGATTCTCGATGCCGAGATTAACTCCATTGCACGGGTGATCTTCTTGGTCGTCTTGGCAGACCTAATTTTCTGCCTATAGACCCGAAGTTGCGATCCCATAACCTAACCCTTACTTGTCTCTATCGCTTTTGGCGAACGATTTTCTCTTGGTCGATTTCGTCATCGGCTAGCGCCTCGACGTTGTCCTTACCCGAACCGATTAGTGGCTCTCCGGTGTGCAACTGGAACATCTTCTTGAACTGATCCATCGCCTTCTGAAGCTCGTTGATGGTGTCATCTTCTAGCTTCTCAGTCTCGCGGATGGTTGTCAGGGCCTTCGAGTTGCGCTTGAGGTAATCCAAGAACTCCTGCTCAAATCTCAGGATGTCCTCTACCGGCAACTCATCAAGCAAGCCTGCAGTTCCAGCCCAGATTGAAACCGTCTGGTCTTCAACTGGGTACGGTGAATACTGAGGTTGCTTCAATAGCTCTGTTAGCCTCGCTCCACGAGCAAGCTGTTTACGGCTTGCAGCATCAAGGTCAGAAGCGAACATTGCAAACGCTTCAAGGGCTCGGTACTGAGCCAGTTCAAGCTTCAAGGTTCCAGAAACTTTCTTGATGCCCTTTTGCTGAGCAGCTCCACCAACACGGGAAACCGAGATACCAACATCAATAGCTGGTCGCTGATTCGCGTTGAACAAGTCCGACTGCAGGAAAATCTGACCATCGGTGATGGAAATCACGTTGGTCGGAATGAATGCGGATACGTCGTTGGCCTTTGTTTCCACGATTGGTAGACCAGTCATCGATCCGGCACCCATTGCATCTGAAAGCTTTGCGCAACGCTCAAGAAGTCTGGAGTGAAGATAGAAAACGTCGCCGGGGTAAGCCTCGCGACCCGGCGGCCTGCGAAGTAGCAACGATACTGAACGGTAGGCCTCCGCCTGCTTGCTCAGGTCATCAAAGACGATCAGAACGTGCTTGCCCGCATACATCCAGTGCTGCCCAATGGCGCTACCGGTATACGGAGCCAGATACTTGAATCCAGCAGCATCAGAGGCTGGAGAAGCCACGATTGTCGTGTACTCCATTGCACCGGCTTCTTCCAAAGCCCCGCGCACACCGGCAATTGTTGAACCCTTTTGACCAATTGCCACGTAGATACAACGAACCTGCTTGTTTGGATCTTTCGACTTCCAGTTGTCAACCTGGTTGATAATCGCGTCAACCGCGATAGCGGTCTTACCTGTCTGGCGGTCACCGATAATTAGCTGTCGCTGTCCACGTCCGACTGGAATCATGGCGTCAATGGCCTTTATACCGGTTTGCAGCGGCTCGTGAACTGACTTGCGATCCATAACGCCTGGAGCCTGCAGTTCAAGCGCACGGCGACCCTCTGCCTTGATCTCACCCAGTCCGTCAATTGGCACGCCCAGCGGGTCCACAACGCGACCCATGAAGCCGTCTCCAACCGGAACAGACAAGACCTCACCGGTCCGGTGAACCTCCATGCCCTGCTCGATACCGCCGAACTCGCCGAGGATAACTACACCGATTTCACGCTCGTCTAGGTTGAGAGCTAGACCCAGAGTGCCATCGGCAAACTTGAGCAACTCATTCGCCATCGCGGACGGCAATCCCTCTACGTGCGCAATACCGTCGGCTGCGTCCGTGACGTAGCCAACCTCTTGCTTGTCGGTCCCCTTTGACTCGTAGGACGACACGAAGTCCTTCAGGGCATCCCGAATTTCATTCGGGTTGATCTTTAGCTCTGACATTGGTTCCTCTGCTTACTTGTTGGTTTCAACTCAACCGAGTTGCAATCTTGCGTTTTGAAGTTTTGTGAGAACGGTGGCATCCAAGACTTCACCGTTCACGGTGATGTGCAATCCACCGATTATTTCTTGTTCTATCTCAACATTAAGTTGAAGTTCTCTACCAAAAACTTTCGTCAATGCTGACGACAATCTTGATAGTTGATCTTCGGACAGCTCTTTTGAGGCCCGAATATTTGCAACCGATTCGCCAGCGAACTCGGCAATCCAGATCCCATACTGCTCAAGAACTTCAGCAAATCGCTTAAAGGTTCTCGAGTGAACAGCCTGACCGGCCAAGATGCTCGTGGTTTCAGTTGCTTTATTATTCAAAAGCTTTGCAACTAGAACCATTTTCGCCTCTACCGATGCTCTGGTCGAAGACAGCGCTAGCTCTAGCTGTGGATCGGAAGAAACTAACTGACCGACGGCAAACAATTCCGCTTGGACGGCATCGATGTCTTTTGACGCAGCTGCTGCAGCTCGAACACCCAAAGCTTCGGCGGTTAGCGCCAAGTCTCTAGTCGCAGACCATCGCATTTGAGCCATTTTGCCCAGCAGTCCCACGGTTTCCTTCGAAAGCTTAGGTCCAAATACGGCCTCAACTAGCTTGGACTTGCCTGCGGCCTGGGCCGAAGGATCGGAGAGCGCCGAACGAAGCTGTGGGCTTGAAAGCAAAGCGTTGGTGGCAGCAAAAAGCTCGCTAGTCATAAGCAGGCCAACTTTGCCGAGCTTGGAAAGTTCCTGCTCGGCTAATAGCCTTGATTGCCTCGTGCTTGATGCCACTTTTTACTTCGCCTTCTTGCCTTCTAGTTCAGCTATGAACTCATCAACGACCCTATTGGCAACCTTGTCATCGTCTAGCTTTTCGCCAACTATGCGAGAAGCCAGTTCGATTGCTAGTGCGCCAATCTCTCCCCTAAGTGCGTTTGCTGCTGAGTCTCGCTCAGCCAGCAAACTCGCCTTTGTTGTTTCGGAGAGTCGGTCTGCATCTTTTGCCGCCTGCTGCTTCAGTTCCGCAAGAATCGCGGCCCCTTCGGCTCGAGCATCTTCTCTAATCGACGACGACTCGGCTCGAAGTTGAGCCTTGTCGGCCTCAACCTCTGCAGTGCGAGCCTCAGCTGCTTTCTGCGCAGCCTCGGCGTCGGCAAGCCTGCCTTCGATTGCCTGTGCCCTCTCGTCGAGCATTCTTTTGAATCCAGGCAAAACCTTGAACCAGAAGAACACCAAAAGAACTACGAAGACAACTGACGACCAGAGAATGTCATAGTCAGCCGGCAACAGTGGGTTAGGCGTTTCGGCCCCCTCTGGTGCGGCTGCTGCAAGAATTCTGGAAATCATCGTTTTATCGCTTTCTTAGACGAAGATGAATGGGGTCGCAAGACCAATCAGGGCAAGAGCCTCGGTGAAGGCGATACCTAGCCACATTGTGACCTGTAGTCGTCCTGCTAGCTCAGGTTGGCGAGCAATGGATTCGATGGTCTTTGAAACCACCAGTCCTACACCAATTCCTGGTCCAATTGCAGCCAGACCGTAGCCTACGACTGCTATGTTGCCGGATAGTTCGGCGATGTTTACTGCGTCCACTTTATTTCCTTCCGTGGGGGTTTAGTGTTCGTCTGCTAATGCCAACTGGATGTAGACAGTAGTCAGAAGTGTAAATACGTAAGCCTGCAAAACCGAAACCAAGATCTCAAAAAGAGTAAAGGCAAAACCAAATAGAAGAGTTCCGACCCCGAATAGGCTCATGAGCCCATCGGCCTGAAAAAAGAAGAACTGCGTTGCCGAGAAACAAAGAACCAGCAGCAAGTGGCCGGCAATCATGTTCATCAGCAATCGAAGCGCCAAGGTGACCGGACGCAAGATAAAAGTCGACAACAGTTCAATCGGAGTAACCAAAATGTAGAAAGGCTTTGGAACTCCGGAAGGGAATAGTGAGTTCTTGAAGAACTTGATACCGTGCTTCCTGGTTCCAGCGTAGATAAAGGTCACGTAGGCAACTCCGGCAAGGACAAGTGGGATACCAATCACAGAAGTTCCCGCGATGTTTGCAAACGGAATAATGCCGGTGATGTTCATTCCAAACACCATGAAGAAGATTGTGGTCAGTAGCGGAAGGAAGCGTTCTCCATCTTTTTCACCCAGTTGATCGTGGGCAATTGACTTCCGAACGAAATTCAGCGCTAGCTCACCGAGCAATTGAAAACGGCCAGGAACTACGTTTCCGGTCTTGACCGCCTTATTAAACTTTGCGGTCCACAGCCAGAAAATAACAATCAACAGGACCATGACAATCAACCGAATCATCATGATTCGATTTATTGCAAAAGGAGTGCCGGCGAAAGCGACTATTTCGGGATAAAACTCGAAAATGCTCGGGGGGCTGAACTCCCCATCTTCGGCCCTAAACAGGCTCAGCGCACTTAACAACGTTGTTCTCCTGGTCTGGGCGGCATACTTCAGTCCGCGAGATGATCATGGATTTGTTCTTAGTATAAAAGAAGCAAGGCGCCTCGTGCAGCAAAATCGGAAAAAAGTGACTAATTCCCGACAGTTGGAACCCTGCCCTTGAGAACCAGCCAAGAATCTATGGCCAAGCCACCAAGCACGGTTGCCACGACCGCGAAGAAAAACACCGGACCAGCAAAGCCCTCTGCGTTCTGTAAGGCGAGCAAGACCCCTGCGAACAACAAAAATTTGAACAACCAGCCGCCAAGCACTGTGGCGTAGAAGCCGTTCAGTGAAAATTTGCCGCCGAACCAGATGCTCAGAATCGTCATCGTGCCAAACAGGGCGGAGACTCCAGCGCCTAACAGAGCCGCGAAAACTCCTGGCAATTGATAAAACAGATAACCCAGCAGAGAGCCGACAATCGCTATTGCAACCGCCAACAATGTGCTGAGCCTTAGTGCTTTGGAAAATAAGGTGTCTGAACTATTTGCCAAGACTGCTCCTTGCTCGAGTTGCTCTTTGAAAAACCGGCCAGTACGTGTGAATTAGAGCGATGATCATCCATGCCCCAAAGATGATGATAACCGGAGCTGGATCGATCCAGAAAAAGAGCAGGAGACATAGAGACACAACCGTGGTCCAGTGATAGAAGACCAGCACCGCTCCCCGATGCGAGTGGCCCAGGTCCTGCAATTGGTGATGGAGGTGCTCTCGGTCCGCGGCAAAGGGAGATTGCCCCCTGCGCATCCTGCGAATTACAGCTAGCAGTAGATCCAACAGTGGCACTAACAGAATTACAACCGGCAGAACCAATGGGATCAGGGCGGGCAGCAGGTCGTTTCTCGTGACGGTAGCAGGATCAATTGACCCGGTGACGGCGATAGCGCTGGTGGCCATCATCAGGCCCAGTAGCATCGCCCCCGAATCACCCATGAATATTTTTGCGGGACTGAAATTATGCGGGAGAAAGCCTGCGATGGCACCTAATACAACCGCCGAAAGCATGCCGGCGATCGAAAAATAGTCCGTTGGAGATGTCTGCTGAGCCAAAACGTAGCTATAGACAAAGAAAGCCAGAGTCCCGATGCCCACTACACCAGCTGCAAGACCATCAAGCCCGTCTATGAAGTTGACCGCGTTCATTACAAGCACCACCACGAAAACTGTTATTGCTAGAGAGACCCCAAAACTGCCCACGGTCAAACCACCAATCGGCAGTGAGACAATCTGCACACCGCTGGAAGCCAAGATCCAGGCTGCTGCTATTTGGCCGCCCATTTTAGCTGTCCAGTCAAGTTCAATTAGGTCATCCAGTAGCCCCACCACGACGATCAGTCCACCGGCTCCGACTATTGCCCAAATCGGACCTGGATCTCTGAATACCGATTCGAACCAACCGAACGATCCAGCAGCAATGATGCCGACCACGATTGCGAAAAAGATTGCCACTCCACCGATTCTTGGGGTGGGAGTCTTGTGGACATCGCGAGCTCTGATGGCAGGAGTGATGTCATAGCGCTTTGCTAAGTACCGAACCCCCCAAGTCGCCAAATAGCTAACCACCGCAGTGATTATGGCGACTAGCAAGTATGCCCGCACTAGTCGACCTCGAGCTCCACATCGCCAATCACGCTTCTGATTCGCTCGAGCGACAATGCGCCCTTTCGTAAAACGCGTATTGCTTCGCCATCTCTGACTTGAGTGAGATCCAAAATAGTGGACGCTTCACCCTTTGGGCTACCTCCGCCGTCTAAATAGACAGGCACTTTGTCGCCAAAATAATCAAACGCTTGCTGCGCAGTAACAGCGGCCGCATTTCCGGTTGTATTGGCACTTGATACGGCCAGCGGCCCAACATCCTCGAGCAGTGCGAGGGTAATTTTATGATCCGGTACTCGAAGTGCGACTGTCCCCCGAGTCTCCCCTAAATCCCAATCCAGGGACGGCTGAGCTCGAAGAACCATGGTTAGGGCTCCGGGCCAAAAAGCTGCTGCCAACTTGCTTGCAACTAGAGGCAAGTCAGTGGCTAGCGCAGAAAGAGTTTCAACCTTTGGAATAAGCACCGGTGGTGGAACGCTTCTTTCTCTGCCCTTTGTTTTCAGGAGGAGCTCGACAGCCTTTGGGCTAAAAGCGTCCACCGCAATGCCATAAACGGTATCGGTGGGGATTACAACCACCTCGTGGCGCTGCAAGGCCACTTTTGCCTGCCTGAAACCTGTCAATAAGTCAGTGTCGACTGAACAGTCATATACTCGTTGCATATCTGCCTCCGGCTAAGCTGTCGCACTCACGGCGCGAAGTCTTCCGGTTGAATCCGGATGGACTTGAATCCTGCGCCAATTGTTTTCTAATAGTAATTCACAGATCGAATCAGACTGACCATCGGCATGCTCCAAAACAAGCAATCCACCTTCTCTCAGTATCAGCTTCGTGGTTGCAACGAGATCTCGAACGATATCTAGTCCATCTTCGCCACCGTACAAGGCAAGAGCTGGATCATAATCCCTGACTTCTTGGTCAAGTGGAACCATGCTGTTGGGAATGTAAGGGGGATTGGAAATAATCAAGTCAAATTGTGGCAAATTACCAATTAGCTCCATAAAGTCACCCTCAAGCAAATCGACATTTGCCCCGAGTCCGCTGATGTTTGCCCGCGCAAATTCTGCGGCAGCGCTTGATAATTCAATGGCGGTTACTTTTGCATTAGTTTCCTTGGCAATCGAAATCGCGATTGCACCTGAGCCGGTTCCGATGTCCAATGCCCTAGGTTCTCCTGGCAACAAAGCCAGGAAATCAATTGCGACCTGAACAACCTGCTCGGTCTCTGGGCGTGGAATGAAAACACCCTCGCCAACACTGAGCTCTATTGAGCGAAAAGGCGCCTTGCCGGTAATGTGCTGGAGGGGAACTCTGCTGCAGCGCAGCTCTACTAGATCAAAAAATCCGCTTGGTGCCTCGAGGTCAGCATTAAGAACTAGCTGAGTAGCTAATTCACCCCTTGAGATTTCCAGGCAATGGCACATCAGCAGCTCTGCCTCTGCCGCCGCCGAAATTATCCCTGCGGCCGAAAGAGAAGCTTCGGCCTGTTTCAAAGAAGTGGAAGCGAGCACTAGCTATCGCCGAATGCCGCCAGCTGGGCCTCTTCGTCGGTTTGGATGCAAGACTGCACCACCGGCTCCAAAGCTCCGTCCATCACCTGATCCAAGTTGTATGACTTATAACCAGTGCGATGATCAGCAATCCGGTTCTCAGGAAAGTTATAAGTTCTGATGCGCTCGGAGCGGTCGACGCTTCTGACTTGCGACTTTCTAGCCGCAGACAGCTCGGCGTTTAGCTCTTCTTGTTGAGCCGCCAAAATCCTCGCACGCAGAACTCGCATCGCCGCATCACGGTTCTGCAGCTGAGACTTTTCGTTCTGCATTGAAACCACGATGCCCGTTGGCAAGTGAGTTATTCGAACAGCGGAGTCAGTTGTGTTAACTGACTGGCCGCCAGGTCCGGAAGAACGAAAGACGTCAATTCGAATGTCGTTCTGAGAAATCTCTACTTCTTCAGGCTCGTCAACCTCGGGGAAAGCTAAAACACCTACCGCTGAGGTGTGAATTCTTCCCTGAGTTTCAGTCACGGGAACTCGCTGAACCCTGTGGACTCCACCCTCATATTTCATGTGCGCCCAAACACCCTGGGCCGGATCCGTTGCATTTGACTTAATGGCAACCTGAACGTCTTTGATTCCGCCCAAATCGCTCTCTGTCTTGCTAAGAACCTCGGTTTTCCAACCTTTAGAGGTCGCGTAGTGCAAATACATCCTCAAAAGATCGGCTGCGAACAGAGCCGACTCGGCCCCCCCTTCGCCGGCCTTGACTTCGATAATTACATCTCTGCCGTCATCCGGGTCTCTTGGGATAAGTAGCCGTCTGAGCTTTTCGCTGGCTTCGGCAAGTTGCTTTTCCAAGATTGGAAGTTCCTCAGCAAATGCGACATCCTCTTTAGATAGTTCCTTGGCTGCGGCCAAGTCATCATCCAAACCGCGCACCAACTCATCAGCGCCCATAATGGCGCTCAGCTCGGCATAGCGTCTATTAATCTTCTTAGCCAAACCAGGGTTGGTGTGGATTGCCGAGTCACTGAGTTGCTCCTGCAAACTCGCGTGCTCAGCCCTTAGGCCCGCAAGCGAATCAACCAAGTTATTCTCCGTCGGAATCCGAAGGAACTGGCATTGACTTCTCCAGCTTCAGCAAGAACTCAACGTTGCTCGCTGTTTCCTTCAAGCGGTTGAGAACTAACTCGAGGGCCTGCTGCTGCTCAAGACCTGCAAGTGCTCTGCGGAGCTTCCAAATAATCTTGGTCTCCTGAGGGCTCATTAGAAGCTCTTCACGTCTGGTGCCAGATGCATTGATGTCAACGGCAGGGAAGATTCGCTTGTCAGCAAGCTGACGTGAGAGCCTGAGCTCCATGTTTCCGGTTCCCTTGAACTCCTCGAAGATAACCTCGTCCATTTTGGATCCGGTATCAACAAGGGCAGTCGCCAAAATGGTCAGCGATCCACCGAATTCAATGTTTCTGGCGGCACCAAAGAAACGCTTCGGTGGGTAGAGAGCAGAAGAATCAACTCCTCCGGACAAAATTCGTCCAGATGCCGGTGCACTCAGGTTGTAGGCACGACCCAATCTCGTGATTGAGTCAAGCAAAATAACTACATCATGACCCATCTCCACCAGGCGCTTTGCGCGCTCAATAGCGAGCTCGGCAACCGTTGTGTGATCCTCTGCAGGACGATCAAATGTGGATGCAATTACCTCACCCTTGACGGTGCGCTGCATGTCCGTAACTTCTTCTGGTCGCTCGTCAACCAAAACAACCATCAGGTGTACCTCAGGGTTGTTGGTTGAAATAGCGTTGGCAATAGCCTGAAGAACTAGTGTCTTACCGGCCTTTGGCGGCGAAACAATAAGTCCACGCTGCCCCTTGCCGATTGGAGCAACTAGGTCAATAATTCTCGTCGAGAGGCGTTTGTTGTCAGTTTCTAGACGCAATCGAGTGTCCGGGTAAAGCGGAGTCAACTTACCAAACTCAACCCTCTCAGCCGACTCTTCAAGAGTCTGCCCGTTCAAGCTTTCAATCTTGACTAAAGCATTGAATTTTTGACGCTGATTGCTCTCGTTATCACGTGGTTGACGAATCGAACCGACAACCGCATCGCCCTTACGCATGCCGTATTTCTTTACCTGCCCCAAGGAAACGTAAACATCGTTATCGCCGGGAAGGTAACCGGAGGTTCGGAGGAACGCGTAGTTGTCGAGCACGTCCAAAATTCCAGCAACTGGGATCAGGACATCATCTTCACTTACTTCAGGCTCTGCTTCATCCTGTGATCCACGTCCACGTCCACGATCGCGGTCACGATCGCGGTAACGTCCACGTCGGTTACGGTTTCCACCGCGACGCTCGTCATCCCTGTCGCGTTGGTTTTCGCGGTCACCGCTTCGGGTTTCGCTATCTTCTTTATTTGAACGTTCTGGCCTTTGACCAGTTTTTGGCTCAGCGTCGTTAGCAGAGTCGGTCTTTTTCTCTGACCGATCGTTGTTGGAAGCCGGCTTGCTTGAGCCGGTCTTGTCGCTGGAAGATTCAGATGAGGACTTCTTGGCAGAAGCCTCAGAAGTTTCAGAAGATTCAGGAGTTGACTTAGAGGCAGTGCTGCGGCGCCTGGCCGGTGCCTTCTTTGGCTCGGCGTCTGAATTGGCCTCAGGCTTGTCAGCCTTGACTGTTTTACTTGCTTGCTTTGGAGCCTCGCTGGCTACCTTGGTTTCTGACGAATCAGAACCGGTCGCTCGCCTGGAACGGCGAACGGGCTTATCTTGTTGGATTTCATCCATGTTTGTTATTACTCATTTCTATGCGGCGAACTGCCGTTGTGTTGAAACTTGAGAAAGATACAGTGGCGGGCTTTTAGGTGCCTGATCCTGACTGCACTAAAAGACTAGCACCTTTGACATCAACCGCAAGGGCTAAAACTCTCCAGTCGGGGAAAGAGCTCTCGACAAGAGATATGGCTGCCATTCGTTTTGCCGGGTCGTCTTCCAAAACCAAAACCGAAGGACCCGCCCCAGACACCACTGCCGGATGGCCTTGGGCTCTCAACTTTTCAATCAGAGCCGATGTTTCCGGCATTGCGCTATATCGGTAGCTCTGGTGCAACCGGTCCTCGGTTGCCGCCAACATTAGTTCTGGGCTCTGGGTTAGCGCCGCAACCAGCAGTGCCGACCTGGAAACGTTGAATACGGCATCAGTGTGTGGGACAGATTCCGGCTGCAAGCTTCTGGCTAGCTTTGTGGACATCTGATGCGGTGGAACCAAGACCAATGGAGAAACTCCTCGATGAACCGTTAGTTTCTTGTGTCGAGGAACCCCGTCCTCCTCCACCCATGCAATGGTCAAACCGCCAAATAGTGCCGGCGCAACATTGTCGGGGTGACCCTCTAGTTCCGTGGCAAACGCCAAAAGTTGTTGTTCACTAATTTCAATCTCGTCTTGCAAGAGACCGGCTGCAAGCATGATGCCACCGGCTACCGCTGCTCCAGAAGAGCCCATTCCTCTGCCGTGAGGAATGTTGTTTTCGCATCTAATTTTTAGACCCGGGACTTTTTTACCGAGCTTGTTGAAAACTAGGGCCAAAGACTTATAAATCAGATTTGATTCATCTAGAGGAATGTCGCCGACCCCCTCACCCGAAACTGAAATTCCTAGACCCGAGGACACTACTTCTGCTTCGTAGCTGTCGTAAAAGGAAAGTGCCATGCCTAGAGTGTCGAAGCCAGGGCCGAGGTTGGCAGTGGTTGCTGGGATTTTAACAGTTACTATTTTCACTTTTCGCGCTCCAGTCCCAGGATTCCAGCCACCGCGTCGGCGGTTGCTCCAACCTTTTTTGGCTTGATTGAGCGACCACGCTCGTCTTTTAGAGCCCAGTCGGGATCTTTCAGGCCGTGGCCTGTAACTGTAACCACCACGGTGTTCACGGCCGGGAGGTTTCCCTGCTGCTCTAGTTTATAAAGACCTGCAGCACCGGTTGCACTCGAAGGCTCAACGAAAACGCCGCACTCCTGAGACAAGAATCGATGCATCCATAAAATTTGCTTGTCACTAACGGCATCAAAACCGCCGTCGGAGTCCCGCTTCGCCTCTTGAGCTAAATCCCAAGAAGCCGGATTGCCGATCCTGATGGCAGTGGCTATAGTTTCCGGCTTTGCCACCGGTGATCCCTTGATGAATGGAGCAGATCCCTCAGCCTGAATGCCATAGAGCTTCGGAAGCTTCTTGATTCTCCCATCCGAAACTTCTTCCCGGTAACCAAGGTGGTAGGCGGAGATGTTGCCGGCATTGCCCAGCGGCATCGCGTGGAGATCTGGTGCCTCACCAAGAACATCGACCACTTCAAAAGCCGCTGTCTTTTGTCCTTGAAGTCGGTAAGGGTTTACGGAGTTCACCAAGAACACCGGATAGTTTTCACTTAACTCACGCGCAAGCCGAAGGCAGTCATCGAAGTTTCCACGAACCTGCAAAATCTTTGCCTTGTGTGCGACGGCCTGAGACAGCTTTCCCCAAGAAATTTTTCCGGCGGGCACCAATACAACTGACTGCATTCCGGCCTTAACAGCGTAGGCCGCTGCGGCTGCGGAAGTGTTCCCCGTAGAGGCAGCTATCACCGCTTTGGCGCCGTGAGCTTTTGCCTTTGAGACAGCGGTAGTCATTCCTCGGTCCTTGAACGATCCGGTTGGGTTCATTCCTTCAAATTTCAAGTGAACATTTCCCACGTCCAACAACTTTGCAAGAGCAGGTGCCTCGATTAGAGGAGTGCCGCCTTCGCCCAAGGTCACAATCGGATCCCCAGTTTCAAATGGCAACCGATCCATGTACTCGCGAATTACTCCTCGCCATTGGTGCGCCATCAGAGCCCTTCCACCCGGATTACCGAGTTCACGTTTACGACCGCCGCATTTTTGCTAAGAGCAACTGCTACTTTTTCCAGGTCGGATTCCAAAGCCACGTGTGTCATCACGGTTAGCACCGCAGCCGCATCCTGATCCGCTGGACTCTGCTGAACAGTCTCGACGCTCACTCCATTTTCGGCAAACACCGATGCTATCGACGCCAGCACTCCGGCCTCATCGGAAACCTCGAGAGTGATTTGGAATCTGGTAACAACTGACTGAACCGGAAGGATTTCTAAATTCGCATGGGTTGAGTCTGCAAGTCCTGGCCCTCCTGCCAAGTGGCGCTTAGCAGCGCTAACCAAGTCGCCAAGGATGGCTGAGGCTGTTTCCTTTCCACCGGCACCTGCGCCGTAAAACATCAGCTCCCCGGCCGACTCTGCTTCAACAAAAACGGCGTTGTAGGCTCCGCGAACCGCAGCGAGAGGGTGAGACAGGGGAATCAAAGTCGGGTGGACCCTAATTACTATTCCTTCCTTATCACCATTCGAGGCGCGTTCGCAGATCGCCAAAAGCTTCACCGCGTAACCGGCTGTGCGAGCAGCGTTAATTTGTTGGGCAGTGATCTTTGTTATTCCCTCGCGATAAACGGACTCGACCGGAACCTCTGAGTGAAAAGCCAAGGACGCGATGATCGACGCCTTACTCTGAGCGTCAAAGCCCTCAATGTCTGCGGTTGGGTCGGCTTCGGCGTAACCAAGCTTCTTCGCAAGTTCCAGAGCGTCACCAAACTCAGCGCCGGTTGACTCCATTCGATCCAAAATAAAATTAGTCGTGCCGTTGACGATACCCATCACCCGGTTTATTTTGTCGCCGGCCAAAGACTCACGCAGCGGCCTGATAATCGGTATTGCCCCTGCTACAGCGGCCTCAAAATAAAGCTGGGCGCCAAGCTGGTCAGCCAATCCGAATAATTCCGGTCCATGGGCCGCAATGAGGGCCTTATTGGCGGTGACAACATCAGCACCAGACTCGAGCGCAAGCTTGATCCAAGACCTGGCCGGCTCAATGCCTCCAATTAGTTCAATGACTACGTCGCTACCAAGAATTAGTGATTCAGCATCCTCGGTCAATAACTCCTCTGGCAAATCAAAATCTCGCTCCGCCTTCAAATTTCTTACCGCGATACCTGAAAGCTCGAGGGTCGTTCCTACTCGGCTCGCAAGCTCTTCAGAGTTCTCAAGAAGCAACCTGGCTACCTGCGACCCGACCGAGCCTGCTCCCAATAGTGCAACTCTGATTGGTCTATACGCGCTTTGCATTTCTAAGCCTCTCCTGGCTCAAAGCCGGCATCTCGATTTAGCAAATCTCTCTCGGTTTCCGCCCTGATAAGCACCCTGGCGGCACCGCCCTTGACTGCTATAACAGCAGGTCTAGGCAGATAGTTGTAATTAGAAGATAGCGAAAAGCAATACGCTCCGGTTGCTGGCACGGCGAGCAAATCATTAACCGACACATCGGCTGGCAATAATGCATGTCTCACAACAATGTCGCCTGACTCACAGTGCTTACCAACGACTCGACTAAGTGTTGCTTCGGCATCGGACGAACGAGAGGCAATCGCCGCACTGTACTCGGCCTCGTAAAGAGCGGACCTGATGTTGTCGCTCATGCCGCCGTCGACGCTTACATACTTTCTTGAAGCCGCGGCGCCTTGGTCTGTTACGTGAACATCCTTGAGGGTTCCGACGGAGTAAATTGTTACGCCGGCAGGCCCGGCGATAACCCTGCCGGGCTCAAACGCAAGCGCAGGCACCGGAATTCCAAGCTGCTCGCACTTCTGGGCTACGGCGGTTGTTATTCGGCCGGCCATTTCATCCAGCGGCAATGGCCGGTCAGCCTGGGTGTAGCTGATACCGAAGCCTCCACCGAGATTCAGTTCTGGAACATCTCCACCGGCCAAAAGCTTCGCATGCACTTCAAGTAAGCGCTCAGCAGCCGCAACAAAACCGTCAACAACAAAGATTTGCGATCCTATGTGCGAGTGAAGTCCTAAAAACTTCAACTGCGAGTGGGACCGAATCTTTTCGACCATGTCTGGCACGTCGACCAGAGCGATACCAAATTTTTGGTCCTCACGCGCGGTTGCCAAGTATTCATGGGTAAACGCGTGGACGCCAGTGTTTACTCGCAGCCGAACTGCTTGGACTTTGTCCTGAGCGCTTGCGACCGAGGCAATGCGCTCTATCTCTAGTTCTGAGTCAATGACAATGGCCCCGACTCCAGCCGAAATAGCTCGGCCGATTTCGACGAGTGACTTATTGTTCCCGTGAAGTCCGATTCTCGGTCCTTCAATTCCGGCAGCCAGGGCTACTGCTAGCTCTCCGCTTGTAGAAACATCTATCGAAAGACCAGCTTGGTCAACCCACCTAACCACCTCGGTTGTCAAGAGCGCCTTGGAAGCGTAATAGCACTTGGCAGTCGTGCCAATTTTCTGGGCGGCATCGGAGAAGGCTCTGCGCGTGCTCATAAGACGCGACTCAAAATCCTCTTGGTCGACAACATAAAGCGGAGAACCAAACTGACGGACTAGGTCAGAAGCGGTCTGACCGCCAACTAAAAGCTCGCCGCGTTCATTGCGCTTGGCAGTTCTCGGCCAAATTCTTGGATCCAGCTCGGAAAGGCTAGCTGGCGTCTCCAGCCACTCAGGCGTGAGCGGATTCTTCATAGCTACATCCTCTCCGGGGCGCTAACCCCAAGTAACCCAAGTCCATTTGCAAGTACTTGCGTGCACGCATCATTGAGCCAAAGCCTGGAGCGATGGACAGTTTCTACAGGGTCCCCCGAGAGTGGAATTACTCGACAGTGGTCGTAGAAACGGTGATAAGTACCCGCCAATTCTTCCAGATATCTGGCAACCCGGTGAGGTTCGCGGAATTCACTTGCAGTTTCGACCACCTGAGGGAATTGAGCCAGTTGTGCAATCAGATTCTGCTCGCTCAAATGGGAAAGAGCTTCCGGAACAAACTCACTCCTTTCCACCAGCTGCGCCGAGGCGTTTTTAGAGACCTGCCTGGTCCTGGCGTGAGCATATTGAACGTAGAAAACTGGATTGTCGTTGGTCTTTTTTGTCAAAACCTCAAGATCAACATCCAGGCTTGAGTTAATTGATGATCGAGCGAGTGAATATCGGGCCGCATCAACGCCAACCGCCTCGACAAGATCCTCCATGGTTATTACTGTTCCAGCTCGTTTAGACATTTTCACCGGCTGACCTGCTCGAACCAGATTGACCATTTGCCCGATCAGAATCTCCATATGCTTGCCAGGAGTGTCGCCAAAAGCAGCGCAAATGGCCATCATGCGCTGAACATAGCCGTGATGATCTGCGCCAAGCATATAAAGGCACTGATCAAAGCCACGTTCTCGCTTGTCCAGGTAATAAGCGATATCCCCAGCGATGTAGGCATTGGAGCCATCAGATTTGACAATCACGCGATCGCGATCGTCGCCGAAGGTGCTCGAGCGCAACCAGGTTGCCCCGTCCTCAACAAAGGTGTGCCCTTTTTCGCCGAGCCTCAGAATTGACTGTTCGACTGCTCCGGACTCATACATCGAATGCTCGTGGAAAAAAACATCGAAATCGACGCCGAAATCGTGCAGCGACTTTCTTATTTGGGCGAACATTAGCTCGACGCCAGCCGACCTAAAGGCCTCCTGCGTTTCGTCGGGTTCGAGACTTAGAGGGTCTTTTCCGGATTGGTCCATGACGGTATTGGCAATGTCGAAAATATATTGGCCAGAATAGCCATCTTCGGGAGCCGGTTCGTTCTTCGCTGCAGCAACCAAGGACCTAGCGAACCTATCAATCTGCCCACCGTGATCATTAAAGTAATACTCGCGAGTCACTTCGGCACCGGAAAAATCAAAGATTCGAGCTAAGGAGTCTCCCACCGCGGCCCAACGGGTTCCGCCTAGGTGAATTGGTCCAGTGGGGTTTGCCGAGACAAATTCAAGGTTCAGCTTTACTCCCACCAGGCTGTCTCCGCGACCAAAGTCGACACCCTGATCGACGATGGTTTTCACCAACGACGCAGAGGCCCCGGTCGAAACGAACAAGTTAATGAACCCCGGGCCTGCAATTTCAACCTTGGAGATGCCTTCGACTGTTTCAAGCTTGGAAGCCAGAATTTCGGCAAATTGCCTTGGCGTCATCCCAAAGGACTTACCCAACTGCATAGCCACGTTCGTGGCCCAATCGCCGTGGTCGCGATTCTTAGGTCGTTCAACAACCACAGAACTTGGAATTTCGGCTTGAGCCAGTCCTCCCTCAGCCATGAGCTGACTCAGTGCATTGAGAATCGCACTCGATAGCTGTTCTGGGGTCATGGCTAATTCCTAAATTTAGGCAAGGTGAGTCGCTCTGCACAAGCCGTTATGAACTTAAATCATACCCTCAATGCTGTTTACAGCGTGGCTTCGCGCCCCAAGCGCTGCATCGAAATATTCATCTTTTGACTTATCCGTGGCATGAAAATCGACTCGGCATACACACAGTTTTTGGTCTGGCTGCACAGACAAAACCCTCGGCATCTAAAAGCTGGTTTCACTTGCTCGACTAGTAAGCTGGCAGAACCCTAGGCCCCCATAGCTCAGGGGATAGAGCACCGCCCTCCGGAGGCGGGAGCGCAGGTTCGAATCCTGCTGGGGGCACTATCTACTAGCCAGAAAACTTGCCATTTGATTCATGGCCATCGCCCTGTGGGACAGGCTAGACTTCACTTCAGGCTCAAGCTGTGCCGCCGTAACCTCAAAACCCTCAGGGGTAAAAACTGGGTCGTAACCGAACCCGCCATCACCAGAAGCATGCAGAGCTATCGACCCTGGCCAAACACCCGTAAAAAAAGTCTCGCCAGACTCCTCAACAAGCGCGATCGTGCAAATAAAAGACGCAGTTCGATGCTCGGATGAGATGTCTTTCAGTTGATCCAAAAGCAGCTGTCTGTTGACCTCGTCGTCTCGCCCACCGGCCCAGATTGCAGAAAATATGCCAGGGGCACCGCCCATCACCTCCACACAGATACCAGAATCGTCCGCGAAAGACGGTTGACCGGTGGCCTCAAATGCCGCCCGAGCCTTGATTGCGGCGTTTTCTAAAAAAGTAACTCCGTTTTCAACTGGCTCTGGTCCCTCGTGTGGCACAAGCTGTAGCTGAGGCAAGGACGCTCCGAGTATGAAATCCGCCTCGGCAAGCTTGTGCTTATTGCCGGTGGCGAATATCAATTCCATCAGCGTGTTTCCAGAATCGAGCCAAGAGCTTCCATCTGCTTCATAGCTAGCTCACTGGTTGACTGAAGGGCCAGCGCCAAGAGCGCATCAAGCTCACTCTTATTAAAAGGTGCAGCCTCGGCCGTTCCTTGAACTTCAACGAACAGGCCCCTGCCAGTAACGACAACATTCATGTCCGTGTCGGCTCGGACATCTTCAACATACGCAAGATCGGTCATCGGCTCTCCGCCGACGATTCCAACCGAAACTGCCGAAACAGTGTCCAATAACGGGGTCGCCGATTTTGCAATAAATCCATTTTGTTTTCCCCACTTGACCGCGTCAGCTAGAGCTATAAACGCCCCAGTAATTGCCGCTGTCCTGGTTCCACCATCGGCCTGCAACACGTCGCAATCCAAAACTATGGTGTTTTCACCGAGGCTCTTCACGTCTATTACAGCCCTTAGAGAGCGGCCGATGAGTCGAGAAATTTCATGGGTGCGACCACCGATTTTCCCCTTCACGCTCTCGCGATCCGATCTAGTGTGAGTGGCTCTTGGCAGCATCGAGTATTCGGCAGTTACCCAGCCTTCTCCGGAACCCTTTTTGAAGCGAGGAACGCCCTCGGTGAAAGACGCATTGCATAAGACTCTCGTGTTCCCAAAAGAGACAAGGCAGGAACCTTCGGCGTGCACGGTGAAGTTTCTTTCGAAACTAATCTGCCTGAGTTCCGTGTTGGTTCTATTGTCTTGCCTAGTCATTGATGATCTTTCCTTCTAAGTGCTGCACTTTGGTAACTTCGGGTCCTAAAAATCGTTGCGCCAACATTTCGAATGCTTGTTCATCACCGGTGGCAAAAAATTGATACTTAGCCTGGTTACCAGACGGCGCCAGCAAATCGTGCTCGGTCAAGACTCGAAAAACGTCCTTCGCTGTTTCGTCGGCCGATGAAACAAGATTCACGCTCTCTCCCATGACATAACCCAAAACTCCTCGCAGCAACGGATAGTGCGTGCAACCCAGAACTAAAGTGTCCACGCCCGCTTGAATCAGCGGCGCCAAATACTTAGTCGCAGCTTCTACAACCTCGGGGCCAGACGTAACTCCCCGCTCGACGAGATCGACAAAGCTCGGGCAAGCGACGCTGTTAATTTCAAAGTCAACCGCGGCGGCAAAGGCATCGTCGTAGGCCCGAGAAGAGATTGTTGCGCTGGTGCCGATTACGCCAACTTTTTTATTTCCGCTCGTCGCGACCGCTGTCCGCACGGCGGGCTGAATCACCTCTACCACCGGAACTCCTAAGCCCTCTGTGTAGCGTTCTCTGGCGTCTCTCAGAACAGCAGCCGAAGCTGAATTGCAGGCTATGACCAGCACCTTTACGCCGGAGGCCACCAGGTCATCCATAACCTCGAGCGCCAATGAGCGAACTAGTGACAGCGGCTTCGGACCGTAGGGAGAGTTAAGAGTGTCCCCCACGTAATGAACCGATTCATTTGGAAGCTGATCAATAATCGCCCGGGCAACAGTGAGCCCACCGACTCCCGAGTCGAAAACTCCAATAGGTCTAGCATCCACCTAACAAGTCTAGGCCCGAGGTGCAATAGCGGTTGTGGCTTGGGTAGGCTGGTGTCGTGACAACAGCCCTGCTAACGGACCGCTACGAACTCACCATGGTTCAAGCTGCGCTGCGCTCGGGCAAAGCAGAACGCCAAACAGTTTTCGAAGTTTTCACTAGGTCACTACCAGCCGGCCGAAGGTTTGGTGTCCTCGCTGGCAACGGCCGCCTGCTGGCAGCAGTCCAAAAATTTAGGTTTGAAAAAGAAGAGATCGCGTTTCTTCTCAAAAACGAAATAGTCGACGAGTCAACTGCTGTCTGGCTTGAGAACTTTCGCTTCAAAGGCAACATTTATGGCTACCAAGAGGGTGAGCTTTTCTTCGCTAACTCGCCGGTCCTTAGGGTAGAAGGCAGCTTTGCGGAAGCAGTAATTCTAGAAACGGTAATACTCTCGATTTTGAACTACGACAGCGCTGTGGCAAGTGCGGCAGCCCGGATGCGCTACGCGGCTGGGAATCGCTACTTGGCCGAAATGGGCGCCCGGCGAGCAAACGAGCACGCCGCAGTCGCCGCCGCGAGAGCTGCATACATCGTCGGCTTTGACGCCACAAGCAACTTGGAAGCCGGAAGAAGCTGGGGAATACCAACGATGGGAACCAGCGCCCACTCATTTACCTTGTTGCACGACAGCGAAGCCGAGGCCTTTCGGTCTCAAATCGAGTCAATGGGTAACGAAACCACGCTGCTTGTCGACACCTACGACATCGAGCCGGCAGTGAAAGAAGCCGTCAGGCTCACTAACGGCAAAATAGCCGCCGTGAGGATCGACTCCGGCGATCTATCCATGGCAGCCGGCAAGGTGCGTCAGCTACTCGACTCCTTAGGGGCAACCGAAACAAAAATAGTTGTCACCAGCGACTTGGACGAATACACAATCGCCGCGCTGGCCGCAGCGCCGGTTGACAGATACGGCGTAGGCACATCCTTGGTTACTGGATCTGGACACCCGACGGTTGGGTTCGTCTACAAGCTGGTGGCTCACTCTGACGGTGACGGCTGGGTCGACGTTGCGAAGACGTCAACATCAAAGGCCAACAGGGGCGGCAAAAAATTTGCCAGCAGGAAAATTCAGGACAACATAGCCATTGCAGAGCTTGTTGGCGGAGAATCGCAAGGCAGGCTTCTTCAGGTCCAGCTGGTTGCGGAAGGAGAGTGTTTCACTGACGCCATGGGGCCCGAGGGTGTTTTTGCAGCGCGAAATCACCACGCAATGGCGATTTCTGAACTAAATGCATCTGGATTCAGGCTGTCAAATGGTGATCCTGCGATTCCCACTCATTTTGTTTAGTCGCCCTTGAAGGTTTCGTAAATCTTTTTACAATCCGGGCACACTGGAAACTTACCTGGGTCTCGACTTGGGACCCATGCCTTGCCACAAAGTGCAATGACTGGTTCTCCCAATACGGCCGATTCAACGATTTTATTCTTCTTGACGTAGTGCGAGTAACGCTCATGGTCGCCTTGATCGACTTGCTCAACACGCTCTTTATCGAGAGTGGTTCCAGAATCCAGATCGCTCATAGGAATTTATTGTAGGTCAGCTGCGCTGCCAAGTGTCACCTTGAAAACTAACTTCCGGCCATCCCGAATCAGCTCGAGTTCAACTTCGGCCCCGGCAGGTTCCGCTCTTACCAAGGCAGTAAGGTCACTCGCACCCTCAACGCGTTGCCCTGCAAAAACGATCACGATGTCCCCCTGCATAATGCCGGCGGCCTTCGCTGCACCATCTTCGCTAACTCCTTCGACATAGGCGCCATTCGAGAATCCACCGGTTGCCTCTCGGCTATCCCGGACCAGGGCACCCAGCAGGCCGTGGGTCGCGACGCCAGTTTCGATAATTTCGTTCGCGATTCTCTCGGAAGTATTCGACGGAATAGAGAATCCGACACCGATGCTTCCTGAAGTTCCGGATCCGGCAGTGGCAATCGCAACATTAATGCCTATCAACTCTCCGCTGTTGTTGACAAGTGCGCCACCTGAATTGCCAGGGTTGATGGCCGCATCGGTTTGAATAACCTGAAGCGATATTGGAGTTCCGCCACTTCCGGTATAGAACTGGAGGCCGGGGTCATCACTGACTTCGGAGCTCGCCACTTGAATTGTCCGGTTGAGAGCCGAAATAATGCCCTGAGTCACCGTGGAGGAGAGCCCAAGTGGCGCGCCGATTGCCACTACGCTCTGCCCAACATTTAGCGTATTCGAATCAGCAAAGATGATTGGCTTTAGGCCGGCGGCTTCTATTTTCAAAACCGCCAAGTCGTAGACAGAATCAAAACCAACTAATTCGGCAGCGAGCACTTGTCCATCCCAGAGCATGACCGAGATGGCGGCAGTTTCGGTGAGGCCACCAAGAGTTGCGACGTGCGCATTGGTCAATATGTAACCATCCTCACTGAGCACGACTCCAGAACCAGAACCACCACTCGAAGCTGAGTTGACGGCAAGAGTAACAACCGAAGGGGAGGCGGCGGCGGCGGCACCGGTGACCCAATTCACCTCGGTCGCGTTATTCACAACGATTGGAGCCGGCTGACTCAAGTTTGCAACCGAGAGCGTTAGTCCGCTCGAGCCAATAATGCCTCCGACAAGGGCCGCGCCCAGAGCTAGGGCCGCGACAGGAAGTAGATTACGTCTTTTTTTCTTGACCGGAGCCTGCACGGGCGCAAGGTATGGCTGACTGAAGCTAAATTGATTTTCTCCAGAGCGATTCCATTGAGACATGTAATTAAGCCTTTCGTTGTCTAACTGATTATGGTCAACAACGCTGAGGATTGCATGAGTCCCGGCTGACAAATTTCTTTATAAGATCAAAAGAGTTCTCCTCGGCGGCTCCGTGACTTCAATTTCCAACTGATTTGACGAAAGCGTCACGGTCGCGGCATTTAGGACCCAGCCCCTACCCAACATTTGATAATCAACCCGATATGCAACTCTTGCCACTGTAAAAAATGAGCCGACGGTCTGAAAGGACTTTGAAACAGATCTTCCAGACGCAGTTGTTGAGTCGGAGAATTGCCAAGTCATCGAGCCTGCAGTGAAGCGAATTTGGGCGGTTTGCCCCAGAAGCAGGCCGGTAGTTGTCCGATTATTTACCTGAACACTGAATTGACCAAATTCAAAAATTTCCAGCTTCTCACCTGGCGTCCACGATGCAAAGGGGCGATTAGAAAAACTTGTTAGAGACTCCCGAAGTTCACTCGAGCTTTGAACGACACTGGCTTTCGCTGCCACTTGAGGCTCTGGCAGCGCGTCACCGATGCAGCTTCTTGCACCCACCGGGACCCAAGCGGTAATAATCCCTTCGGTTGGAGAGTCAATCGAGTTATTTAGGTAATAGGAACACAGCCGCATGGGCTTAGCCTTCGGCGCACTGCCGATAGTGCTCGAACTTGTTTGAGAATAACTCTGCTCAACTTTCTCCGCGCAAATAGTAAAGCTATCGGCTGTGCTGCTGTGTGAATGGCAACTACTGGTTGCCAGCAAGGCAGCGAGCTCCATCAACATTTAGCGGGACAATCTTGAGATTCTTAGGGCAATATCCATGCGTAAAAAATAGAGCAAAACATAGCTGACACATTCGCATTATCCACAGCAAAGAAAAACCCCCTGAACCTTATAAGTTCAGGGGGTTTTCGCTAGTTGCGGGGGCAGGATTTGAACCTACGACCTCCGGGTTATGAGCCCGGCGAGCTACCGAACTGCTCCACCCCGCGGCGAAGTCCCAACACTAGCAGGTTTTATATGGTTAATCTAATGCTGCCAAAGCGTCCTCAATAGCCCTGGTCAATCGATCATCTGCCCTTGCAAAGGCCGCCAAGTCTCCAGCCATCAAGGCTGCCTGCTTGTCTACCAAAGCTCTGCTCGCAGCAGTCAAGGCTTCGTCCAAAGCGGTGTTGCCAGAATCGGTCGGAGCAGAATCTGTCACGGCCTCTTCGCCAGTACCGTCGGTCACAGGGGTATCTTTCGCAGCAGCGTCAAATCCGGAGTTACCCCCGAATAGGGCGTCAAGAGCCTGATCGAGACTGTCCTCGAAGGCTATCTGATCGCCAAAGGCAACCAGCACTTTTTCGAGCAACGGGTAACTGGTCTCACCAGTTGACTCGATGTATACCGGCTGAACATATAGCAGTCCGCCAGCAACAGGAAGTGTCAGCAAGTTTCCGCTTATAACATTGGTCGATCCCTGTCGAAGAATGTTCAACAGTGAAGATACTTCGCTGTCAGCATTGAAGTTGTTCTGCACCTGACCTGGTCCAGGAACTACGGTCTCCCTTGGCAGGCTGAGCAATGTCAACTTGCCGTAATTATCGCTAACCTTACCGGCTTCACTGCCCGCATCCGCATTCGCAATCAAGTACCCGGTCAGCACATTTCTTGTGCTCTCACCTGTGGACTGAGGAATGAAGGTTGAGTAGAGAGAAAACGAGCTGTCAGATTCACCGGGGGTTTGCATCGTCAAGTAGTAAGGGGGCTGGAGTGATCCAAGCCCGGTACCTTCTACCGGGTCATTTGGAGTCATCCAGGCGTCCTGCTGAGAATAAAAGGCTCCGGCTTCGGTTACGTGGTAGCTACCGAGCACCGAACGCTGAGTCTTGAACAGATCAGACGGGTACCTAACATGAGCCATTAGATCGCCCGACATTGCTGACTTTGGCTGCACAGTGTCCGGGTATAGGTTCATCCAGGCCTTTAGCAAGGGGTCCTGCTCATCCCACTGGTAAATGTCTACCGAACCGTCATAGGCGTCCACGGTGGCCTTCACGGAGTTTCTAATGTAGTTGACCTCAGAAGTGTCTCTGTTGAAGGTCTCAGAAGAGGAATCCAGAATCGAAAGATTGAACGACTCGAGGTTTGAATATGGATACTGAGTTGTGGTTGTGTAGCCATCAACAATCCACTTGATTCTTCCGTCAACAACCGCTGGATAAATTTCCGTATCCACGGTCAAATAAGGCGCAACTTCGGCAATTCGCTCCGCAGGGGAACGGTTGTAGAGAATTTGCGACTCAGCGTTGATTGCATCGGAGAGCAAGATCTGCTCGCTTTGGAACTTCAATGAGTACGCGATTCTGGTGAAGATGTTTCCCACAAGCGGCCCACCACTGCCCGTGAAGGTCGTGTAGGTTTCATTGCTCTCACCCTCGCCGGCTGGGAAATCAAACTCCAGAGGGTCGGCTCCAGCGGGAGCTCCAACGATTGAGTAGTTAGGTGAATTCGCACCAAAGTAAATCCTGGGCTCGAAATCGCCAAGGTCTCCAACGGTTGGAATTCCGGACTGGAAAAATAGGGGCTTGCCGTCGCTGTCGACCTTGTTTCCATAGGCTGCGACTAGACCGAACCCATGGGTGTAGACGACCGACGAGTTGTACCAAGACTGTGACTCGCCAAGACCGGCTTGGTTCAACTCTCGAACCGCAATGATGGTGTCCCGAGTCTCGCCATCGACTGCGTAGCGATCAACGTGCAGGCGGTTGGGGAAGCTGTAGTACTGACGGTACTGCTCAAGCTGACGGAAAGCGTCGCCGACCAAGGCCGGGTCCATAATTCTTATGGATGAGGTTGTCCTGGCGTCGTTTCTGAGAGCACCAGGTTCTGGGATAACGTTGGCCGCGTAGTCGACAACTTCAACCTTGTCCAATTCGTAGGCGACTCTGGTGGCATCGATGTTCTTTTGTAAGTAAGGACCCTCGAGGGTTCTCTCATTGGGCACCACCTGGAAGGTTTGAACAATCCAAGGGTAGAGTCCACCGAGAACAAGTGAGCTTGCAACCATCAATGCTGTCGCGATGATCGAGATTCTCCACTGTCCCAGCACGGCAGTTACGAGAAATGCCACCGCGACCGCAAGTGAAATAAGAGCCAAGATCTGCAAGCCAGGAATGACAGCATTGTCATCAGTGTAGGTAACTCCCGTAAAGAGTTCGCCGGAACTGGTTGCGGTTCCATACTGGTCAAGCCAAAGGCTTAGGCCTTGAAGAATAAAGTAAGTCGCAACCAGAATTGAAAGCTGAATACGGGCCGGCTTCGAAACATTAACTTCGCGACCCGAGAAACGAATACCACCGTAAATCAAGTGAACACCGGCATTAATTAGCGCAGCAAGGAAAATACCGCCGGAAACGTAGCTGACGGCGAAGCCATAAAACGGAAGATCAAAAACAAAGAAACCAATATCCAACCCGAACTGTGGGTCGGTCACACCGAAAAGGCCGCCGTTTAGCCACAGGGCCGCGGTTTGCCATTCGCGAGCAGCGATTAGGCCGCCAAAAACTCCAAGAAGAGCTGGCAGGCCAAGCATGATTACTCGCCTTAGACCATCAAGCAACTGCTGATAGGCCTGGAACGGTGACTCATCCGGCATCTTTAGATAAACCGGGCGAGTCCGCCACGCGAACATTAGGCCAGTCGCAACCAGGAGGGTCATGATGACAAATCCAATTAGGAACGCCACTATTTGACCAACTATTTGCGTAAAGAAGACCACTTCGAAGTCAAGTTGCCTAAACCAGAGCCAGTCGGTATAGATCCCTGCAGCGCTCACCAGCGCAAAAACTATTACAGCCAAGATTCCAAAGGCGATGGACAGCGGCGAAACTCGTCGCTGCGGTTTTGCTTGTGCTTCAGACAATATCTATCTCCTAGTTATTACATTGCATTGCTGGTAGTTGCTCACCGTTGGCGAACATTTCTATTTTCTCAAGAGCTTCAGTCAAGTCTCTCACTGAAACAACTGTCAAGTTACTGGGAATCTTGTCAATGGCCTCTTGACAGTTTGCCTCTGGTGCCAAAAAAAGCTCCGCTCCAGCCTGTTTGGCTCCGAGCATTTTTAGTGCAATTCCCCCGATCGGGCCGACATTTCCATCCGGGTCAATAGTTCCAGTGCCTGCCACGTGAGCACTCCCGGCCAAGGAGCCTTCCGTGAGAGCATCCAAGACTCCGAGGCTAAAAATCAGCCCGCCGCTTGGTCCACCAACATCTCCGAGCTGGAGATCAAGTTCAAATGGAAAGTTGTATGTGTAACCAATCATCGAACCGATAACCCAGGTTTCACCGTTGAGTGAAGGGGTCACCGAGAGTGAAGTTTCCAGACCATCCCTGATCACATCAATCCTCAAGGGAGAGTCCTTAGTCAGTTGAATTTGAGCCTTGAATGCATCGAATGTGTCGACCGTCACTCCGCCGGCCGCGGTTATTAGGTCGCCAGCAATCAAAATTCCAGAGGATGGAGCGCCCTCTAAAACTGTATTTACATACAGAGCCCTAGGGACTTGATGCCCCAGCTTTTTCAGCGCCACGGCAATTGCATCCTGCTGAGAAACTTCCATTTGCAACGAAGATTCGGCTCTAAATTGCTCGGATGTGAAGCTTGGAGGAAAAATCTCGTCTAGTGGGAGTACAACTTGATTGGGATCAGCCCATGCATAGAGAACTTGGACCCAGCTAGGGGTCGACTCCCTGTTCCCCAATAATGAAACTGTAGTTACATCGAATCGCGATTCAGATTCAAAGGTCTCTACTTCCGTCGAGCTTATGACCTGCGTGCCGTCAATCTGCCCCATGACATTGAAGACTTGTCCGGGACGTTCGATTACAAAACCGGTCGGCAACACCAAGAGTCCAACGGCGACGATTGAGGCAATTCCAAGAGCCATCCAACCTGCGAAGCGACCTCGTTTAGGCGGTTTGGGTGCATCGAAAAATGTCATTGCTCCAATGCTAGGCAGTGCAACCCGCATTAGCGCCAAGGACACTAACGCCCTTGGCGAACAGGAGCAATTTGACAGCGGATTTGCAGCCTGCCTGGCAAAGGACAGGGTAGTTTTCTCCTAAAAGAGGTGCCCCTTGGAAGAACAGCCAAATCGCGAAGAACTTGAACGCTTGATTCGAAAGATGATGGAATCGGGCCAACTGGATCCGGAAGATCTTGCCAAAATAGCCGGGTTCAGTGCTGACCCTTCGATGCTGAGTGACCTATTTGGACAAGTATCGGCGATGACGGGCGAAGCCGGAGAGCCGGTGAACTGGAAACTTGCCCTTGATCAAGCGCTCGAACTTTCCAAGAAAACCGAAAGGCCAGCAAATTCCGCCCTGGAAGCCGAACTGGAAAATGCGTTTGCCATGGCCCGCCTCTGGCTAAGCGAGGCCACGGAATTCACGAACCCAAATCCTTCCAAAAAACTTACTCGGTCAATGTGGGCACAAGAAGCAATGCCACTTTTCAGAGAGCTCTCAGAGCCAGTCGCCAACAGCATGGCTGCAGCACTAAGTGAGAACTTAGGAAACACGCTTCCACCCGAGTTGAGCCAGATGTTGGCACCAGCTAAAAACTTTATTGGCAATGCTGGAGCTTCGATATTTGCCATGCAATTGGGTCAAGCCATCGGAAAGCTTTCCTCAGAGGTTTTACTTTCGGGCGAAATAGGAATTCCTCTTACCGCTAGGCCTGGAATCATCGCTCAAAACTTAGGAGAGTTTCTTCAAGACCTTGAGACCCCAAAGAGCGAGGTCGTCATTTACCTTGCGACCCGTGAACTGGCAATCGCTTCGCTTTATAACCAAGCCGGTTGGCTGCGAGAACAAATCATCACCCAGGTACGAGAGTTTGCCGCCGGACTCACTGTCGACTTGAGTGGCATTGAGGAAATTGCGTCTCGAATCGACCCGACTGATCCAGGTTCAATGGAGCAAATCATTGAAGCCAGCGCAATGGTTTCGCCAAGAAGTCCCGAGCAAGAGCAGGCCTTGGAGCGCATAGAAACTGTTCTGGCACTCATCGAAGGATGGGTCGACGCGACCTCGCTGCAGGCAACCAAAAGACTTCCGAACATTCAAGCAGTTGTGGAAATATTTAATCGCAAACGAGCCACCAGCGGTGCTTCCGCAAAAACCTTCGAAGCTCTTCTCGGCCTTGAAATGAGGCCTCGACTCAGAAGAGAGGCCACTTTGATGTGGCAGCGAGTAGTAGCGGAAATCGGTAAAGGCGCTTCGGATGCCCTTTGGTCGCACCCCGACCAAATGCCAACCGCACTTGAAATTGAAAATCCAGATTCATTGATTGCCCGCATCAAAAATGGCGGCGATGATTTTGAAGATGAGCTCCGCAAATTCCTTACTGACTAAATCAAATTCTCTTTCTGCCGCTTAGCTTCGGGCTGTGGAGAACGCTTCACGAGAATAGCTCGGGGGCAGCAAACTACCTCAGGTGGTAAGACAAATTAACCCCGGCCTCGCAAGATTGTGGATCGACGACACGACACGACAATACGGAGTCAACTCTGAAGTGCTGTTGGCAAACCTTTCCAATGAGCAATTCAGAGCGCTGGACTTCTTAGAGACTGGCATCAGCGACAATCAGCTGTCACTCTTGCCAAAAATGGCGAGCGCCGATGCAGAAACCACCAACGAACTCATCGAGCGCTTAGGTCCGCTACTTTCTAGAACATCGTCATTCATGCCCACCTTCACTGAGCATGAAATTTCCAGGCGTTTTTCGGAAATAATGAGGCTCTACTTGCTGGGCCTCGATGACCCAGCAGAAATCTTGCGAGCGCGAAAAGGCCTTCGCGTTTTTCTTTCCAAACTCGACCGAACTGGGCTGACCCTTCTTAGAGCCCTGAACGCCTCTGCAGTCACAAACGTCTTTACCAACGACCACTCAAAAGTCTTGCCGGGAGACACCGTTGAAATGGGCTACCCGCAGCCCTTTCTTGGAATGCAGCGAGTAAGAGCAGTTAAATCCGATGCGGATGGCCTTAGCATTCAGCTTCACAGCAGAGTAAGTTCAGCATTTGACCAGGCGGACTTAGCAATTCTTGTGTGCCATGACATCATCCAGCCTGCCGACTATCAGCCTTGGTTATCACGCGACGTCCCACACCTGGCAATTTGCTTCGATGAATCAGGTGTCCAGATTTCTCACATCGTAATCCCCGGTGTCACACCATGTCTGGGGTGCGTTGAGCTTCATCGAATAAACAATGTGCCCAACTGGATCAAGATAGCGACCCAGTTGGCAAGCCTTGACCGTGATCTGGCCGATAGTGCACTTATGTTATTTTCAGGAGGGGTTGCCCTGTCAAAGTCATTGAACTTCCTGGACAGACTCAAAAATCAGGAACCCCTGGAAATGGTCCGCCTAGAGCGCTCCGGAGAAGTGGTAACGAGCAAGGCTAACTGGTCGGAGTGTGGCTGCCGAAACGCTTTATAAAATCTGAAGGGTTTTTATCCAGTCTTGAACTCACCTGCAAAGAGTCCTTCGCTCGAGTAATGGCAACGTAAAACAGCCGCTGCTCTTCTGCGATTTCAGCTTCCGTCTTTGCGTACCCAATTGGGAAATAGTTCTGATTCACTCCTATTAGAAAAACCTTGGCAAACTCCAGACCCTTTGTCCCGTGAATTGTTGCCAACATAACCGCGTCACGCATTGGCTCATGTCCTGAGCGCTCCCGCTCGTCAAGTTCCCGCAGGTAGTCGTCCAAGTTCGGCTCATCAAGCTCTTCAAGAACTTCTAGAAACCAGTTGAGAGCGAGCCACTTCTCATCCTTATTTGCTCTTGATTTCCAGCCAAGTGCCGAGATTATTTTAGAGACCTCCATGAACAAGGGTTCTTTAGGCTCCGACGTCTGAAGAGCTCTAATGGCCCCTGCGCCTTGGATGACCTCTGGACGCTTGAAAAACCTTCCAGATCCACGGACTTGATAATCAACACTAGAGTTTTTTAGCTCTTGCTCTATTTTTACAAGCTGAGCATTGGTTCGAGCAAGCACCGCTATCTCACCGCGGCCAACGCCGTTTTCCAGGAACTCATTTATTTGCCGCACCACGCTCAGCGCTTCGTCGCCGGCATTCTTGAAGGTCTTAAAAACAGGCTTTTCAGAAACTTGACGAATTGCCTCGAGAGGCGTGTCTGGGCTGACTCGATTCGCAAGAGCTACCACTTCTTGACTTGATCGATAGTTGCGGTTGAGTTCAAATACTTGCGCTTTTTCATATCGATCCTGAAAGCCGGTCAAAAAATCGCTGCGGGCGCCCGCAAATGTGTAGATGGTCTGCCTGGGGTCTCCGACCACGCATAGCTCTTGCCTGTCCCCTAGCCAGGTTTCGAGAAGAGCCTGCTGGAGTGGCGAAATATCTTGATACTCATCCACGGTGAAAAACCGATATTGCTGCTGGACATGGGCCAGCATTCGCGGCTGGTCTCTCAGCATTCCAACGCAGAGCAACAACGCATCTTCCCAGTCGATTATTCGGCGCTTTTGCTTGAGTAATTCAAATGCACGAAAAAACTCGCCGAATCTTTCGGTACCAAGGCTGGAGCCCTCAGGTCTTGAAGCTTGATACTTCTCTGGATCCGTCATTGAATACCGGACATATTCGACTTCTGCTTGGAGGCTCGACTTTAGTTCGGCAGTTGCGCGAATCCCCATTTGCTCAAGAACCTCTTGAATTAGTGGCCCCTTATGGGTGACGAGTTTCGGGGCAAAACTGTCTGTCAGTTGGGGCCAAAAAAATTGCAGCTGCGTAAGCGCCGCAGAGTGAAAAGTCCTGACCGCAACGTCTTGGGCCCCCAAGGACCTGAGCCGCGTTCTAAGCTCGGCAGCCGCACGGTTGGTGTAGGTAAGAGCAAATACCCGGTTCGCGGCGTAGCTACCGCTCTGAATACCGTAGGCGATGCGGTGGCTAACAGTTCTGGTTTTTCCACTACCAGCACCTGCAATTATGGCGACCGGTCCCTGCAGGGCCTGGGCGGCCGCAGCCTGATCGTCATCGAGTCCAGCCAAAAGCTGGCTCGGAGTCAGATCTGAAGTCATTAGCAATCCTTATGCTGCGCGTGGCGTTTACTCCAAGAGCGCGGTGAACAATCTAACCTGTGACCGTGGGAAGACCTAGTCTGATATTAGCCGCGCTGGCAGCGGATGCTGCCCCGGGGTTCACCTTCCGCAGCTATCGGAGGGTTGAAACCAATCCCGACATTGATCAACTACAACTTTGGGACCAAGATGGCGCCTCTTATCAGCTGCTAATCCCTGCCACGCCGGCCGGGGAGTCCGAAGTTGCAATAGAGCTGCAGGCCCTAAAAATAATTGAGCCCCACCAGGAAGTGCTCGGGCTAGACACTCCTCGACTTATCGGTCAAAGCATGGACTCCGATGGAACCAAAGCCCTGTTGCTTTCTCTCCTGGGTGGTGAAACCACAGACTTGGCAAAATATGCTCCCGGTCTATTTTCCAAGAGCATAGGCGAGGTGCTCGCTCGTATTCATAACCTCAGCCCGGACATCATTAGTGACGCTGGCCTCTTGGAGTATGACGCAGCAAGCATCTTAAGACACAAGGTCGCCGAGATAGACAGCATTGCTCAGACCGGCAGAGTCCCAGCAGCTCTGCTTTCCAGGTGGGAGGCGGCTACCGAAGATATTGGGTTGTTTCGTTTTCACCCGACAGCTATTCATGGGAACGTCAGCCAAGACACAGTCATGGTCAGTGCTCAGAAAGTCAATGGACTGTCTGGTTGGAGCTCACTGAAGGTTGGCGATCCCGCAGAAGACCTGCGATGGCTGACCGGAGGAGCCCTCAGGACGACCCTTGAGGACACGATTCTTAACTACCGTGCGGCAAGGGAAACGGCTGACGAAAACATCAGTCAACGCGCCCAGCTCTACTCGGAGCTCGAGCTTGGCAGCTGGCTGGCATACTGCATCCAAAACAAAGACGAGAAGGAAATCAGCCAGGCCGAGGACATGATTGCCGAACTGCGCAACCAACTCGAAAGCGGCAATCTCAGAAGCCTCAGGGCCTCAAGCTTCGCCGGCATTGCGTCGCTCAGCGCGAATCAAGAGGCTCACGTCGATAGTTCTAGCCCGCTAGAGGACCAGGACCTCGAGACCCAAGAGCTTGCACAGCAACAGGATAAAGACATAGCGGACATAGCTGCGGGAGAGGTCCTAGAGGCCGACTTTATTGAGGATGCTGACGCGGAAACTAAAAACGAAGAGGAGCTTTTCTAAAAGCCCTTAGCTTTTCCATCAGCTCGTTCTCCGATGGCACTTCGGGGGATATCTCTTGCGAGTCGCCTGCGAAAAAGAATGACGCTTTCACCCTCTCAACACCAACGCCAAGCCACCGCGATAGTCCAATACGATAAAGGCCAAGCTGCACGGCCTTGTTGGCAACTTCCGCTTTTGACTCGGGGGCAGAACCAGATTTCCAGTCGATAACTTCGAAGCCGTCTTCTGTTTGATAGACGGCGTCTAGTTTGCAAACAACCACCGTGCCGCCGAGTTCAAACTCGAGTGCTTGTTCAACATAAATAGGCTTGAGGCTTTCGAACCTAGAGTCAAGGAATGCCTGCCCAAGTTCCCGATCTTGCTCTTGCCAATCGGAGATATCCAAATCAGCCTCCAACTCAAACGCCTCCTCCAGGCGCTCGTGAAACTGTGTTCCTCTTGCAGCAGCCTCAGAGAACGACACCGGAAGCGGGCGAGCAATCTGGGCCCAGAAGGCATCCGGCTCAGTAAGTAGCTGGACAATTTTGGACGCAGATAAACGCAAGGGTAGCTCCACTGGCTTTGGGTTTCTAAGTAGTTCCGCCTGTTCGATGATTGCAGCCAGCTGCCGACTTTCACTAACCCTTGCCGGAGTCGCACTGGTCACATTTTCGGCAGCAGCGAGTTGTGAATCACGGCTCTTGCCAAGTGGGTCGGCAGGCCAAATTTCGGATTTGACCAGATTGGCGAGTGGGTTTGCTACCGCTGGCTCTGGAATGGGCTCAAGCAACTGAGCAAGCCCCACGCTAATTAGCTCCTCCAGATAGGGGGCGATCGGGCGCGGATTTAGAATCCCTGCCTTGTAATAACTAGCCGACAGCAAAAGGTCCCTTCCAGCCCGAGTAATTGCAACGTAAGCAAGCCTCCGTTCCTCGATATCGTGCTTGGCCCGGTTTTCTGAAGCAAAATCTTCAGTGGCCGCCTTGAGTTGCTTTTGAGTAGCCGCCTGACGCCAAGACAGTTGAGGTATCCAATCGCGGTCCTGCCTTATTTCATGAGGAAGCTTCCCGATTGCCAGCCAGCCTTTTGAGTCTCGAGAGTCGACCGGAAAAGATCCTTGAACCAAACCTGCAACCGCCACAAAGTCCCACTCGAGACCCTTTGCCGCGTGAACGCTCATCAGCTGCACAACTCCAGCCTTGGCCCCGGTCTTTGGCATTTCAAATCTCTCACTGTTCACCGCATAATCGAGCCAGCCCAACAAGCCTGAAATAGATGGGCGCAGGGCGCTGACTTCGTAGTCTGAAATGCGGGCGATAAAACCCTCTAGATTTGCCAGCGGCGTCTTAGTGCGGGCGTGCGCATAAAGCTCAATGTCTAATTCCAGCTCTCTTGCGACCGCCCAAGAAAATTCACTGACGCCAAGGGAAAGTTGCGTTCTCATCAGGTGAAATAGCTCGCTAGCCTGCACCATTCTCTCGAGTCCGGCCTCGGAAATCTCGGCAAACTCTCTCGAACTCGGTTTACGAAGTTCGTCCAGTGCCTCAACCAATGTGAGTGGAATCTCCGCAGTGACCTCTTTTCGCATGCGAGTAAGTTTTCTTGCAAATTTATGGAGCTGGGCGATGTCTCTTGGTGCAATCCTGAATTTAGGGCCCGACAAAATTCGCATAAGCTCAGCTCCGGCTTCGGGATCGGCGATCACCCTCAATGCAGCCAACAGATCCAGCACCTCGGGCTGCTCAAGCAACCCGGAAAGCCCGGTTATTTCGACCTCGAGCCCGTTCTCCTCGAGGGCATCGGCGAAGAGCCGCATGGCCTGCTTTGAACGGAACAAAACCGCGGCACTGGTTTCACCGTTCATTCTTTCCGAAAGCCACAAAGCCACTCTTGCGCTTTCGGCTGCATCGTCTTGGCAAACAATCGCCGAAACGGTGCAATCTCGATCAAGCCCCGCAGTCAGGCTTACCGGACTGACGAACGAATCATCCTGCAGCAGCTCGCTCACTAAATTGGCCGCATCCACGATCGCCTGGCCAGACCTCCAGCTCGCGCTCAGTGAAAACTGTTCAGCGACACCAAAATCACTAGCAAAACCACTCAGGTTTGCGCTGCTGGCGCCGCGCCAACCGTAGATCGCTTGGTTGGGATCACCGACCGCCATAACTGGCTTTCCGGCGAACAGCCTCGAGAGCAACATGGTCTGAATGCCGGAGGTGTCTTGATACTCATCCAAGAGCACAAATTTATGAGAAAGCTCCAGGTCCTGCCTCTCAAGGGCCATTAGTGCGAGAGCCACTTGATCTGAAAAATCGACCAGTCCCCTAGTCTTTTTTTGGCGTTGATACTGCCTTGCAAGCTCGAACACCAATGTTGAAGAATGCACAGTATCCAGGAGTGTCTGGTGGTATGCGTAGACCCCATCGCCACCCTTATCAGACTGCGGCAGAGCTGCAATCTGTTGAGCAAAATCTTGCAGGTAGGAAATTGCCTCATCGGCTGACTGCTGGTTATCCGTAAGAGAGCCGCTGGCACCTAAGACCTTCTCGGTCAAGTAATCGAGTGTCCTGTCCCAGTTCAATAACTCTGAAAAATCGGAAATTTTAGCGTTTGCAACCACCTCCCTCGCTAGTGAAATTGCCCCCGCTTCGGTTAGTAGGACAGCGTCTGCCTCGAAGCCGACCTGTAATGACAGTGATCTAAAGATTTCATTTCCAAAAGAGTTATAAGTGGTTATTTTGGGCGGATCAAAATCATCCCCCAGCCCTTTCGGCCAATAGCTTGACTCCCGGAGCTTTACCAATCCAGATTGGATTCTGGTAGCTAGCTCACTCGCGGCTTTCCTAGTGAAGGTCAAGCCGAGAATTTCACTCGGTTTTGCCAGCTGATTAGCAACTAAGTAGAGGGTTCTGACTGACATCAACTCAGTTTTTCCACTTCCGGCACCGGCAATAACGAGGCTTGGACCCGTCGTGCTTGCTGACGAGATCGCCGCCTCCTGCTCATCGGTGAGTTTGTGTTTTGAAACAACAGAAAAAATTTCTTGGGCCGAGAAATTAGTCATGTGTAACCGCCTTGGCCATGAGCAATTGACATTTGGAGTCTCCGGTGCAGTGCTCTGAGATATTTGCCACAAAGCTGGCCTGACCAATCTGGCTCTCAGCCCTAGACAAAAGCTCCATGATGCTTTTCTGGAACTCACCGGCAAGAGCCGGCTGCTCCAAGACCTTTAATGACCCCGAGCCCACGGAGATTATTCGGCCACCGGCAACCGGTTCGTCATAACTTTGGCGAAGCCCGAGCTGGTAGAGCGCCAGCTGACGGTGTTCCGCCGCCTCTTTTGCACTTGGTGATTTACCAGTCTTCAGATCCGCGGCTATCAAGCCGTCTCCGGTTCGTTCCACCCGATCTATTTTTCCGGCGACAACAAGACGGCCGAGATCTATTTCGAAGCCCTGCTCGCTGGCTACTAGCTGATTGGATTCAGCTAAGTAGGACGATATGTGACCCACCATTTTTAAAGCACGGCGCTTCGCCGCCGTTGCAAGCCACTCGGTTTCAAACTTCAAGGTATGCCAGTTTGATTCAACATACTGCCCGACCGAGTCGCTGTCTGTCGAAAGCTCCATTGCGGCATGTAGAAGTGTCCCAATTGATGCCTCAAAAGACTGGCCGTCGCCACCGAAATTATTTATAAACCAATGGAGAGGACATTTCTCAAATGCGTCGAGCCTTGATGCGCTCAAGCGGAGCTGCTCATCCTCCGTGACTACCGGGTCAGTAGTTGAAATTGGAAGCAGGCCCTGCCAACTTCTTGGATGTGCACCGCTAGCACCAGTTAGTGCCAAAGCAGCCAGCATCGGGGCCGCCGACACATCTCCAGCAGCTAACTCAGCCCGGAGCCTGCCCACCAAGCGGCGAGGGTCGAACTCAATATCCACCTGCTTGGCGACCGGGGATAGTCCGAGCATTTGGAAAAACTGTGAGGGCTGTTCGTCCGAACTTTGCATTGCGCTGAGCATCAACTTGGATCGAACCGCGCCCAAGCTCTTGTAAAACAGTCGAAGCTCGTCAGCCAGCTCAGATCTCGCTGCCTTGCCAGGATCGTCAGATCTTCCAGCTAAAAATGCCTGCAACCCACTGGCCCCAAGCAGAGAGTTCCTGGACCTAAGGTTTGGCCAGATACCCTCTTGCAGTCGAGGCATAGCCAGAACTTGAAACTCCAGTCCAGACAGTTGTGAAGCGGTAGCCAAAACCACCGAGTCCCGTAAGCCCACCTGTGCCAGCGAATCCTCGGGCACGGCCGCATCAAGCTGCACCGCAAAGAATGCCTGCGCACCCGTTCCCCGCTGCTCATCGAATCTATTTGCGGCCGCAAATAACTCCAAAATTGCATCTAGATCACGGTTCGCAGCCAAAGCCACTTCGGATTCGCCCCTGGATAGCTCCGCAAGCTTCCCGGCGGGGGCAAGGTTCCAAATGGCGCTGACGAACTGATAGGCACCCATGTCGGTGTTGCTTTTCAGGCTCCCAAGCACTTGAATTGACCGATTCAGCCTGGCCACTTCATTCGAATCGAAGTCGATCTCGGCCTCGAAGATTGACTCGAGCATTTGACTGCGAGTCAGGCTTTCGAATTGCTCTAGAGAAGACAGTTGTCTAAATAGTCGACGCTGCTGGATAACTGAAAGGCCAATCAAATTAGACCCCAGAAGCTGAGTCACTAGATAGTGTTTAGGCTCGGCAAAAACCAGCTGACCAAAATCGAGCACCGATCGAGCCGCCGGCTGATCCCGAAGCGCTTTTTGCACGCCGAGGATTCTGACTGGTATCGATCTTGCTGCTAAGTCACTGGAGAGCTGCTCGAGCTGCACTCTGGTTCTAGCCACAACGCACATTTGCCCCCAGTCCCAACCTTCGGTGACTCTCAGCCTGCGGAACTCACTTGCAAGGTAATCGGTTTCCGATATCTGGTTATCAAAGACTGAAAATTCATCGGTGCTAGATTTCGCGCTGGATTTGGGACGATGCCGAAAAGCTTCGGAGGTGGGTATGCGTTCAGCAAGCCTGCCCATGAGGTCATTCACGCTGGCTGGCTGGCTGGTATGCCGGGTTAGGGAAACCTCTAGAAGGTTCTTTCTATTTTTTCTGAGCCCAGCCACGAAGCCCCCGGCTGCCGCGCGAAACCCAAGAGAGGCAGTATCCGGATCACCACAAGCAATCAGCTGACAAGTGCTCGAAAGCTGCAGGATGAATTCAACTCCGGCTAGCGAGAGATCCTGCGCGTCATCGACTAAAACAACCTTTGCGCTCTTTGCTCCTGCGGCAAATTTGGTTGCCATCACAATCAACTGTGAAGGGTCTACTTGATTAGTTTTTTGCAAGGCGTCGACGTAAACAGGCAACAGGTCAATTGCGGCTCGGAAATTCGACCTAGGCCAACTCTCCTGCAGCGCAATCAGTTTGCCGTGGTCTAATTGATTCTCAATCAGCACCGCGAATAAATCACGAAGTTCGTTGTGAAAACCGGATAGAGCAAGGCTAGCCGGCTCAAAACCCCAACTCTTGGCGACACCGCTCGCGACCGCGTTTGAAACAAGTCCCGCGATAAGTGACTGCTGCTTGGCCCCCGATACCAACTTCACGCCTGGAAGTTCGGCCTGCAGAATTTCAAAAGCCAACGAAGTAACTGATCGCGCCCTTGGCAAGATAGCTACTTTTTTTGAGTTGGATGCTAGTTGGTCTCGAAGCCTGGTTGCTGCTGCGCGCTGGGGGGTTATTACAATAACTTCACTTGGATTCAAGCCAGCAATTTCAAATTCTGAAACCAGATTCTTTATAAGACCGGTTTTACCGGACCCTGGAGATCCGAGCACAAGGGCGTCCAGGCCGGCCATAACACCGGCAAGTTCAACCGGGAGTTCTGTCTCGGATGAATCGGGCGAATCAGAAAAATTTCTCACGTCATCAATCTATTTGGCTCTACAGACTTTTTTCTTGCCGTAACCTTATTTTGACTAAGGAGAATTATGGACGTCAGAATCGGCATCAGAGACAACGCGAGAGACATCAGCTTCGAATCAGGCCTTAGCGCCAAAGATCTGATGGCTACGGTAAAAAAGGCGATTGAAGCCTCGGAGCCTGTGCTTGAACTTAGTGACGACAAGGGCAGCATCATCCTGATTCCAACATCTTCGATTGCATACGTTGAAATAGGCGCGGAGGAAACAAGGCGCGTGGGGTTCCTGGCCTAATGGAAATTCTAATAATTATTGCCTATGCGGCCATTCTTGCGATGGTGGGCCCGTTCGTTCTTGCAAAATCCGACCACTATGGAAAATTAGTGCCGGTGAGTATTGCATTGTCTGCTGGAAGCGCCCTCTGGCTAATTTTCACCTGGGTTGGCTTCAGCTATTCCAGCGCTTGGATTTGGTTCATCGTCATGCTTTCAATGCCTGCAGCTGGATGGTTCGGAACGAATTTTCTAGTTGGAAAACGAGAATCAGAAGAGGCTAGGCAGCTGGCCAGCATCCGCCTAAGCGGTAAGGCCTAGAAGATCCATTCTCACGGTGTGCTTAGCAATTAACGCCGACGTGAATGGCTCAAGGGTCTTGAACTGCTCCCTGGCAAGCGCGGCTGGATCGTCCTTCACCGGGTTTGGCAAAATTTTAGCTAGATCCACAGAATCTCGGATTTCTAGGAGCGCGTCGGCTACCACCATCCGTCCAAACATCGCGAGCCTTGGCCCCAGAGCTGGGTCGGCGGCAATGCCGGAGGCCAACTCACTCTCACAAAATTTCTCCAGCTTCTTTGATTCTAGAAGTTGATCCACTTTTAGCTTTTTTGCAGCTGGAAGGCCCTTGGAAACTTGAGCAGCGCCGTCTTGTAGTATTCCAAAAACGACATAGATCCTCATGAGGTCCTCGAACCAGTCAGCGCCTTCGGTCCGCATAACTAACTGTTCAAGTCGTTCACGAATGTCCGATTGCAATTCCATCTGGCTTGCGCCAAGCCGAATCAACAAACCGTCTAGCTGCTTCGAGCGATCTCTGTAGGAACCGGCCAAAATGGCCTGAGCCTCGCTTTGATTCGAATGGGGCGCCTTGAGGGAGTCTTGCTGCAGCAGATCGGAGATCACAAGATGCAACTGCGACAAAGAAGACAGATAGATTTCCGACGAAGGAGTAAGCTTGGCAGGGTTGAGTTGGATTTGACTGCGACCAGCAGTTGCGTCTCGCGAAGGAAGCGTGAGCTTCTGCGAAACCTTACGTATCTTGCGTAACCAATCCAACACCTTGCAAGCTTATAGCTCAGCTCGAGGGGTAGAAAACCGAGAGCCAAAAACATACGGAGAATTACTTGAGTTTCAAATCACTAGGCATAGATGCAGATATCTGCGAAGCCCTAGAGTCCAAAGGCATCACCAGTCCATTCCCAATTCAAGAACAAGCTATTCCAGTTGCGTTATCTGGCACCGATGTAATCGGCCAGGCAAAAACCGGAACTGGTAAAACTCTTGGGTTTGGCCTTCCACTGATTCAGGCCTTGGGTGAGAACCCAGCTCCTGGTGTGCAAGCGCTGGTGGTTGTTCCGACAAGAGAATTGGCACTTCAGGTCTCTGAGGACTTGATACTTGCAACAACCAACCGCCCTACCACCGTCGTTGCCATCTACGGCGGAAAGGCCTACGAAGGCCAGGTCGCTGCCCTAGAGGGCGGCGCGCAGATTGTTGTCGGTACACCGGGACGCCTCCTTGATCTTGCCAAGCAAAAACTTATGAACCTGTCCAACGTGACTTTTATGGTCTTGGATGAAGCTGACGAGATGCTGGACCTTGGCTTCTTGCCGGATGTTGAAAAACTCTTTTCGCTAACACCTCCTCAGCGTCAGACCATGCTGTTCTCGGCCACCATGCCGACGGCCATCTTGAGCCTGGCTCGTCGCTACCAAAACCGCCCGATCCACATCCGGGTCAGTGACCCGGATGAAGGTAAGACCAAGGCTGACATCAAGCAGTACGTCTATCGAGCACACGCCCTTGATAAAGATGAAGTAGTGGGCAGAATCTTGCAGGCCGAGGGCCGAGGCAAGACAATTATTTTCGTCCGAACCAAGAGGCAGTCCGCCAAATTGGCCGAAGAGCTAATCGATAGAGGATTCAATGCGGCTCCCTTGCACGGAGACATGTCTCAGGACGCCAGAGAGCGCTCTATGGCTTCTTTTAGAGAAGGCAAAAAAGAGATTCTCGTTGCGACCGAAGTCGCAGCCCGCGGTATCGATGTAGACGATGTCACGCACGTCATCAATTACTCGGTCCCAGAGGATGAAAAAGCCTACCTGCACCGCACCGGAAGAACCGGAAGAGCTGGAAAGCTGGGCGTAGCCGTTACTTTCGTTGACTGGAACGATTTAGCTCGCTGGGTTCACATCAACCGCGAACTAGACCTTGGCGTTCCGGAGCCTACGGAAACCTACTCGAATTCGCCTCATCTGTTTGAGCAGCTCGGCATCGAACCTGGCACAAAGGGTCGAATCGGAAGAGCTCCTTCGGTAGTCAAAAAGGCTCCTACCTCGACCCAGCCTCCAAGGTCCAGCGCACCGGGCAAGTCTGCTCCTCATCAGAGTCGCAATCGAAATCGAAATCGAAACTATAAGGGCACTTCAAAGCCAGAGGCTTGATCTAAAATTCGCTGGAGCATCGCGGGCTCAGTACGGTTTTCACCGAGCCGGTTGTCTTTGCCGTCGATACCGTGATAATCGCTGGAGCCAGTGGTTATCAAATTATGCTTCACCGCTAAGTTCCTAAGCCATTGCTTTGCTTGCTTGGGAACGGATCGATGCTCAATTTCAATGCCATTCAAGCCGGCACCAATCAGAATCTTGAAAAATTCGGCAGGTAAATCAGTCATCGAGGCTCCCGCAGGAAAGTCGATTAAAGGGTGAGCGATTACTGAAACACCTCCCGCACCCCGAATCAGAGCTATGGCGTCGGTGGTGTCAACCGAGTAATCCGAAACGTAGTAGCGCGAATGCGAATGAAGAATTGACGTGAACGCATCCGAACGGGTTGGAACCACTCCCATTGACACCAAAGTGTCTGCCAAGGCTGGTCGCCCGACCGTGGAACCCTCTGGCAACTGCGCCAGCACCATTTCCCAAGTGATTGGGTAGTCCTCAGCAAGTAGCGCAACCATCTTTTTTGCTCTCTCAATTCTTGAGCGCCTTGTCTTTTCAAGTTCCTGAACTAACGCTGAATTTGTTGGGTCTGGCAGATACGCAAGAATGTGAACGCTGATCGAGCGGTTATCGCCGATCAACTGCCTAGTGGACACCTCGATTCCAGGAATTACTCGGACCTGGTGCTGACGACCAGCAATTATTGCCTCGTCCCAGCCAAGAGTGGTGTCGTGATCGGTGATTGCAAGGGTCGTGACACCTGCTTTAGCCGCGTTTTGGACAAGTTCGGTTGGGCTATCTAATCCGTCACTCATGTTTGAGTGTGCATGTAGGTCTATCACAGGAGCAGAATAGTCGCATGACGAAAAATTCTCAGCCGATTAACCGGTCTCGCGTTCCACAATCGGAACGGTTCATGGATTTCATCTCCTCCAACTGGGCGGAAATTGACTCCCTGATTGTCACTCGCTGGGGAGTTGCTGACCACAGTCTCAAGCGCAGGGACGCTCTGTCGGCAAGGTTTCCCGGCAAAGTCCTAGTCATTGCCGCCACCCAGCCAAGGGTGCGCGCCAATGACACCGACTATCGCTATCGCCCGGACACTGCCTTCACTCACCTCACCGGATGGGGTTCGGCAACTGTTCCTGGATCGGTATTGGTGATTGATGGCAGCAAAGACAAATGCGAATCAACCTTGTACCTAATGCCAACTGCGGGAAGAGACTCCGACGAGTTTTTTGCCAACCCCGCAATCGGAGAATTCTGGGTTGGCCCAAGACCAACCCTGAGCCAAGTCTCGTTTCAGCTTGGGATCGAAACCAAAGACCTAAAGCAACTAGATGCCGACCTTGCATCGATTGGGGCAGTCATAGATATGGAAGATCCAGAACTTTCCGAAGCCGCCTCCACGCTGAGATTTGTAAAAGATGAATACGAGATTGCCCAAATGCGTGAAGCGGTCAGAATCACAGTTGACGGTTTTGCAGAGGTTGCCAGATCGATACCACGGGCCACAAAAAAAGCCAGAGGAGAACGAGTCGTTGAGACTGCCTTTTACAGCGTGGCAAGACAAAACGGTTTTGAGCTTGGCTACGAGACAATCGCTGCCAGCGGGCCAAACGCTTGCATACTTCACTGGACAAAAAACGATGGCGAAGTCAAAACTGGTGACCTAATACTGGTCGATGCTGGAGCCGAGCTTGACTCGCTATACACGGCAGATGTAACAAGAACGATTCCAGTAAATGGCAAATTTACAAAAGAGCAGCTCTGGGTCTACAACACTGTCCTGGAGGCCGCCGACGCAGCCTTTGCGGTGGTGAAACCAGGGATACGATTCCGCGAAGTTCATAACGCAGCGATTGGGGTTATTGCCAGGCGAGTAGCCGAGCTTGGGGTAATTCCAGTGACGGCCGAAGAGGCTCTGGAAAAAGATAACCAGCATCATCGCCGCTACATGGTCCACGGCACCAGTCACCACTTGGGGCTCGATGTCCACGACTGCGCGCAGGCTAGGCGCGAAATGTATCAGGACGGGATTCTAGAAAAAGGCATGATTTTCACGATAGAGCCCGGCCTCTACTTTCACCAGAATGACCTGAATCTGCCGGCTGAATACCGCGGGATCGGAGTAAGAATCGAGGATGACGTCTTGGTCACTGAGTCCGGTTATGAAAACCTAAGCGCTGCTTTGCCGAGAACCGCTAGCGACGTTGAGAATTGGTTTGCCGAGCAAATTTCCTAATTAGCTAAGGTCGCGGGACATGTTGATGATTTGCATGGCCTTTGCCGCGTCTTCTTCGGGCACGATGACTTCATATTTCGCAGCCACTGGCATTTGCGAACTTAGAAAACCGCGCTTGTTTTTTGAGGCCAAAAATCTAAGAATGTTTACGAGCATTCCAACACCGGCTGCAATCACAATAACTGCTAAGAATTCTTGAGGCACGTAGTTGATCTCTCCGCTGGTGCCAACATCTACACCTGCGCCGATAATCAGGGCGAAAATCACGCCAAGCCAAAATCCGGTCATCGCTCCTGAGGCGGCTACTCGGCCGTAACCAAGCCTTGATCTGACTTTCTCAACCATGACTAGGTCGTGGCCAAGAATTGTCACTTTATTTGCCTTGAAATCTCCTGCCACCAGCCTGTTGACAAATTCGGTTGCCTCGGTGTGGGTGCGAAATTCACCCAGGCTGTGACCGCGTGGGATCGAGAGAACCGAGTTGTTCTTTTTGGAGCTATTTCTGGCATCAGACATTGAAGAAGCCTTTCAGGATTAGGCATGTCCGAATAAGGTTATCTCTATGAGCGCAACCAGAGTCTTCGTAGCTAGATTGGCTGGTTGTGGTGTTTTTGACCCTCAGGGAGACCGAGTCGGCAAGGTTATCGACGTGCTAATGGCTTACAGAACAACCCTCCCACCCCGAGCTACCGGCTTCATCATCGAAATTTCCGGTAGACGAAGGGTTTTTCTTCCAATTGCCAGGGTTACCGCCATCGCTCCAGGTCAGTTGATTACCAACGGCCTGATTGATCTTCGCCGGTTCACCATGCGCGGTCAAGAGGTAAGGGCAATTGCCGAGATGCTTGGCCGGAAAGTCACCCTGCTCGATGGAGCGGGTCTTGCAAACATCGAAGACTTTGCAATCGAGAGGGGCAAGCGCGGGGATTGGGTTTTGTCCGAATTGTTTGTGAGAAAGCAAAAAAAGAATTCCGCTATCCCATTTGCCAAAGGCCCTACCATGTTCGTTCAGTGGCAGGAAGTTGTTGAAAATCGTGAGAATCCTGCCGACCAAGATGCTCGGCAGTTGCTATCGACAGTGGCCGACCTTCGGCCAGCTGACCTTGCCACCGCAGTTTTGGATTTACCCGAACACCGAATGCTGGCCCTAGCCGATGAGCTAGACGACGAGCGCCTGGCTGATCTACTAGAAGAGCTCCCCGAAGAAGAGCAGCTGGAGATCATCAACGATCTTGATGATGAGCGAGCCGCCGAAGTTCTTGACCTGATGGGCCCGGATGATGCGGCCGACTTGATGGCCAACTTGTCCACCGAGCGCGCGGAAATGCTTCTTGGCCTCATGGACGATGAAGAGGCCGACGACATTCGGCAGCTGTTGACCTATGAGCCGTATACCGCGGGTGGAATGATGACTCCGGAGGCAATAATCTGTGCCGCCGACACCACAATTGCTCAGGCAATGGCCTTGGTTCGAAGAAAAGAAGTCGAGCCAGTTTTGGCTGCTCAGGTGTTCGTAACCCTCCCACCCTACGAAGCCCCAACGGGACGCTATTTGGGCGTAGTGCACTTCCAGAAACTTTTGAGATACCCGCCCCATGAGCGCCTCGGGTCGATCTTGGACACCGAGCAAGAACCGGTGGCGCTAGACACCCCAATTGCCCAGATCCACCGATATCTTGCAAGCTACGACCTTGTGGCTTTACCGGTCACCGATGATGAAAACCGGCTTGTAGGTGTTGTGACAGTAGACGATGTTTTGGACCACCTACTTCCCGACGACTGGCGAAGTGAGGAGGAGCGCTAATGGCTAGAAATAGATCATTGCTAGAAAAGCCAATGACTCGTCGAACCCGATTCAGGATGCCCAACATTTCGCAAGAGACGGTTGGGCGCATTTCCGAAAGACTCGCGCGCGCCATGGGAACGGGGGCGTTCCTGATTTTCATGACGGTCTTCGTTGCGCTTTGGCTGAGCTGGAACACTCTGGCGTCTCAGGGCGCTCAGTTTGACCCGCGGGCACTCAACTTCACTCTCCTAACCTTGATTTTGTCGTTGCAGGCCTCCTACGCAGCACCTTTGATCCTGCTGGCTCAGAACCGACAGGATGACAGGGACCGAGTTAAGTTCGAGCAAGACCGTCAGCGTGCCGAGCGGACACTCGCCGACACTGAATACTTGACCCGCGAGGTGGCCGCTCTCGCGCTTACGCTCGACGAAGTAGCAACCAAAGACTTTGTCAGAGACGAGATCCGAGACGCAATGAAGGAGCTACTCGAGCAATTGCGTGAAGACAAAAAACCCAGCAAGAAATCCAAGTGACAGAGCGCGCTCTAGCGGCGCTAGCCGGAGTCATTGACCCTGAGCTTCGCCAACCAATTACCGAGCTTGGAATGGTAGGTCCGATTCAAGAGACCGAGGATTCAGTTTCGGTTCAGATAAAGCTCACAATTGTCGGCTGCCCGGCCGCACAATCTATCGAGCGTGATGTCAATCAGGCTCTCGCAGCGGTATTCAAAAATGTCGAGGTCGAAATGACCACCATGACTAACGACGAGCGCAAGGCTCTCACGCTAAAACTCCGCGGAGACAAGCCTGCGAAGTTCAATCCCTTTGCAGATAAAGATAACCTCACCCGCGTGATATTCGTCTCGAGCGGCAAGGGCGGAGTCGGTAAGTCGACTTTGACGGTGAACCTCGCGGTGGCCCTTGCCGGCCTCGGTCAAAAGGTGGGCGTGCTAGACGCCGATATTTTTGGCTATTCGGTCCCGCAGTTAATCGGAGTAAACCAGAGCCCAACCCAGGTCGAAAACCTTATGCTTCCTCCGATAGCGCACGACGTGAAGGTTATTTCGATTGGCTTTTTTGTGAAGGACAATCAACCGGTTGCGTGGCGCGGACCTATGCTCCACAGAGCAGTTGAACAATTTTTGACCGATGTGTTTTGGGGAGACCTTGATTTCTTGCTGGTGGACCTGCCCCCTGGCACCGGTGACGTTGCAATCAGCCTTGGGCAATTGCTTGCAAAGGCCAAAACACTTGTTATCACGACACCTCAGCACACTGCCGCAATAGTTGCTGAAAGATCCGGTGCAATCGGCCTGCAAACCGGTCAAGAAATCCTGGGGGTTATTGAAAACATGAGCTATCTTCCCTCTGAGAATGGACCGATCGAGATTTTTGGATCCGGAGGTGGTGACGCTGTTGCCGCAAGACTCACGGAAATTAGTGGGAAAAAAGTACAGCTCATGGGCAAGATTCCCATCAGTCAAGACCTCAGGATATCCGCCGATGACCAGGTGCCTATTGTGGTTTCTGACCCGGAAGATCCTGCAGCCATAGAGATAATAAGAATTGCTAAATTACTAATGGATTCCCCGCGCGGACTTGCTGGGAAATCTTTGAAGATAACTCCGAGTTAGGTATTGACATGAAGACCATTAGCGTTATGGACCCGCTTACCGGAAATAAGCTCCACGAAATCAGCTCACACTCAAAAGTAGAAGTGGGCCTGAAGTTTCAAGCAGGCCGGGATGCTCAGCTTGCATGGGCCAATCGACCCGCAAAGGAACGCGCTCGTATTGCAAACAAAATTGCCGGGCTACTGGTGGAGCGAGAAGAACAAATTCTTCATCTACTTCAAAAAGAAACCGGTAAGGCAAAGGCTCATGCGTTCGAGGAGCTCACCGGCGCACTTGGTGCTGTGGCTTACTACGCGAAAACCGCTTCCGGTCTCATGCGTCGCAAGCGCGTTCGTGCCGGAGTGCCGTTCATGATTAGCGCTTTTGTGGAACCGACTCCCGTGGGTGTGGTTGGAATCATTACGCCTTGGAACTACCCACTTGCCCTGACCATGATGGATGTTATTCCAGCGCTGATGGCAGGCAACGCAGTGGTTCAAAAGGCCGACAATCAGACCGCGAAAACCGTTCAGTTGGCAAGAGATTTGAGCGTTGACGCAGGGATACCAGAGGAGATCTGGCAAATTGTGCACGGTGACGCAACTGAGGTCGGAAATGCTGTCACCGATAATGCCGACTTCGTAGCCTTCACAGGATCCACCGCAACCGGAAAACTAGTTGCAGCAAGAGCTGCTTCTAGGCTTGTGGGCTACGCCCTTGAACTCGGCGGTAAAAACCCAATGATTGTTCTTCCAGGTGCCGACTTGGAAAAAGCTGCAGAAACCGCAATTGGTGGAGCCTTTGGAAATAGCGGTCAGCTCTGCGTGGCGATTGAACGGCTGTATGTTTCAAATCGCGATCTTGAAGAGTTCGAGCTAATTCTCAAGCGCAGGGTCGAGTCTTTGAAATTGGGTAGTTCACATAAATTCGACTTTGACCTAGGTGCCCTGACATCTGCCGCACAACTAGAGAGGGTTTCTGGATTCGTGGATCGAGCAAAGCAAGAGGGAGCATTAGTACTGACTGGCGGTCGTGCGCTGCTGGACCTCGGGCCAAATTTCTATGCCCCAACTGTCATCACCCAGATTCCGCATGGTGCTGAAATCCTCCACAAGGAAGTTTTTGGTCCGGTAATTGCCCTTGTTGGCTACGAAGGCCTGGATCAGGCGATTGAGCTTGCAAACGCCAGTGAATATGGCCTGAACGCTTCGGTCGTCGGGAATCGCAAACAAGCGCTTGGCGTCGCCTCTAAGCTCATGGCGGGGTCAGTGAACATAAACGAGGGCTATCGAGCCACGATGGCCTCTATGGCAGCCCCAATGGGCGGCATGAAGCAATCTGGCATGGGGCGTCGCTCGGGACCCCAGGGACTATTGAGATTCACGGAAACCCGGACAATTGGAGTCAGCAATAACTTTCCAATAAAACTGCCGACTAGAGCGAGGCAGTATCTGCGCCTGGCGCCAATCATGACCAAACTGGTCAGGTGGATTGGGAAGCTCTAGGTAGATTCCTGATCAAACGGTGGTGACTCTCCTAGTTCGAGTGGCTTTTGAGGTGGTTTGGCTCTGTTCAGTGTTTCGGCAGCGTTAGCCGGTCTCTTTTTCTCATCCATCAGTGCTTCTCGGACAATCCGCCTTGGGTCGTACTGTCTTGGGTCTAACTTCTTCCAGTCCATGTCTTCGAAACCTTCACCCAACTCAGATTTCATTTGGACTTGGGCATTGTCAACCATTCGCTTGCCCTTGCGAGCCCACTCGCCCAACTGCTTTGCATAGTAGGGCAGGCGCTCAGGTCCCAAGATTAGGACCGCAAGGAGAGCCAACAACAACAGCTTCTCAGCACTAAGACCAAACATGGACTTGAGTTTACAACTAACCAATCCATGCTTTTTACACAAGCTCTCCTAAGCTTGTGGTCAAGATGATAGACAAGATTTCAAGCTGGAAATACGCAGAGAATTTCAACCGCGAACCGGATCACATTAGCGTTGCCCGCAACAGTGCCGAGCAGCTTGGAGTTGAATCGGTGACGCCCGCAACCGGAGCTGGACTCGCATCCATTGCAGCGATGCTTGGGGCGAAAAACATTGTGGAGGTTGGAACCGGGGCCGGTGTATCTGGCCTGTGGCTATTGAGTGCCTCAGAAATCGGCACCCTGACCACCATCGATGACGAACCCGAGTATCAAAATCAGGCCCGAACCAATTTCCAATTAGCGAACATCCCAGCAAGTAGAGCAAGGGTCATAACCGGAAGGGCTGCAGCCGTCATGGCAAACATGACGGAAGCCGCTTACGACCTGGTGTTTTTGGACATTGAGCCGTTCGACCTAGAGCAGCTTTTGCCTCGAGCGATTGGGCTCGTTAGGCCTTCGGGTGCGATTGTCATCTCTCACGCACTCTGGCGCGACAGAGTTCCAAACCCAGCGCTAAGGGACGATGAGACATCGGCAATGCGCGCGGTAGTTAGGTTCTTTGAAGAGTCTGATGAATTTATCTCAAGCATCTCAATGCTTGGGGATGGCTTGTTGGTCGCGGTTAGAAAACCAGAAGCTATTTCTTGACGACACCCTCAAGCACTTTATAAAGTTCTTTGGCTTCGGTGTCATTTACCGAAACAACTAGGCGGCCACCGCCTTCTAGTGGAACCCTCAGGACGATTAGTCCCCTTGTTTCACGTTCTGCTTCCATAGGTCCATCACCGGTGCGAGGCTTCATTGCTGCCATGAGGTTAGACTCCTTGGATTCGTCTTGGAAAAATAATTATCCCAGACTTCGCACCGAAGCGCCAACTTATCTACAGGCTCAGCCAGGCCCTAAGTCCAGCCTCTACGTCAATTAGATGGCCAACCGGCACATTTTCGTTGTCGGCGTGGGCTAGCGAAGGATCCCCCGGGCCGTAGTTCACGGCTGGAATTCCCATCGCCGAAAACCTTGCAACATCGGTCCAGCCGTATTTTGGCCTGACCTCCTTGCCGATTGCAGCAATAAAATCAAGAGCTGCCGGCAGATTCAAACCGGGCTTGGCTCCTTCAGCCTGATCCGTGACAACGACATCAAAGCCTTCAAACAGAGCCTCAAGGTGCAGAATCGCTTCGGCAGCAGATTTATCCGGAGCGAATCGATAGTTCACGGTTAGCACCGCAGCATCGGGAATCACGTTTGTTGCGACGCCGCCACTCACTAAAACCGCACTCAAGCTTTCTTTGTAATCAAGCCCATCGACGGTGACAGTTGCTGGTTGGTAGTCGTTCAGGATATTTAGAGAGTGCGCGAGTGCGTGGATGGCGTTTTTACCCATCCAGGGCCTTGCGGAGTGAGCCTTGATGCCCACGGTTCTAACTTCAACCCGAACAGTCCCGTTACATCCACCCTCAATCATGGCGCTGGTGGGTTCACACAAAATCGCGAACTCTCCGGTCAATAGTTCCGGATGGTTGCTAGCAAGTCGCCCAAGTCCATTTAGGTCAGCAGCCACTTCTTCGTTATCATAAAAAATCCACGTGACATCAAACTTGGGCTGCTGGATCTCAACCGCAAGCTTTAACATAACTGCGATACCACCCTTCATGTCCACTGTTCCACGGCCAAAAATCACTTGCTCCCGCTCAAAGTGATGAAGCCTTGTGGGTAAGTTTTCTGCCACGGGTACGGTGTCAATATGACCCGCAATGATGACTCGAGTGTCACGGTTCAGATTGGTCCTTGCCACTATCGCGTTGCCATCGCGAGTAATCGATAGATGCGAAGCCGTGGTCAAAATCTGCTCAATCTCATCGGCAAGTTTTGCTTCATTCGACGAGACTGACTCGATATCGCAAATTGCCATGGTGAGCTCGACAAGCGTCTGAGTGGGGTCTAAGGCTGACATGTCTTTAAGGCTACCTGTATTCTTGTTGTAATGAGTGATGCGCAAAGTAACCAAAAGGCCTGGGGACACGGTCTGGCCTCTAAATCCCCGAGCGGAACCGTGCTTGACGTCTGGTTCCCGGAGCCTCACCTAGGTGAAGCACCGATGTCAGACCTGCAGTGGTTTCCGCCAAAGGATTTAGACCTGAAAGCCGGCCCAGATGAGCTTCGTAATCTGATCCTTGAGGTTATTCGAGTTGAGATAGATCTAACCAACCCGGTTGAGTCAACTGCCGATGCCTACCTCCGTCTGCACCTATTGTCCAAGCTCCTCGTGAGGCCCAACTCAATTAATTTGGACGGGCTAATACCAAACTTGCCGATCGTAGCCTTCACCAATTTTGGTGTCATGGGGTTAGCAGACTTTGAAGCAAGAACGCTTGAACTAAGACGCCACGGAGTTATTGCCCACTCGATCGATAAGTTCCCGCGACTGGTCGACTACGTGGTTCCAAAAAAGGTTCGAATAGCAGATGCAAACCGGGTTAGGCTCGGCGCTCATTTAGCTCCGGGCACCACCGTGATGCACGAGGGCTTCGTCAACTTCAACGCCGGAACTCTTGGCGCTTCCATGGTTGAGGGGCGAATTTCGCAGGGCGTAGTCGTTGGCGATGGCTCCGATGTTGGCGGCGGAGCATCGATTATGGGAACTTTGTCCGGTGGCGGTAGCCACCGAATTTCAATCGGCGAACGAGCATTGCTTGGGGCAAATTCCGGAATCGGAATCTCCATTGGAGACGATTCAATCGTGGAAGCCGGGCTTTATGTAACTGCCGGGACCAAAGTCATATTGATAGTTGAGGGGAAAACCGAAACCGTTAAGGCCGCTGAGCTAAGCGGCCTGGCTGGCTTATTGTTTAGAAGAAACTCACTAACTGGTGCGGTGGAGGCGATTGCCCGTCAGGGCGTTGGGATTTCTCTTAATTCAGAGCTGCACGCCTAAGCGCTATCCAGTAACGGAATCCCAGCCCTTTGGGCCTAGCGGTTGACCGCTCAGATAAACGGCACTGTCGCCTTTGGCGACTACCTCGCCAATGACTTTTGTGCCGCGAGGTAAGGCGGCTGTCGGTGAGACGGTGGCAAGAAAACAATGGTCTTCACCACCGTGAAGAATCCAGTCCCACTCCGAAACCGGTTCGGCTTCAAAATCTCGAGAGTTAATCGATTGTGCCGCCTGCTCGAGTATGGCCGCATAGCCCTCAAGAAGCTCTTTTTTTATGTTCACGCTGACATTTGAACTAGACGCGAGTCTCCCGGCGTCTAGAGATAATCCGTCTGAGACATCTAGCATCGAGGATGCCACCGCTGCCAACTCCAAGCCAAGGGCAAAATCCGGCACTGGTCGAAGCTGAATGCTCACAAGATCCGGATAGCTCGCCGACAGACTCTCGTCATCGGAGCTAAGTAGAGCGAGCCCACATGCGGCCTTACCAAGTGTTCCAGCAATCACGATTAGGTCGCCCACTTCAGCTGTCGAACGCAGCCTGGGCTCTCTGGATTCAAGGTCTCCGTGGGCGGCTATCGCAATCACTATTTGCTCACCGGACGCCAGGTCTCCCCCGACAATCTGACACTCCGGGGCATGCCTGTCACACGCTGATTGCAGTCCGGAAGCAAAATCCTCGAGCCAAGCCTGAGGTGTTTGCCTGGTGACCACCAGTGCGACCGTGAGGGCCCTTGGTACGGCTCCCATTGCAACTAGATCGGCAATATTGCTAGTGACCGCCTTGTAGCCAATGTCGAAGCCAGAAGACCACTCAAGCCTAAAATCATGATCCTGAACCATCGTGTCAGTGGTAATAACCACTCGAGAATCAGTAACGCTTATAACTGCGGCGTCATCGCCTGGGCCAACAAGCGTCGTTGCAACCGGCTTAAAAACGCTCAGTGCCCGTCTAAGCGCTTCGGTTTCACCGATCTCAATAATCTTTTGGCCGTCATTATTCACACCGTAACGCTAGCCTTATTTCAATGCGCATATTTACTATCTCGATGTTTTTGTTGGTTTTGGTCTCCGGTTGCACACAAGCGGTAAATCTTGAGGCCGCGGAAGATTCAAATAACTCAAATTGCGCTGATGTAAGCGTGCGCCTGCCAGATTTGCTCGGAGAAAATCAGCTACGCTACACCAATGCTCAAGCCACTGCTGCCTGGGGAAATCCCGCCGCTATCCTGCTTCGCTGCGGCCTGGAGACGGTAGAAGTCTCGGCACTACCTTGCGTTACCGCAGGCACAACGGACTGGCTGGTAGATGAAAGCGCAGCCCCCAAATATAGATTTATTTCCTACGCCACTATCCCGGCGGTAGAGGTGATAGTCGACTCTGAGGTTGCCAGCGGAATAACCGCCCTCGAGGGTCTCTCTCAGGCAATGAGCGTCTTACCAAGAACAAAGGTCTGCACCGAACTGGCTGACTAAGTGGCTACTTCTTGAGCTTGTTCCTGTTCGCCGACGCCATTTTGAATCAGAATCTCAACCAGTTCTTTATAACTGACTCCACTGGCCTCAAATAGCGCCGGGTACATAGAAATTGGAGTAAACCCCGGCATGGTGTTCACCTCGGTAATGACCCAGCCTTTTTTGGTTAGGAAAAAATCAGTTCTCGCTAGCCCCTTGCAGCCAAGGGCTCTAAAAGCGGCCTTTGCAGCCTTTGCAAGCGATGACGCATCTTTGGCGCTCAGTTTCGCCGGTATTACAAGCTCTGCTCCGGCTCCAAGGTATTTGGCTTCGTAATCATAAAAGGGCCTGCCGGTGACAAGAATCTCGCCAGCCTTTGAAACCTGAAGGTCGCCGTTTGGAATCTCTAGGACCGAACACTCGATTTCCCGACCCAAAACGCGTCTTTCAATCATTGCGGTTTGATCGTGGCTCAATGCAAGTTCAATAGCAGCTTCAAGCTCATTTTCTTTCAGCACAAGGCTCACTCCCACCGAAGAACCGGACCTGGAGGGCTTAACAAAGGCATCGGGCTTCATAACTTTTTTGGCGCGAGTCAAGCAAGCACCTTTTGACTCTGCCCACTGCTGTTTGGTAATTACCTCTTCCGAGGCAACTGCTAATCCGACATCGCGAAACAGCGCCTTGGCCTGGACCTTGTCCATTGCTAGCGCTGAGGCCATCACGCCATTGCCCACGTAGGGAATCTTGCAAAGCTGGAGCAGGCCCTGAATCGAGCCATCCTCTCCATTTGGACCGTGAAGCACTGGAAATGCCAAGTGAATTTTTCCAAGAGAAATGCCTGAGGCCATTCGGAGTTCGCCTCCACCAAGTGGTAACAATAATTCCGGTGAATCTTCGCTGACTTCAGGAAAGTCTTGAAGCTTCCATTCGGCGTTGACCGGCTCCAGAACGAAGCGCCCCGTTTTGGTAATCCCGACCGGGATAATCTCGTACTTTGTCGCATCAATGGCAGTAAAAACACCAAGTGCCGTCACGCAGGAGACTGAATGCTCGCTGGATTCTCCTCCATAGATTAAGGCTATCCGCTGCATTAGAACTCCATCTCAACATCGTCGGCAAGGTTCAGCTGCTGACCAAAATCAGCCGGCTTCATGACCCCGTTTAGTACGTCGCTGACCTGCTGCACTATGGGCATATCTATTCCAAGCCGCTGGGCGATCTCCAAAACGGGCTCCACTGAACTCAGGCCCTCCGCCGTCTGGTGCATGCGGCGAAGCACCTCAGGTTTGCTGTAGCCCTTGCCGAGCATCTCACCGGCCCTGAAGTTCCGTGACAGGTTTGACTCACTGGTTGCAATCAGGTCACCGAGACCAGCGAGTCCGAACATGGTTCTTCTCCTGGCGCCGTGCTCAATCGCGAAGTTTGTTATTTCACTTAGACCCCTGGTCATAATTGAAGCTTTTGTGTTTTGGCCATAACCCAAGCCGTTCACAATTCCGATGGCAACTGCAATTAGATTTTTCAGAACACCACCAAGTTCGGTGCCAACCAGGTCCTGATTCGTAAACACTGTGAAGTACTGGTTCGAGCAAACCCTGGCAACCTCAATCGCCCGATCTTGATCCTCGCAGGCGCAAACAGCTGCAGCCGGATCTCTGCGGGCAATTTCAAGAGCCAAGTTCGGACCAGAAAGCACGGCTATTTGGGATTCCGGAACATTTGCCGCCTGGTGAATAACTTCACTCATTCGTGCGCCCGTGGACTGCTCTAGTCCCTTCATGAGGCTAATAACGGTCGCACCCTTGGGCATCAGATCTTTCCATTGGCCTAGGGTTTCTCGAAGAGACTGAGATGGGATAGCTATGTAGATCTGAGTGGCATCCAACAGAGCGGTTTCTAGGTCCGAGGTCGCAGTCAGAGCCTTTGGTAAATCAACGCCCGGAAGGTAGTCACCGTTTCTGGAAGTTTCATTAATCTCATCGGCTAGGTCCTGACGTCTCGACCAAAGCACGACATCATTGCCACCATCAGCAATGACCTTGGCCACAGTTGTGCCCCAGCTACCAGCACCCATCACTGCGATCTTCATTTGCCGTCTTTTCTAAAATTTCCAGTTTGCGTCTGGCCCTTATCGATTGGATCCCACAATTTTTCAGGAGGGGTTTCGCCTCTCATCTGACCAACAAGGTTTGCAACTTCGCGCATAATCCTGTCCGTGGCATCAGCCATTTCTTTTGCGGTCAGGGCATCATTTTTTGGCTTCTCAAAATAGATTGGCTTGCCGATTTCGACTCGAACTGTGTGGAAAGGGTTTGGTCGAAACTTCTTGGAGTAGTTACCAAGCACCTTTTCGACGCCCCAGTGCGCCGCTGGCACGACCGGTAGGCCAAGCTCAAGCGCGAGCCTAATTGCACCACTTTTACCGCGCATCGGCCATAGGTCCGGATCCCTGGTCAACGTTCCCTCCGGGAACACTATGACGACCTGCCCGGCCGCCAGGTACTCCTTGGCCACGCGAAGCGGCTCCTCGTTGGACTTACCGCCACGATAAACCGGGATCTGACCCACTTTTGGAAGAATTTTTCCCACTACGGGGATCCGAAATAGTGACTCTTTGGCTAGGTAATGCGGAATTCGCTTCATGTGGATGTAGACAGAGTAGGCAAATGCGAATGGATCCAGGTAGCTTACGTGGTTCCCCACCAAAATGTAGCCACCCCTTGGCAAGTTCTCAATTCCTGAGGTTTTTATGTTGAAAAACAATCGAAGCACGGGCGCCATTACGCCGGCTACCAGCCTGAATTGCCAGTTTCTTTGGTCTTCAAACTTATTCGATGCCGATGATGCCGTCATTTTTTCTAACCTTCAATCTGAAAGTCGGCCCCGAGGTCTTGAAGCTTGTCGATAAAGCGCTCATAGCCCCTTGAAATCAATTGAACGTTCGAAACATTTGAGGTTCCTTCGGCAGCGAGAGCGGCAACAACGTGAGAGAAGCCACCGCGCAAGTCTGGAACCCGAATGTCTGCACCGCGCAACGGAGTCGGACCGGAGATGACAGCGGAGTGATTAAAGTTCCGCTGACCAAAACGGCAAGGATTGCCGCCCAAACATTCACGATAGATCTGTATTTGAGCGCCCATTTTGTTGAGTGCTTCGGTGAAGCCAAATCGGTTTTCATAAACCGTCTCGTGCACAATTGACAAACCTTGAGCCTGGGTGAGAGCTACCACCAGGGGCTGCTGCCAGTCAGTCATGAATCCCGGATGAACATCAGTTTCAATAACTACAGGTTGAAGTTCCGAGCCGGGGTGATAAAAGCGAATTCCGGCAGGTTCAATCTCAAACTCGCCACCTACTTTTCGGAAGGTGTTTAGAAATGTCATCATTTCTATTTGCTGGGCACCGCCGACGAAGATATCGCCCTTCGTGGCAAGAGCTGCGGCCGCCCAGGAGGCCGCTTCATTTCGGTCAAACAATGCCTTATGGGTATATCCCTTGAGCTGCTTTACGCCCTCGATCCTTATTACCCGATCAGTATCAACCGAGATGACGGCGCCCATCTTTTGCAGGATTGCAATTAGGTCAATGATTTCGGGCTCAATGGCCGCACCACGAAGTTCTGTCAGGCCCTTGGCTGTTGTCGCTGAAAGAAGAACCTGCTCGGTAGCACCAACCGATGGATATGGAAGGTCTATTTTTGCGGCAACTAGCCCATCTGGAGCGCTGAGTCGAGTTCCAGTAGGAAGCTTCTCAATTACCGCGCCGAACTGCCTAAGAACATCAAAGTGAAAATCAACTGGTCGGTCACCGATTTCGCAGCCTCCAAGACCCGGAATAAAGGCTTCCCCTAGGCGATGAAGCAGCGGACCACAAAACAGAATTGGAATTCTAGATGAGCCGGCGTGGGCGTCAATGTCGACGATTCTTGCCTGCTCAACGTTTGAGGGGTCCAGCGTCATGTTGCCAGTTTTAGGATCGTGAGTGATTGTCACGCCGTGAAGGTTGAGAAGTCTTTCAACAACTTCCACGTCTGAAATATGAGGGACATCCAAGAGCGTCGAGGGAGTTTCGCCCAGCAGTGCTGCCACCATGGCTTTGGTCACCAAGTTCTTGGCGCCCTTTAGGTCAACCCTGCCTTTTAGTGGCTTGCCACCCTCGATCCGAATCAGGCTCAATCAAACTCCCTTGGCTGGCAGAGTCTTGGGTTTCCAAGACTCTCTTTTGGCTTCGTAGGCCGCTATCGCATCTTCACTCTGGAGGGTTATTCCGATATCGTCAAGCCCCTCGGTAAGACGCCACTTAGTGTATTCATCGATTTCAAATCGAACCACGACTTCATTCACTTGAATTTCTTGGCTTGGAAGGTCGACGGTTATTTTGGCGGCGGGGTCTGCCTCAATCTGCTCCCAAAGAGTTTCGGTGTCGGCGTCGGTGATGACTCCAGCGATTAAGCCTTGCTTGCCAGAATTTCCAAGAAATATGTCCGCAAATTTGGAGCTAAACACCGCCTTGAAGCCGTAGTCCCTGAGTGCCCATACTGCATGCTCTCTTGAAGAGCCAGTCCCGAAGTCAGATCCGGCAACAAGAACTTCAGCTCCTTGGTAACTTGGATTATTCAACACAAAATCAGGGTTCTGACGCCAGTTAGCAAATAACCCGTCTTCGAATCCAGTTTTGGTAATTCGTTTCAAGAAAACGGCTGGGATTATCTGGTCGGTATCGACGTTGCTTATCTTTAGGGGCATGCCAGTGCCGGTGAACTGAGTAACTTTTTCCATTACTGCTCCAAGTCTGCAGGGGAAGAAAGTGTCCCTCTGATTGCTGTTGCCGCTGCCACCATCGGGGAAACCAAATGGGTTCTTGCGCCTTTGCCCTGACGGCCCTCAAAGTTTCGGTTCGAAGTCGAAGCCGCGCGCTCCCCCGGCGCAAGCTGGTCTGGATTCATTCCCAGGCACATTGAGCAACCGGCAAATCGCCAGTCTGCACCAAAGTCGACAAAAACTTTGTCTAAGCCCTCTTCTTCAGCCTGAAGTCTCACCTTTTGAGAACCGGGAACCACCATCATGCGGATCCCCGGTGCCATAACCTGGCCGCGGATAATGTCTGCGGCTGCCCGAAGGTCTTCGATTCTTGCGTTCGTGCAGGAACCCAAGAAGACTGTGTCAACCGCAATGTCTTTCATCTTCGTTCCGGCCTTGAGGTCCATGTACGCCAGGGCCTTTATTGCGGCAGCCTTTTGGCTCGGATCATCGAAGCTGTCCGGGTCTGGAATGCTATCCATGAGCGAGACGCCCTGACCGGGATTCGTGCCCCAGGTGACAAAAGGATCCAGGGTATCGGCATCAATAAAGACTTCGGCATCGAAGACTGCATCGGGGTCCGTGGTCAGTTCGCTCCAGTCGTTCAGCGCCTGATCCCAATCCGCTCCTTGAGGAGCGTGAGGCTTGTCTTGGAGGTAGTCAAAAGTGACTTGATCGGGCGCGATTATTCCAGCTCTAGCGCCTGCCTCAATCGACATGTTGCAGATGGTCATGCGACCCTCCATGGACAATGACCTAATCGCGCTTCCGCGATACTCAAGAACGTAACCTTGACCACCACCGGTTGAGATTTTGGAAATGACAGCCAGAATAATGTCCTTGGCGCTAACGCCCTTGCGGAGCGTGCCCTCGACATTGATAGCCATGGTCTTGAATGGCTGAAGCGGCAAAGTTTGGGTTGCCAAAACATGCTCAACTTCGCTTGTTCCAATTCCCATGGCCAGTGCTCCAAAGGCGCCGTGAGTTGAAGTGTGCGAATCGCCGCAAACAACGGTCAGTCCCGGCATTGTTAGCCCCAACTGCGGGCCAACAACGTGAACTATGCCTTGGTTTTTATCGCCGAGCGAGTGGATACGAATATCGAACTCTCGAGTGTTATCCCTCAGGGCCTGAACCTGCGCTCTGGAGGTGGGATCCACAATTGGCAGGTGAATGTCTTGCGTAGGAGTGTTGTGGTCCTCAGTGGCGATTGTCAGGTCTCTACGCCTGACGTCTCTGCCAGCCTGTCGCAGACCATCAAAAGCCTGCGGGCTAGTTACTTCATGAATCAAATGCAGATCGATATATAAAAGATCCGGAGCGCCGTTTTCGCCCTTCAAAACCAAGTGGTCTCGCCACAGTTTCTCTGCCAAAGTCAATGGCTTACTAGACACCTAAATCACCTCGCGATTGCGTAGACCCTTACTTTATCGCAAAGGACTAGCCTTTGATGGTGCAGGACTTTACAGAAGAGCAACTTCTCTCCCTCCAGAAAAGAACGGTAAAGGTTCTTTCACTTGGTCAGTCTCTGGGTGGTTTTGGTCTTGGAGCGACATTGTCCGTTGGCGCTCTTCTAGCGGTTGAACTTTCTGGAACCACCGCCTGGTCTGGAGCGGCTGCAACCCTGAGCACCCTTGGCTCCGCAGCGGTCGCGATACCACTTGCAAACCTGGCTTTTAGGCGAGGTCGCCGCGTCTCCTTGGCCTTCGGAGCATTTTTGGCGGTCTTGGGCGCCACAATTATGATTTTGGCAACCTACACACAGTCCTTCCCGGTCGAAATTGTTGCGCTGCTATTTTTGGGTGCCGGCTCAGCGGTATCGCTGCAGGCGCGCTTCGCGGCGGCAGACATTCCAACCGGGAAACCAAAGGGAAGAGACTTATCACTGGTTGTTTGGGCCACGACCTTGGGTGCGGTGATCGGGCCGAATTTGATCGGGCCTGGAGAAACACTTGGTCTTTGGCTCGGAATGCCAAACTTGGCAGGCCCCTTCTTGTTTACCATTGCCGCCCAATTATGTTCCACCTTGGTTTTCTGGTTCGGGCTGCGTCCAGACCCTCTGATTGTCGCCCGTGACATCGCGGGGCTTGACCCGAAGCAAAAAAACGCAAGCTTGAAAGATGCCCTGGAAGTTGTTCGAGAGTTCCCGCTTGCCGGCTACGCGGTGCTGACGATTGCTTTGAGTCACATGGTTATGGTTTCAGTGATGTCGATGACTCCAGCTCATCTAAACGCGGAGGGCCACTCGCTGGCGGATGTTGGCTTCACAATATCGCTGCACATCGCCGGTATGTATGCACTTTCGCCGGTCTTCGGCTGGCTAACTGACAAATTTGGTGCCATAAAAATAGTCATCGCAGGCCAGCTCATTTCTCTGACTTCGCTGGCGGTGTCAGGATTTTGGCAGTCCGAGTTTTACGCAGTAGTTTTAGGTCTTTTCTTGTTAGGTCTCGGGTGGTCGGCCTCCACGGTTGCAGCTAGCGCACTACTTAGCGAAACCCTTGCCACCGGCCAGCGCAGCAAGGTTCAGGGGTTTAGCGACTCACTGATGAACCTCTCGGGGGCTTTTGGTGGAGCAATATCGGGCATCATATTGACGATGTTCACCTTCGGGGGCCTGAACGCTGCGGCACTAGTGCCCGTAGTGTTTATCACTTTGGCCACCAGCTACTCAAAGAAGTGGCGCTAACAAAAAAACTCGCTCCCAAGATTAATAACCCTTGGAAGCGAGAATTTGTGACTCCAGCGGGATTCGAACCCGCGCTACTGCCGTGAGAGGGCAGCGTCCTAGGCCGCTAAACGATGGAGCCGTTTGCAACTTGAGAAGTCTGCCATAAATACCCCCTGTTGGCAATCTATCTGCTGAGCAGCCGAAGCGCTCCAGGGTGGACCTCTGCGGAGAACGGAGCATTGCCCACAAGCTCTCCATCGCAGGTCACCGGGTAGTTTTCATTGCTAATTTTTATTGACTTCGCCTTGAAGATTTCGACCTCGGGAAACCTTAGGTGTTTACCCTTGTAGACCGTGGGAAATATGCGAAGTAGGCGTGCTCTTGAAACCTTGTGCAAAATGAAAACTTCCAGCTCACCATCGGTGATGTCCGAGTTCGGTGAGATCATCATGCCACCGCCAAAGTTTTTCACATTCGCAACCCCACACAGCATTGCCTCAATCACGCGCTTTTCACCATCGACATCAAGGTGGTACTCAATGGCATTGAAAGAAGGGAGCTCGAGCAGGAGTGCCGCGATGTAGCTATTGGGGCCCTTGGGCCAACGAAGTGAATTGGCCCGCGTCGCGCACAGCGCATCAAAGCCACCTGAAATTGATCCCATCGACCAAATTTCCTTGCCGGAAACACTCACCTTCATCGCGTCGACTCTTTTTGGCGAGCCGAGTGAATCCACGATGTTCTTGACCGCTGCAGGAATGTTGGTCAGATCAATCTTTAGTTCACGAGCTTGGTCGTTCCCAGACCCTGCTGGGATTATGCCCAGCGGTATTTGATTTGGAATCGCTATTCCAGCGCAGAGTTGGGTGGTTCCGTCCCCGCCGACTGCAACTAATGCCGATATCTCTTGAAGTCGAATCAATTCCTCGGCCTTTTTCTTCGCTTCCAGAGCTGTGCCGGCAGAAAGATTGATTACAGCAATACCGGCTTTCGCAAATGTTTCAAATACTTGCTCGCCAATAATCGCTGCTCCTCCACGATTGGCTTTGGGGTTAACAATTATTCCGAGTGGCTTCATCGACACTTCCTAACATTCAATGAGATAAACATAGACTGAAGTCAAGGAGCCCAAATGAAAATAACCAAGTTCGACCATGCACTTTTGTCGATAGAAGTCGACTCAAAAATGGTTGTTATTGACCCGGGCAGCTATTCAAACAAGCTTCCAGGGTTCAAGAATGTAGCAGCAATTTGCCTCACCCACATTCACGAAGACCACAGCTACAAGCCACACGTTGAAAAAATCATGCTTGAAAACCCCGACGCTCAAATTTTTGGTCCCGCTGAAGTCGCCCAAAAACTAGGCGGACTGCCCGTCCAGGTCGTGTACCACGGCGACCACTTCGAGGTTTCGGGCTTTGAACTTGATTTTTCCGGGGACTTACACGAACAAATTCACCGGAGTATTCCCCTGATTCAGAACACCGGTGTCACGGTGAACAGAACTCTCTACTACCCCGGTGACAGCTACACGATCCCGGAAAATAAAGTTAACGTTTTAGCCTGTCCGACAAGCGCTCCTTGGATCAAAATTGCCGACGTCATGGATTTTATTGCGGCGGTGAAGCCAGAAACGCTTTTCCCAACCCACAACGCACTACTTAGCGACAATGGCCACGAGCTTTACAATCACAGGATCAGCGAGGTTACCAAGGAAAACGGCGGTAACTTCGTTTCTCTCAAGCCTGGTCAAAGCCTAGAAGTAGAGGTCTAGGGCCCTAGTTAGAAGGCGACGATCACTGCCGCGAGCAGCATTGCGACCGTCGGTCCAGACCAGAGCTTCTTTTGCTTCAGATTTTTAGCAGTATTTGCAATTAAAGCTTGCGCTGTGGCAATGGCAACCAGAACCCAATTCACCAACGCATTGCCGTCAGGATCGAGGATGGGTGTGAACAAACCCAACTGCGCCAAGTAGTGGCCGACGATTACTATGAAAACAAAGAAGAGCCCGAGGCTCAGTGCTCGACGTGAAAAGCGCAACTCGCCATTTGGGCTTTCGCCCTGAACATATTCGGCCAATGGTGCCCCAAGGGCAATTGCAAGATGGAATAAAGCTGCTGCTAGATAGGCAAGAACCAAAAAACTGGAGGAAAACGCATCAAGCATCTTTTCCTCCAGTAGCTACTGGCTGGGGTACCTGGACTCGAACCAAGAACAAATGAACCAGAATCATCCGTGTTGCCAATTACACCATACCCCAAGGGTCGGACCCAAGGCCCGATGCCCTATCCTAGCGGGATTGGACGAATGCCTCTAGTCGAGCAAGGCTTTGCTCTTTCCCGAGAATCTCCATGCACTCAAAAAGAGGTGGGGTTACCCGCCTTCCGCTGATTGCTGTTCTAACGGGCCCAAAAGCATTTCTGGGCTTCTCCCCTAGACCTTCAACCAAGGCGTCACTCAAGGCCTGATGGATGGCATCAGTGGTGAAATCCTCAATGCTTTCAAGGGACGTTTTTGCCGCCACCACTATTTCTGCTGCATTTTCAGGCAGTTGCTTCAAAGCATCGTCGTCAATTTTCAAATCGGCCACATCCACAAAAAGGAATTCAATCATCGCCGGAACTTCGCCCAGCACGATTACTCGCTCCTTGGTTAGTGGAGCAGCAGCGCTCAATATCTCAACCTGCCTGGCAGTTGGTTCTCCCTGTATGACTCCGGCTGACTGCAAATAGGGCACAATTCGTCCCACAAAATCTTCATCGGTCAGAAGCCTTATGTGGGCGGCATTAATTGCATCCGCTTTTTTTTGATCAAACCGCGCAGGGTTCGGGTTCACATTTTCAATTTCGAAGTTTTCGCAAAGCTCGTCAAGGCTGAAGATGTCGCGATCTGCAGAAATCGACCAGCCGAGCAGGGCCAGATAGTTCAACAGCCCCTCTGGTATGAATCCTCGATCACGATGCAAAAACAAGTTGCTCTCTGGATTTCTCTTAGAAAGCTTCTTATTGCCCTCGCCCATAACGAACGGCAAATGACCAAAGCGCGGGATGAAGGTTGCGACGCCAGCTTCGACAAGCGCGTTGTATAGAGCTATCTGCCTGGGCGTTGAGGACAAAAGGTCTTCCCCACGAAGAACGTGAGTGACACCCATCAGTGCATCGTCAACCGGATTCACCAGCGTGTAAAGAGGAGCACCACCCGGTCGCACCAAGACAAAGTCAGGAAAAGAACCAGCAGGAAAAGTAATCTCTCCGCGAACCAGGTCCACGAAAGTTATATCCTGGTCTGGCACCCGCAACCGAAGTGCTGGCTTGCGTCCCTCAGCGAGATAAGCCTGACGATCTTCCTCTGATAAGTCTCGCTCTGAATTGTCATAGCCAAGCTGAACTGCTCTGGAATTGGCGATGTTTCGTTGCTCGATTTCTTCACCGGTCAAGAAGCTTTCGTAAAGGTGACCGGAAGACTTCAGTTTCTCGATTACTTCTTGATATATCTCGCCGCGTTCAGACTGTCGATAGGGCTCGTTTGGTCCTCCGGTGTCAATTCCTTCGTCCCAGTCGATACCAAGCCAGCGCAAACCTTCAACCAGTTGGCCGTAGCTTTCCTCGGAATCCCGAGAGGCATCAGTGTCTTCGATGCGAAAAATGAATTTTCCGCCGGTTCTTCTGGCGTAAGCCCAGTTGAATAAAGCCGTTCGAATCAGGCCAACGTGTGGAGTTCCCGTTGGACTAGGACAAAACCGAACTCGAATGTCTGAACCGGTGGCCGTGGTGGTTGGAGCAGTTATAAGCGTCATGTTTTTCGAACTACCTCCAGGAGACTGGATTGTGCAGGACGCCGATGCCGGTGATTTCGCACTCGACCTGGTCACCAGTTTCAATGCGAGCAAGGCCAGCAGGTGAACCGGTAAGAATTACATCCCCCGGAAATAAAGTCAGGTTTCTGCTTACGTAGGAAACGATTTCGTAAACATCGGTGATCATGTCCGAGCTCTTTGAGCGCTGCCTCGAGTGCCCGTTGATTCTGGATTCCAGCTTCAATGAATTGGTGTCCAGCTCGGTCTCGATCCAAGGCCCTAGAGGACAAAAGGTATCGAAACCCTTGCTCCTGGCCCACTGGGTATCGGAAAATTGCAAGTCTCTTGCGGTGACGTCGTTCCCGATAGTGAATCCAAAGATGTGATTTTTTGCTTCGTCGTAACTGACTTCTTTTGCATGCTTGCCGATCACAATTGCTAGCTCAACCTCAAGCTCGACCTGATCGGACTGCCTTGGCAAGACAATCGCATCCTCGGGTCCAATGATTGCGCTTATTGGCTTAAAAAAGATAAGTGGCTCGTCTGGAACATCGATTGAAATCTCTGCGGCGTGTGCTCGATAATTCATGCCAATGCAAACAACCTTGCCGGGAGTCACGGGGGCAAGCAGCTTCACCGATGAAAGTGGGGCTGACTCCTCCCCAAGCTCTGCTCCCAAAATTGGGTCGCCAAGATAAAAAACTACCTGGCCCTCGGACATCATTCCGTGGCGGATGTCTCCGTTGTGTGACGCTCTAACAATTTGCACGTGCTTAGTCTGCCAGCTTATGCATCCAGCTGTAACGATCTTTCACGGTTCCGTACTGAATGCCGGTCAACTCCTCGCGCATCGCGACGGTCAACGCGCCCGGTTCGTTTCTGCCGATAGTAATTTCTTCCTCGCGTGATTTGAACACTCCAACCGGTGTTACAACCGCCGCAGTGCCACAGGCAAAGACCTCCGTAATTTCCCCGGACTCAAGGCTCTCGCGGACTTCATCAAGGGTGATCTTGCGCTCTTGAACTTCGTGGCCAGAGTCTTTCAGAAGAGTCACGATTGAGTCTCTGGTAATCCCGTGGAGAATGGTTCCGTCCAAGGGCGGCGTCACTACTGAGCCGTCCTTGTAGACAAAAAACAAGTTCATGCCACCGAGTTCTTCGACGTAAGTAGAGGTTTCTGCATCTAGATACATAACCTGGGAACAGCCCTGGTCGTGGCCCTCTTGCTGAGCCAAGAGACTGGCTGCATAGTTTCCACCGGTCTTTGCCTCACCGGTTCCATGCTTTCCAGCCCTTGCACTATCCAGCGCAATCCAGATCGACACCGGCTTTAGGCCGCCGGTAAAGTACGGACCGACTGGACTGGCAATCACACGATATTCGACTCGCTCGGCGGCTCTAACTCCGAGAAAATTTTCGGCCGCAATTTCAAACGGTCGAAAGTAGAGGGTTTTTTCACCGGTTGGCTTAGGCACCCATGCTCCATCAACTGCAATCAGCTGCTGTAGCGACTCCACAAAAAGCTCGGCTGGAAGTTCCGGCAAAGCCATGCGCTTTGCTGAACGCTGCAAGCGAAGTGCGTTTTTATCGGGGCGGAAAGTCCAAATTGACCCATCCTGATGCCGATATGCCTTGATACCCTCAAAGACTTCTTGCCCGTAGTGCAGAACCGAAGAAGACGGGTCCATCAAAATTGGCCCGTAGGGCAACACTTCTGGTGAGTGCCAACCCTTGCTCTTTTCCCAAATAATCACTACCTGGTGGTCCGAGAAGTGCGTTCCAAATGTCGGATTAGCGATGATTGCTTCGCGTTCGGCATCCGGCGTTGGGCTTTGGCTTTTGGTTACCTTGAAATCCATGATTGACCTTTTCTAAATTCTTGCAATTATTGCCTTGGCTACCTGATCGGTGGAGCGCGGTTTATCACCGCGTTCTAGTAAGTCAGCGCCAACAGCTTTTTCTATTTTGTCGGCTGCCTCGATGTAACCGAGAGTATGAGCCAGTAACGCCGCGGAAAGGATGGCCGCAGTTGGGTCCGCCAGATTTTTTCCGGCTATGTCTGGTGCCGAACCATGAACCGGCTCGAACATGGATGGAAATAGACCTGTCGGGTTTAGGTTTGCTGATGCAGCCAGTCCGATACCGCCGCAAATTGCCGCCGCAAGATCAGTGATGATGTCTCCAAACAGGTTGTCTGTCACAATCACGTCAAAACGCTTCGGGTCGGTAACCATGTAAATAGTCGCAGCGTCAATATGCATGTAGTCATGAGTCACTGCCGGATACTGAGCCGACACTTCTTCGACCATCCTCAGCCAAATCTTTCCCGAGTGAACAAGCACATTTGTCTTGTGAACCAGTGTCAATTTCTTGGCCTCGCGATTAGAAGCAAGATCAAAGGCATACTCAACAGCTCTTCTAATGCCAAAGGCGGTATTTACTGAAACCTCATTGGCGACTTCGTGCTCGGTCCCTTCGCGGACAGTGCCGCCGTTTCCAACGTATGGGCCTTCGGTGCCCTCCCGCACAACAACGAAATCCAAATCTTTGGCTTTTGTCAATGGAGATATCACCCCGGGAAACAGCTTGGAGGGACGCAAATTTATGTGATGGTCAAAGCTGAATCGAAGCTTTAGGAGCAGCCCTCGCTCCAAAACCCCAGATGGCACGCGTGGGTCTCCAATTGCTCCGAGCAAGATCGCATCATGACCAGCAAGGGCCTCAAGATCTTCGTTCGTTAGTGCCTCGCAAGAAGAAAGATAGCGGTCCGACCCGAGTCGGTAAGTGGTGGTATCGAGTTTGGTTTCCCCAAGAGCCTTTGTCAGGCACTCCAGGGCAACGGAAGTTACCTCCGGGCCAATGCCATCTCCGGGTATTACGGCAAGGTTTATCTGGTTCAAGAAGCCTCACAAGGTTGGTTTCTACAAGCTTATCCGTTGCGAGGCGCTTTTGCGCAGGACTTAGTCGGTAACTACTTCTAACCCCAAGATTGAAGAAGCGTTGGCAACCGAACCACCGTTTACAAGTTCACCGATAAATCCAGCATCAATCATGCGGTCAATGGCCTTCCCTGCTCTATTTCCAGATCGGCAGTAAACGAAGTAGTCGGCTGCCATATCAAGCTCTTCCAGCTGAGCATCGAAGCTTGAACTGGCTATTGGGATTAGAAGTGCGCCCTCAAGGTGACCCGAGTTCCATTCATCAGTAGTTCGAACATCGATTACCGCAGCAAACTCACTGACGGTCCGGGACTCCGCTGCACAACCGGCAAGCAAGCCAACCGCGAATAAGGCAATCAACGCAGCAACTAAAAACTTGATGAAATTCATGATTCTTTCTCTGTTCCAACTTGATTCTACATACCCCCGGGGGTATCTGCTAAAGTATACGAACCAGCACATGAGAACAAGGAGTGAGCATGGAGATTCCGGAACCTGATAGCGATTCTGTCAAGAAGCGTCTGGCAAGGGCACAGGGGCAACTGGGTGGCATCATCAAGATGCTTGACGAAGGCAGACAGTGCACTGACGTGCTGACTCAGCTGGCGGCGGCTCAAGCGGCCATCTCAAGAGCGGCCTTTGCGCTGATTGCTTCGGGTTTCGCCAACTGCGCTCAAGACGATTCCGGGATAACCGATCGCGCAAAATTAGAGAAAGCTTTTCTGTCCCTGAGCTAGTGTCAGTAAAACAAGAAAGGGAGAAATAATGGCAAACGAAGTATCTATCAACGAACTCGAGCAAGCAATAAAGGACGGGGCATTCGTTCTGGACGTCAGAGAAGGTTGGGAGTTTGAGAATGGCCACGTGCCGACTGCACACCACATACCTCTCGGTGACGTGCCGGATCAACTGGCTGAATTGCCCAAGGACGTCCAAGTATGGGTAATTTGCCAAGCCGGTGGGCGATCAATGACCGCCGCTAATTACCTCGAGTCCCAAAAATTTAGTGCAGTTTCAGTAGCCGGAGGCACCGGTAGCTGGGTTGAGGCTGGGAAGCTCGTCTCCATGGAGACAATCACCTGATATAACCCTTCGAATTTTAGCCGCGAACTGCAAGACGGTTCAGCCCTCAGAGCTAAAGATGGCTAACGTCTCTCTTAGGTTCTTGGGGGCCTTGATTCAATTGACACTGGCTTCCAGAACCTAGTAGGCCTCCGTGATGGCGATTGACTGCATCAAATCGGCATCGATTTCGATTCGGAGCTTTTCCAGAATTTCTCCTTCGACCGGAGAATCAACGGTTACAACCGATAGCGCCTTACCGCCCTCCTGCTTGCGAGCGATAGTCATTGCCGCAATGTTTATGCCGGCTTCGGCAAACGCTTTTCCATAGACGGCGACTATTCCGGGTCGGTCTTGATAGACCATAACCACGAAGTTATCTGCCATCGCGAGTTCAACGTCGTAGCCGTTTATTGAAACTAGCTTTTGCTGGTGTTTTGGCCCAATGACAGTTCCACCAGCCGAAACCGAAGTTCCATCGGAAAGCACTGCTTTCATGGTCGTTACGTTTCGGTATTCATCCGAAACTGAGTCCTGACTGAGTCGAACCTCAACTCCGCGTTGTTCGGCCATCAGCGGCGCGTTGACGTAGGAAACCTGCTCGGTGACCATGGTCTGGAACAGGCCCTTTAGTGCCGCGAGCTTCAAAACCGTCACATCGTGCGCTGCTATTTCGCCTCTGGCTTCAAACTCCACGGAAACGATTGAAGTGTGTGCGAGACCCGCAATAATCATCCCAAGTTTTTCGGCAAGCCCAATTCCGGGCTTCACAGAATCATCAATCTTTCCACCTGCCACATTAACTGCGTCTGGCACGAGATCACCAGCAAGAGCAAGCCGGACCGAGCGCGCAACAGAGATGCCCGCTTTCTCCTGAGCTTCGTCGGTGGAGGCCCCAAGGTGCGGAGTGACAAGAATGTTGTCGAGAGTTAGAAGTGGCGAACCAATTGGCGGCTCATTGACGAACACGTCGAGTCCTGCTCCAGCAATGCGATCGGATTTGAGCGCTTCGTACAAGGCGGTCTCATCGATTATGCCTCCGCGAGAGCAATTTACAATACGCAAGTTTGGCTTAGCCAATGCGAACTCATTCGTGGAAATCATGCCGGTTGTTTCAGCAGTTTTTGGAATGTGAATAGTTATGTAGTCGGCACGCTTCATCAGGGTTTCGATGTCGCACAGCTCCACACCGATTTGCTCAGCTCTCCCCTGGGTTACATAAGGGTCATAACCAATCAAAGTCACACCAAAACCTGCCAGTCGTTGCGCAACCAAATTCCCGATTCGACCGAGTCCGATAATACCTATGGTCTTCTCATAAAGTTCAACGCCGGTGTACTGGCTGCGCTTCCAGAGCCCCTGCTTCAATGACACATTCCCGTCCGGAATGTGTCTAGAAAGAGCCAATATTTGACCAATGGCAAGCTCAGCCGCAGAGATAATGTTTGAAGTGGGGGCATTTACAACCATGACTCCAGCGTTTGTAGCCGCCTTTATATCTACGTTGTCAAGACCCACTCCGGCACGCGCGATTACCCTCAATTTGGGTGCTGCAGCAATGGCCTCCGCATCCATTTTTGTCGCAGAGCGAATTAGAACTGCATTGGCTTCTGCAAGAGCCGGTAATAGCGCAGAGCGATCAACGCCATCAATGTTTCGAACTTCGAAATCTGGGCCTAGCGCTTCAAGCGTGGCGGGCGAAAGCTCTTCAGCGATGAGAACAATTGGTTGGGGCAATGGCTGACCTAACGGTTGGGTCGACAGCGACGAGGTATTTGTCAATTCTAACAAGTAATCTTTAGTGTCTCTAACGTTCGCAGGTTGGCCTCTGGTAGCTCATACACATGAATTTTAAGGACATCATCTAATTCTTAATCTTCAGCCTCTAATTGCTGTGATGATTTTTACACAACGAATGCAAATTGATGCAAAAACCCCCTCAAACTAGTCGAGGGGGTTTTGCAGTGGAATTATCGTGCGACGTTACCGTCTTGGTAGTCGTCATCGTTCTTGATCCAGCTGAACAGCTTGCGCAGTTCGCGACCGGTTGCCTCTATTGGGTGAACTTCACCCTTGGCACGAAGTGCCTTGAACTCTGGTCCACCAGCATCCTGATCGTCAATGTAACGCGTAGCAAAGGCTCCGTTTTGAATATCGGTCAGAACTGCCTTCATGTTGTCCTTGACCGATGGGTCGATAACCCTTGGGCCAGAAACGTAGTCGCCGTATTCAGCGGTGTCAGAAACACTCCATCGCTGCTTGGCAATGCCACCTTCATACATCAGGTCAACAATTAGCTTTAGCTCGTGAAGAACTTCGAAGTAAGCAATCTCA
>CAJJAJ010000010.1 GCA_905182225.1 uncultured Aquiluna sp.
TTCTGGAAGCGATGAAGATGGAGCAACCGCTAACCGCCCATCGCTCAGGAAAGATTAAGCAAATAGGCGTGGCCGTCGGAGATACTGTTTCGGCCGGGACTCTGCTTCTAGAGATAGAAGACTAATCAGTCGTCAATCGGCGGGTGCAGTGCACTAGCGGCTTCAGAAATAGACCCCGATAGCGACGGGTAGACCGTGTAGGTTCTTGCCAACTGGTCAACCGTTAGTCGGTTCTCAATCGCTACGGCAATCGGATAGATCAAATCCGAAGCAGTTGGAGCAACTACCACCCCTCCAATAACGGTGCCTGAGCCCACAGAAGCATAGAGCTTTATAAAACCCTCTTCGATGCCTTGCATTTTGGCCCTCGGGTTGGTTTCGAGCACAATTTTTTGCACTTCACCGCGAACGACGCCCTGCTCAATCGCATCCTGCGACCAGCCGACCGAAGCGATCTCCGGTGACGTGAAAACGTTGGAGGCCACGTTGCGCAAACTCGTTGGGACGGACACATCTCCCATGGTGTGGTAGATGGCAGTTCTTCCTTGCATCGCGGCAACTGAAGCCAGCGGCAACGCCGTAGAGCAGTCGCCAACGGCATACACATTCGCCCTAGAAGTTCGAGCGACTTTATTTGAAATCACGTGACCGGTTTCATTGAGCTTCACGCCGGCTTCTTCCAAACCAAGATCGGCAGTGTTGGGAATTGCTCCAACTGCCATCAAGCAGTGCGAGCCGGAAATAACCTGGCCATCTTCCAGGGTGACTTCGACACTCTCGCCTAAGTTTTTCACTGATGTTGCTCGGGCATTGCGCAGTATGTTCATGCCTTTGCGCTTAAAGACACCCTCTATCAACTCGGCTGCATCACCGTCGTTTCCAGGAAGCACTTTGTCTCTCGAGGACACAAGGGTCACCTCACTCCCGAGATCCAGGTATGCCGAAGCGAACTCCGCACCGGTAACGCCGGAGCCAACAACAATCATGTGGGTCGGTAAATCACCAATGTTGTAAAGCTGCTTCCAGTTCAGAATTCTTTTGCCATCAGTCTTGGCACTTGCAAGCTCTCTGGGGCTTGCACCGGTGGCGACAATAATCGTCTTGGCCTCGATTCGCTCTGGGGAGGTCTCGCCGGACTTGGTTATTAGAACATGGTGGTTTCCATCAAGAACCCCGCGACCATCAACCACGATGACCCCTTCGGTCTTTAGAGTGCGAATCATATCTTTGGACTGGGACTTGGCTAATTGAAGTAAGCGGGTATTGATTGCTGGTAAATCTATGTCGATGATCGGGGTGACGCGCTTGCCGTCCACCATTAGCCGAACACCCAGGGCTGAAGCAGACGCAACACGTTGGGCCGCTTCTGCGGTTGCGATCAGAGTCTTCGAAGGGACAACGTCGGTGAGGACAGCATTGCCGCCAATACCGTTTTCCTCAACAAGGACAACTTCGGCTCCAAGCTGGACACCGGCTCGAGCGGCTTCGTAGCCACCCGGGCCACCACCGATCACGACAATGCGGTGCTTAGTCATTTTTTTTTCGATCACCGGCCCTATTCTCCACCACGTGAGCATGACTATGCGTGGCTAGAATGATTTTCATGACGCATCTACTCAACGACGAGACAATTAAGCCCTTCGAAATTGCCCAAGAAGCGGCTGACCAGATAAGAAAGCTTTCGGGGGTTGAGACCCATCACATCGCGCTGACACTTGGCTCAGGCTGGGCTAAGGCAGCCGACCTAATTGGTGAGACAGTCAGCGAAATACCAGCTTCTGAGGTGATCGGATTCTCAAAGCCCGCTCTTGCAGGGCACGTTGGAAACATCAGATCCATAAGACTGCCCAACGGCAAGTTTGCTCTTGTGATTGGAGCCAGGACCCATTTCTACGAAAACCACGGCGTCAGAGCAGTAGTTCATTCGGTTCGAACGGCCGCTAAAGCCGGAGCAAAAGTAATGGTCCTCACAAACGGAGCCGGAGGAATCCAGCCTAAGTGGGCCGGTGGTGCCGCGGTTCTGATTTCCGATCACATCAACCTGACAGCCTCAAGCCCCCTTGAAGGGGCCAACTTTATTGATCTGACTGACCTCTATTCAGCAAGACTACGCGCTATCGCTAAAACCGTTGATTCCAGTCTCGATGAGGGCGTCTACGTTCAATTCCGCGGCCCTCACTACGAAACACCCGCCGAAGTCCAAATGGCCAAAATAATGGGCGGCGATATCGTAGGTATGTCAACCGCACTTGAGGCCATTGCCGCAAGAGAATCGGGTATGGAGATCCTCGGTATGTCGCTAATCACAAACCTGGCCGCAGGTATCCAAAAGACTCCGCTTAGTCACGCGGAAGTTATTGAAGCCGGTCAACAAGCCGAAGCTCGAATATCCAAGCTGCTGGCAGAAATTGTGGACAAGATTTGAGTCAACTAACGGATCAGGCCCAGGCGTGGCTTGATCAGGATCCAGACCCGGTTACAAAGCTCGAGCTTCAAGCACTTATCGATAATCACGATGAGGAAGGCCTCGCTTCTCGATTTAGTTCGCGCCTAGACTTCGGAACCGCAGGACTGCGGGGCGAACTAGGGGCTGGCCCGAACCGAATGAACAGGGTGGTTGTGGCGCAAACGGCCCTGGGTATTGCTCAGTTTTTGAATGCTAATCGCGAGGCCTACTTGGATCCTTCCGGAGAACTAAGTGCAGTAATCGGCTATGACGGCAGAACAAACTCAGATGTGTTCGCGCTGGACAGCGCAGAAATATTGAGCGCAGCCGGAATCAAGACCTTTCTATTTTCAGAAATGGTTCCTACGCCGGTTGCCGCTTTCACCGGCAGGCGGCATGGCGCGAGCCTCACTGTGGTTGTGACGGCAAGCCATAATCCTCCTAGAGATAACGGCTACAAGGTCTACCTTGGAGGCCCTACCGGGGGCAGCCAGCTTGTTCCGCCGCAGGACAAAGAAATAGCGAATCTAATAGCTGCCATTTCAAATAAAACTGCTTTTCAAGAGATTCCAAAAAGCAAAGGCTTTACGCTCATCGGGCAACCAGAAATCAACCAGTACCTAGATCGAGCCAAAACACTGATTAGCATGCAAGAAAGCGAAATTGCCAAAAGGTCAGCAATCCGAATCACACACACCGCCCTGCATGGCGTTGGCTGGAAAGTAGTTAACCCACTAATGGTCGCCGCAGGCTTCAAGGTTTTACCGGTGAAATTACAAGCAGAGCCGGACCCTAATTTTCCAACCGTGGCCTTTCCGAATCCAGAGGAAAAAGGTGCCATGGATCTGAGTTTCGCCGAAGCAACCAGCAATGACAGTGACATCATTTTGGCCAATGACCCAGATGCGGACCGGCTTGCAGTAGCAGTTCGCAGTGGTGATGGTTATCAAATGCTCACCGGAGACCAGGTTGGACTGCTGCTTGCAAATCAGCTTGCTCCAAGCTCAAGGGCAATCGCAAATTCGATAGTGTCGGCTGATTTATCAGCACTTGCAAAGCACTACGGCGTGCCCTACACCCAGACATTGACAGGCTTCAAGTGGATTTCCAAGGTTCCCGATCTTGGCTATGGATATGAGGAAGCTCTCGGTTACTGTGTTGATCCGGAATACACCCCGGATAAGGACGGCATAACAGCGGCCCTAATAATCGCCCAGATGGCATCAGATTTGAAAGCCCAAGGAAAGACACTGGTTGATCAGATTCAGGATTTGGCCCAGAAATTTGGGCACGTTGCAACCGGTCAGGTTTCACTTAGAGTGTCAGATCTTTCGGTGATTGGAAAAATCACATCTGGCTTGCGGGCTAACCCACCAGTACGCATTGGAGACGAAGTCGTCCTTTTCGAGGATTACCTAGCCCGAACTGATGCCATGAAAACGGACGCCCTTATTTTTTCAAGCAAGTCGATCAAGATAATCGTGAGGCCCTCTGGAACCGAACCCAAGCTCAAGTGCTACTTACAGGCTTCCGCGACCAGCAAGCCAGAGGCCGCAAAGCTTCTTGAGGGCCTGAAGACTTGGGCCGAGGCTACTTTGAGCGCCTTGAAATAAACCTTTGAATGCTTTCCGGAACAGGCAGGGATTCCGACTCTGGGTCGACGGGTATTGCCTCACCGGCTATTGAAGTAAGTGGGATGGTTCCTGACCAAAAACCTAGGTCCATGTCCTCTGGTGGGTCATCAACTTCGTTAACTGAAATCTTTACTGACGCTTCTGCCAGCGACAAGGAAAGAATCAATGTGGCTGCTACTTCTTTTTTGGTGGTTGGTCTCGCCTCGCCAACTCTTCCTGGAATCATCGCATCACTAACTACGTCTAGAGCGTGATGTTTTTGGTCCATTGGAACCAATTTGGCTTTTCCAAAGATCATGACCGCTCGGTAGTGCATGCCGCTGTTGAAATTGCTTCTGGCAACCTTCAAGGCATTGAGTTCAGTTATGGAAACGCAGACCTCTGGTTCGGTTTCCAAAATGCGCATCAGCCTTGATCCGGATGAGCCGTGAAGGAATATCTCATCTCCGCTCCTGCCATATGCCATCGGAACTACCAGAGGAGAGCCGTCGATGACCACGCCAACATGGGCAACCAGATTGGCGTCCAAGATGCTATTCAGATCCGAGGTGCTCTCAGAAGATTTGTAGCTCATTCTTTTGAGCTTCGTTCGCTCCGAGGAGCCTGGGGTACTCATTCTGCAAGACTAGCTCAGCGTGGCTTTTAGCTTTTCGCCTAGTTCGCCCAAATCAAAAATGTTATTTATAGCTATTACCTCGGCGGGAATGCCGGCAAGCTGGTCAAGAATTTCAGGAGTCGCAAGGACCACCTGCGCCATTTCGTCGGCCCCTCGAGCTTCATCTATTGAGACAGCTCGCACCTCCGCTTCGATCCCCAGCATTGATAGAGCCCTCTCGGCATTGGACTTCAGTAAAACACTGGTCCCAATCCCCGCTCCACACACTGCATAAATCAACATGGTTTGATTAAAGCGCGTATCTAAAAAGAATGTCCTCAATGACGCTTAGGGCAGAAGCATTTAACAAGTTGTTCATAACCTGATCGGTGCTCATGAGCTGCCCAAAATCACCCAGCATCTCCACATGCTCGCTGGCATTAGGGGAACACATTGAGAAAATAAGACTGACCGGATCATTTGCGGATCCAGATATGACTGGCTCGTCAAGCCTCAAAAGGGCCATTCCAGGAGCCAGAACCGAATCGGACGGCTTGGCATGAGCAAGAGCGAGGCCAGGGGCAATAACGAAGTAAGGACCCAAAGTTTTTAGGCTTTCTAAAACGTCGTCAACGTAGCTAAGTTTCGTTTTGCCTGATGTGACCAAGAGGGAAACCGATTGCGTCACTGCGGCAACGAAGCTCGGCGAAGTGCCTTGAGTGACTATTGAACCTGGACCAAAATAACTACTCAGCACCGTTTGCCTCAGCGAAACCAGCCTCAATCATCTCGATTAGCTCTTCGCGCTCATCGACCGCCTGAAAAGCCGCCTCGGCGGCATTTAGCTGCAGCTGCTCAAGGTCTGCCAATTTGTAGCCAAAAGTATCGACCAAAATTTGAAGTTCCTTGGTTAGGTTTGTCGAACTCATAAGTCGGTTGTCGGTATTGACAGTTACGTTGAATCCGAGGTCATACATGATGTCGATCGGATGATCGGCCATCGTGTCGCCCAAGAGGCTAAAAGCTCCGGTTTGCAGGTTCGAGGAGGGAGAGACTTCAAGGGCTATTTGTCGATCGTGCACCCATTGAGCAACCGGTCCAAGAACTACTAGGTCGGTATCACCATCGGTTCTAGAAAACATGATGTCCTCCACCAGCCGAACTCCGTGACCAATCCTGAGTGCCCTTCCAGAGACAACTGCGTCCTTTATAGACTCAATGCCGCTGCCTTCTCCCGCGTGAACTGTGCATGGAAATAACTCAGCCGCCAGGTAATCAAATGCCAACTGGTGCTTGGATGGCAAAAAGCCTTCTTCGGCTCCCGCGATGTCAAAGCCGACGACCCCATCGTTCCGGTGCCGAACTGCAAGCTCCGCGACCTCAAGAGCCCTGTCCGCGTGACGCATCGCAATAATGATCTGCCCAGTGCGAATGAACCCGCCTTGGTCACCGACTTCCTCCATGCCCCGCTCAAGGCCGTCCTGCACTGCTTCAACCGTTTCATCGAGGCTCAGCCCCATGTTCAAGTGCTGTTCGGGGGCCCAGCGCAATTCCGCGTAAATTACATTTTCTTTCGCCAAGTCAATGACAGCTTCATAGGCGACCCGCTCCAGCCCGGCTCGAGTCTGCATAACACCCACGGTGTGCTGAAAAGTTGAGAGGTACCGCTCCAATGAGCCCGAGTCTGCATTTGTTGTAAACCAAGCTGCTAGTTCCAGCGAATCCGTGGTTGGTAATTCATGCCCAATTTCACCGGCAAGCTCAACGATGGTTTGTGGTCTAAGCCCACCATCTAGATGGTCGTGGAGCGAAATTTTCGGAAGCGCTGCGATGTCCATTTATTCCTAACTAACCATGTTCCGTGTTGGCTTCGGTCTAATTAACCCGACCAAGAATTAGCTTACGTTCCGCCGGCTTGCTTTCTTGGAATCCGATTGCTTCTTCGGCAATTGCGATTGCTCGCTCGAACCTTTCTGGGGTATCGGTGTAAAGAGTCATCACGGGTTCTCCAGCTTTCACGTGGTCGCCAAGCTGAGCATGTAATTCAACACCGGCTCCAAACTGAACCTGATCCTCCTTGCGCTCTCTGCCGGCTCCCAGCCTCCAAGAAGCGACGCCGATTGACAGGGCTTCCAACTTCGAAATAAATCCGGACTGGCTGGCTCTGATAACTTGCGAATCGGTGGCCTTTGGCATTTTTGCGTCTGGGTCTCCTCCCTGAGCTGAAATCATCTTCCGCCAAACATCCAAAGCTTTGCCGTTATTCAGATTCTCGCGAGGGTCCACGTCTGGCATGCCGCTCAGTGAAAGCATCTCCCTTGCCAATTCCACCGTTAGCTCCACCACATCGGACGGCCCTCCGCCCGAAAGAACGTCCACCGATTCCTCGACCTCAAGTGAGTTACCAATCTTCCTGCCCAAAGGGGTGGACATGTCGGTTAGTAGCGCCGACGTGTTAACGCCTGCATCTTTTCCGAGCTGTACCAACACCGTTGCCAATTCGTTTGCTCGGTCAAGGGTCTTCATGAACGCGCCGGAACCGACTTTCACATCCAGAACCAATGAAGAGGTGCCTTCGGCAATCTTCTTGCTCATGATTGAAGACGCAATAAGAGGAATTGCCTCGACTGTTCCCGTGACATCGCGCAAGGAATAAAGTTTGCGATCTGCAGGAGCAAGACCCTGCCCAGCAGCGCAAATGACTGCTCCAACCTCGGCTAGCTGGCTGTATAACTCTGTGTTGGAAAGACTGGCCTGCCAGCCAGGAATTGCCTCTAGCTTGTCTAGTGTCCCGCCGGTGTGGCCCAGACCACGGCCACTTAGCTGAGGAACCGCAATGCCGTAGGACGCAACTAGTGGGGCCAGCGGCAAGGTGATCTTGTCTCCCACGCCCCCGGTGGAGTGCTTATCGGCGGTGGGCTGAGTGAGTCCAGAGAAGTTCAATCGCTCTCCGGAGGCAATCATCGCCATCGTCAGGTCTCTAATTTCATCTCGGCTCATGCCGTTTAACAAAATAGCCATGGCCATTGCCGACATTTGCTCGTCCGCCACCACGCCAGAGGTGTAGTTCTCAACCAGCCAATTGATTTCGGCGGTACTAAGCGCACCTTGTTCGCGCTTCTTAATAATCAGTTCTACGGCACTAAAGCTCATTGCGGTAAAGGTCCTTCGGTCCAAAGGCATCCGGGAGTACCTCGTTGATTGTTTTAATTCCCGAGACAGTTTGAAGAAGCATCCCCTCGGCACTGTGCTCATAGAGCAACTGCCGACATCTGCCGCAAGGCATCAATGGATTTCCTTGACCGTCGACACAGGCAAATGCCACGAGCTGACCGCCTCCGGTGCGAAACAGCTCACTTACAAGCGAGCATTCTGCACAAAGCGCAAGCCCGTAGGACGCATTCTCCACATTGACGCCCGTGATGATGCGGCCGTCGTCACAAATCGCAGCCGCGCCCACTGGGAACTTCGAATAAGGTGAATACGATTTTGGAAGCACATCAATGGCTTGTTGGGTTAGGTTCTCCCAGTCGATTTTCATACACTAGCCCTTCACGTATGGCACTGCCAGTGCCTTCGGAGGCCTCGATTTACCAACGAAACCGACAACCGCAATGATTGTCACTACATAAGGGACCATGGTTATAAAGTCCGTCGGAATTCCCGGACTGACTTGGTTCGCCCATACTCTTAGAATGATCGAGAACCCGAACAAGAGTGCCGCAAGGGACGCGTAGATTGGGTTCCAGCGACCGAGGATGACAACCGCAAGAGCGATAAATCCAAAGCCTCCAGACATCTCTCGGCCAAAGGCTCCTGCGTTACCGATTGTGAGTGCAGCGCCGCCAAGGCCCGCTATTGACCCACCGATAGTTACCCACCAGAATCTGGTTCGCCCCACATTTATACCTACTGTGTCAGCGGCCAATGGGTGCTCACCAACCGCCCTGGCTCGAAGTCCCAATCTGGTCTTGAATAAAATGAACCAGATCGTCGGCACTATAAGAATGGCGAGGAACACCGTGATGCGGTTTTCGAAAAACACGTGTCCCAGTATTGGTATGTCGCTCAATACCGGAATTTTGATTATGTCCATGGTTCCGGGGAAGTTTACGTTCTCGGCATCCTCTGTCAACCACTGCTGATACAGGAAGTTAGTAACTCCGATAACCAGAACGTTAAGTACAACGCCAACGATGATCTGCTGCGCCAGGAACTTTATCGAAAATACCGCCAAGATCATCGAAACTAGGGCGGAGGTGACCATTGCGGCGATTACTCCAAACAGGAAATTATCCGTGATTGATGACACCACTGCCGCCATGAACGCTCCGGTTAGAAGCTGGCCCTCGATGGCTATGTTCGTTATTCCCACGCGCTCACTCATGATTCCAGCCATCGCCCCAAGAATGATTGGGACCGCCAAAACCAAAGCCGTGCCGGTGATAAACGCAATTGGAACCGATTTTTCAGCCGCTAGCCAGCCAAGTAGCGCCGTTATTCCAATGGCTCCAAAGACAATCGAAACCCAGATTGGGGTTTTGAGGTTCTTTATGGCCTTGGAAAGTGAAAATCCTGCTAGCGCGAACATCGCCAATCCGGCAAGGACTCCGAGCAGGCTTGAGTCGATATCTAACGTCGGCAGCTGAAGGGAATCGTTTCGCCTAGATATCTCAAAAGCGACCATTCCATCGCGTCCCAGAAGCCCTAAAAACACAAGTGTCAGAAGGCCAATCGAGCCCATTACGATCGGCGACTTGTAGCCAACCTTTACTTCAGTTTCCTTGGAGGTGGTCATTTGGAGCCCCCTCCACGTGTGAACATTCGTTTTCGGATCGATTCGAGGGCGTTAGTCGTCTGTGGCTTAGGCAGTCTAAATAGCGCCCGAATCAGGGGCGGGGCTGCAATGAATAGCACGATTGCTCCCTGAACGATTCCAAGCACCTCCGGGCTTACTCCGAAAACCTGCATGGATGGCGCGCCGGCCTTGAATGCCCCGAAGAGCAGTCCAGCAAGCAAAATGCCTGGTCCTGATGATCCGCCGAGCAAAGCGACCGTGATTGCATCAAAGCCGATATTCGCGTGACTAGAAGGAGTGACACCGATTGCAGTTCCCAGAGTCTGGTTGGCTGCAGCGACGCCGACGAATCCCGCCGAAAGTGCCATTGCCAAGATGTAAGTCTTTTCGACATTTATTCCGGCCGCCCTAGCAGCATCAGGATTAAAGCCCACCATTCTCAACCGATACCCAATCGTGCTTCGCTCCATTAGCCACCAGAAAACTACAACTGCCAGCAGCGCAAAGATCAGACCCCAGTGCAGCGAATAACTGTCTCCAAGCAACTTAGGGAACAGTGCCGTTTCGGCAGCCGGATCCGCTTTTGGGTTGCCGGACGCTCGAGTTTCCTGCAACAGCGCAGGGTCTCTCATCAAAAATGTGAAGAAATAAAGCGCGATGTAATTCATCATGATCGTCAAGATCACCTCATGTGCACCCGTCCTAGCCTTCAGGAAGCCCACAAATGCACCCAAAAGTGCAGCGCCGACTATTCCGGCTATAAGAGCAACGACCATGTGCAGCACAAAGGGAAGCTCAAGCCTCGTAGCTACGAATGTCGCGAATATCATTCCGAAGATTAGCTGTCCGGTTCCACCAATATTGAATAGGCCCACTCGAAAAGTAAGCCCGATGCCAAGCCCCGCAGCGATAAGCGGTGCACCTAAACGTAGAGTCTCGGTCAGTGGTCTGATTGCCTTTTCAAATGTTTCCGCATCGGCGTTATAAATAGCGCCTCGGAAAAGTGCCCCGTAGCCATCATTCACAACAGCAAAGGCGGCGCCCAGTGCGTCGCCAGGCCGGGCAAATATGTATCCGAGGGACTCAATGAACTCCTTGTTTGAGCCAATCATGAATAACGCCCCGACCAAGAAACCCAGCAAGATCGAGATCACCGTTCGGACCAAGCCACCCGAGAAAATTTCACGCATTACCTGCGGCATCGTGTTGTCAGCCTTATTGATTTCACTCATGCGGTCACTCCAGCCATTAGCTTGCCGAGATCTTCTCTCGAAGTATTCGGTTCTACAATTCCAACTATTTTGCCGCGATACATCACTGCAATTCGATCTGCCAGCGCCAAGACTTCATCGAGTTCTGAAGAAATCAAAATCACGGCCTTACCCGCATCTCGCTCAGCAATTATTTGCTCGTGAATGAACTCAATAGAGCCCACGTCCACTCCTCGAGTTGGCTGAGATGCGATCAAGAGACTGACCTCTCTGGACAACTCTCTGGCAACAACGACTTTTTGCTGGTTACCGCCGGACAGCTTGTTAGCAACTGTTTCTGAAGATGGAGTTCGGACATCGAACTGCTCTACCAGCTCCTTAGCAATGAGCTTGCGGGCTGCAAAGTTTATGTTCAGGCCCTTAGTGAACCTTGACTTATAGGAGGAGTTCAACATTAGATTTTCAGCAATCGTAAACTCGGAAACCAAGCCATCGCTCTGGCGGTCTTCAGGAATAAACCCGACGCCACTCTCCAGCACTTCGCGCACGGACTTGTTTGTTATTTCCTTGCCGTTTAGGTTCACCTTGGCTTTTGACCCCATGGGCTTCCTCAACCCAAGCAGGAATTCGGCCAGTTCGGTTTGACCGTTGCCTTGGACTCCGGCAAGGGCCAGAATCTCTCCGCCTCGAACCTCAAAGCTCACTTCATTCACAGCCTTTTGCGATCGATCATCTAAGACGGTTATGTGCTCAACTTCTAGGACCACATCTCCCATAGCTGCTGGCTTCTTGTTGACAGTCAGCATTACTTCGCGACCGACCATCAGCGATGCAAGTTCCGAGGTTGCGGCATCGGGCTTAGCCGAGCCAACAACCTTACCCAGCCGAATAACAGTGATTCGGTCTGCCACAGCTTTTACTTCGCGAAGCTTGTGAGTGATAAAAACAATTGAGGTGCCGCTTTTGGCAAGTTGGCGCATGATCTCCATGAGCTCGTCGGTCTCCTGAGGAGTAAGTACTGCTGTCGGCTCGTCCAGCACGAGGATCCTGGCATCTCTTGAAAGCGCCTTGATAATTTCAACTCGCTGCTGGGCTCCGACCGGAAGGTCCTCGATTAGAGCGTCCGGGTCAATGTTGAACCCAAAGCGCTCAGAAATCTCTAAAACTTGTTTTTTTGCTTCAGCTATGTCAATTACCCCAAGGGCTTTAGTCGGCTCGTGGCCGAGGGCAACGTTCTCCGCAACAGTAAAGACGGGGATGAGCATGAAGTGCTGATGGACCATTCCGATTCCGGCCGCCATCGCGTCGCCTGGTCCGGAGAAGTTCTGCCTAACTCCATCGATTTCTATGTGGCCCTCGTCGGCGGTGTATAGGCCGTAGAGGACGTTCATCAGCGTGGACTTGCCGGCACCATTTTCGCCAAGCAGGGCATGAATCTCGCCGGGCTCAATGACTAGATCGATATCTTCGTTTGCGGTAACTGCGCCAAAGCGCTTCGTGATTCCGCGTAGTTCAAGTTTCAAAAAACACTCCTTTGTGCACTTACTTTATTTCAAAAACTAAAAACTAAAAGGCCGTGGGATTTACCCCACGGCCTTTTAGTTTTTTTAACTAGCTCTTTGGATCGATTTCACCGGAGTTGATTCCGGCTTCAATCTCCACTAGTCGTGCCTTTACTTCGTCAGAAAGCTTGGAGTCGAAGTCGTAGAACGGGCTTAGGCCAGTTCCGCCATTCGCAAGAGTTCCAACATATGCCTCACCGTCGAATGCTCCACCAGCTGAAAGCTCAGCAATGATGTCGTATACGGCGTTGGTCATGCGCTTCTCAGCTGAAGTAAGAACGAATGGTGCGTACTCTGGGCTGGTCAGTGCAACGTCCTTGTCAACACCAATCATTACGCCATCGATGCCGGCTTCCTTGATCGCTTCGGATGAAGCACCGAACTGGTCGCCACCAACTGGGAACAATACGTCAGCACCCTCGTTGATAAGAGCAGCAGCAATTGATTTTGAAGTTCCAGAGTTTGGAACGAAGTCACCGATGAACTGACCGGTTTGAGCCATTGGGTCCCAGCCGACGACAGTCACAGGGACGCCGTTTTCGTTAGCCCAGGCCATTGCGCCGTAGTAGTAACCGTCCATGAAGTCAGTAACTGCTGGGATCTGAACTCCACCGTAAGTTCCAACAACCTTGGTTGTCGAGTATGCAGCTGCTGCATATCCTGCAAGGTAAGAAGACTCAGCCATGTTGTATATAACTGGCTTTAGGTTTGCGTTGCCCTCTGACCATCCATCGATGGTTACGAAGCTCATGGTTGGGTTAGCAGCTGCGATTGCGTTAGCATCGGCCACCAAGTTGAAGCCCACTGCGAATGTGATATCGCAGCTCTGGTCAACCATTGCTTGCAAGTTTGGAGCGAAGTCCTCGGCAGAGTTTGACTCAGCGTCGGCAATCTGTGATCCAAGGTCTGCTTCAGCCTTCTCTAGGCCGTCATACACAGACTCGTTGAATGACTTGTCGTTCCAGCTACCCTCATCCGAAACTGCACAGGCCAAGTAGTCAAGGGCTGGTGCTGCTTCTTCTGTCGCGGTAGCGGCAACTGTCTCGGTTGGCTCGGCCTCTGGGGCGGCAGCACAGCCTGACAGCACTAGTGCTGAAACGCCCATTAGAGCGAAAACAGCGGATGAATTACGTAGCTTCAAGGTTCCTCCTGAATTTTGTGAAGGCGCTTAACGCACCTAGTTTAGAAATACTCTAGCGGCACAAATCGCGGCTCAAACCCATATTGCAAAGCTTTACATTATTGAGATGTTTGCCTAAAGAAGGTCAGAATGACCGGTTTGCTTGAGCGCTTCGACCATAGCTTTGACTTTTTGAGCGTGGGCCTTTGAGGTTATAAGAAGTGCGTCGGCTGTATCCACGACAATGATGTCCTCAAGTCCAATCAGAGCAACCAGTCGATTTGTATCACTCACCAATATTCCTGATGAAGAATCGGACAGGACCTTTGCTGATCCAAGCACCGCAAGGTTGTTGCTATTGCCCTGTGACTGCAGCTCCGCGATAGCAGCGAAGTCTCCCACGTCATGCCATTCGAAATTGCCTGGCACTACGGCCACCAAGCCCAGCTTTGCCGCTGGCTCCGCGATCGCATAGTCGATCGCAATCTTGTCGAGCCCCGGCCAGATTGAATGCAGCTTCTCGGCGCGATTCTCAGTGTCCCAGTGTTCAGCTAACTCCATGACACCTGCGTGGAGCTTTGGTTGCGTCTTCGCAAGCACATCGAGCAAAAGCTTTGCAGGCGCGATGAACATTCCGGCGTTCCAAAGGTACTTTTTTGAGGCAACAAATTTTCCGGCTTTTTTTATGTTCGGCTTTTCAATAAAGTCAGCCACCTCAAACCCTTCGGTGCCCAAAATTGGAGAACCTTTTTTCATGTATCCAAAAGCCACAGATGCTTCGGTTGGAACGATGCCAATGGTAACGATCTTCCCAGTGGCAGCTATCTCAACTGAAGCTTCGATTGCCTTCAAAAGCTTTCCGTTATTTCTGATTACATGGTCTGCGGCGAAAGAGCCGACTATTACTTTCGGATCTCTTTTATAGAGCACTGCTGTTGCCAGCGCAATAGCTGCGGTCGAGTCCTTTGGTGAGGGTTCAAGAATTAGATTCGCTTGGTCTAAATCAGGCAGGTGCTTTGCAACCGTTGTGGCATGAACATCGCCGGTAACTACCATCATCCGATTGCCCACTAAGGGCGTCAGTCGATCCCAAGTGTCTTGTAGCAACGTTTGCCCGGAACCGGTCAGGTCGTGCAGGAACTTTGGAGCACTGGCTCTGGATAGTGGCCAAAGCCTTGAACCCACGCCACCGGCCGGAATGATTGCAAAGAAATGGTCTTGCGCAGCGGTTGGTTTTTTATTCACGAAATCACTCTAGGTGTTATTGGCTTAGATTCAAAAGGTTGGGATTTACTGGGTTAGACTTAAGTACAAAATTTGATCTATTCATGGAGGCGAGCTTGGCAATAAAGCCGGCAGGAACCCTTTACCGGGGCAAAGTCGGTATGTGGTCCTGGGTACTGCACCGCATCAGCGGCGTCGGTATCTTTTTCTTTTTACTCGTCCACGTTTTGGACACCGCGCTCGTTCGAGTGAGCCCTGAGGCATACAACATCGTCATCGAGTCTTACAAAACCCCGGTGGTCGGTCTCGCAGAGCTCGGCCTTGTGGGGGCAATCTTGTTTCACGGCCTCAACGGTCTTCGCGTAATCGCGATTGATTTCTGGTCAAAGGGAACGAAATATCAAAGCGTGATGTTCTGGGTTGTGATTGCGGTGACTGTCATCGCAGTTGCAGGGTTCACTCCGATGCATCTTGCTCGAGTATTTGGACACTAGGGGGTTGATGATGAGCGTAACTATCGAGACACCAAGTCGTCCTAGGACTCGCAAGCAAGCGAACTGGGAGAAGTACGGCTGGCTGTTCATGCGTGTCAGCGGCCCGTTACTAATCGTTCTGATCTTCACCCACCTAGTCGTCAACCTCGTTCTCGGTGACGGCATAAAAGCTATCGACTTTGCATTTGTGGCTGGTAAGTGGGCAGACCCGTTCTGGCAGGTTTGGGATCTAGCGATGCTTTGGCTCGCTCTGATTCACGGAACCAATGGAATGAGAACCATCGTCAACGACTACGCCGGCCAGGTCAAGGTCCGCAGAGCTCTCACAACAACACTGTGGGCAGTTTGTGCGCTTCTGATTTTGCTGGGAACTCTAGTGATTTTCACATTTGACCCATGCCCAGCTGGTGCATCCGCTGAGCTCTTAGCCTCATTCTGTCCGGCGCAGTAAGTAAGGGAAATAAATTGGCGGAAAAAGTTACAGCGGACGAAAACATCACATATCACTCCTTTGACGTGCTGATAGTTGGTGCCGGGGGTGCCGGCATGCGAGCTGCAATCGAGGCTGGCACGGACCTCAGCGTAGGTGTCGTTTCCAAACTATTTCCAACCAGAAGCCACACCGGAGCCGCCCAGGGCGGAATGGCCGCAGCGCTTGCAAACGTTGAAGAAGACAACTGGGAGTGGCACACTTTCGACACTGTTAAAGGTGGGGACTACCTAGTTGACCAGGACGCAGCCGAAATCTTGGCCAAAGAATCCGTTCAGGCAGTAATTGACCTAGAGAACATGGGACTGCCCTTTAACAGAACCCCAGACGGCAAGATTGACCAGCGCCGCTTCGGAGGTCACACGAGGGACCACGGCAAGGCACCGGTTAGGCGCAGCTGTTACGCAGCCGACCGAACTGGCCACATGATTCTGCAGACTTTGTACCAGAACTGCGTCAAGCTCGGAATCAATTTTTTCAATGAGTTCTACGTTCTGGATTTGGTAATGAACGATGGCAAGCCAGCCGGAGTTGTTGCCTATGAACTCGCCACCGGAGACATTCACGTTTTCCAGGCAAAGTCGATTGTTTTTGCAACCGGTGGGTTTGGCAAGATCTACAAAACAACTTCTAATGCCCACACCTTGACCGGTGACGGAGTGGCGATTGCTTTTAGAAGAGGCATCCCACTGGAGGACATGGAGTTTTACCAGTTCCACCCGACCGGCCTTGCCGGTTTGGGAATCCTCTTGTCCGAGGCAGCCAGAGGTGAAGGCGGAATTCTCAGAAACTCCTCCGGCGAAAGGTTCATGGAGCGCTACGCACCGACCATTAAAGACCTTGCTCCAAGAGACATGGTTGCAAGAGCAATGGCAAACGAGGTCCGTGAGGGCCGCGGTGGCGGACCAAATAAGGATTATGTTTTCCTTGACCTGACTCACCTTGAGCCTGCGGTCATTGACGCAAAGCTTCCAGACATCACTGAGTTTGCAAGAACCTACCTTGGTGTTGAGCCTTACACCGAACAGATACCCGTTTTCCCAACCGCTCACTATGCGATGGGTGGCATACCAACCAACATCAAGGCTGAAGTGCTTTCGGATAACGACACTGTTATTCCGGGTCTCTACGCGGCTGGAGAGTGTGCTTGCGTTTCAGTGCACGGCGCGAACCGCTTGGGAACCAACTCACTTCTAGACATCAACGTGTTTGGAAAGCGCGCTGGACAGTACTCAGTTGAGTATGCAAGAACCGCAACTCAGGTGCCGATGCCGGAAAACGCAGCCGACGATGTCATTGCAATGATCGCCAAGGTGCGCAAAGCCAAGGGCAAGGAGAAAATTGCTCAGCTTCGTAAAGAGCTGCAGGAAACCATGGACAAGAACGCTCAGGTCTTTAGAACCGAAGAAACCCTGAACGAAGCTTTGGAAAAAGTAGCGGAACTGCGCGGGCGCTACGAAAAGATTTCTATTCAAGACCAGGGCAAGCGCTTCAACACTGATCTACTAGAGGCGATCGAATTAGGCTTCCTGCTGGATCTTGCCGAAGTAACTGTAATTGCTTGCCGCGAGCGCCGAGAATCACGCGGTGCGCACCTTCGCGAGGACTACACCGAGCGAGATGACAAGAAATTCATGGTTCACTCCATGGTTTACAAGCAAGAGAAAACAGAAAAGAACACCGGGACAAACATGAGAATCGGCTGGAAGCCCGTTGTTGTGACTAACTACCAACCTATGGAGCGCAAGTACTAATGGCTGAACTATCCGTTCCAACGATTGAGTCCTTCACGGTCACACTTATCGTCAGAAGATTCGACCCAGAGAATGACACCGAGCCAAAGTGGGAGGATTTCGACGTCGAGATGTATGGAACCGACCGGGTTCTAGACGCGCTTCACAAGATCAAGTGGGAGCAAGATGGCTCACTTACCTTCCGTCGCTCTTGCGCACACGGCGTTTGCGGCTCCGATGCAATGCGCATCAACGGTAGAAACCGACTTGCCTGTAAGACTCTTATCAAGGACCTCGACATCTCTAAGCCGATCTACGTGGAGCCAATCAAGGGCCTACCGGTAGAGAAGGACTTGATTGTCGACATGACGCCGTTCTACAAGGCTTACCTCGAAATCAACCCATTCTTGGTTGCCACCGATAAACCAAACAAAGAGCGCCTCCAATCTCCCGAAGACCGTGCCCGCTACGACGACACCACCAAGTGCATCCTTTGTGCCGCTTGCACAAGCAGCTGTCCTGTGTTCTGGACCGATGGTCAGTACTTCGGCCCAGCTGCAATCGTGAACGCCCACCGATTCATCTTTGACTCCAGAGACGAAAACGCAGAGCTACGTTTAGACATCCTGAACGATAAAGAAGGTGTATGGCGCTGCCGTACTACCTTCAACTGCACCGAAGCATGTCCGAGGGGGATTGAAGTCACCAAAGCTATAGCTGAAGTGAAACAGGCCATCTTGCGCGGAAGAGCCTAGACAATTTATTTGTTGACAATTCAATGACCGTAAATAGACGAACTGCCCTTACTGGGATTGTCGCCACATCCGCCGCCTTTACCCTTGCTGCATGCGCCGCCGAGGCTGAGCCAGTAGAAACCACTCTCCCTAGCGCAACAGTTGATGAAACCAGTGCGCCTCCCACCACCGAGCAACTCCTTGGCAAAGCCGATGACGTGATTGTCGGATCGGGAATGAAGTACAAGATAAGCGATGCGCTCACTATCTTGGTTACCCGTCCAGCTCTAGAGACTTTCCGTGCCTTCAACGCGACTTGCACTCACGCCGGGTGCATCGTCACCGGCGTTCGCGAAGATCAGATAACTTGTGGTTGCCACGGAGCAAGATTCGACACCGATAGTGGTGAGCCTCAGTCCGGTCCAGCCAGAAGCGCTCTGGGCAAAATAACCATTGAAGTGCGCGGTGAAGATCTCTACGCGCTCATCTAGCTCATAGATTGGTGTAGATGCTAAAGATTGCAAGCGTAAACGTAAACGGAGTCCGAGCCGCAGCTCGGAAAAACATGGGTGAGTGGGTTCAAGAATCCAATCCCGACGTGCTTTGCCTTCAAGAAGTTAGGGCACCTACCGAAGATTTGACAGAACTGTCCACCAACGGACCGCTTGCGGTTGCCGAAGGCTGGAACATTTTTGACGACCTCGCCACCGCCAAGGGCAGGGCGGGAGTTGCAGTACTTTCCAAGCACAAGGTCCTGTCCTCCTCCACAAAACTTGGGCCGGATGACTTTGATTCTGCTGGACGCTGGCTAGAGGCCAAGATCGAAGTCGGCGACCAAACGGTCACTATTATCAGTTGTTACGTTCACTCCGGAGAAGTAGACACCCCCAAGCAAGTTGAGAAATATAAGTTCCTGGATGCCATGACAATTCGCATGCAGGAGCTGATGGACTCAGGCCAACATGCGGTCGTCGTTGGAGACCTAAACGTTGGCCACACCGAACTGGATATAAAAAACTGGAAGGGAAACCTGAAAAACTCCGGCTTCTTGCAAGAAGAGCGGGTGTATTTCGATGGCTTCCAGAACATGGGCTGGATAGATGTTGGAAGAGCCAGTCACCCAGACCAATCCGGTCCCTACACCTGGTGGTCTTATCGGGGTAAAGCGTTCGACACTGATGCTGGTTGGCGAATTGATTACCAGCTTGCCACCCCGGCATTGGCAAAACTCAGCCAGACTTATCAGGTAGATCGGGCACCGAGCTATGACACCAGGTGGAGCGACCACTCCCCCGTTGTCGTTGAGTACGAACTGTAGGAATAGAAGATGACTAAACCAAACCTGCTATCAGGAATGCAACCATCTGCGGCAAGCCTTCATTTGGGCAACTACTTAGGTGCACTTACCCAATGGGTAGCGATGCAGGATCAGTTCAACGCCTATTACGTAATTGTTGACCTGCACGCGATCACGGTCCCGCAGGATCCGAAGCTGCTCCGCAACAACACCCGTCGGACAGCGGCACAGTATCTGGCTGCCGGATTAGATCCAGCCAAGAGTGCGTTGTTTGTGCAGTCTCATGTCCCTGCTCACGCTCAACTAGCCTGGGTGCTGAACTGCATAACCGGTTTCGGAGAAGCCTCGAGAATGACGCAGTTTAAAGACAAGAGCCAAAAGGGTGGCGCAGACAATTCATCCGTCGGTTTATTCACATACCCAATCTTGCAAGCGGCGGACATTTTGCTTTATCAACCGACCGCAGTTCCTGTCGGCGAAGACCAGCGTCAACACCTCGAACTAACCCGCGATTTGGCGATGCGGTTTAATTCAAGATACGGCGAAACTTTTACAATTCCAAAAGCAGAGATCTTGAAAGAAACCGCCAAGATTTATGACCTTCAGGTGCCGACAGCGAAGATGTCAAAGTCAGCTCATGACCCTAAGGGATTGATAAACCTAATGGACGAGCCTGCGCAAATAACTAAGAAAATAAAATCTGCAGTAACCGACACCGATGGTGATATCCGGTTTGACCAAGAAAATAAGCCTGGCATTTCTAACCTGCTCGGTATTTACTCTGCACTCACCGGAGAGCCGGTCTCCAAATTAGAAGCAGGGCTTTCTGGCAGTGGTTACGGAGCACTCAAGACTGAGGTTGCTGAAGTAGTAGTTGCAGCACTGGAGCCAATCAGAACTAGGGCCAATGAACTACTCGAGGATCCAGCTGAATTAGATCGCCTTCTTGCCAAAGGGGCGGCTAGCGCCAACGAGACTGCAGAAAACACCCTCAAGGCCGTGTATGAAAACCTTGGGCTGGTAACTCCGGTCTGAGGAATTTCTCAGCTCAAAAGAGTATTGTTTCAGGTAAGCACAGTTCTTCGGGGTCAGTGAAAATCTGAACCGGCGGTTATAGTCCGCGACCCGACTGGAAACATCGCAACCAGCGATGAGACTCCAGGCGGTTGACTTGGTGGAAATCCAAGACCGACGGTTAAAGTCCGGATGAGAGAAGAACTAGGGCGCTATTTGCGCCCTCTTATTTTTTCCGTTCCCGCGGTTCTGTGTTACCAGAATCGAGAGGGAAAGATGCCAAGCGTTGAGCAGTACGAATCCGCGATGCGCCGCGCCCTCGAGATTTCTCTAACCGGTCCAGCTGTTGGCATAAACCCTCAGGTTGGCGCAGTAATTTTGGATCCGACTGGCGCCATCGTCAGTGAAGGTTGGCATAAAGGTGCCGGCAGCGACCACGCCGAGGTCATGGCCCTTGAGCACTTCGCAGAAACTTTTCCAGGCACTTCTCTTGAAAATCACACCGCAGTCGTGACGCTAGAGCCTTGCAACCACGTTGGTAAGACTGGGCCCTGCGCCTTGGCTCTTGTTGAAGCTGGAGTCAGTCGAGTTGTATTCGCGTCCGCTGACCCCGGGGATGAGTCAAGCCTGGGATCTCGAACCTTGAAAGATGCAGGGATCGAAGTAATACCCGGTGTCCTTCTAGAGCAAGCCGAAGAGCAAAATCGAGTCTGGCTCGGCTCTAAGCGCCTCGGTAGGCCATTTGTGACATTGAAGTGGGCTAGCACGTTAGATGGCCGCAGTGCCGCCTCTGATGGCACTAGCCAATGGATTAGTGGCCCTGAATCAAGGGCAGACACTCATTCGCGGCGTGCAAGCGTGGACAGTATTTTGGTGGGAACCAGTACCGCAATTGCAGATGATCCCGAACTGACGGCCAGGAGGCCAGACGGTAGTTATTTTGAAGATCAACCAATTCGAATAGTTTTGGGCGAATCTTCAATTCCAAATACTTTGCGCCTCTTTAATGACAAAGCCAAAACTATTCAAATCCAAACGCGTGATCTGCACGACGCAATGCACCAACTTTGGGCGCTGGGGATAAAGCACGTTTTTGTCGAGGGTGGACCGAAGCTTGCGAGCGCATTTGTTGCAGCCAAATTGGTAGATGAATTCATTGTTTACCTAGCGCCAAAACTTCTTGGTGGCCCAAACATGGCACTCGGTCAAATAGGGGTTACCGGCATCGAAGACGCAGCGCAGCTTCAACTAATTGAAACCAAACAACTTGGAAACGACATATTCATCAGAGCGAGGAGCGCCTAATGTTCACCGGAATCATTGAAGAACTTGGAACCGTAACCGGAATTACCAAGCAGTCAGACGCGTTGCGTCTAACGATTAAGGGCAAAATGGTGCTGGAGGACCTGAAGCGAGGGGATTCAATCTCTTGCTCGGGCACTTGCCTAACCGCTATCGAGATTGACGAAAATGGCTTTACCGCAGACGTCATGATGGAAACCATCAAGCTGACCAGCCTCATGGAGGTGGTAGTTGGTGCCCCAATTAACTTAGAGCGCGCTATGAACGCCCAAACTCGTTACGGCGGTCACGTCGTCCAGGGGCACATCGATGGTGTCGGAGAGTTTGTTTCGCGTGAGACCAGTGAGAACTGGGATTGGGTGAGAATCAGAATTCCTCGCGAACTCTTGCGCTACGTAGTGATGAAGGGGTCGATCACCTTCGACGGCATCTCGCTCACCGTCAATGAAATATCCGACGACGTGATTGGGCTTTCTTTGATTCCTGAGACGCTGCAGGTGACAACGCTGGGTTCCAAAAAGCCCGGATCAAAGGTCAACGTCGAGGTTGATGTAATGGCAAAGCACATCGAGAGACTCATGGAGTTCAAGTAAATGGAGGTTATTGAATCAAGCATTGAAGAGGTTCTTAGTGCGCTTCGGGCCGGCAAGCCGGTTTTGGTAACCGATGCCGCAGATCGAGAAGACGAGGGCGACGCAATAATTGCCGCCGAGTTTGCCACAACCGAGTGGATGGCCTGGATGATCCGCTACACCTCAGGATATATCTGTGCGCCCATGACTGAGCAGCGAGCCAACGAACTTGACTTGCCATTGATGTGGGTAAAAACCCAAGACCCCCACCGCACTGCCTACACGGTAAGCGTCGATGCTACCGATCGCGCGACAACCGGAATTTCAGCAGCCGACAGAGGCCTAACAGCCAGAGTGCTGGCTGACCGGAATTCCGGACCGCTTTCTTTGATGCGCCCAGGTCACGTTCTTCCGCTGCGAGCGAAGGCCGGTGGTGTGCTGGAGAGAGCCGGTCACACCGAAGCAGCGGTTGACCTCATGAAGCTAGCGGGCCTTGAGCCGGTTGCAATGATGGCCGAGATGGTCAATGACGACGGAACTATGATGCGGCGCGAGGAATTATTTCAGGCCTCCCTAAGGTTTGGGTTACCTATGACTAGCATTTCGAACCTGAAGGATCACTTGGCTAAGCTGTCCCCGAAGCTGAATTCCAGCAGCAACAGGATTCGTTTCGATGCCGAAGCCAAGTTGCCCACAACTCACGGTGACTTCCGGGTACGAGGCTATTACGATGTGCAGACCACTGCGGACCACGTCGCCATCATCGCGGGCAAGCCCACTGGAAAGAATGTTCTTGTCCGCCTTCACTCGGAGTGCATCACTGGGGAAGCTTTCGGTTCGTTAAAGTGTGAATGTGGCCCACAGCTGGATGGTGCAATGGATGCTATTGCCGCTGATCCAAAAGGCGGGGTAGTTATTTACCTTCGTGGCCAAGAGGGCCGAGGTATCGGTCTACTTAACAAGCTAAAAGCTTATGCGCTTCAAGAACAAGGCTTGGACACTGTGGATGCGAACCTAGCGCTTGGGCTCCCAAGTGAAGCGCGCGAGTACGGAGCAGCGATTGCTATCTTGCAAGACTTAGGCATCGAAAGCGTTCGCTTGCTGACAAATAATCCTGAAAAGCGAGAGTCTCTGGAGAGCGCTGACATAGCTGTCACCGAGACAGTTCCCCTGATTGTTGGCCTAGCAGAGCAGAACCTTGGGTATCTAGCTGCTAAGCGCGAGCGCATGGGCCATGAGTTACCCGCTAATCTGGACAAGTGAGCGGTAGCGGAGCACCAAACCTGAAGGTTTCAGCAGTCGGCAAGAAAGTCGTCATTGTTGCAACTTCTTGGCACCTAGAGATAATGGCAGGCTTGATTGCGGGTGCTCAGAAAGAACTCAAAGTTTCCGGAGCTGAAGATGTTCAGTTAAATATGGTGCCGGGTGCATTCGAACTCCCATTAGCCGCAAAATGGGCTTTTGATCAAGGAGCGGATCTAGTTATCGCGCTTGGGGTGGTAATTCAGGGTGGCACCCCTCACTTTGACTACATCTGCTCTTCGGCAACAGAGGGCCTAACAAGAGTCCAGCTTGATGCAAACAAGCCCTTAGGCTTCGGCCTGCTAACAGTAAACGACGAGCAGGAAGCACTGAATCGAGCTGGCCTCGAGGGGTCCAAGGAGGACAAGGGTGCGGAGGCCGTTCAGGCCGCACTTGCCATGTCAGTCCTAATGGCCGGCTAGTGACAACTATTTAATATGCTGCTGGTTGCGGCTTGAGTTTAGGGGTCTTTGAAATTGCTGAAGCTCTAAATCTCATTTCGAGTACTGCCCCAACAAAGAGTTTTGGCTATGGCACTTGTATCTTTAGTAAATGACTAAAAAGCTTGGCAACCGCAGGGTTAGCGGAACTGAGCAGTACTACACCCCCAAGGACCTTGCAGACGAACTCGTGAAGCTGACGCTAAAGGCAATCCCCCGTGCGACCGAAAGGACCTTTCTTGAGCCCGCAGGTGGCACCGGCAGTTTTATTGAGGCACTCAATATGGCAGGCATTACGGCGGTAACTTCGGTCGATAAGTACCCTATGCACCCAGGCGTGATCAAGGCTGACTTTCTCGAGTGGGAAACAAAGGACACGGATTTGCTCACCATTTCAAATCCTCCGTTTGGAAGAAATAATGCGCTCTCCGTGCCGTTTTTCAATCGAGCTGCCAAATTCTCAAGCCACATCGCTTTTTTGGTGCCTCGATCCTGGCGTAAGTGGTCGGTGCAAAACCGGTTAGATACAAGATTCCATCTAGTTCTAGATGTTGACGTTGCCGTTCAATACGAGGACGTTCTCGGAGCAAAAATCGCCAAGCGAAACGACCTTAGAACATGCTTCCAGATCTGGGAAAAGCGCCTAGAGCTGCGCCCGGTGATAGCCGTTCCTGACAACGGCTTTATCCAAAAATCGTCTCCAGATGAAGCGGATCTCGCCGTAAGGGTTTTTGGGTACGGGTGTGGAACTGTGATGGATGACTTTCCACGGCAGCCAAATACCACTTTGATGTTCCTGAGAGTTTTGGATAAAAGCATAGAATCAGCTCTCCAGGACCTAGATTATGAAAGGTTCTCAATAAATACCGCCTACACAAGGGCCCTCTCGTTTCAAGAAATAAACTTTCTTATTAATGAACAGGTCTTTGGGGATGGCTTCCATAAGAAGTTAGGTTTATAAAGCAGTGAGCGAGTACTACCAAGATCCAACTCAGAACCCAAAGAGCCGCGAGTATCGCGGCCCGAGGGCAAAGCTGAAAGACTTACTGCCGTATCTGGCAGAACACAAAAAAACCTTGATTTTGGCACTTGTGCTGTCGATTATCGGATCTCTGTTAGCCCTGGGCCAACCGCTCTTGATTGGCCAACTAATCACAGCCGTTCAAGAAAACCTGGATACCACTCTGCTTGCCTCGTTGATTGTGGCCCTAGTCATAACCTCGGCGCTGGTGAATGCGTTCCAGTATTACCTCCTCTACAAGACCGGTGAAGGTGTGGTGCTGAACACGAGAAAAGCGCTGGTTGCCCGAATGCTGAGGCTTCCAATTTGGCAGTATGACCGCCGCCGAATCGGTGACCTTGTTTCTCGGGTCGGATCGGATTCAACTCTGCTGAAGGCCGTGTTGACTCAAGGTCTAGTTGATGCTCTCGGAGGACTGCTCCAGTTTGCTGGCGCGATCATCGTAATGGCCTTCATTGACCCGCTGCTTCTTGGAACAACGCTGCTTGTTGTCTTTGCTGCCGTTGGAGCGATTGCACTTACCGGCAGGCGCATCCGTTCTGCAACGACCAAGGCGCAGATGCGCGTTGGTGAGATGAGCGCTGCAGTTGAACGAGCGCTGAGTGCGATCCGAACCATCAAAGCTTCCCGGGCCGAGGCTCGCGAAACTGAAGAAATCCATAAGGACGCTGAGGCTGCATACGACCAGGGCCTTAGCATCGCAAGACTTTCAGCCATCGTCTCCCCCATTGCTCAGGTTGCCTTCAACTCAGCGTTCATAATTGTGCTTGGACTAGGTGGCCTAAGGGTTGCAACTGGTGCAACAACCATTGCCTCACTGGTTACCTTTGTAATCCTGCTGTTTTTCATGATCGGCCCACTTATCTCGGCCTTTGGGGCCTACACATCAGTGATGGGTGCCTTGGGTGCGCTGGCCCGAATCAAAGAGATCATGGATCTCGATGAAGAAGAGCCTGGTGGCGACAAGCTGCCTAGAAAGGGCACCAACAAGACCGCCATTGAATTCAAAGACGTTGAGTTTCACTACGCGACCGAGGAAGGCGAAGAGCCTCAGCCGATATTGAAAAAGCTGAATCTAAAAATTGCTCGCGGTTCAAGAGTTGCGTTGGTGGGGCCATCCGGTGCCGGCAAATCTACGGTTTTCTCACTGATCGAGCGGTTCTACGAGCCAACCAGTGGACAAATTTTGCTCGACGGTCAGCCGGTAACTGAATTTTCAAGAGACTCACTCCGGCAGCAACTTGGCTATGTTGAGCAGGACGCTCCAGTGTTAGCTGGATCGCTAAAGGACAACCTGTTGCTGGGCAAAGCTGACGCAACAGATGAAGAGTTAGAAAGCGTGCTGAAGCAGGTGAACCTTGCAGAAGTTCTGAAGCGCGACACCAAAGGCCTGGCCGCAGAAGTCGGTGAAGATGGCATCATGCTCTCGGGTGGCGAGCGACAGCGCTTGGCAATTGCCAGAGCGTTGCTGGCCTCTCCGGAGATCCTTCTGCTAGATGAGTCAACCAGTGCCCTGGACGGCCCGAATGAGCAGCGCATGCGCGAGGCCATTGACGCCGTAGCGCATGACCGCACCCTTTTGATAATTGCTCACAGGCTTTCCACCGTGGTGGATTCAGACCAGATTATTGTTCTGGAGCATGGCGAAATTGTTGGGGTCGGCACCCATTCCGAGCTAGTGAAATCCACCCCGCTCTACACTGACCTAGCAAAGCACCAACTGCTGGTTTAGCAATAGAGTAAAGGGCATGAACGCTCATAATCAGATCACTGCCGAACAGGTATCCCTTCTGGATGCTAACGACCCATTGGCACATTTTCGCGACGAGTTTGTGATTTCGGACTCTGAGGTTTGCTACCTAGACGGCAACTCACTGGGCAGGCTACCAAAGCGCACAATCGAAGAAGTAAATAAGTTTTTGACCAATGAGTGGGGACCTGAGTTAGTAGACGGTTGGTCGCACTGGATAGATCAAGCCCAACCCGCAGGAGATCTTTTGGCCCGTGCCGTTCTTGGAGCAGGCGAGGGTCAAACCCTGGTCTGCGACACCACCAGCGTGAATTTCTACCAACTCTGCGTTGCAGCAATAAAGGCGAGACCTGGGCGCAAGACAGTAATTATCGATTCATCTAATTTCCCCACCGACCGATACATTCTGGCCGGCATCGCCGAATCAATGGGGCTGAACCTTGTAACGCTTGATACCGACGGGTCCGGTGGACCCGGGGCAGTAAAAATCGAGTCAGAGTTTGAAAGAGTGACTGCTTCCGAGCTCGCAAAGCACCTGAACGACGACGTCGCAATGGTCACCCTTCAAGCAATCAATTATCGATCCGGTGCAAGGCAAGACCTCAAAGCAATCACCGATTTAGTCCGCCACCACGGAGGGCTTGTAGTCTGGGATTGCTCTCACGCCGCTGGTTCTATCCAGCTAGATTTCGAGAAAAATGGCGTTGACCTAGCGGTTGGCTGCACCTACAAATATGGCAATTCTGGACCCGGATCACCGGCATGGCTGTTTGTCTCAAAATCGATTCAGACAGAGCTTCGAGTTCCAATTCAGGGCTGGTTCGCGCAAGAAATGCAGTTTGAAATGGGGCCGAATTTTGAGCCTGCAGACACCATTCGGCGCTACCAGATTGCCAGCCCCTCAATCATCGGAATCAGAGCAGTTGAGGTCGCCTACGAGATGATAGAGCGCGCCGGTATCGCACTTATTGAACAGAAGGCTGCCAGAGGCACGGAGTTGATGATGGATTTGTTCAAGCAATGGCTGGAGCCACTTGGGTTTGAAGTTGCCTCCCCTTCTCAGGCGGCACTGAGGGGTGGCCACATAATCTTGACTCACCCGGAAGCAAGACAAATTGCCTACGCGATGCGGAAGATTTCAAAGGTAATACCTGACTATCGAGAGCCCAACGCGATCCGGGTGGCTATTTCTCCGCTTGCGACAAGCTACACAGAGGTATTCGAGGGGTTTTCGCGATTGCGAGACCTTGTCGAAAGCGGAAAATACTTGAGCATCGAGCAAGATGCCAACCGGGTTACCTAAGCCTCAAGCCTTCTCTTAAATGCAAACTAAATAGCCAGAAAAGCTGGCAGTGAACACTCGGACAGAGCGAATGGATAACAGTGGAACAGAATAAGCACGTCACCTACATTTCTTACCTCAAAATTGATGAGCTCCTCGCGCTGCAAGAGCCGTTGAGCGATGGCCCGGAGCACGACGAATTGTTGTTCATCACCATCCACCAGGTCTATGAGCTCTGGTTCAAGCAGGTCCTTCACGAAGTCGCCGCCCTACAGGTCACGCTGCAAGAAGGTAACTCGCACCGATCCATGGCACTGCTAGGTCGAATCCGAACCATTATGAAGACTTGCGTCTCTCAACTGGACATCCTGGAAACAATGACCCCACTGCAGTTCAATTCATTTCGAGAGCGCCTTAGCTCCGCGAGCGGATTCCAGTCCGCCCAGTTCCGCGAGCTAGAGGCAGTTCTGGGAAGGCGTGATCAAGCCGGAGCAAAGGCCGATGCCAAATCCGGCATGGGCATGGCTGAGCACCTGATTGCAGGCTCCCCGGCTCGAGCAAGAGTAGAGGCTGCAATGACAAGAATGTCGTTGTGGGATTCGGCCCTGCACTATTTCAACTCGAGGATGGCACTACCAAAGGAGTTGCTGTCTAGAGACGTCACGGAAGCCTGGGAACCTCACGAGGGGCTTCAGAATGTTTTAATCGAACTCCACCGAAATGACCCGGAAGCTTCCATGATTGGCGAAGCTCTAGTCGATTTGGATGAGGGGCTGCAAGAGTGGCGTTATCGTCACGTCAAGATGGTCGAACGCACTATCGGGCACAAAATTGGATCCGGAGGCTCTTCGGGAGCAGGCTATTTGGCAAGCACACTTTTCAACCCGGTGTTCCCAGATCTGTGGGCTATCAGGTCGCGTTTTTAACCTGCAGCCAGTACAACGTTTCTAACGAGCATTGCCCGAGTCATTGGGCCAACGCCGCCCGGATTCGGAGAGATGTGACCGGCAACCGTCGCAACACCAGGATGGACATCGCCCACAAGCTTTCCGTCGACTCTTGTTATTCCCACATCCAACACCGCAGCGCCGGGCTTTATCCATTCAGGTCTTATGAAGTGAGGGCTTCCTAAAGCCGCCACCACAATGTCCGACCTCGAAATAACTTCCTCGATGTGCCTAGATGCGCTGTGAAGCAAAGTTGGTGTCGCATCAACGCCTTTGCGAGTAAGCATTAGCCCCAGCGGTCTGCCCACGGTCAGGCCTCTACCGATAATTGCAACCTGTGCGCCTCGAAGGCTCACTTCGTAGCGCTCCAGGAGTTCGATGATCCCGCTTGGCGTGCAGGGCAGTGGACTACTGATTTGACCACCGGTGTTCATAACCAGCCGGCCAAGATTCACCGGGTGAAGTCCATCGGCATCTTTGTCAGGATCGATTAGTTCCAGCATTTCGTTGGCATCGATACCACCCGGAAGCGGCAACTGAACTATAAACCCGGTCGCTTCCTTGGCCTCATTGAGGTCCTTTATAGCAGCCTGGATATCGGCTCTAGAGGCAGTTGCTGGAAGATCGATTCGAATAGATTCGATTCCAACCTCAGCGCAATCCCTATGCTTACCGGACACATAAGAAAGTGACCCCGCGTCATCGCCCACCAAGATAGTTCCGAGCCCAACGTTTATGCCCCTGGCCGTCAGACCAACAACCTCAGCTGCAAGCTCTGTCTTTATGGCCTTGGCTGTTGCTAAGCCATCAAGTATTAGAGCGGTCAACCAGCTACCTAGTTTCTAGTCCGACGTAAAGCGGGAAGGCTTCGGTCAGAACTCTAACTCTTGCTTTCAATGCGGGTAAATCAGCACCTGGAATGAGAGCGTGAGCGATGATGTCGCCAACCTCAACGAATTCTTCGTCGCCGAAGCCTCTGCTTGCTAGAGCCGCAGTACCAATGCGTACCCCGGAGGTCACCATTGGCGGCCTAGGGTCGTTAGGAACTGAGTTCTTGTTCACTGTCACACCGGCCTCGTGCAATAGGTTCTCGGCCATTTGACCGTCAACCTCAGAGTTCCTAAGATCAACAAGCACCAAGTGAACATCGGTGCCGCCAGTCAACACTGAAACTCCGGCCCCAGTGACATCGGCTTGGTTCAGCCTGTCTGCAATAATTCGCGCACCAGAAATGGTTCGTTCTTGACGCTCTCGAAACTCCGGCTGCATAGCTGCCTTGAATGCGACGGCCTTGCCGGCAATTACGTGCATCAATGGCCCACCCTGCTGTCCAGGGAAAACAGCGGAGTCAATCTTCTTTGCCCACTCCTGCTTGCAAAGAATGAGACCGGAGCGGGGACCGCCAAGGGTCTTGTGAACGGTGGTGGAAATTACATCGGCGTAAGGAACTGGGCTTGGGTGAACTCCGGCAGCAACAAGGCCTGCGAAGTGAGCCATGTCCACCCACAACTTGGCGCCAACCTCATCGGCGATTGCCCTGAATGCCGCAAAATCTAGATGCCTTGAGTATGCCGACCACCCCGCAATCAGAACTGCCGGCTTTACCTCTATTGCTCGCTGACGAACGGTCTCCATGTCAATCAGATGTGTCTCTGAATCTAGCTCGTATGAGTGCCCCTCATACATGCGTCCCGAGAAGTTCAGCTTCATGCCGTGAGTCAAGTGACCGCCGTGAGCGAGGTTTAGGCCCAAGATACGATCTCCCGGACTCGCCAGTGCCATGAGTACTGCCGCATTTGCCGAGGCACCGGAGTGAGGCTGAACGTTCGCGTGTTCCGCGCCAAACAATTCCTTTGCACGCTCTCTTGCAAGATCCTCTGCAATGTCTACCGCTTCACAGCCGCCGTAGTAACGCTTGCCCGGATAACCCTCAGCGTACTTATTGGTGAGGACTGAACCCTGGGTTTCTAAAATTGCAGCGGAGACAAAGTTCTCGCTCGCAATCATTTCCAAGGTGTGGCGTTGACGATCAAGCTCCTGCTGCAAAACCGCGGCAATTTCCGGATCAACTTCGCTTAGCGGGGACATAAATTTCACTGAATGAGTAAGCATCTTTCAACTTTATCAGAGTTATTTCGGTCGGACTGGTAGGCGCCAATAGTATTGAGGAATGCAAGCTGCCAAAGAACATTGGGTTCTGACTTTTATCTGCCCAGACCGACCAGGCATAGTCCACGCAATCTCCGGAGCCGTGGTTGCTGCCGTTGGAAACATTACCGAGAGCCAGCAGTTCACCTCACAGGACACTGGCCGCTTTTTTATGAGACTGCAGATTGAAGCGGACATAACAAAGGCAGACTTTGAAAAACAATTTGAAGCCATAGCCGAGACTTTTCAGATGCAATACGTGCTTGACCATGTAGACAGGCCCATGCGGACTCTCGTCTTAGTTACCAAAGCCGATCACTGCCTAAATGACCTTCTCTACCGTCAGCGCGCTGGGCAAATTGCAATCGAAATCCCTAAAGTCTTTGGCAACTCTGACGACCTACAAGAGTTAGCTAGTTTTTTTGGAGTTGATTTTGAATCCCTCCCAACTAACAACCTCAGCGATAAGGCCGACTTCGAAAAACGATTGCGTGAAATTATTATTGAACACGACATCGAACTTATTGTTCTGGCTCGTTACATGCAGATTCTTTCCGCCGAATTCTGTGAGGAGTTTGCTGGAAAGATAATAAACATCCACCACTCATTCTTGCCGGGCTTTAAAGGCGCCAACCCATACGCCCAGGCTCATGCTCGAGGCGTGAAGCTCATCGGTGCGACCGCCCACTTTGTGACCGAAGATCTCGATGAAGGTCCGATCATTGAACAAAACGTGACCAGAGTTGAACATGCATCCACCAAGTCACACTTGGTTCAGATCGGCCAAGACGTGGAATCCAAGACCCTTACCCAAGCAGTTCGCTGGTTTGCCGAGCATCGAGTGCTACTTGATGGTCAACGCACCATCATCTTCCGATAAACGGTAAAAGCCAAGACTGCTGCTACCGCTCCACCCGCCAACCAAGGCGAAATCCGAGCAACAGAGTCTGGTTCCGCAGGTTTTTGATCTCCCGAAGCCAACTCAGCTACGTAGGTTGACTGTGCAGGTGTTTCGGCTCGATCAGGTAACTCCTCTTCGTCATTCGTCAGTGTGGCTTCGTTTTCAAGCTCTTGAGGCTCAGGCTCAGGGGTCACGAGAGGTGGCTTAGATGCGATTGGCGATGAGACAGCTTCGCTCGACCGAGTTGGAACCGTGGCGACCGCTTTGGGCGGTGACTCTTTTTCAATTGGAATGACCTCTGCACTTTCAACAAACTCCAGAATTTCTTCAACCATCTCTTGGTCTATAAACCCAGGCGCCTCAATCGGTGATTGGATGTCATCCGGGAGCCCTGGCGCTAGTTGACTCGGAATCTGTAACGCGGGTTGCCGAGGAGCCACCTCCAGCGCCGGCTCTGGTGTTGCTGGCATTGGTTCTGGGGTTGGTTCCGGGATTGGCACTGCGGCAACAAGTGTTAGTTCGAGAACTTTGTCGATAGCTGGACCTGAGTTTCCCGCCGAATCAATCAAGGAAAATGCCGCTAATTTCCAGCTCATGCTCCCAGGCGCGCAGCCAGTATATTCGAAGGTTATTTCTCCTTCTGCAGATGTTGTCATTGGAAGGCAACTTATTTCATCGGCGAGAAATTCGACAGCGGCGTCTTCAACTAGAGAATCGTCGTGTCTGAGCAAAATTACCAAGTTAAAGTTGCCGTCTATCTCGGTGATTTCGGGCTCGAGCCATTGCGCTGTCGGAGCGATTGTGTCCCTTGACAGTTCAAGGACAGCAGGTTCGGAAGGACCTAGATTACCCATTGAGTCAGTCACAACGTTTGACGCAAGAGTGATTGTGATATCGCCCTCCTGGCAATCGTTCAGGCTTAGCCTTTGGTTCAGAAGCACAGTTTCGTCACATCCTGTGACAAGAATGTCATCCGAGGACAAACCGGAATTATCCTCACTGCCAACAAGGTCAAACACGTAGTCGTGATCAGCAGAAATAATTTGTTCGAAGGCGTACTCCGGGCCAATTAGGTCAAGCTCGATCTGCAGCGAGGCACTCGTGTCATCAACTAGCAAAGCGGCGGCTTCAGGTGCCAGAGCGGCTTGAAAGGGCGAGTCGACGCAGCTCTGAATTTGAAAGACATAAGTTGATCCAGTTAATTCGGGTTCGCTTACGATGCAGGCAGTGTCAACGATCTCCAGATGGGTCGAGTCGGGACTAAAGCTACCCTCTACCTCCATGTTGATCGAAACCTCGTTATTACTTAGCTGGGTGCCAGCAAACAAAGTGATTATCGAAGGAGCCTGATACCGAATGACCACTCGACCCGCTGCATTCTGGACTCCTGCTTGATGGTTGATGTTGGTCACTAGAGACGTGTTTGCATATGAAGATCCACCTCCGCCGCCTCCGGCATCAGCGCAACAAGAGTCGTCATCCGCTCCACCACCACCGCCACCGAACCAACCGCCGCCGCCACCGCCGCCACCGGCGTTCCAGCTGCTACCTCCAGTTCCTCCAATCCCAAAACCACCGGGTTGTGCCGAACTGCCGCCGTTAGAGGCACCCGCGGAACCCCCAGAGCTTTCCCGACCGCCGCCGCCTCCGGAACCTTGTCCCGATCCACCGTTCTCGGCGACTAGGTTTCCACCGGGACCTCCAGCAGCTCCGGCATAGCCGCCGCCACCTCCGCCGCCTCCGGCCACAACAATCCGATCATTTAGGTTCGTACCGGAGCGAATGTCGCTGGCCCCTCCACCGGAACCCTCGTTGCCCCTGGAGCCTCCGGCCCGGCCCCCTCCGTTATAACCGCCCGGAGCCTCGGCATTAATCACGCCCTCGCCGCCCACAAGCACCCAGAACCCAGTCGGTGAGTTTATGAACTCGCCGGTTACGCGGCCGCCCATGCCGCCTCTTCCTCCGGCCGCTCCACTGATTTCGAAGGAAACGTTTTTGGCGCCGTCAGGGACCGTGAAGTACTCTGCGTTACCGGTGTATTCAAAGACCAATTCGCAGATTCCGTCTGGACATTCTTCGGCTTGAGCGGGCACAGCTCCAAAAGCTATTGAAGAGCAAAAAGTAAGGGCTAATAATGATCGAAGTTTCATGCCACACAAACTAAAACTCCCCGCAGTTTCCTGCAGGGAGTTTTCCACAAGCCGCCAGCGGCCTGGTTATTTAGGCCATTTTTGACTGAAGGTTCTCGGCAATAGATGCCATGAACTCATCGGTTGACTGCCAAGGTTGATCTTTTCCAACCAATGCAGCCAAATCCTTTGTCATTTTTCCAGACTCAACCGTTTCGATAATTACATCTTCAAGAACCTGCGCGAACTCTGCCACCTCAGGGGTGTTATCCAGTTTTGCTCGATGCATCAGGCCTCTTGTCCAGGCAAAGATTGATGCAATTGGGTTGGTAGAGGTCTTGTTGCCCTGTTGCCACTGGCGGTAATGACGAGTCACAGTTCCGTGAGCAGCCTCGGCCAGTGCTGTCTTGCCATCTGGGGTTGTTAGCACCGAGGTCATTAGACCCAAAGAGCCAAAGCCCTGAGCCACGGTGTCGGACTGGACGTCACCGTCGTAATTCTTACAGGCCCAAACGTATCCGCCTTCCCACTTCAAGCAAGCCGCAACCATGTCGTCGATTAGACGGTGCTCGTAGGTGAGGCCAGCTTTTTCAAACCTGTCCTTGTACTCGGCGTTGAAAACATCCTCGAAGGCGTCCTTGAACGCTCCGTCATAGGCCTTCAAAATTGTGTTCTTCGTTGACATGTAGACCGGATAGTTCCGAGCAAGGCCGTAGTTGAAGGAGGCTCTTGCAAAATCACGAATGGAACTCATGTAGTTATACATTCCCATTGCAACTCCGCCGTCCTCCGGGAAGTCCGCAATTGTTAACACCTGCGGCTCTGAGCCATCAGCTGGGGCCCAAGTCATGGTGACTTTACCCTTGCCGGGTATTTTGATGTCTGTGGCCTTGTACTGGTCACCGTGTGCGTGACGACCAATGATAATTGGCTTGGTCCAACCCGGGACTAGCCTTGGAACGTTTGAGATGATAATTGGCTCGCGAAATACCACGCCGTCAAGGATGTTTCGAATGGTTCCGTTCGGAGAACGCCACATTTTTTTCAAACCGAATTCGACCACTCGGTCTTCATCCGGAGTAATCGTTGCGCACTTGACCCCAACGCCGTACTTCTTGATGGCGTGAGCTGCATCAATGGTGATCTGATCGTCAGTCGCATCTCGATTTTCAACCGATAGGTCGTAATACTCCAGGTCAATATCCAGGTAGGGAAGAATCAGCTTGTCCTTGATGTCCTGCCAGATGATGCGAGTCATTTCGTCGCCGTCTAGCTCAACAACTTTTCCAACAACACTGATTTTGTTCATTACTCTCCTGATTAAGCGCGTGAATCGGGCCTAAATGACCGTCCCTAGCCTATCGGTTTCAGTCAATGAGCCCTAAACCAGAGAATCTTTCCAGGATTTGTAGAGCTTCGAGAATTTACCTCCCGAGGCCACTAGCTGCGCCGGTGAACCGTCCTCAATAATTCTCCCGTGCTCCATTACCAAAACACGATCTGCTATCGAAACCGTTGAGAGTCGATGTGCGATGATCACGGCGGTCCGACCCGCAAGCAGTGTCTTTAGACCTAGTTGCACCATTGCCTCCGAGGGTATGTCCAAGGAAGAAGTTGCCTCGTCGAGAATCAAGACTGCAGGGTCCGCAAGGAATGCACGTGCAAACGAGATCAACTGGCGTTGGCCGCTGGAAACCCTGCCGCCGCGCTTATTGACATCCGTCTCGTAGCCGAAGGGCAGTTCCAGAATAAATTCGTGCGCTCCCACTGCCTTGGCGGCCTTAACCACATCATCCATCGATGCACCCGGGCGCCCTAGCTGAATGTTCTGCGCTACCGATCCGGTAAACAGGTATGCCTCCTGAGTCACCATCACTACCTTTTGACGCAGATTCACATTCGAAATGTCTCTGAGGTCGTAATCGTCAAGCCGAACAACACCTTCGCTCGGATCATAGAACCTTGAAATGAGTTTTGCAAGAGTTGACTTACCAGCACCAGTGGTGCCGACGAGAGCGATAGTTTGGCCACCGGGGATATCCAGCGAGAACGGGTGCAGCACGACATCACCGGTGTCGTACTGAAACTTCACCTTGTCAAAAATTAAACCGCCCTTGATGTTCTTTAGATCAACCGGGTTCTCAGGATCTGGAACCGAAGGCTCTTCTTGCAGCACGCCGGAAATTTTCTCAAGAGCAGCAGAAGCCGACTGATAGGAGTTGTAGAAAATTGCAATCTGTTCCATCGGGTCAAAAAACCTCCTGGCGTAAAGAATTGCTGCCGTCAAAACCCCTATGCCCAAAGTTCCGTCGAGCACCCGGAATCCACCCACGAGCAAGATTGCAGCAACGGTCGCGTTGCCGATCAATATCAATGCTGGATCGTAAATTCCAAAAAGTTGAATCAGTCTTGCGTTCAATAGCCGGTACTTTTCCACCAGGCCACCAAAGTGCTTCTCATTGCGCCCCTCCTTGCGGAAAGCCTTAACCGCGCGAATACCGGTCATGGTCTCGACAAAGTTTTGAATCAAGGTTGAAGATGCAACCCGCTGCGCCCTAAAGCCTCGGTTTGTGTTTATCTGAAACCACCTAGTCACAATCGCAAGTGGAATCCCTGCAGCCATAAGAACAAGGAAGCTAATTGGATCAAGGATCAAGAGCGCACCAGCGGTGAATACCATGAAGAAGATTCCAACGACTAGCTCTCCTAAGCCACCAGACAGTAGTTCGGAAATTGACTCTAGGTCCGAGGTCTGCCTCGCGATCACACGCCCCGCGGTGTAGCGCTCGTGGAACTCAACTGACAGCTTTTGTGTGTGGATGAACATTCTGTTCCGCAGGGCAAGCAGCATGGACTGAGCGATTTTTGCCGTAAGAATCATGAAGTAATAAACCATCAGTGCACTGAAAGCTGCGGCTCCCAGATACAGCAGAATTACCATCCAGAGCGGATAAAAGTCGTCTTCAATGGCCCTCGGGAGCGCCCAGTCAATCGCGAAAGCTATGAGCGCTGGCCCCGCGACCCTGAGCGTCGTGGAGATAAAAATCATTGCCACCGCGAGCCAAAGCCTCGCGCGGAGTGGGAGCAACAACGAACCCAGAAGCAATCTGGATCGCTGTCTAATGAACCTAGATTCAGTTTTGGTTAGATCCGTTCTTTCTTCGTTATTAGTGCCGTAAAGACTCATACGTTCACCTCGCGCTCTTTCTGGTCAGTGTCCAGAGAGGTAATGACGTGGCGGTATTCGGTGCTGGTGTCTAGTAGTTCGCGATGAGTTCCGAAGGCAATAATCTTGCCACCTTGCATCAGAGCTACCTTGTCGGCCAACATCACCGTCGAAGGTCGGTGAGCGACTATGAGGGCGGTGGTTGATTTCAGAACATGTCGAAGCGCATCCTCAACCATCGCCTCGGTGTCGACATCCACAGCAGACAATGGATCATCCAAAACCAAGATCTTAGGTTTTGCCGCCACCGCTCTTGCCAATGCCAGTCGCTGACGCTGACCCCCGGAAAGGCTGAGACCTTCATCGCCGATTGGCGTATCAAGACCCTTTGGTAAATCGTATGCAAACTGCGCCTGGGCAATCTCGAGGGCCTGTTTTAGATCATCCTCGCTTTGATCTTTATTACCCAGGAGAACGTTGTCACGGACACTGGATGAGAAAAGAGTGGCGTCCTCAAAAGCCATTGCGATGTTGGACCTAAGGTCGGCTCGAGTCAAATCTCTAATGTCGACCCCATCGATAGTTATCGAGCCGCCGGTTACCTCATACAACCTTGTTGTTAGAGCCGTCAGGGTTGTCTTGCCACTTCCGGTGAGCCCAATAAGTGCTACCGACTGACCCGGCTCTATTCGAAGGCTGACGCCATCCACCAAGTCGCGGTTCTTCGGATCAGCATCCGGGTAGTGAAAGTGGACGTCGTGAAACTCAAGTAGCCCCTTGGGCTCCATTATTGTCTTGCGGGAAACCGGATCAGCAATTAGGTCCGGCTCATCCAGAACTTCGAAGATTCTCGTTGTGGCAGTCTTCGCCTCTAGCGTCATGCCCAGCAAGAATCCAAGAGACTCAGTTGGCCAACGAAGAACCATTGCGGTTGCAACAAAAGCCACCAGTGTTCCAACGGTCATTTCACCGTTAGCCGTGAACCAAATCCCGGCCAGTAGAGCCAGGCCAAGAGCAAATTCGGGAATCATAATTAGGTACAGCCAAATGTTTGCGACGGCCTTGGCCTTGCTAATTTCTGTGTTCCTGAGTTCCGAAGCCTGGGTTGCAAATTGGTCAGCTGCAAAACCGCCACGACCAAAGGCCTTAAGAACCCTGACGCCGTGAACAGATTCTTCTACCCTTGTTGCCAGGTCCCCCGACTGATCCTGAGCCAGCCTGGCAATAGTGCCGAAACCGCGCTCAAAGCGGAATCCAATGAGCCAAATCGGAATCGATGCAACCGAAAAAATAAGCCCCAACCAGAAGTTGTAAGTGAACAGAATCAGTAGTCCAACCACCAATGTGATGAAGTTCGCTATCAACAGCACAATTCCAAAGCTGAGCCAACGTCTAATTAGGCCTAGGTCAGCAACCGCCCTGGAAAGTAACTGCCCCGATGGCCAGCGATCATGAAATGCAACTGGCAAATCTTGAAGCTTGGCGAACAATGTGTTGCGCATGTCGGCCTCGACGAATGTTCCGGGAGTCAGAACCAACCAACGCCTGAGAAGTACTAGAGCCGCCTCTAAAACACCGAGCAAGAGAATCAAACCGACAGCCGGTAGCAATGCGCCCCGACCGCCGTCCACCAGTGAGTTCACCAGTGACTGCAAAAATTGCGGGATTGAAAGAGCAATCATGTGGGCGCCGATTGCAGCGAGTATGCCAAGGCCCATGCGCCAGAGTGCCCGTCTTGCAAATGGGACCAGTCGCCAAAGGGTTTTTATAGTCCCCATTTCAGCCTGCTGCATAGCTCTCTCCGAGGTAATTCTGGCCAAGCGGCCTTTCTCGTAAACATCTGATGCGCTTTGATTATTTCTAGTGGAAAAAATGTCTTTCGCCCGTAAAGTACATGCTAATACCGGCCTTGCTAGCTGCGGCAATCACTTCCTCGTCTCGGACGCTACCACCCGGCTGGACTACTGCCAAAACCCCCGCGTCTATGAGAACCTGAAGACCGTCGGCGAATGGGAAAAACGCGTCGGAGGCTGCGACTGAACCCACCACTCTGTCTCCAGCCCTTGCAACCGCGAGCCTGCAAGAATCCAGCCTGTTGACCTGACCCATGCCGATCCCAACGGCGGACTGATTTTTAGCTAGCAAAATCGCGTTGGATTTCACTGACCGGCAAGCGATCCATGCAAACTCTAAATCGAGCATCTGCGAGGCATCGACACTCTTGCCAGCGACCAATTGCCAGTTCTGAGTATTCAGGCCTTCGAATCCGTCTGAATCCTGAACAAGCATGCCGCCGGAGACCTGACGAATATCTAATGCCGCTCTGACATAAGGATTTGAAAGCTCCAAAATTCGCAAGTTCTTTTTCTTTTTCAGTATTTCAATCGCTGTCGGATTGAACGAAGGCGCAATTATGACCTCGGTGAAGACTTCGGCAACGGCTAGAGCCATTGCCTCGGTAACTTCGCTATTGGTTGCAATCACTCCTCCGAAGGCCGAAACCGGATCGGTATTGTGGGCAGCTTGATAGGCAGTTGCAACATCTGCTCCGGTAGCAATTCCGCACGGGTTGGCATGCTTGATGATCGCTACCGCGGGGGCCTGAAAATCGTAGGCTGCCCGAAGCGCTGCATCTGCATCAACAAAGTTGTTGTAACTCATCTGTTTACCAGAATGCTGAATGGCAGTCGCCACCCCTGAAGAATCACCAGCTAAATAAAGAGCTGCCGACTGATGAGAGTTTTCCCCGTATCTCAAGTCCTGATCTTTGATGAGAGAAATATTGATCGACTCCGAGGTAACCTCTTCCCCGAATTCGCGAGCCAGGAAGCTTGCAACCGCTGCGTCATAACCGGAAGTGTGAGCAAATGCCTGCTGAGCAAGTTTTTGTCGAAACTTGAGTGTCGTGCCACCGTCATCGAGCGCATCAATCAAAAGCGGGTAATTCTTTGGGTCGACAACTATCGTCACATTGGCATGGTTTTTGGCGGCAGCTCGAACCATTGCGGGTCCACCGATATCAATCTGCTCGATGGCTGCATCCCCGGTTGATCCGCTGGCAACGGTCTCAACAAAAGGGTAGAGGTTTGCAACCACTAGCTGAAAAGCTTCGATGTTTAGCTCAGCAAGCTCTTGATTGTGCTTTTCAAGTCTCAGATCAGCAAGAATGCCGCCGTGGATGGACGGATGCAGCGTCTTCACGCGGCCATCCAGACTTTCGGGAAAGCCGGTTACTTCACTGACTTCTTGCACGGCCATACCAGCAGACGCGATTTGCTTGGCAGTGGAACCGGTTGACACCAGCTGCACTCCAGCCGCGGTCAGAGCTGCAGCTAGCTCAATCAAGCCAGTCTTATCCGACACGGAAATTAATGCTCTTTTTATGGCCACTACATCAGGCATTTTGTTCCTTTTCGGCGAGCAAGAGTGCTCCGGTTGCAATGTCCCGAACCGCTTGAACTAGCTGCTGCTGTTCCACTAGTTTAATCTGCTCATGCAAATCAATTTCTGAGATTCCAGGAGCAACTGGAATGCTGGCTTGAGTCAGTACCTTGCCGGTATCCACACCCTCATCGACTATGTGGACGGTCGCGCCAGTTACTGAAGCCCCAGCTGCCAAGGCGTCTGCAACGGCATTGGCCCCAGGAAAATCGGGCAACAAAGATGGGTGCAGATTTATCATTCTGGGCGAAAGCTTGTTAACAATGTTTGCAGGCAAGACCCTCATGAACCCGGCTAAGACAACTAGGTCTGGTTTATGGAACTCAATATTTGAAAGCAGAATCTCAGCCCAAGTTTCTCGGCTTTCAAACCCAGAAGGTTCAACAACGAAGGTCGGAACCCCAAACTCTTCGGCGTGCTCTAGGCCGGTAGCAGCCTTATCGGACCCAACCGAAACTACCTTCGCCGGATATAACGGGCTGGCCGCCGCCGTCAGAAGCGCACGAAGATTTGAGCCACCGCCTGAAATAAGCACTACGACCGAGAACATTGCCCCAGTCTACTTTCGCTCGGAAGCATCACCGTATGGCTTAGCAATTACTAAAGCAGCCAGGAAGCTAGGCACGAGGACTTCCACAAACACCACCGCTGCGAACACGAGCGGGTCCGCCCCAACAGTTTCAAACCGACCCGGGCCAAAGCTACCTGATGCTGCCTGGCTCGTCAGGAAGACAGCGATAGCTGCGCTCGAGGCGGCAACCAGCGAGAGGGATAGCGCCCCGCTTAGTCTGGTGCTGTATTCCCAGCGCAATTGATCCGCATGCCTCGCTACAAAAAACGTAGCGATAAGTGCGGCCAAGATGGGGATCAGCACAAAAATAAGTCCGCGCTCAAAGCCTCCGGTTGGTAAAGCTGCAAACACCGGAAGTGCTGGAAGTGGCCCTAGCTCGGATGCAAAAGGGGAAACGTAAGAGCCGGTGCCGATTGCAAACCCTGCCCCGGAAATCCAAGATGCGCCATAGACAATTAGGTTTGGCAAGATTGCCAGCTGACCAATGGTCACCATGACTCCACCCAAAATACTCAAGCCCAGTCCTTGGTAAAGTCCGATTACCTGAATCCAGCCGAAACCTAAACCCAAAGCAATCAATGCCGAGCTTGCAAAAATCAAGACTGCCACAACTGACAAGCCAACCCTCACACCGGGATTTAGTGCGGTTCGAATTGACCAGTGCAACTTCGCATAGGCGGATATAAATAGACCTCTAATCCAGATGCGCTCTTTGGCCTCTTGGCCATTGGCGCCCTCGAATAGCTCAAATCTTTCACCGCTCACGGACGATGCGATGAGTATTAATCCAAAAAATATTGCTGGGTAATAAAGCGGTTCCCAGGTGCCAGCAATCACCGAATCATCTGCCACCAATAATGAAGCTCCGTAGCTGATGCCGCCAAAAGCTAGCGACCCTCCTAGCCATGCCGGCCAAAGCGAGGCAGCGGCCGATAGTCGATGACCGATTCTGATTGCCATTAGAACGATTAGGCCGGTAAGCCCAAGTGGCAGTGCTGTGAGGAAGAAGGCTCCAAAACCGATGCCTAAAATCTCACCTTCAGCGAAGCCAATTGGGACTCCGCATGCCAGTAAGAATGCGTAGACAGCTACCCTGAGCGCCAGAATCCATTCAACTTGTCCATCGCCTTCGATAAACCAAGCAAGTGTTAGCGGAGCAATAATCAGTCCCACCACAGTGGCAATGATTATCAAAGCCTGCAGTGCGGCTATTGCGAAGCTGAGCCCCCGGTTCACGGTTCGCGCTATAGGTTGGCGATAATGTCGCGCATCAAGGTGGCGGTCTCAGATGGCGTCTTGCCAACCTTCACACCAACGGCTTCGAATGCTTCTTTTTTACCCTGGGCTGTTCCGGCCGACCCAGAAACGATCGCACCAGCGTGACCCATGGTCTTGCCCTCTGGAGCGGTAAATCCTGCTACGTAGGCAACAACCGGCTTGGTCACGTGCTTGGAGATGTATTCCGCTGCCTTCTCTTCGCTGTCACCGCCAATTTCACCGATCAAGACAATAGCTTTGGTCTCAGGATCATTCTCAAATGCCTCGAGAGCGTCAATGTGAGTGGTTCCAATAACAGGATCCCCGCCAATACCGATTCCCGTTGTAAAGCCGATGTCTCTTAGTTCAAACATCATTTGGTAGGTAAGGGTTCCGGACTTAGAAACCAAACCAATCGGTCCTTTTCCGGTGATGTTCCAAGGAGTGATTCCAGCATTTGATTCACCCGGGCTAATGATTCCCGGACAATTTGGGCCGATAAGCCTGGTTTTCAGGCCCTTTTCGACATTGTATGCCCAAGCCGAAGCTGAGTCGTGAACCGGGATTCCCTCGGTAATAGCAACTGCAAGTGGAATCTCAGCGTCGATTGCTTCGACGATTGCCTGCCTGGCAAAAGCCGGAGGCACAAAAATAACAGAAACGTTTGCACCGGTGGCGCTCATCGCCTCCGCGACAGTTCCGAAAACTGGAAGGGACTTCCCTTCAACTTCGACAGTTTCGCCCGCCTTGCGAGGATTTACTCCGCCAACGATGTTTGATCCGCCAGCCAGCATTCTCTGAGTGTGCTTCATTCCTTCGGCACCAGTCATGCCCTGAACGATGATTTTAGAATCTGAGTTTAGAAAGATTGCCATTTTTTAGCCCCTTAGCCGTTCGCGAGTTCAGCGGCGGTGTTAGCCCCACCATCCATGGTGTCCGCAAGTGCCACTAGCGGGTGGTTGAATTCCTTCAAAATTGTTCTGCCTTCTTCGACGTTGTTTCCGTCAAGCCTGACAACCAGTGGCTTAGAAGCCCTGGCGCCAAGAGTGTTTAGTGCTCCAACGATGCCGTTAGCAACCGCGTCGCAGGCCGTGATGCCACCAAAGACGTTCACAAACACGCTTTTGACCTGGGGGTCATTCAGAATTACATCTAGACCTGCAGCCATTACTTCTGCCGAAGCTCCTCCGCCGATGTCCAAGAAGTTTGCGGGCTTTACTCCGCCATTGGCCTCTCCGGCGTAAGCCACGACGTCTAGCGTGGACATAACAAGCCCGGCACCATTTCCAATGATTCCTACTTCGCCGTCGAGCTTCACGTAGTTCAGATCCATCGCTTTAGCTTTGGTCTCTAGTGGGTCGAGTGCGTCGCGCTCCATGTCATCGCGCTCGTGACGGAAATCCGCATTTTCATCGAGGGTGATTTTGCCGTCGAGGGCAAGAATTTGGCCGTCTTCGGTGAGAACCAAAGGGTTTACCTCAACCAAGGTCGCGTCCTCTTTTACGAATACTTCGTAGAGCTTGAGGATCACATCACTGACTGAGTCAATTAGCTCCTCCGGGAACCTGCCGGCCTTTGCAATTTCCATGGCCATGGCCTTGTCTATGCCGGTGACAGCCGAGACCGGAATCTTTGCAAGTGCATCTGGGCGCTCAACAGCTAGCTGCTCGATCTCCATGCCGCCTTCAACAGAACAAAGAGACAAGAAGGTTCGGTTTGAACGGTCTAGAAGGACTGAGAAGTAAAACTCCTGAGCAATCTTGGCCCCCTCTGCGATCATTAGGCGCTTTACAACATGGCCCTTGATGTCAAGTCCAAGAATTTCTTCGGCTTTTTGGCGGGCCTCGGCTGGGCTATGAGCCACCTTTACACCGCCGGCCTTGCCGCGCCCTCCGGTTTTTACCTGGGCTTTGACAACAACTGTGCCGCCAATAGCGGTTGCTGCTGCCTCTGCTTCTTCAGGTGTATCTGCGATTCGACCCTGTAAAACCGGAACTCCGTGTTTTTCAAAAAGGTCGCGGGCTTGATATTCAAATAGATCCACTTTGGTCTTTCAGTTCTTTTTAGCCGACGTTTAACCCTCTAAAGTCTAGCGATTGAAAAAACGCTTTCCCGCCTAGAGCTTTGTTATTGGTGCCATTTTCACAAGTAGCCGCTTTGTAACACCTGATTCAAAACGAACCTCGGCGGTTTGCCTTGGGTTTTGACCCGACACACTGATCACGGCGCCCTCGCCGAAAGTGTCGTGATTGACTCGGTCGCCTACTGCAAGCTCAAGGTCCTTGTTGTCCCGGACCGCACTTGGTGAGTTGATTGCACCCTTCCATTTTGAAGGCTCTCTCGTGAATCCAACGGACCGCTCATAGGCCCTATCGGTTGATCGTTCGGTTCCCTCGGCCTCAACAAGTTCCTGGGGTATGTCGGCCAAGAACATCGAGGTGGTGAAACCAGAGGTGTTCCCAAAAATCGTTCGCTGAAGCGCATGAGAGACAAACAGTTGCTCGCGGGCCCTGGTCATACCGACATACATCAGTCGTCGTTCCTCCTGCAACCCTCCGGGCTCATCAAAAGACCTGATGTGAGGCAGTGTTCCCTGCTCAAGACCAATCATGAAAACAACCTGATACTCAAGCCCCTTGGCGGTGTGAAGCGTCATCAAAGAAATGCTGCCGGATTCATCCTCGATCTCATCCGCGGCCGCCGAAAGCGTAACTTCCGCAAGGTAGTCGGCAACAGTGCCCTCCGGATACTGCGCTTGCCACTCGAATAGCTGTCCGAGCAAGGCATCTAAGTTTTCAACCCTTGCCTCATCTTGGGGGTCCCTTGATAGCTCCAGCTCGGAGCGATAGCCGCTCCTGGTTAGGGCTAACTTCAAAACCTCGGCCGGGCCATCAGTAACAGTCATTGCTTCTAATTCGTTGAGCAGTTCCCCAAAAGCCATCACAGATGCTTGAAGTTTGGGCCCAAGTTGCAAGTCGGAAGCAAATAAGAGTGCTTGTCGAAAGCTCATTTCATTTGTCCTGGCGAACTGAGCAATTTTTAGCTCAGTCTTCTGACCGATGCCACGAGTCGGGATATTTATGACTCTTCTTACGGCCTCATCATTGCGCCCATTCGAAATTGCGGACAAGTAGGCCAACGCGTCTTTGATTTCTCTACGCTCAAAAAACTTCAAGCCCCCGATAACCGCATAGGGGATCTGCTGGCTCTTGAGCTCAGCCTCTAAAGATGGCGTCAGTGAGTTGGTACGGTACAGGACCGAGATGTCTCGGTAATTGACGCCTTCGTCGTGCAGCTTCTTGACTCTATCTACGACAAAAGCTGCTTCATTTCGCTCGTCGTAAGCGGTGAACATGGTGATCTTGTCACCAGCGCCCGAATCGGTCCAAAGGTTTTTAGCTGGTCGATAAGGGTTTTGCGAAATAACTGCGTTCGCAGCCGAAAGTATGTTTTGAGTGGAGCGGTAATTTTGCTCGAGGAGAATAGTCTCTGCTCCCGGGAAATCGCGCTCAAACTCAGTAATGTTCCTTATCGAAGCTCCGCGGAATGCGTAAATTGACTGGTCCGAGTCTCCAACAACGGTTAGGTCAGCCGGGCCAAGGACCTCTCCGGTTTGCTCATCAAAAATTGCATGTTCCTCCGGCAATGGCCTGGTGAACTCTCGAATCAGTGCGTATTGGGCATGGTTGGTGTCCTGGTACTCATCGACCAGCACGTGACGGAAACGCTTTTGATACCTAGCGCGAAGTTCCGGAAATGCCTGGAATAGGCCCACAGTCTCAACAATTAGGTCATCAAAATCAAAGGCGTTGTTTCTGCGCAGTTCGGACGTGTAGGCCTGGAAAACCTCGGCAACCAGTCGCTCTCTGGGGTTCGAGCGATCAGCATTTCGAGCGAAGTCCTCAGCGTCTTTCAATTCGTTTTTAGCATTGGAGATTATTGCGGCTGCCTGCGAAGGTTTTATGTCCGCATCTTCTGCGCCAGCTTCTCGAAGCAGTCGCTTCAATAGCGCACGAGTGTCTCCAGTGTCATAGACACTGAAGTTTGAGTCGTGGCCGAGACGTTGGGCCTCGCGTCTAAGGATTTGCAGGCAAGCGGAGTGGAAGGTCTTGAGCCACATGCCCTGACCGGCCTGACCGATCAGGCTCTCAACCCGTTCCCTCATTTCGGCCGCAGCTTTATTGGTGAATGTAATAGCAAGAATCTGAGATGGCCAAATTTCTTTATTGGCTAGCATGTGTGCCATGCGGTGAGTTAACACCCTGGTCTTACCGGACCCAGCTCCAGCGACAATTAGCAGCGCTCGTCCTCGATAGCGCACTGCCTGCTGCTGCTGCGGGTTTAGCCCGGTTAGTAAATCATCCGGGTTCGGTTGCTCAAAAATCTCTAACGACATCGCAGGTAGCTTAGGTCAGGTCGGCTACGGTTTTGATCAACAGATCGGGCTGATCGGCAAAAATTCCATCGACTCCCGTCGAAACAAGACGTTCAAACCATTTTTCGACATTTCCCTCGGCTGTTTCCAGGCGGGCTGTGAAAGCATAGATTTCAAGCCCCATCTTTTTCGCCCGAGCCACAAGATCACCTGTCAGAACCATGGACATCGCAACGGACACAGCATCGAAGTTATCAGCGATTTCAACGAGTAAGTCATCCGTTAGTTCTGTTATGCCCTCGGGCAGAGTGTCCCTGGCACTCAGAAACACGTAACTAATTTCTGGCCCAATCTCAAGTTTGGCTCTTTTTAGAAATTCGAACTCGAAGCTCTCGAGGCTAATTTTCATGCCGCGGCTTGACCAGTCGCTTTGCTCCAGCAGAGCCTTTACTTCCTGGATCGGGTCTATTCCGAGAGCCTCAAAATGTGCACCGTGCTTTATCTCGATGATCAGGTGCTTGCCATTGAATTGCTGGTGTCCCAAAAGCTGGCGGAGGGTTGGCACAAAGTATTTTCCGTCTTGGGAAGCCGAATCAACTCTGCCGTCTGGATAGCGTTCCTTGGCTCGTAGCCTTGAGACGTCATCCTTTGTGAGTTGGTCGATCTTGGTTGACAGGAAGCTGTGGTCGTTGATGTCGGTAGTGCTGGCTAGATCTAGATCGTGGCGAATGACTGCTTGACCATCCTTGGTGAAGACCACATCAAACTCGACGGCATCCGCGCCCTGCTCAAAAGCTAACTCCATCGACTCAATGGTGTTTTCCGGCAGATAACCGCACGCCCCGCGATGACCAAAAACCAGCACGCTATTCCCACTCAATCGTGCCCGGAGGCTTTGAGGTGATATCCAGCACGACCCGATTCACATCTGGAACTTCATTGGTGATGCGATTGGAAATTTTTGCCAGCAAGTCATAGGGCAATCTAGACCAGTCGGCCGTCATTGCGTCTTCCGATGAGACAGGCCGAAGCACGATTGGGTGGCCGTAGCTTCTGCCATCTCCCTGAACCCCTACCGAGCGCACGTCGGCCAAAAGAACAACCGGGCACTGCCAGATTTCAGCATCTTTGCCGGCTTCCGAAAGTTCTTCTCGAACAATTGCGTCCGCCTTACGAAGTAAATCAAGTCTTTCTTTTGTTACCTCGCCGACAATTCGAATCCCGAGACCGGGACCCGGGAACGGTTGCCTGGAAACTATCTCGTCCGGAAGCCCTAATTCAGCGCCTATTGCCCGCACCTCATCCTTGAATAACTCCCGAAGTGGCTCAATTAGCTCAAATTGCAGATCCTCTGGAAGGCCCCCTACGTTGTGGTGGCTCTTAATTCCAGCTGTTGCGCCGCCACCGGATTCAACCACATCCGGATAAAGCGTTCCCTGAACCAAGAACTTTATTGGTCGATTATCAGCCTTGGCCTCGGCGATGAGCTTCTGCTCCGCCTTTTCAAAGCTACGAATAAACTCGCGTCCGATGATCTTGCGCTTTTGCTCTGGATCACTGACGCCAGCAAGTGCTGATAAAAAGACATCCTCGGCGCTCTCGGTTACTAACCTGATTCCAGTTGCCGCGACGTAGTCGCGCTCAACCTGCTCTTTTTCACCCTCACGCAATAAACCGTGATCGACGAATACTGCCGTTAGCTGGTCTCCAATGGCCTTATGAACCAGTGCGGCGGCGACCGCTGAGTCAACCCCGCCGGACAACCCGCATATGACCCTGGCATCTCCAACCTGCGCACGAATTTTGGCAACCTGTTCAGCGATCACATTTCCAGAATTCCAAGTTGGCTCAATCCCGGCTCCAACGTAAAGAAAGTTTTCTAGGACTCGTTGGCCCTGGTCGGAGTGGACCACCTCTGGGTGCCACTGAACGCCGTAAATCTTGCGCTCTTTGGATTCAAAGGCCGCAACTGGAGTTGTGGCAGTGGAGGCCAAAACATCAAAGCCCTCAGGAGCCTGAACGACCTGATCACCGTGACTCATCCAGCAAACCTGGGATAGCGGTTGACCACTCAAAAGCGTTCCAGACTTGTTCACCGTGAGGTCCGTGCCGCCGTATTCCTTTTTGCCAGTCTTGTCCACTCGACCACCTAAGTGATGGGCAAGAACTTGAAAACCGTAGCAAATACCCAGAATTGGAACGCCAAGCTCCAAAATCTTTGAATCAAGAGCTGGTGACCCGTCCTCATAGACGCTTGAGGGACCGCCAGAAAGAATAATTGCCGCCGGTTCTTTGGCTGCAATCTCGGCCGCTGTGACGCTGTGGTGAACAATCTCCGAATAAACATTGGCTTCGCGAACGCGCCTGGCTATCAGCTGAGCGTACTGAGCTCCAAAGTCAACAACTAGTACCGGCTTCATTTGCCCTCCAGTTTTGCAAGCTGTTCATGCGCCATTTTGGCGTAGCGGTTCTCGGTGTAAAAGCTCAAAAACGGTATGACGCCGCCCAGGGCAATCAGCAAGAACCTAGTGAACGACCAGCGCATGAGGGTCCAGATTCTGAAGTCCGCAAATAGATAAACCACATAGAGCCAGCCGTGGACAATTAGGATCCAAACCGTCAGATTGAAACCGACATCGGGCAAGCCTTCGCCGTCAACGCCGTACTGTTCAAAACTAAAAAATCCGTTTGGACCGAGCAGCCAGAGATCAAAACCTAAAAATGGCAGGCGTCGAATGCCCCAGGTAATCATCAATAAAATCAAGAACCCGCCAGTTACATAAGAAGAAGCCTTATAAAAGCGGAGAACTTTTTTTATTTGAGGAACTTGAGCTGGATTCGGGCTTGACATGCTCTTGAGTTTACTTTGCTGAGATTGCAGCAAGGGCCGCTAAGGCCGCAGATTTTGCTTGATCGGCGTCAAGGCCCGTGAGCGCTGCCTCAAAAACTTCTTTGGCCTGTTGCTTTGTCACGGAGCTCAGAGCCTGTCTGACTATTCCCACCTGAGAACGAGACGAAGACACTGACTGGAACCCCATGCCGGCAAGAACTACGCCGAAGGCTGGATCCGAGGCGCTCTCACCGCAAACGCCCGAAGAAACTCCAGCTTCTTGGCAGACAATCGCAATTTGCTCCAGCGATCTCAATAGCGCCGGTTGCCATGGATTTAACATCGCCCCTAGGGCAGGATTCATGCGGTCGGCCGCAAATAGGTATTGTGATAAATCGTTGGTGCCCACCGAGATAAAGTCCAAGACACCAGCTAGTTGTGCAATCTGATAGACGATGCTCGGCGTTTCCACCATGATTCCGACCTTGAACTTTCCGGCTTCCCTGGCAAGCGCGGCGAACTCAATCGCCTCGGAGTAAGTCGAAACCATCGGGGCCATCACCCAAACTTCGCGGCCCGATTGCTCTCTTGCGATTTCGAGGCTTTCCAGTTGATCAACAATAAAGTCTCGGTGATTCTCAATCAGGCGATATCCGCGGACGCCCAGTGCCGGATTTTCTTCGTCACCCATGTCCAAAAACGGAACAGGCTTGTCGCTACCGGCATCGATGGTGCGGACAACAATTGGCCCGGCTGGAGCCGCCTTCAAAATCTCTGTGTAGCTAGCGGCCTGAGACTGCTTAGTCGGCCGGGTCTTGGCAGACAAATAAAGTAGCTCAGTTCTAAAGAGCCCCACCCCTTCAGCCGCCGAGGCACTGGCCGCAATCGCGTCTTCCAGCGAACCAATATTTGCGCGAACCGGAATGATCGGATCCTCGCTTTTTGCGATGAAAGATAGAGCTTCGGTGATGTCACTTTCCTGGCCATCCACCACAACGCGATCCCCCACCGGGTCAACTAGGACCTGCATCCCGTCAACCAAGTCTTTGGCCTGCTGACATGAAACAACCGCTGGGATCGATTTTGATCTGCAGATGATTGCAGTGTGTGAGGTCGGGCCGCCCTGGATGGTTACCACCCCGACAACCGCCTCAGTGAATTGCGCGGTATCAGCCGGTGAGAAATCCTCACCCACAATCACGAACCTTCCAGTGGTAGGAATATCCAGTCCAAGTGAAATGCCCGCGATCGAGGCGGCAACTCTTCTGGCAAGGTCGCGAATATCGTTTAGGCGCTCCTCAAAAGTAGCGTCTCCTGCAAAAATATCGGCGTATTCTTCAACCGCGTTAATAAAAGCGGTGCCGGCATTCCAGCCATGCGAGATCTGATCCGATGCAGTTTCGAATAGCTCTTCATCTTCCAGCAGCATGATCAGGGCCTCGAAAATTTCAGCGGAGGTCTCGCCTGCCTTTTCGGCTAGGCCATTCATCTCCAGTGAAACTGCCGCGATGGCAGTCTTCAGGCTTTCTGTTTCCAGAGCTTTGTCACCGGAGTGCTTAGCCGCATTTGGCAATGAAGCTACAGGCTTTACTCGAAATACTTCGGCGGCGACGGAGCCCAGCCCCACGCCCATGCCTGTAAGAATTGTGCCGCTGTCTAGCAAATCTAGCCCTTCAAAAAATCTTGAACCTGGGCGATTAGGGCAGTGGCTTCAGCCTCGTCATCAGAGTCAACTTCTATGGTCAACTCTTCACCCGTCTTAGCCTTTAGGGCCATCATGCGAAGCGGCGAGTTTGCTTTAGCTAACTCCTGACCAGCCTTGCCAATTCGAACCTCTAGGCCTGACTCCTTTACTAGCTTCACTATCTGTCCAGCGGGCCTGGCGTGCAGGCCAATCGGATCCAATACGGTAACTGAGCCATTTATTGTGGCCATTGTTTTTCCCTTCGAAGTTCTAATAAAAAATACTAACTAACTCCCGGCGTCATACCGGCTGGTCATTTGTGACTTAGGGCCCCTTGATGTTTCGCTATTGCCCGCTCCAGTGAGCCAGCCAATTGATGTTCTGGGCTAATTCCACAAACCTCTTGTGCAAATTCTGAGGGCGTCAATGCCCCGAGCTTAGAGTTCAACAGAGCTATCTCAGGGTCGTTTTGGCTCATGAAATCCAAAGAAGCCTCAACCACTTCCAGCAGCGCGCTGGGCTCTTCGCCGAGCTCAGCCAAAAGCGCTGCCGGCCCAATAAGACGTTCAAACCTAGATAGCTTTCTCAAAGGCTGTCTTCCAACTCGCTCCACCTGATCGTCAAGTAAAGGGTTTGCTAGTCGCAGCAGCGTTCTGTGGACATATTTTGCGTGCTCATTCGAATCAAAGTCGTGCTTGGTGACAAGAGCCATGGAGGTTTCTTCCATTACTCGGGCTACAGCATCACGGACAATCAGATCCCTTAGTGATCCGGCGATTGTGTCATGGCCGTTGCGCTGACCCAAGTACGCAATCGTCAAGTGCGCGGTGTTCACCGTATAGAGCTTTCGCTCAATAAAAGGCTGAAGATCATCGACCATGGTTGCCGCAGGAATCTTTAGATCAGTTCCAGCTAGCCCACTTTTGTCGATGACCCATTCGCAAAAGCTTTCGGCAGCAACGTCTGGTTCACTATCTGCTTGCTGCATTGGAACGATCCGGTCGACAGCGGTATTAGCAAAAAAGATGTTTTTGGGAAGTCTCTCGAGAGTCTCCAATATATTGGACCACAAAATATCCGTGGCATTGATCGCGTTTTCGCAGGCCATTATGACAAGCGGAGAATCACTTGACCGTGCTTGAATGCCCCGAGCAATTACTGGCGCAATAGCGGGCAGAATATTCGTCCCAACTGATGCGGTAATTACATCGGCTTGGCCGATGGCTGCTATCAGAGCGGCTTCGTCCGCGGTTGAGTCCAGAACTTCAAAGTTTTCGTAGTGGGTTTCTTTTTTGGCTTCGCCAAGTTCGAAAAGGCTGTACCCGATGGAGGATCGCAACTTGGCGATCAGCTCTTTATTCACATCAGCAAAAGTCACAAAGTAGCCGGCATCCTGCAGAACTGCCCCGATGAAGCCTCGCCCGATGTTTCCGGCTCCGAAGTGGACTGCCCGCATAGTTTTTTCTCCTGTGACTGTTCTGAGTGCTACTAGATTTTGTCTTGCTCAGTGGCTATTTGATTTTTTCTTACTTTGACGTATAGCTAGTCGTTGCCAAGAAGCAGCTGAGCAATTTCCTCGGGGTTGTCCGAGTTTTGCAAAATTGCCAACTTGTCCTCGTCTTGAATCATTTCGGCCAAATTGCCGAGCAGCTCCACGTGTCCATCACCCTTCGAGGCGATACCAAGAATGCAAGTAACTTCATCATCGGCCCACTCAATTGGCTGTGCCAATCGAATAAACACCAGCTGATCGAAAATAACGTGCGCACGTGATTCGTCAGTTCCATGCGGAATGGCAAAGCCCATGCCGATGGCGGAAGGAAAGATCTCTTCTCGCTCCCACATCGCGTCTGCATAGTCGCTTGTTGCCGCGCCTAGCTTAACTAGTAGCTTGCCGCAGATGTCCACAGCCTCCTCCGGAGAGGAGGCTGTGGCATCTAGCTTTATTCCGGCCTGTTGGACTAAATCAGTCATCGCTGATGTCGTCGCCCGACTTTATTCTTGACACGACCTCAGCGATTTTTAGATCGCCCAGAAACATGTCAAACATGATCACCACAGAGTTCGGCACCGCTTGTTTGGCCCTTGAGCCAAGTCCGCGGTGACAAAGAACTAAATCGTGTTCAGTTTCAGTCAGTTGGTTCACAGGGGAATGGGTCACTGAGACCTCTTGGGCCTTCAGTTGCTTAGCAAGCTGCTTCGCAACCATTACAGATGAGCCCATTCCGGCCTCGCAAGCAACAACTATGTTCTTGACAGAGGCACCCGATATAGTCGCCATAATTACGCAGCATCTCCGGTCTTCATGGCCTGACTCTTTGCCTTCGAGGCGTCTAGATCTGCAGCATCATCTCCGGAGCCAGTTGCCTTCAAGATGAAGAAGGCCACAACGAAGGAAACAGCTGCTGACAACGCAATGCCCAAAAGCACGCCGAAGTGGTTACCCGGAGGGGTCATCGCCATGTAAGCGAAGATCGATCCTGGTGATGGGGTGGCAACAAGGCCGACTCCAGTAGCCGCGAAAGTAGCAACACCAGTTGCACCACCGGCAATCGCTGCAAGAACAACGATTGGCTTAAGTAGTACGTATGGGAAGTAAATCTCGTGGATTCCACCAAGGAAGTGGATAACAATTGCACCTGGAGCTGAACCGCGAAGAATCTTCGGTCCTGCCAGCCAGAATGCAACTAGTAGGCCAAGTCCTGGACCTGGGTTTGACTCAAGCATGAACATGATTGACTTGCCAGTTTCTTCGGCTTCAACTGCTCCGATTGGAGCCAGAACACCGAAGTTGATGGCGTTGTTCAAGAACAGGATCTTTGCTGGCTCAATCAAGATTGAGGCCAAAGGCAAGAAGCCTGTGTCAACTAGAACCTTCACACCGCCTCCAAGCACATCGGAGAACGCGTTTACGGTTGGTCCGATTCCTAGGAATCCAAGGATTGCCATGAGCATTCCGGTGATTCCTAGCGAGAAGTTACCAATCAACATCTCGAAGCCGGTTGGGGTTACTGGGTCTAGCACGGCGTCAATCTTCTTCAATACCCATGCAGCCAATGGACCAATAAGCATGGCGCCAAGGAACATAGGAATTGAAGTTCCAACAATCACACCAACGGTTGCAACGGCACCGATAACGGCACCACGCTGACCGTGAACCAAACGTCCACCAGTGTAACCGATGAGGATTGGCAATAGGTTGATGATCATTGGGCCAACCATTGAACTTAGCTCTTCATTTGGGAGCCAGCCGGTTGGGATGAACAGTGCAGTCAGTAAGCCCCAGGCGATAAATGCGCCAATGTTTGGGATTACCATGCCGGCGAGGTTGCCACCGACTTTTTGAACAAACGACTTCCAGCCTGTGTGAGTGCCGTCACCCGCGGGGATGAAATTAGCCATGGGTACTACCTTCCTAATAAGGGGTTGTATTTATCAAATAGAGTCAGGTCAATTGCTTGCTTGCAGGCAAACAATTGGCTTTCCTCCGTCCATATCCACTGGCTTCTCTGCCAGTGAAATTTATTGTTGGGCCAGAGCAATCTGGACCCCGCTTCCCGCAAGCGCATCTGTGAACGAAGCGTCGACATCGACGTTAGTCACTATGCGGTCAAAACCTGAAAAAGCGGAAAATTTAGCCGGGTAGGTGGAGCCATACTTGCCGCTATCGACTAAGAGGATTCGCTCCCGTGAGTTAGCCATCATGGTCTTCTTCACTAGGGCTTCATCGGTGTCAAACGCCGTGGCCCCTGCCTCTAGAGAAAAGCCGTTAGCACCAATGAAGCTCACCGAAGCAGTTAGCTCTCGAAGGTCCTCGCAAGTCTTAGCGCCCACGGCGCTCAATGTTGCAGGCCTAATTTTGCCACCCAGCAAATAAGTCTGCGTAGTCGAATCGGCGATCTTTCCTGCCAAGGTCAGATTGCTGGTTACGACCAACAGACCGGGCTTGTTTCGAAGATATACAGCCAAGCACTCAGTAGTAGTGCCGCCATCAACAAAGATGCATCCCTCATCGGGGATAAAGGAAGCCGCAACATCGGCGACCAGGCGCTTTTGATTCGGATTCTGTCCATATCGCTCTGGGATTGTGTACTCGTGAGCAAATCTCTCAAGTGAAATTGCTCCGCCGTGAACGCGACGCAGAACTCCCCGGCGCTGAAGAACATCTAAGTCTCTTCTAACGGTCTCGACTGCGACATCTAGGTTCGATGCAGCCACATTTGCGTCGACACGGCCTTCTACTCGAGCCCACTCGCTCAGCTGTAGTCTTCGCTCTTCTGCCAGCATCTTTGTATTCTCCGAAATTGTCTGGTTCCAGTACTAAACAACAAATTAGCAGGCTTTTCTCAGCTTGAAAGATAGAAACGGGCAAAAAACCACAGTAAAAACATAACAATTCGGTCACGTACTCAGTCGTGCCCGCTCATCCTGAACTAGTCGCCACCAAAGATAAAAGGCCACAAGAGCGAAGAAGGCCCACTCAATTGCGTAAAAAGCGGTCAACCAGTTGACCTCTATTTCTTGAGCCCTGATGTCGATCGATATTCTTTCGACCGTAAGATCTATGCCGTCACTGAGTATCAAGTAAACCGGAAGGCTAACTACCTGTTCGGAACTGTAGAGATTCACAAGTTGCGAGAGCGAGACCGAACCAAGGAAATCTTTAGATTCAGTTTCTTTGACTGCCTCGTTTGGCTCCAAGTAACCTGTGATGCTGTGGCTCGAACTATCCAGTTCGCTTTGCACCATGCGAAGTTCCGTGACGTCCTGCGAGTAGCCCAGGGCAACGGTGAGGCTGACTAATTGGTCACCAATCTCGACAAAAGAGTTGGTTATGAGCCAATAACCCGGCACTAAATCATCGCCAACCAGCTGAAGGCGGTCCTGCACAATAAACGAGTTTTCTGGATCTAGAGTGACGTTCACAGTTGCAAGACGATCGTAGGCTCCAGGAGTAATGCCCTCGAGTCCAGCAAGTTCATCTAGTGGAACAGGTGCTAGCTCCTGCTCACTGACGCCGACATAACTAAAGGTTCGCTCCAACTGCCACTGCATTAACAGGGAAAAAGAAATCGCCACCAATGCAGCTATCGCTAGCCCCCCAAGCCATTTGGGCTTGCGGGCAATCGAGAAGAAACTCGGTTTCATTTATATGTATGAATTCGCAACTACATCGACGCGCTGGAATTCTTTGACGTCCGAATAGCCGGTGGTGGCCATTGAACGACGCAATGCTCCTATTAGGTTTGCGGTGCCGTCTGCAGAGCTAGTGGGGCCCATCAAAATTTGCTCAAGTGGAGCATGTGAGCCAACCCACACTCGCTGACCTCTTGGAAGCGAGGAATTTACCGCCTCTGGGCCCCAGTGCCAGCCTTGGCCTGGTGCTTCGGCGGCTCTTGCAAGAACAGTGCCCAGCATCACGGCATCCGCTCCACAAGCAATTGCTTTCACCATGTCGCCGGAGGTGCCAAGTCCTCCGTCAGCAATTACGTGAACGTAGCGACCACCGGATTCATCCATATAGTCACGACGGGCGGCAGCCACGTCAGCGACAGCAGTTGCCATCGGAGCGTGAATGCCCAAAACTTTTCTGGTAGCACTAGCTGCTCCGCCGCCAAAGCCAACCAAGACTCCGGCTGCACCAGTGCGCATCAGATGCAATGCCGCGGTGTAGGTTGCTGCTCCTCCTACAATCACAGGAACATCAAGCTGGTAAATGAACTCTTTGAGGTTTAGCGGTTCTGCACCTTGCGACACGTGCTCCGCAGAAACCGTGTTTCCGCGAATAACGAACATGTCGACTCCGGATTGCAAAACAATCTGGGAAAACTCTGCTGTTCGCTGGGGAGACAGTGACCCGGCAACCCTGACACCGGCGGCGCGAATTTCCTCAAGACGAGCCTTAATGAGTTCGACCTGGATTGGTTGAGAATAGACGCGTTGCAAAACTGCCGTGGCGTCCTCGTCCTTGGCGTTCGCGATTTCAACTAACTGCTGGGTTGGATCCTCGTACCGGGTCCAGAGACCTTCCAAATCCAGAACACCAAGCCCGCCGAGCTTCCCAAGTGCAATCACTGTCGCAGGGCTCATTGCGGAATCAGTCGGTGCCGCGATTACGGGCATGTCAAACTGGAAAGCGTCGATACCCCAGCTGGTTGACACGTCTCCCGGGTCGCGGGTCCTTCTGGTTGGCACAATTGCGATGTCATCGAATGCGTAGCCGTTGATTGCTCGCTTCGATCTGCCGATCTCTACTTCAGTCATTTTTTATTGCCTGCCTAGCGGGTGCCGTAGTTTGGCGCCTCAATGGTCATCTGGATGTCGTGCGGATGCGATTCTCGGAGCCCGGCAGCGGTAATCCTTACAAACTTGCCGTTCTGCTGCAATTCAGGGATTGTGGCTGCTCCGACGTAGCCCATCGAAGCCCTTAGTCCTCCAACTAGTTGGTGAACTACGGTTGGAACTGTTCCCCGGTAAGGAACTCGTCCCTCGATGCCTTCTGGCACTAGCTTTTCTTCCTTCAAGACATCATCCTGGAAGTAGCGATCTTTTGAGTAGGACTGCGCTTGACCGCGGGATTGCATTGCCCCGAGAGAGCCCATGCCGCGGTAGGTCTTAAATTGTTTGCCACCTACATATGTAATGTCTCCGGGCGCCTCGTCGGTTCCGGCCAACAGCGACCCGAGCATTACCGAGTTCGCACCTGCCACCAGAGCCTTGGCGATATCTCCTGAATATTGAAGGCCGCCATCAGCGATGACTGGAACTCCCGCCTCCCTGGCTGCGAGCGCCGCCATGTGAACGGCGGTGATTTGAGGAACTCCGACACCGGCAACCACTCTGGTCGTGCAGATTGATCCCGGGCCAACACCAACTTTTACACCGTCAGCTCCCGCTTCGACAATTGCCTTGGCGCCCTCGGTCGTTGCCACGTTGCCACCTAGTACATCGGTGTGCTTTGCAAAAGGCTCATTTTTTAACTTTTTGATCATCTCAAGCACGGCTGAGTTGTGACCGTGAGCGGTGTCAACAACAAGAATGTCTACACCGGTCTCAACAAGAGCCATGGCTCGCTCCCAGCCATCGGGGCCAACGCCAACAGCTGCTCCAACCAATAGTCGCCCTGCGCCGTCCTTCGAAGCATTTGGGTACTTCTCGCTCTTGTCAAAGTCCTTCACGGTAATCAAGCCCTTGAGCTTGCCGTTGTCATCAATAAGCGGAAGCTTCTCAATTCTGTGCTGAGCAAGTAGTGCCATCGCCTCATCTGGGTGGATACCGGCCTTGCCAACAATTAGGGGCATCGAGGTCATAACGTCCTTGACCAAGGTTGTCGTTCGTTGAACCTCAAGCACGAAACGCATGTCGCGGTTTGTGACTATGCCAACCAGCTTGCCATCCTCATCTATAACCGGAAGCCCGGAGACGCGGTAGCGGCCGCAAAGATCATCCACTTCTTGAATGGTTGCATAGGGAGTAGTGGTAACAGGGTGAGAAACCATCCCGGCTTCGCTCCGCTTCACCAAGTCCACTTGGTCAGCCTGCTGCTCAATAGAAAGGTTTCGGTGCAAAATACCAAGTCCCCCTTGGCGGGCCATGGCAATTGCCATGCGGGACTCCGTCACGGTGTCCATTGGGGACGAAATTAGAGGAATATTAATACTGATGTTTCGGGATACCATTGTTGAAGTGCCCACTCCCGAGGGAATAACGTCGGATTTGCCGGGCATCAACAGGACATCGTCGTAAGTTAGCCCAATTAGGGAAAAAGGGTCTGAATGCTCCAAAATTACCTCTCAGCGGCTCGGGACGGTATGGCTCAATCCTACAGAGCTAAGCCAACTGAAATAAGAGAGAATTCTTTATTACGAAGAGGTCACGACGGCAACTGTGTATTGTTATGCATTGGTATTGTGTTGCAGTACCCCTGATAGGGTTGAACGTGAGCATTGTGGCTCACCAAGATATGGAGGATCGGTGAATTTCCTCTCCGTGGGCAATCCAAAACGTTTTCTGAAACTCGTAGTAGTCGTATTTACCGCTCTCATCATTGGCCTTGGTCTTTTGGTGTCGCCCGCCCAAGCCGACAGCGTCGGAGAAGACTTTGACCACGCTGTGCTTGGAAACGTCAAGATTAAGGGCGAACCAATTGGCGGGGTCCGCATTGTGGTCGAAGGACCTTCCTATACCGCTGAGGTTCGCACCAGCGACGACGGAAGCTGGCTAGTTGGGGTTCCGACTAAGGACACCTACACAGTGACTCTTGATCAAGAAACTCTCCCTGCGGGCATTGCTGTTCTCGAGGGTGGGGCTACTCAAGATGTCGACCTCGGGCTTTCTGACCGCGTCGTAAAAAACTTTTTCATTGGCCAGGGTGAGCGAAATGAAGTTTCGTTCTTTGACCAATTTGTTGCCCGTCTGATTTACGGAATCAACTTCGGTCTTATGCTCGGGCTTGCCTCGGTAGGACTGTCTCTGGTATTTGGAACAACTGGTCTTTCTAACTTTGCACACGGCGAGATGGTTACCTTCGGAGCTGTTGCTGCCCTGATTCTCGGCACAGTACTTCAAGTGCCAATTTGGGTCGCCATTCCCGCTGCCGTGATTCTTTCTGCCGGGTTTGGGTGGTCGTTGGATGCCGGGCTATGGAAGCCGCTTCGGAAAAAAGGCTTGGGTATTGTCCAGTTGATGATTATTTCCATCGGACTATCGCTAACTCTTCGCTATGTCATTCAGTTCTTTATCGGTGGTGGAACCGAACAGCTACCAGGCTTCGATTCACCTAAAATAAACTTTTTTGGATCCGTTGCACTGAGTATCAACGATCTGTATTCAATGGGTATTTCCATTGTTGCAATTCTCGGATTTGCCCTGTGGCTTCTGAAAACCAACACCGGAAAAGCAACCCGCGCAATCTCGGACAACCCGGACCTAGCTGCGGCTTCCGGTATCGACGTCGACAAAGTTGTGCGTCTTGTTTGGATCGTATCCGCTGCACTCGCGGGGCTCTCCGGAGTGCTTTGGGCATATTTTCGACCAGGAATCAAGTGGGACATGGGAACGCAGATTCTGCTTCTAATCTTCGCCGCGGTGACCCTTGGTGGTCTCGGAACAGCATTTGGTGCGTTGATTGGAGCGCTCGTCGTGGGAATTCTGGTTGAGACCTCGAGCTTGTTCATCCCTTCAGATTTGAAGTACGTCGGTGCGCTCGTCGTGCTAATTGGAGTACTACTCTTCAGGCCACAGGGCCTTATGGGACGAAAACAGAGAGTCGGATAGGAGGTAGCTCATGGACTGGGGAACAATTATAAATAACACCTTGGCAGGGCTGCTAACGCCCACCACAATTGCTTTTGCACTTGCAGCACTTGGATTGGCAATGCACTTTGGTTTCGCAGGCCTGTTGAATTTCGGTATCGCGGGATTCATGGCCATCGGTGCCTACGGGTACGCGATTTCGGTTCTAACTTTTGGTTTCCCTTGGTGGGGAGGCATGATTGTCGGCATCATCGGATCTATCCTGTTCGCGATCCTGCTGGGCGTTCCTACCCTGAGGCTTCGTGGGGACTACCTAGCTATCGTGACAATTGCGGCGGCTGAGATAGTGAGGCTGTTGTTCCTAACCACAGCCTTCACCGATGTCACGGGAAGTGCCGACGGCCTCTTTGGCTACAACAACTCTGGAGGATTCACTAGTGCAAACCCATTCCCACCGGGATCCTACGGATGGGGGCCTTGGACCTACAACTCCGAGACTCTTTGGGTTCTTACCTTTGGGCTTGGTGTCTTAGCTGTTTGTGTTTGGTTCCTGTGGGCTCTAATGCGCTCGCCTTGGGGAAGAGTTATCAAGGGTATCCGCGAGGACGAAGAGGCCATCAGGGCGCTCGGTAAAAACGTATTCGCTTACAAACTTCAGGCACTTATCATCGGTGGAATCTTCGGCGGAATGGGTGGAATTATTTACGCCGCATTCGCGAACGTTTCTCCGGGCGTGTATGTGACATCAATCACCTTTTTCATCTGGACATCACTGCTACTCGGTGGTGCCGCGACAATCTGGGGTCCGGTTATAGGTGCAGTTATCTTCTGGACACTTCAGGCCTTCTTATCGAACATCTTGCCGGAGCTCGCACTAGCGGGTATTTTGCCAGTGTCCGGAACTCAAGCGGCAACACTGAGATTCGTGCTGGTGGGTATCGGTTTGATGTTGCTTGTGATTTACAGGCCCCAAGGTATTTTCGGAGACAAGAGGGAGCTGACCTTTGTCAAATAGTGACTCACCAATAAAATCAATCGGTCTACACATCGGCGAAGCCGCACCAGGTTGCAAAAAGACCGATCCAATGCTCGTTATTGACCATGTTAAGAAAAGCTTCGGTGGCCTAACAGCAGTTGATGTTGAGCACCTAGAAATTCCGAAGAATGCCATTACGGCGCTAATTGGTCCAAACGGTGCCGGCAAGACAACACTGTTTAACCTGCTTACTGGCTTTGACACACCTGATACTGGTGCCTGGGAGTTCCTAGGCACTTCGCTATCGGGAGTCCCCAGCTACAAGGTTGCCCAAATGGGTCAAGTTCGAACCTTCCAGCTAACCAAGGCGCTGAGCCTGTTGACAGTGTTGGACAATATGAAGCTTGGCGCGAAGAATCAAGTCGGCGAAAGCATATTCCGCGCTCTTTTTCCAAGAGCTTGGAGAAAACAGGATGCTGAGATTGAGCTCAAGGCGATTGAGCTACTGAAGCGATTCAACCTTGAAGCGAAGCAGGCTGATTTCGCAGCGTCGCTATCTGGAGGTCAACGCAAGCTGCTAGAGATGGCAAGGGCATTGATGACCGACCCCGTGCTGGTAATGCTCGATGAGCCAATGGCCGGTGTAAACCCTGCTTTGACTCAGTCCTTGCTTGGCCATGTTTTGAACTTGAAAAAAGAAGGCATGACCGTGCTGTTTGTCGAGCACGACATGCACATGGTTCGACACATTGCCGACTGGGTTGTCGTAATGGCCGAAGGTAAAGTTGTGGCCGAAGGTCCGCCCGAAACAGTCATGAACGAACAGGCCGTTATAGACGCCTATCTAGGTGCTCATCAAGACACTGATCTTGGTGTTGTCACGGGAAGAATTAGCGTCATCGACCAGGAGAAAGAAAAATGACCCGAGTTGTAGATGTTAAGAATCTCACCGCGGGCTACTTGCCGGGAGTGAACATCCTGAACGAGGCAAACCTATATGCCGACAAAGGCGAACTCATAGGAATTATCGGACCCAACGGTGCTGGTAAATCAACCCTTCTGAAATCAATCTTCGGACTCGTAAAGGTTCGTGAAGGATCAATAACACTAAACGGTGAAGACATCGTGGGTCAGAAGCCAAACCAGCTTGTGGCAAAGGGTGTTGGGTATATCCCGCAGAACAACAACGTCTTTCCTTCACTAACCATTGAAGAGAACCTTCAAATGGGTGTTTTCCAGGATCCAAAGAATTTCGAGAAGCGTCTTGAATTCGTAGTCTCGATATTTGACGAGCTTGGAAAGCGGCTGAAGCAGCGCGCTGGCTCACTGTCCGGTGGCGAACGTCAAATGGTTGCCATGGGTAGGGCATTGATGATGGAACCAAGCGTTCTGCTACTTGACGAGCCGTCTGCAGGCCTTAGCCCTGTTAGACAGGATGAGGCCTTCCTTCGAGTCTCAGAGATCAACAAAGCAGGCGTTACCTGCATCATGGTTGAACAGAACGCTCGTCGTTGCCTTCAAATCGCTGACCGAGGTTATGTTCTAGATCAGGGCACTGATGCCGTCACAGGCACCGGTAGAGAGCTTCTGAACGACCCACAGGTCGTCGGTCTCTACCTTGGAACCCTTGGCACCTAGTAAGAAGCTTCCCTAAGGATTTTCCGTCCCAATAGGCGCGGTGCTTGGTGGGGTTTTCGGCGTGCCGGTCAACAACATCGGACTAGAGGTTGCCATCGGTGCAGTCGTAGATGTCGCGTCCCGCAAAAGCTGATCTCCCACTACACATTCGCTCAACCCGATGCCCTTCCGGCTTCAGTATCTTCAGGACATAAAGAAACCCCCTCAGGCCTAAGCCCGAGGGGGTTTCTTGATTGAAACTAGTTACTAGCCACGAATGGTAGCTGGAACGTTGTTTCCATCGAACTGCTGGATCAGGATGTTACCGTCTGTTGGGTCTCCAACGTCATTGAAGGTAATGTTTCCCGATGGACCGTCATAGTCTGCGGTTCCACCATCGTTGATGATGTCAGCACACTCAGCAAAGCTGGTGCACTTGGTACCGTCTCCAGAACCTCCAGAAACTTCCTGAAGCTTCTCTGACATGTTGGCACCCTGGGTGCTACGCGCCTCTAGAGCAGCAAGTGCAAGCACTATAACTGCGTCGTAGGTCTCAGGACCGTAAGCGTTTAGCTCCAAGGCTGCGTTGCCGCGTGCCTGCCAGTTTGCATCAAGCTTCGCAACGAAGTCAGCAATGTTTGCCTCGTTCACGCCTGGGTAAGTACCCTTAGCACCCTCAAGGGTGCCAGCAGCGAAGTCATCAGAGTAGTTGGTTAGGTTACCGTCAACGAAGTAAAGCTTGTCACCAGGGAACTGGCTTGTTAGCTCAGGCACGATGGTCTTTGCCTCGTCGAATGTAATTAGAACGATTGCGTCTGGATCTCCGGCTAGTGCCTCAGCAATCTGAGCGGTGAAGTTAGTGTCACCGGTGTTATAGGTCGGCTCAGCAATAACCTCTCCACCAGCAGCCTCGAAGGCAGCCTTGGTGAATGCAGCTAGACCGGTACCGTATGAGTCATTTAGAACGATAAATGAAACTCTCTGGTGGCCGTCTTCTGCGATTAGGTTACCTAGAACTTCACCCTGAAGTACGTCTGAAGGAGCGGTACGGAAGTACAGACCCTTGTCCTCGTAGTCAGTGAAAGCAGCTGAGGTGTTAGCTGGTGAGAAGTGAATTACACACTCAGCAATAACGCGGTCGATGAACTGAAGTGATACACCTGAAGATGCAGCACCAACGATTGCCTGAGCACCTGCGCCTAGAAGACGTGGGATTTCAGTGTCGTAAGCCTTGTTGTCGGTGTCACCAGAGTCGCCAAAAGTAGCGTCAATTGTGAGTCCCTTGTTGGCAGCGTTGATCTCGTCAATCGCTAGAGCAGCACCAGCTTCTTCTGGTGGGCCTAGGAAAGCGAGGTTACCAGTCAATGGCAGTGCGGTACCTAGGTTTAGTACTAGGTCTCCATCCTGCTCAGAACCTAGCTCACAGCCGCCGGCGGTTGTTGTCGCTGCACAGCCAGCCAGAACAAGCGCCGAAACGCCTGCTGCAGACAAAGCCATGAGTGCACGCGACCTGTTGTTCTTTACGGTCATTGTTGCTCCTTGAAATAGCAATTTAAGTGCTAACGCAAGCAGGTAGCCCACGCGCTAACTCAAGCATACTAACTGCGGCATTTCGTGTAGGTTAACGCACCGCCTGAAACTAGAAATGAGACAGGCCCTTAGAATGAAGTCGTAGTTTTTGTCAGGTATTTCAACGATATTGGTGAATAAAAATAAAAAAACTGGGCAAAACAGCATTATTTGTTCAAAAGTTAGATTGAGTAACAATTCGATTGCGAATCTAAAGGGCTTCCACAATCGGTAAAATCGGCTTTCTTCGGATGGCATCTGAGGTCAGAATCACCAAAGACACCCAAACCAATCCAAAGCCGATCCAACGAACCGGAGGCATTTCCTCGCCCAATATGAAGTATCCGACCGAGAACTGAAGCACCGGTGTGAGGTACTGAATAAACCCGATCATCGAAAGAGGGATCCGGCTTGCGGCAGCGCCGAACAAAATCAACGGCACCGCGGTCATGATTCCAAAGCCAATTAGGACTGCTGCCTCCATGGGGCCGCTTAGGATCATCACCGGCCCAAGGGATGCCACGACAATTAGTTGAATGATTGCTATCGGCAGCACTGTCGCAGATTCGATTGTGAAACTCTGCAGGGCACCAATGTTTCGACCAACTCTGTTTTTCGCAAGCGAGTAGGTTCCGAAGCTCAACGCCAAAATAATAGCTATCCAGGGTGGGCGACCGTAGTCGACGGTCAGGACCAAGACCGCGATGAGTCCGACACCTAGTGCCAACCACTGCATTCGTCTGAGCTTTTCTTTCAGCAAGAACACCGCGAACATGACTGTGATCAGTGGGTTTATGAAATAACCAAGAGAGGTCTCGATCACATTACCGGTAACAACCGCGACGACGTATACCTGCCAATTGATAAAGATAAAAATGGCTGCCACTGCAACCCAGAGAAGTTTTTTTGGGGTTTTTACCAAAGCCACAATCTGGTCCCAAGTCTTTGTGATCGTTACCAAAAGCGCGGCAAACAAAAAACCAAATACCACTCGCCAAACAACGGTCTCAAAGGGAGAGGCGAATTTAGATAGCTGGATAAGTAGTGGAAACGAACCCCAAATTAAGTAAGCGCCCGCGCCAAATGTCAGGCCCACCGTATTTATAGAACGCTTCTTCACCTTGCAAGCCTAGGGGCATTAAACGCAAAAAAAGACCCGGATTTCCGGGTCTTTTTTTGTGAATTTCTAGCGCTCGATAACCGCAAGAATGTCGCGGGCCGATAGGACAAGAAAATCCTGTCCGTCGTAACGAAGCTCAGTTCCGCCGTACTTGGAGAAGATAACAAGATCTCCAACTTTCAAGTCGACAGGTATGCGCTCGCCCTCCTCGCTAAAACGACCCGGGCCAACTGAAATAACCTCAGCCTCCTGGGGCTTTTCCTTTGCTGTGTCTGGGATAACCAGACCTGACGCAGTTACCTGCTCGGCCTCAAGCGGACGAACAACAACGCGATCTTCAAGTGGCTTAATAGAAACCGACACTGTTACCTCTTCTATGTCTAAAGTTTGTGAATTAGCAGACTCCCATCGAGAGTGCTAATGCAACTTTAGGTGCTATCAAGCACTTGGTCAAGGTCAGTGGCCGCTATCGACAGCGGTAGGTTTAATGAGTGCCCGATCTAGACGAAACAATTTTTGGACCTGAAGCCAAGCAATTGCTCGGCAAGTTAGGCTTCCTGGACGCAAAAGCGGACCTGCTCAAACTGACAACTGATCTTAGGAAGCAGGGACACGAGCCTCGACTGGTGGCACTGTGCATCTCCCAAGCAAAACTTCGCTCGCGAGCGGTGTCAAAATTTGGTTCGAGCCTTGCAAGCACAATGCTCTTCACCGAAGAGGGCCTCGAGCAAGCAACTCGGCAGCAAGTTGCCGCTTGGCATGCCCAAAAGTTCTTGACCCATGGAATCAAAACGGTCACGGATCTTGGTTGTGGCATCGGCGCAGACGCCCTGGCCTTCGCACAGGCAGGCCTTGAGGTAACCGCAATCGAAAAAGACGAGCTGACTGCCAACATCGCAAAATACAATTTGAATAACTATCCAATGGCTACGGTCTCGAATGCCGATGCTCTCGACATCGAACCTGAATCGCCATCATTCTGGCTTGACCCGGCAAGAAGAAAACTTAGTTCAAAAGCAGCGGGAAGAGTCATGCTCAAGCCCGAGGACTTTTCACCGAATCTAAACTTTGCCTTTGAAATCGGAGCAAGGCAGACGGCAGGCATAAAGCTTGCCGGTAGCCTGCCTCACGAATTGATTCCGGAAGACTGCGAAGCAAATTGGGTCTCCCACAACAATGAACTTGTTGAGACGGTGCTGTGGTTTGGTGAACTTGGCCAAAGCGGCAAGAGATCAGCCCTTATTTTGGCCGACACGATAACCGAGTATTCCGGAGACCTGATTCAGGCCCCGATAAGTGAAGTTGGAAAGTTTGTTTACGACCCCAACCCAGCACTTGTTAGGTCCCACCTACTTGGAGCGTTTGCTGTTGAAAATGGGCTCTGGGGCATCGCACCCTCAATCGCATACCTCAGTTCCGATAGTGAAATTAGTTCGCCTTGGCTCAGGGGGTTTGAGGTAGTGGAGTCCTTGCCGCTTGATGTCAAGAGGATTGCCAAGAGAATGAGCGAACTTGACATTGGAACACTTGAAATCAAAAAACGCGGAGTGGACATCACTCCTGAGCAGCTTCGACCAAAGTTGAAACTAAAAGGTAGAAACGCCGCCACCCTGATTCTCACCAGGGTGGGCGACGCTCGTAAAGCACTGGTCTGTCAGCCCCTCAGCTAACGACTAGCAACTGGTGACTAGTCGTCATGACCACGCATGCCACCGAATCCCCGATGCAATTCAAATAGATCCTGCCCGAAAGGCTGGTGGCCAAATGACCCTGGCTCTACAAAAGTCCTAACTGAAACTGCGAGTATTCCAAAAATAACCCACAATCCGATAGTCACATATCCGATGGTGACACCGGTAATTGCCAGCTTGCGACCGTTTTGGTCGGACCGCTTAATCTGAGCCAACGCGATATGGCCGGTGATAATTGCAGCCACCGCACCAATGCTTGTAAGCGCAGTCGCCAGGGAGACAACTGCCAAGCTATTGAGAGAGCGCCAATCAAACCGCTGTCTGTTGACCGCTGCTACTTCTGGTGCTTGTTCGGGATTGATCTGCTCAGCGGACTCTTGATCCTTTGCGGCGGATGAATCTTTCGATTTCTTCGGAACTTTGTCGGTCATAGTCTATTTTCCTGTCTACTTATTAGTGACAGAAAAGCACTCTCCACTGGGAGTTGTTTGGGCGTTACTTGAGCGTTAGCTGGGGGTGCCTAGAGCGTCTGGACTTTTGTGATCTCGAGGGTGGACTCCGCTCCGAAGCCAAGACCGCTTGGTGGCCGGCCGGCCATTATTAGCTGGGCGCCAATGGAGGCAATCATGGCTCCGTTGTCGGTGCACAGCGAAAAACGTGGAATCCGTAGCTCAATACCAGCCTCTTCGCAGCGAATCTTTGCCACCTGCCTGAGCCGCGCGTTGGCAACAACGCCGCCGCCAAGTAACAATCGCTTGACCCCGTGAATCTCACAAGCATTGATTGCCTTAGTAAGCAGCACATCCACCACTGCCTCCCTGAAGCTTGCAGCAACGTCGGGCTTTGAAATCTCTAGTCCAGCGTCGCTAGCTTTTTCAACGTGCCTTGCCACTGCGGTCTTGAGGCCCGAGAATGAAAAGTCAAACCTGTGAGAGTCCATGTCCTTTGGTAATGACAATCCCCGTGGAAATCGAATGGCCTTTGGGTTGCCAGCCTCAGCCAGCTTGTCTATTTGCGGTCCACCCGGGTATGGAAGACCCAAAACTCTGGCTACTTTGTCAAAAGCTTCGCCGGCCGCGTCATCGATTGTTTCACCCAGTAGCTCAACATCATCGAGTAAGTCCCGCACCAACAGCAAGGATGTGTGCCCTCCCGAAACCAGGAGTGCAATCGTTGGTAGTGAAACTGTTCCATTTTCCAGCACGTCCGCACCCACGTGGCCCACCAAGTGGTTGACAGCGTAAATAGGCAAGTTGTGCGCTATCGCAAGCGCCTTGGCCGCTCCAATTCCAACCATCAAGGCGCCTGCCAACCCTGGACCATTGGCGACCGCAATCGCGTCGATCTGACTCATCGTGAGATTCGCGTCTTTGAGCGCTTGAGCAATGGTTGGCTTCAGCGCCTCAAGGTGAGCCCTTGCGGCTACCTCGGGCACAACACCGCCGAACTTCGCGTGCTCATCCATGGAGCTGTGTAGAGCATTTGCAAGAAGTCGATTGCCCTTGACTATCCCAATTCCAGTTTCATCGCAGGTGCTTTCAACGCCCAGAACAATGGGCTGCTCAATGCCAAGCCTCATCACCAAGGCATCCATCCCGGAGGGTTGATAGTAGTTTTTTCGGACGTCAATTTGCTCAAATCCAAGCGAGCTGTAAAGGCTTATTGCAGCATTGTTATCAACGCGCACCTCGAGAAACACCGCCTCTGAGCCGAGTGCCAAGGCTTTGGAAATCAACTTATTCACAAGCAGTCTCCCAAGGCCCTTGCCTTGCCTATAGGAAGTGACAGCAAGAGTCTGAATATCACTCGAGAAACTTGCCGGAACAGAACTAAGGCCGGCATAGCCAACTAGTCCCTCGTCAAAGACTCCAAAATAATCCGTGAAGGATCCTTCAAGCTCGGAGCGAAAAGAGTCCTCCTTCCAAGCCTCGCCTGGAAATAACTCGTTCTCTAACTTCATAAGCTCCGGAAGGTCCGCCACGGTCAGCTCTCTAAATTCCATTAGCCGGTGACCCGCTTTCCGGTCGATGGCGTGACATCGGGTGAGCGCAAATACAACGCACTAGTGTCGGTTAGGTCAATCTTCTGACTTAGCGCCCAAGCCGCATATTCACCTATTAGACCCGCGTCGCACTCCCCACTAACCGTTACAAAATCAGAGTAGTTCTCAAGTTCTTGGTGCGTTGCAACGCTCGGTGGTACTACCTGTGCGCCGTCCTCAAACCCAGCTATAAACAGCTCTTTACGCTTCGCGTCCGCAACGACCAAAACTTTTCCAACCGAGTGCTTCATGGCAACTGCATTCAGCGTAATGACGCCGCAGGCGGGTATCTCCAACGCCGTGGACATCGCTATTCCCGCTGCAACACCGACTCGCAATCCGGTGTATGGGGCTGGGCCACGACCGATCGCAACGAGCGTAAGGTCGGCAGGAACAATGCTGGCCTCTGTGAGAGCACCGTGAATTGCTAGACCGATGTTCTCAGCGTGACCGAATCGATCATCGAAGTTAATAAATGAAAGCCTATTTACCCCATCAAATACAGCGGCGCTTGTGCCGGCCGATGTGTCAATTGCCAAAATCAAACGACACCCCCTGCCATCTTGGTCCGTGACCGGCGACTGACAGCTCTCGAATATCTTCTTGGCTAGATCTATCAATTTCAATGAGCAGCCAATTTTCAAAACTGTCATCAATAAAGTCTCTGGGCCACTCAATAACGACAATAGAATTCGCAAAATCTATGTCCAAGTCATCCAGTTCAATAGCCGATGAAAGTCTGTAGGCATCCACGTGCACCAACTTTGGTCCGTTCTTGGTTCGATGTGTTCTTGCCAGCACAAAAGTAGGTGACTGAATAGTGCCGATGGCCTCAAGTCCCGACCCAATACCACGGGTCATAGTGGTTTTTCCCGCTCCTAACTTTCCAGAGAGTAAAACCAAATCCCCCGGTTGCAAGGTTTCAGAAAGCCTTGAACCAAATGCCTCCATGGCCTCTGGCGTTTCTATGGTGAGCTTCATAGTTCCAGAAAAACCCGGTTTGCACGACCGCCGCTTCTGGTCACCACTTCGTAGTTAACCGTTCCAGCACTTTCCGCAAGCTGTTCGGCAGTGGGTTCATTTCGTGAAGAATCGCCAAAAATAATTACCTCATCACCGATTGAAATTTCGGCGTCGCCAACATCCACAACGAACTGATCCATGGCAATCCTTCCGACTACCGGAAAGAGGTCCTGGCCAATCTTTACTCTTGCCCCTTGAGAAATTCTTGGCATGCCTTCGGCGTAGCCGAAGGGCACCAATGCGAGCTGGGTTGGCTGATCGGTTTTGTACCTGTAGCCATAGGAAACGCCCTGCCCAGCAGGAACCAACTTGAGGTTTGCAATCTTTGCAATGGCGCTCATGACAGGCTTGACTGCTACGCCCTCGAGCGCACGGTCTTCGAATGGGTTCAAGCCGTAAAGGACAATCCCGCAGCGCACCATGTCGTATCTCATACTCGGATACCTGATTGCCGCGGCCGAAGCGGCAAGGTGCTTCATTTCTATTTTTACCCCAGCAGCCTCAAGCATCGAGTAAACCGAATCAAATGCGACTTGCTGAGCAAAATCTTCTTGCTGCGAGGTATTTGCCAAATGGCTTAGAAGGCCTTGAACGTTTAGCTGCCTGGCCCGAATCACTTTCACCACATCCAGTATTTGGTCGGGCATGAAGCCGTTGCGACCCAGACCAGTGTCCACCTTCAAGTGAATCGCGGCCTCCCTGGGTACAGATTCAAGCTGCTGAATTGTCGAAATGCCAAGAATGATGTTGTGCTCGACAGCGGATTGCAGATCGTCCTTTTGATCCAATAACCAACACATCACGGGAGCATTAATGCCGGCCAATCGAAGTGAAATTGCCTCGTCTAAATCTGCAACTCCGAGAACATCCACACCTGCTTTATCCAGAGCAGTTGCCACCTCGATCATGCCGTGCCCATAGGCATTGGCCTTGACTACCGCCATCACTTTAGCCGGGCCAAAAGCGGATTTCAGCGCCAAATAGTTGGAGCAGATTCTCCCCAAATCAATTCTTAGTTCTCGCATCTAATTACCCTCCAGCACAACCATTGCAATTGCAAACCCGTTGTCATGAGAAAGCGAAAGGTGGGTTGACAAGACCCCCATGGAATTCAGCGCCCCCCCACTTTTACCCGATACAACCAACCTCGGCTTCCCAAGTTCGTCAGTTTCCACTTCAACCTCTAGCCAAGAAAGTAGCTTGGGGTTTCCCACGGCTTTTGCCAAGGCTTCTTTTGCGGCAAATCGAGCGGCTAATGACTCATCCTTGAGGCTTCGCTCCTTGTATGTGAAGAGCCTGGCTGCTAACGCTGGAGTTCGCTGGATACTATTACTCAGCCTCTCAACTGAGCACAAATCGACACCTATTCCAATAATCACTATTCCACTGTTACGGACTTGGCAAGGTTTCTCGGCTGGTCAACGTCGAGTCCCTTTGCGTTCGCCAGCTCCATCGCAAATGCCTGAAGGGGTATAACTGCTAGCTGGCCGGCAAGCAGTGGCATGGTTTCTGGAATGAAGAAAACCTCATCGGCAAAACTAGCAACCTCAGAATCACCCACCTCGGCAATTGCTATGACGCGAGCTCCACGAGCCTTTATTTCTTGAATATTGGAAACCACCTTGGCGTGCAGTGAGCCCTCGCCTTTTTGAGATGGAACTATTACGATAACTGGCTGACCCTCTTCAATCAGGGCAATTGGCCCGTGCTTAAGTTCTCCGGCTGCAAAACCCTCGGCGTGTATATACGCCAGCTCTTTCAGTTTCAGTGCACCTTCTAAAGCGATCGGGAAAGCGATATTTCTCCCTAAAAACAAAACCGAACTAGCCTTTGAGTAACTCTTGGCCAGCTCGCCAATCTCCGAAATTGATTCCAGGACTTCCTTTATTTTTCTTGGCAGAGTAAGTAGCTCGAGCCCGATTTTTTTCAATTCCGCCTCGGGCATGCTTTTACGCTGCCAAGCAAGGACTAGTCCAACCAGTTGACCCGCTGTCACCTGAGCAGTAAAGGCCTTGGTTGACGCAACTGCCACCTCTGGTCCGGCATGAGTGTAAATCGTCGCGTGAGCTTCCCTTGCCAAAGTTGCGCCCTGCGTATTGCAAACCGCCAGCACCTTCGCCCCACTCTCAACTGCGTGACGAACGGCCATGAGGGTGTCCATAGTCTCCCCCGACTGACTCATTGCAATGACTAGCGTTTTTGAATCGATAACCGGATCACGATATCTAAACTCGTGTGCGAGCTCAACGCCGACCGGAATCCGCGCCCATTTTTCAATTGCGTACTTAGCGGCCTCCGCGGCATAAGCTGCGGTTCCGCACGCCACGAAAATTATCCGCTCCACTTTAAAAAGTTGGTCAAGCCCCTGCATTTCGGCGAGATTCACGGAGCCGTCCGAGGCAATTCGACCCATCAAAGTGTCACCAACCGCCTGAGGCTGATCAGCAATCTCCTTCGCCATAAACGATGGCCAGCCGCCCTTGGAGGCCGCGGTAGCATCCCAGCTAACCTCGAAGCTTTCCATTTCAACTGGCTTGCCGTGGAAGTCTGTAATCAAAACTGAATCCTTGCGTAGCTCAACTATTTGATCTTGACCAACCGCAACAGCTTGCTTGGTGTGCTCAACAAAAGCTGCGACATCGGAGCCCAAAAAGTTCTCGCCGTCTCCCAAGCCAATTACTAGGGGTGAGTTTCTCCTGGCTGCTAGAACCAAGTCTGGGCTATCCTCGTGCACGCACAAAAGCGTGAACGCGCCTTCTAGAAGATTCACCACTTGCCTAAACGCAGCTGTTAGATCGTTTGACTTGCCATATTCGATTGCCACTAGGTGAGCAACAACCTCGCTGTCCGTCTCCGATGCAAAGGTGACACCACGACTGACTAGATCCTTTTTTAGAGAAGAAAAGTTTTCAATAATTCCATTATGGATGAGTGACAATTTCTGGTGAGTTCCACCGATGTGAGGGTGAGCGTTGCCATCGGTTGGAGCACCGTGGGTCGCCCATCTTGTGTGTCCGATTCCAATGTTCGAATCGGCTATTGGATTTTCCTCTAACTCTTGGACAAGCACTGCGACTTTGCCGGCGCGCTTTCGCGTTTCCAGTCCATTGGCTCCAGATATAAGCGAGATGCCGGCCGAGTCATAGCCGCGATATTCCAATCGCTGTAGGCCTCCGATTAGAACCTCGAGAGCTGACCCCGTTCCAACATAGCCAACTATTCCGCACATGAGCCCCAATTCTAGGGCAGAATAGGCCCTTGTGAGCACAGCGCACGGCACCGACAGCCTTTCCCCATATCTCGCCATAGAGCGAGCCGATTGGGCTGAGCTGGGAAACGCAACTCAACTACCGCTGACCGAACAAGAGATCACAAAGCTGCGCGGTCTAGGTGATTTTCTTGACATAAAGGAAGTCGCGGAGGTCTATCTTCCTGTTAGCCACCTGCTATCTCTCTACGCCACCTCTACGCAGGCCCTTCACCGAAAAACCGAAGGTTTTTATGGTGCAAGAGCCCAAAGAACACCCTTCATAATTGGAATCGCCGGGTCTGTTGCGGTTGGGAAATCAACCGCCGCAAGGTTACTTAGAGAACTGATGGCAAGGTGGGAGGGGACTCCGAAAGTCGAGCTGGTCACCACCGACGGCTTCCTGTATCCGAATGCAGAATTAGAGCGTCGCGGGCTACTTGCCAAAAAGGGCTTCCCCGAAAGCTACGACCGCAAAAGATTGTTGCAGTTCATCGCAGACATAAAATCAGGAAAGACGGGGGTTGCTGCCCCGGTATATGACCACCTGATCTATGACATCGTCCCCGACGAATTCGCGACAATCAGTACTCCAGACGTTCTAATCGTGGAGGGGCTAAACGTCTTGCAGCCGCCTTCTGCCGGGCAAGAAGTTGCGCTGAGCGACTATTTTGATTTCAGCATCTACATAGACGCGAATCCGGGAACAATCAAGGAGTGGTATCTGTCAAGGTTTGACCAACTTTGGGAAACGGCATTTCTAAATCCGAGATCCTACTTCCACCAATTAACCACTGAACTAACCAAAGAACAAGCTATCGCTAGAGCGGCCGGCTTCTGGAGAGACATAAATCTTCCAAACTTGGAGCAAAACATCGAACCGACTAGATCAAGGGCCACCCTCGTAATGCAAAAAGGCGAGGGACACAGGGTTCAAAGGGTTCAGGTTAGAAAGATTTA
>CAJJAJ010000011.1 GCA_905182225.1 uncultured Aquiluna sp.
TCCCGGCCGAAACAGTATCTCCGACGGCCACGCCTATTTGCTTAATCTTTCCTGAGCGATGGGCGGTTAGCGGTTGCTCCATCTTCATCGCTTCCAGAATTACTACTAGGTCGCCCTTTTCTATTGTGTCGCCAACGCTGACCGCCACCTTCACAACGCTTGCTTGCATGGGAGCTAGCAGTAGATTGCCTTTGGCGCCGGTGTGACCTGAGACATTAGAAGAGGCTGCGCGCTTGGGAGCATGGCCCTGAGCCGAGCCGATTTCACCCACCAGTAATCGCTTAGGAACCGAGACCTCAAGGCGTTTTCCAGCAACCTCCACAACAATTTCATGGCGTGGTTCTGGCTCCGGGATTTGTTCCTGCGATCCTGACCACGGTTCGATGGTGTTGTTCCACTCAGTTTCGATCCAGCGGGTGAAAATCCCAAAGGTTGACTCGTCGCCGATGAAAGCCTCGTTGTCAACTATTGCCCGATGGAAGGGAAGGACGGTTGGCAGCCCGAGAACCTGCATTTCGGCTAGTGCCCTGCGAGATCTTGCAAGAGCTTCAGTGCGGTCTTTGCCGGTTACAATCAACTTCGCCATCATCGAGTCAAACTTGCCGGAAATAACGTCTCCAGAAACTACTCCAGAATCAACCCTGACGCCTGGGCCCGAGGGGGCTATGAACTGGTGGATTGGGCCGGGAGCAGGCAAGAAACCATTGCCAGCATCCTCGCCATTGATCCTGAATTCAATCGAGTGGCCACGAATTTCCGGGTCCGAGAAGGAAAGCTTCTTTCCTTCTGCGATAAAGAACTGTTCGCGGACGAGATCGATGCCAGTCACTTCTTCGGAGACCGGGTGCTCGACCTGTAGTCGTGTGTTTACTTCGAGGAAAGAAATGGTTCCATCTTGCGAGATCAAAAACTCACAGGTGCCAGCACCGACGTAGTTGACTTTTTTCAAGATGGCTTTTGATGCCTCGTACAAAATTACTTCTTGCTCTTTAGTCAAAAACGGAGCCGGAGCTTCTTCAACCAGCTTCTGATGTCTGCGCTGAAGTGAACAGTCTCTAGTAGAAACCACCACGACATTTCCGTGAGAATCGGCAAGACACTGTGTTTCCACATGACGCGGTTTCTCGAGGTATTTTTCCAAGAAGCATTCCCCGCGACCAAATGCCGCGATTGCTTCGCGGGTGGCAGATTCGAAAAGCTCTGCAATCTCGGAGGACTCTCTAACAATCTTTATGCCTCTACCACCACCACCGTGAGCTGCCTTTATGGCAACCGGAAGCCCATGGATTGCAACAAACTCTTCTACTTCGGCAACAGTTTCTACCGGGTTCAACGTCCCGGGGGCCATTGGAGCCCCGACAGATTCAGCGATCTTTCGCGCGGACACCTTGTCACCTAGGGACGTGATCGACTGACCATCCGGGCCAATCCAAATTAGGCCAGCGTCAACCACGGCTTTTGCAAATTCAGCATTTTCGGATAGAAATCCGTAACCGGGGTGGATTGCGTCGGCGCCGCTTCTTTTTGCTGCTGAAAGTATTTTCTCGATTACCAAATAGCTTTCTGCAGCACTCTCGCCGTTGAGGGCATAGGCCTCATCGGCCAGCTTCACGTGCAGCGCATTGCGGTCGGAGTCCGCATAGACCGCCACGGTCATGATGCCGCTGTCTTTGGCTGCTCGGATAACTCTGACCGCGATTTCGCCACGGTTGGCTATTAGTACTTTAGAAATCTTGCGCTCGGTCATAGTTGGAAGCTTATTGGCTCATTGGGATGGCTGTTTATGCTCAACCTACAAAAAAATCAACTATTCGTCTCTGTTACCTCCAGAGAGATTGATAATCGAGCCCAAGCTCACCCATCATTTTTCTAAGCCCCACGAGCGATAGGCCAACCACAGTGTGGTAATCGCCATTGATGCGCTCGACAAAAGCGCCACCTAGCCCATCAATTGTGAAGCCACCGGCCACCTGCAGAGGTTCCTTTGTAGCAACATAGATTTCAATCTCCCGGTCCGAAAGGTCTGCGAAGAAAACCTCGGTGCTAGTAACCAGCGAGATTGCGTGGTTGTTTTGAGCATCAATCAGGTGATGTCCGGAGTGCAGCCAACCAGACTTACCTCGCATGGATTTCCAGCGCTCGATTGCAACGCCAGACTCCAGAGGCTTCCCGAGTATCTGGCCTTCGAAAAAGAGTGCGGAATCGCAGCCCAGGACCAGTGCAGTCGTTTCTGTGGCTGCAATTGCCTCTGCCTTTGCTTTAGCCAGCAGCTCGGTTAGCTCGTTTGGCGTTTGCGGGGCGAACTGTTCAACCATTTGGTCTTCGTCAACACCCGGAGCAAGGTCGCGAAATTTGATGCCAGCCTCAGAAAGGAGCTTCTTTCTGGCAGGAGAAGTTGAGGCAAGTACGAAATCGATCACGATAATCAGGTTAGCTGTGGAACACTGTGCATGTGATGCTAAAGCTGAAAATAGAAAAAGTTGCCCACGGGGGAGTTTTTATTGCTCGACACGACTCGAAAGTGGTGTTCGTTTCCGGAGCCATACCCGGAGAACTGGTCGAGGCAAAAGTTGTCCAGGACACCAAGAGCTTCCTAAGAGCCGAGACCGTTGACGTCCTGGAGGAATCCGAACATAGGGTGAAGCACTTCTGGAAGGCAGCCCTAAAGGGTGCCGGTGGTGCCGAATTTGGACACATTGAGCTTTCTTTTCAGCGAGTGCTAAAGACACAAGTGCTTCAGGAAGTTCTTTCTCGCATGGCGGGAATCGAGTCTGAGGTCGTCGTCGAAGCCGCTCCCGGTGATCAGGAGAATCAAGGGCTTCGCTACCGCACTCGAGTTCAGCTGAATGTTGATGAGTCTGGAACCGCAGGTCCGTCAAAAATTCGCACTAATGAAATTGTCTTCACGCGCGATTTACCACTGGCCTTAAAGGAAATAGAAGAACTAGGCCTGCATCTAAAAAACTTCAACGGCGTTGACAAAATAAAAATCGCCGCCAGCAATACTGGCAATAGCCAGTGGCTGATCGACAAAAAAGTAAACGGTGACCAGCAACTTATCGAACGGGTTGCTGGAAGAACTTTCCGACTAAGCCCAGGCTCGTTTTGGCAGGCACATCTCAAGGGCCCAGAGCTCTTGACTTCCTGCGTTAGCGAATTCGCAAAATTGCTCAATCTTGATCCTGAAAAGCAAAACCTAGATCTTTACTCAGGTGCAGGTTTATTTAGCGCGACCTTGAGCGCGCAGTTTGACGGAGCTAAATTCTTGGCCGTCGAGTCCTCCAAGCAAGCAATTGCCGACGGGGAGCGGTCGTCTCACGATCTAGATAACCTTCGCTTCCATCAGGCTGATGTTCTGAAATTTCTAAGATCTCAGACCGCGGGGACCTTCGACACTATTATTCTCGACCCACCTCGTTCGGGGGCCGCCAACAAAGTTGTCGAACAGCTAATTCGCTTAAGCCCAAGAAACATGATTTACGTAGCGTGCGACCCGGTTGCGCTCGCTCGAGACCTAAAGACTCTCGGTGATGCTGGCTACAAAGTGAAGGCTATGCGGGCCTTTGATATTTTCCCTCATACTCACCACTTCGAAACGGTTGTGGCACTGGCGCGCTAAGTTATTGCTATGGGGACTTTGTCAGTAATAGCTTCCAACATAACAGTTGCAATCGTCGACGATCACGAGGCGGTACGACTCGGCTTTGCTGGAATGTGTGAAGACAGCGACCTGCGGTTAGTCAGAGAAGCCGCAACCGTTCCGGAAATAATTTCCAAAATTAATGGCCTTGAGTGCCAAGTCGTGGTCATGGATCTTTCCTTGGCAGACGGCTCACTGGTCACGGAGAACGTATCTCAGCTGGTCGCTGCGGGAAGTGCAGTCTTGATTTACAGCATCGCCGACGATGGAGGAATCGACTTGTTGGATGAGGAGAAAAAGAGCAGAATCTTCAAAGTACTGGCGCAGACCGTGAGTGAAATCAAAACCGGAAAAGTCGTAATTCGCAGTGTGGCTGGAGAGTCTTGGACTGTAAGCCTCTTTGCATCTGACCCGAGCGCGACAAGTGAAGATGTTTTTCTAAGACTCTGATATCTTTTCGGCCCGAGTTGGAGCTAGGACTTATAGGTCGAAGATTTTGAGTAAGGAATTATTTACGAAACTCGTTTACCCAGTTGCCAATGTGTTGACCGCGAAGCTGACCGTTGCCAAGGTTCCAAGAGGATTTTGGTGTCCCTGTTGCAATCCGACCTAGGCGTCTTGATTCGATAATCGACTGAGTCACAACCGCTATCGCTGCAGCTTGATCGTGCTCGCCGCCGCCTTTAGCTTCGATGAGAGCTTGTATTTCGGGTTCGGAATATTGGCGCATCAAAGTGGGATGTTTCCGTGCTTCTTGGGAGGCAGGTTTGCTCGCTTTGTTTTTAGAGCTCTAAGCGCTCTAACGATGGCGGATCTAGTGGCGGCCGGTTCGATAATGCCATCCAGTTCACCGCGCTCTGCTGCCAGGAATGGGTTGGCAACGTTGTAGGTGTATTCCTTGGCAAGTTGGTCTCGCACCTGGGCAATATCTAAACCTTGCTCTTCGGCCTCTTTGATCTTGTCTCTAAACAGAATGTTCACGGCACCCTGACCGCCCATGACAGCAATCTCTGCTGTTGGCCAGGCAAGGTTTATGTCGGCACCGAGCTGCTTTGAACCCATGACGATGTAAGCCCCGCCATAGGCCTTCCTGGTGATGACTGTCACTAGGGGAACCGTTGCCTCGGCATATGCGTAGAGCAGTTTGGCCCCACGTCTAATTACTCCAGCCCACTCTTGATCGGTTCCAGGTAGGTATCCCGGCACATCAACCAAGGTAAGGATTGGAATCGAGAAGGCATCGCAGAATCTTACGAATCTAGCTGCTTTTTCACCGGCATCAATGTTCAGGGTCCCAGCCATTTGAATCGGCTGATTGGCAACAATGCCAACTGAGTTGCCGTCAATGCGCGCAAAGCCAATGAGAATGTTGGGGGCGAAGAGCGGCTGAATTTCTAAGAATTCGCCCTCATCGACCAGGGACTCAATAATTACCTTCATGTCATATGGCTGATTTGGGCTGTCAGGGATCACTTGGTTCAGACGCCGGTCTGCTTCGGTGATTTCAAGTTCGGACTCGGATTGGTAGGTCACCGTCTCTGAGAGGTTGTTTTCCGGCAAGTAGCCAACGAGTGACTGCACGAAGTCGATTGCGTCTTGCTCGTTGTCAGCCAGGTAATGAGCAACTCCAGAGGTTTCATTGTGAGTTCTGGCGCCACCGAGCTCTTCCATCCCAACATCTTCACCGGTCACAGTTTTGATTACATCGGGGCCCGTTACAAACATGTTGGATGTCTTATCCACCATGACGACAAAGTCAGTGAGCGCTGGTGAATAGACCGCTCCACCTGCAGCCGGTCCCATGACAAGAGAAATCTGGGGGACTACCCCAGAGGCCATGGTGTTGAGACGAAATATCTCGCCGTATTTGCCTAGGGCAATTACACCCTCCTGAATTCTGGCTCCACCCGAGTCCAGTATTCCAATCAGGGGAACACCGGTCTTTATCGCAAGCTCCATCACTTTTATGATCTTGTTTCCAGCCGTCTCACCGAGTGAGCCACCGAATACAGTGAAGTCCTGAGAATAAACCGCCACTTGACGGGAGTGAATTGTTCCTACTCCAGTTACAACTGAGTCTCCGTAGGGGCGCTTTGAATCCATGCCAAAGGCAGTCGAGCGGTGTCTGACATATTCGTCCAGCTCAACAAATGAGCCCGGGTCAAGAAGCATCTCTATGCGCTCGCGAGCAGTGTTCTTACCTTTCGCGTGCTGCTTGACTGCAGCAGCCTCGCCAGAGGCCTGTACTGCCTCGTGGTAGCGCTGACGGAGGTCAGCCAACTTACCTGCGGTGGTAGATAGATCTGGTTTCTCAGCCACGTGTGCCCCTTATGCGTCTGCCTAACTTTATCGGTCTTGAACGAACCTATCTTGCATAGTTCATACAACGAAACTAGCGGTTGTGTCTCTGATACCTACAATTAGACCCTGTGGGTATTATCTAGGGGATGGATTCTTCAATTTCTAAGGGGCAGTTCGCCGGCCTTGTCGAGCTTGCGGAGGTTGATTCGACCAATAAGGAACTCTTACGGCGACTTGACTCTGACACCCCGGAACTTTTCGCAGTCACCGCTGATAAGCAGACCGCAGGACTAGGCCGGCTGGGACGAAACTGGGTGACCGAAGCCGGGAAGTCGCTGGCCGTTTCAATACTGCTTAGACCCACAAACCAGCGTCAGACCGACTGGATAACAATCATGGCTGGTCTTGCTCTTGGTTCGGCTCTGGAAAAACACGGACTGATCGTCAGCTTAAAGTGGCCAAACGATCTGTTGGTTGACGGCAAGAAGCTCTCTGGAATCTTGGCCGAGATGATTGATATAAATACGGTGGTCTTGGGCATCGGAATAAACATCAAGCCGCAGGAACACTCCCCGGACACTGCAACGTCGCTCGAGGAGCTCGGGCTAAAAATGGAGAAGGCTGAATTGCTCTTTGCGATCGCAGCTGAACTAAAAAGCTACTGGTCCCGCCTCACCGAAGACCCCGAAACCGCCATCGCCCAATTTCAGGCCGAGCTTCTGACTCGCTGCGGAACTTTGGGCACAAGGGTCAGAGCTGAATTGCCAGGCGGTAAGAACTTATACGGGGTTGCTGTCGCAATTGATGAAACCGGAAGGTTGATTATTGAAACCCCGGAACCGGTGGCTTTGGCAGCGGCTGACGTTTGGCATCTGCGAAGCTAGAGTTATTAGGTGGGAGAGATATGCCAACGGTTGGAGTAATAGGCGGCGGTCAGCTTGCCAGAATGATGCAACCGGCTGCAATAGCAATGGGTGTGGAACTGAAAGTGTTTGCTGAGCAAGAAGGCTCATCCGCTCGCTACGCAACCACTCAAGTTGGCGATTATACGGATTTCGATCAACTAGCCAGATTTGCTGCGACGGTGGATGTCATAACATTCGATCACGAGCATGTTCCGACGGGAGTGTTGGAAAAACTCGTCGCCACGGGTGTAAAAGTCAGGCCGGGGCCGGCTTCCCTGCATTTTGCTCAAAATAAGCTGGCCATGAGAACCGTCCTTACTGACTTGAATCTTCCAGTGCCGATCTGGGCGGCGGTTGAGGCCGCCGCCGATATCGACAAATTCATCGAGGCCAATGGCCCGGAGATTGTCGTGAAAACCCCAATCGGTGGTTACGACGGCAAGGGCGTGAGGGTCATTAGCCAAACATCTGAGGTCTCCGATTGGCTAAAAGATATTGAGCAGTTTGGCGGGGCGTTGCTCTGCGAACAAAAAGTGCCATTTGTCCGAGAGCTTGCACAGCTAATTTCGCGAAACCCATCGGGAGAACTGCGATCCTGGGACACCGTCCAGACTGTTCAGAAAGACGGTGTCTGCTTGGAAGTTATTGCTCCCGCCCCGGGTCCTGTGGACAGCTTGGGTGCGAAGGAAATAGCAAACCAGATTGCCCAAGGCTTAGAGGTTGTCGGAGTGATGGCAGTAGAAATGTTCGAAACCGCAAGCGGGGAACTCTTGGTAAACGAGCTGGCAATGCGCCCCCATAATTCGGGTCATTTCTCAATTGAGGGTTCTAAAACCAGTCAATTCGAACAGCATCTAAGGGCGGTATTGGATCTCCCCCTAGGAGATACGGAGTTGGTGGCTGGCGGCTCAGTGATGGTAAACCTACTTGGCGTGGACTCGAAGAACACACTGGTTGAAAACTATGCCGTCGCAATGGCGAAGTTTCCGCATCTGAAATTTCACTCCTACCAAAAGGCACCACGTCAGGGTCGAAAAATGGGGCACGTTACTGCTATGGGTCAAAATCATCGTGAGCTATTGGCGGCTTGTCATGAAGCCGCAGAACTTCTGTATAAAGCCGATTAGCGCATAAAGTAAAGCTGAGAACTAGGGAGAAAACTACATGGCAGAAATCGCGATAGTTATGGGATCGGATTCGGATTGGCGAATCATGGAGCAGGCGAACAGCGTAGTTGTGGAGTTTGGTCTTGACGCTCAAGTAGAGGTTCTCAGCGCTCACAGGACGCCTGAAAAGATGCTCGCCTGGGCAAAGAACGCGAGCAATAGCGGCATCAAAGTGATTATCGCGGGTGCCGGAGGTGCCGCCCATCTACCCGGCATGATTGCCTCGATGACCTCACTTCCAGTAATCGGCGTACCGGTTAGTTTGGGGAACCTAGACGGCATGGACTCGCTGCTGTCCATCGTTCAGATGCCGGCCGGGGTTCCGGTAGCTACCGTTTCGATTGACGGAGGCAAAAACGCCGGACTGCTTGCCCTAAGAATTTTGGCTGTATCGACACCAGCATTAGGAGCAAAGCTTGATGCGTACCGAGCATCGATTGCAGAGCAAGTTGAGCAAAAGAATCAAAGCTTGAAAAAAAGTCTTTAATTAGCTAATTCTCAGCCGACTTACATTTGCTCAAAACGCGATAACGCTCAGCCCATTTGGAGCATCTCAACCTAAGGTTGAAGGTGTCTGGGAGGTTAGCTATGCGCAAATTATTTGTTGGTGCAAGCCTGATTTTTGCTTCCCTGGTGCTTTCCGGTTGCGGTGTTTTCTACCCAAATTGGGGTGCCACGGCTTTGCCTGAAGAGCCTGTAGTGACTATTGAGACCAATCAGGAAACAGAGCCTTCGGCTGAACCGGAAGCTTCGGAAGAACCAACAGCCTCAGCAACCCCCGACGAGACCGAAACTTCAGAACCGGTCGTAAACCAGCTGCCCGTCGACGTGGTGATCTTGATTGCCGAAGCCTATTCCGACACCGGGATGCTTGAAGTTGTAGCACAGGTGCCGGGCATTACCGAGTCCAGTGGTACCTGCACCATGAGGTTTATCGGATCGGACATTGAAAAAACCGTCAAGGTTTCAGCCCAGTCGGCCTCTGACTACACCCAATGCTTCCCAATTGAATTTCCGCTTTCTGAGCTGCCCTCTGGTTCTGGAATCGTGTCCGTCAAATATGAGTCAGAATTTCACCTCGGCACATCTGCCGCTAACTCGGTGGTGATTCCATAGTGTTCAAAAAGCTCGTTGGGCTATTTACTGCCTCCCTTATGGCTATTTTCGGGCTAGTCGCTATGCCGATTGCTGTCGCCCCAGCGCAGGCTGCACCCCCGGGCAGCGCCTTTGATCCGGGACTAATCATTAGCGACAGTGTATTTTTTGATTTCGGCTCCATGTCGGTGGCCGACATTCAGCAGTTTTTGGATTCCAGAGTCGTCGACTGCAGATCCACTGACCCTGCCATAGATTGCCTAAAGAGCATCAAGACTGAGATCCCAGACGTTCCAGCCAGTACTTTGATCGAGGTCGGACCTTGTTCGGCTATTCCTGCGAACCCCGCGGCTAGTGCTGCCGAGGTCATCTACGCGGTTGCCGTGGCCTGTGGAATTAACCCAAAAGTTTTGATCACCAAGCTTCAGAAGGAGCAGGGATTAGTTACTTCTACTAAACCAACCTCGTACATGTACCGCGCGGCAATGGGTTTTGGTTGCCCGGATTCTGATCCAGGAATTTGTGGAAAGGTCTACGTTGGGCTGTTCAACCAGCTCTATCGAGCGGCTAAACAGCTTCGATGGTACGGAAACCCAGAGGGCTCCTTTACCTACTGGAAGCCAGGACGCACTGTTTCAATGCGCTACAACCCCAAGTCATCTTGTGGAACCAAAAGCTTTGAGCTGAAAAACCAGGCAACAGCTAACCTCTATTACTACACGCCTTACACTCCCAACCAGGCGGCTTTGAACAACATGTATGGGTCGGGCGACAGCTGTTCTGCCTACGGCAACAGAAATTTCTGGCGCTACTACCACGATTGGTTTGGCTCACCCATTGGTGGCGGATATCTTCTGCAGGCCGCTGGGACAGAGACATTCTTGATCGTGAACGACAAGAAATTCTTGGTTAGCGACTCTAGGCTGCTTGCCGCACTAAGGCCGCTGGGCCCTATCGGCGAAATCTCTTCCGCTTACCTGGAGAGCTTTACGACTAGCGGTGAGGCCACGCAGCTTGTCTCGGATTCCGATTCGGGAGCGAAATTCTTACTAGTAGATGGCATTAAGTACTCGGTCGCGGATTGCCAGATAGCTGCTCAGTTTGGCGCAAATTGCGACGTCACTATCTCACTAAGTTTCCTTCAGCTCAATACCTTTGTTGACGGCGGCGCTCTTACCCGCTTGGTGCAGACCGAGGATGGCAACCGCTACTGGATCGAGAACGCTAGCTCTCGAGTGGTGGTCGATGATCTCGCATTACAGACCGTTGGCGGACAAGCAATAAGCGCGACTCCAATGACCATAGAACAACTGGTTTCAGTCTCACCCGGAGCCGCGTTGGCATCCGAGTCGGTCATGTTTACCGTCGCTGGCAGCGCACAAATGGCCATCGCGTCCGGGGGTAAGACTTACCTTCTAAATTCTTCCCTGCTTACTTCGACTGGACTTTCCAAGTGGTTTGATCAGGCGCCTTCGGCGATCGATTTTCAAGCGATTGAGTCGACGCTGGTCCCAGACCAGATCAGGGGATTTGTCGCCAGCGAGTCCGGACAAACCTTTGTGATCACATCCGCCGGAAAGCTTCCAGTGACGGATCCTGAAAACTGGACCGATCAAATAGTGACTGTTTCCGAGGCCTTCTTGGCCAAAATGCCAACCGTCAATGCAGCGCTGGCCGCTCCGGCTGTTGTTACCTCCGCAGGCAACAAGTTTTCTTACTTCGTTCAGTCAGCGGAGCGAAGAATATCCAGCGACAAGAACATGATTGGCATGTTTCTGTCCCTAATAGGTCAGCCAAAAGTGATCGAGTTGCCGCAGTCCGCAATCAACACGCTTGAGAAAGTGGGAGAAGCTATTGCGCCTGGCGCGATAGTGAAGTCGAGTTCCTCCTCAGCTCTTTATTTGGTAGACGATCTGACAAATAAAATCAAGCTGGCATCTTCCGCTCAGGCGACTAGCGTTTCGAAATCTAAGACTTTCACCATCAGTAGCTCTGATATTGCTGGCCTTGAAACTCGGACCGGGTTTACTTCCGGCAAGGTTCAGTGCAACGGTGCGGTCTACCTGTTGGATCGCGGAATCCTCTACCCGACTTCGCCAGGAGCTGCCGCAGAGTTCCCAGGCAGTGTCTACCCACTCTCCACGAATACCTGCGCTGCCCTTCAGCTTTCAACCCGCTCGGTTGGGCAGTTTATTCGGACAAATAGCGGAATTATTTACTTGATTCAGGACGGCACCAAGCTGCGAGTGTCCTCTTGGGGGCACCTTGCACGACTTCGGGGCGACGGTCCCGGCTACATCCAGGCGACCAACTACTTTTCCGACCGGATACCAACTGCAGGAACCGCCCCGGCAACCGTTGAGCTGGCGTCCTTGGAGGGCATACCGGCTGGAGATTTCGGCGAACTTACTTTTGTGGGAACGGTCCCTGAAGTCATTCAGGTTGAGCCGGAACCGACCCCTGAAAGTACTCCGAAGCCAGGAGCTGGTTCACCAACGGAATCAGTTACTGATTCCGAGGTCGAGGGGGATACTGAGATCCAATACCGAGTTGTTTCGGGCGATAGTTTGAACAAAATTGCAGCGAAATTTTCCGTGACAACAGCTGCGTTGCAGGCGTACAACTCAATTTCGAACCCAAACCGAATATCAATTGGCCAGCTCATCAGAATTCCAAAGTCAGGCAAAACAAGCCAGCCCGCACCGGCACCGGATGTCGCGGAGGAGCCGGAACCAACCCCTGAACCAGAACCGACCGCGACAGTCGTCGAGTACCGAGTGCAGTCAGGGGACACACTTCTGCGCATAGCGTCGAAGTTTGGAATTTCCAGCTCGGCTCTGCAAAGCTTTAATTCAATCTCGAATCCAAACCGAATTTCAATTGGCCAACTTCTAAAGATCCCAACCTCGACTGACAACACGAATGTTGCTCAAGCCCAGGAGCCAGAAGAGCCGGAAGTGGAAAAAACTTACACCGTAGTTTCCGGCGACACAATTTGGGGTATTTCCAGAAAGCTTGGAGTTTCCTCTTCGGCTCTGGCCAAGCTAAATAGAATCAATAATTCGAATTTTATTCGGATCGGTCAGGTGCTAAGAGTTCCTAGTTAGCCGCATCCCATGCGGATTTTACAATTTCTTTCAAGCCAAACGACGCCTTGAACCCCAGCATTTTTTCAATGCGGTTTGTGTTGGCTACCAACCTAGGTGGGTCACCTGGTCGGCGGTCGGCTAGCACTTCTTCAAATTCAATCCCCGATGCTTCTCTAAGTTCCTCGAGAACCTCGAGCACTGATGCTCCTTGGCCTGTGCCCACATTGAAGGTTGCAAACTCCTGAACAGGCCTATCTAGGTAGCCCACCGCCATCAGATGGGCTTTTGCCAGATCCTCGACGTGAACATAATCTCTTATGCAACTGCCGTCTGGTGTCGGGTAGTCGGTTCCGAAGACAATTGGCTGCTCTCCACGCTTCAGCTGAGCTATGGCAATCGGAATTAGGTTTAGTTCGGCAGTATCTGCGAGCTTTTTGGACTCAGACCCAGCCACGTTGAAATACCGCAGGTTTACACCCCTGAGGCCCCAGGCAGCTGCGTTTTTGACCATCCATTCCCCAGCCAGTTTGGTCTGTCCATAGGGGTTTATTGGCACGCCGGGGTAGTCTTCGTCGACTAAATCGAGGGTGGGCATTCCGTAGGTTGCAGCGGAGGAAGAGAACACCAACTTTTTCACATCGTGTTCCCGCATTGCGAGCAGAAGATTAGCTAGTCCGCCGATGTTATCCAAAAAGTATTGCTCGGGAATCTCTACCGATTGCCCAACCTGCTTTCTGGCCGCTAAGTGGATGACCGCGTCGAATTCAGTTTCTCGCATCAGCCTCGAGAGCCTCTCGACTGATTCTGTAGACGCGAGGTTAATGTCCACCACGGGCCTAGGGATTCTGTTGGCTATGCCTGTTGATAGGTCGTCGACGATCGTCACGGAGTGACCCTCGCGCTCAGCCAGCGCGGCAACATGAGAGCCGATGTAGCCGGCGCCCCCCGTCAAAAGAAGCTTCATGCCTAAAGGCTACCTTGAGGGTTTATGAACAAAAAGGAAATTTGGCAAATTGTTCGACTTGACAGCGACATACTTACAACGATGTAATTACATCAATAGATTTATTGAGATAGGGGAACGATCATGGAACAGCGCGGTCAAGTGCCTACCAACTGGTTCGTAGATGTGCTCCGTCTCGGGGTAGCCGGCGGCTATGGCGATTCTGAGGGAAACCCCCTCGGCTGGCAAGAGGATGCTCTTTGTTCACAAACCGATCCGGAAGCTTTCTTCCCCGAAAAGGGCGGATCCACTAGAGACGCCAAAAAGATTTGCTCGCAATGTTCGGTTAGGTCTCAGTGCCTAGAGTACGCACTACAAAATGACGAGCGATTCGGTATTTGGGGCGGACTTTCTGAGCGCGAACGTCGCCGTCTG